>JBIOUH010000050.1:0-4891 GCA_044866955.1 Steroidobacteraceae bacterium
GACGGTGATGTTCGTCGGCTGGTTCGGCGTCGTGATCCGCGAGAGCGAAGGGCGGCTGTACAACGAAGCCGTCGATCGCTCGTTCCGCATGGGCATGATGTGGTTCATCTTCTCCGAGGTGATGTTCTTCGCCGGCTTCTTCGGCGCGCTGCTGTACGCACGACAGTTCTCGGTGCCGTGGCTCGGCGGCGAGGGCACGAAGCTGCTGACCAAGGTGGTGCGCGGGGACAACTTCGAGGCGGCGTGGCCGACCAACGGTCCCGGCGAGATCGGCGGCGACTTCACCGTGATCCCGGCGTTCGGCCTGCCGGCGATCAACACGCTGATCCTGCTGACCTCGGGCGTCACCATCACGATCGCGCATCACGCGCTCAAGGCCGGCAATCGCCGCCTGCTGAACATCTTCCTGGCGCTGACGTTCCTGCTCGGCTTCCTGTTCGTCTACCTGCAGGCGCACGAGTACATCGAGGCGTACACGGAGCACAACCTGAAGCTGACCTCGGGCATCTACGGCTCGACGTTCTTCCCGCTCACCGCGTTCCACGGCTTCCACGTCACGGTCGGCGCGCTGATGCTGGCGGTCGTATGGTTCAGATGCCTGAAGGGCCACTTCACGCCGACGCATCACTTCGCGTTCGAAGGCGCGGCCTGGTATTGGCACTTCGTCGACGTCGTGTGGCTGGGGCTGTTCATCTTCGTGTACTGGCTGTAGAGGGCCGTGGCACGATTTCTCATCCTCGCCTGCCTGCTGGCGATCGTGCTGAGCCTCGGCTCGGCGCTCGTGCACTTCGTGCGCGATAAGGGTGAGTCGCAGAAGATGGTGCGCGCGCTCACGATCCGCGTCAGCCTGTCGGTGCTGCTGTTCGCGCTGCTGATGCTGGCGTGGTGGCTGGGCTGGATCGAGCCGCACGTCCGGTGACATGCGCATCGCCAATCGCAATTTCTCGCCGACGCTGCTCGCTGTTGCGATCACCATCGCAGCGGTTGCGCTGTTCGTGCGGCTCGCGTTCTGGCAGCTGAGCCGCGCCGCCGAGAAAGATGCGATGCAGGCAAAGTTCGCTGCCGGTCAGAGCTCCGTCGTCGAATTGACTGCCGCCAATGCCGCGGGGCTCACCCAATATCAGCGAGTCACGGCGCGCGGTCACTACGAGAGCGCGCATCAGATCCTGCTCGACAGCATGCCTTCGGCGATGGGACAGCCGGGGTATCGCGTCGTCACGCCATTCGAGCTGCAGGACGGCGGCTGGCTGCTCGTCGATCGCGGCTGGCACCGGCCGGGCGCGACGCGCAGCGATATTCCCGACGTGACAGTGGGAGAAGACGTGCGCACGGTCGCCGGTCAGCTGAGCGTGCTGCCTCGGCCCGGCGTCAGGATCGAGGCGCCGCCGAGCGCGGATACGAGCTGGCCGCGCGTCATGAACTACCCGGAGCAGGCGACCGTCGAAAAGGCGCTGGACCGCAAGGTGCTCCCCGGCCTCGTCCTGCTCGACAACGATCAGCCGGACGGCTTCGAGCGCGCGTGGCAGGCGCGCACCGACATGGGATCGGAGCGCAATCTCAGTTACGCCGTGCAGTGGTTCGGCTTCGCGATCGCGGCGATCGTGCTGTTCGTCGTGATGGGCCTGCGGCGCGGCCGGATGCTGGACGAGCGCTCGCAGTGAACACACCCGTCGGGCGCCGCTCGCGCGCGCAGGTCTGGATCCTGCTGGCGGTGTTCTTCGTCCCGCTCGCCTTGGCATTTCTTTTGTATTACGGCAGCGGCGGCTGGCGGCCGCCCGGCAGCACCAATCACGGCGAGCTGATCTCGCCGCCGCGGCCGCTGCCGAGCGTCGCATTGCTCACGCCGGGCGGCACGCCGCTGGCGCCGCAAACCTGGCACGGCAAGTGGACGTTGCTGTACGTCGGCGACGGCCGCTGCGACGGCCGCTGCCGCGCGGCGCTCGTGTTGATGCGCCAGACGCGACTCGCTCTCAACGCCGACATGACGCGCGTCCAGCGCATCTTTCTCGCGACCGGCAACTGCTGCGACCGCGCTTATCTGGACGCAGAGCATCCCGATCTCGTGATCGCACTTGCGGACAACGATGCCGGCGCGCAGCTCCTCGCCGTGTTTCCGGACACGCAGCCGGCCGCCGATAGCACCCCGGGGGACTACTCGCTGTCCGCTGACGCGGACCACTCGGGCGTCATTTATGTCATCGACCCGCTCGGCAATCTCATGATGCGTCACGTGCCGCAGCCGCCGCCGGCGAAGGGCCTGCTGGAGGATCTGCGCCGGCTGCTGAAGCTCTCTCATATTGGATAGGGAAGGTTCTCTTCCAAAGCCAAAATCCCTGTGCGAAACTCGATTTAGCGGATCGCCCGCCGACCGTACACGAAAAGATTTATAGCTGATTGACGAGGTTGAGAGCTTTGTAGTCGAAGTATCCGATCGGGGGATCCAATGAAGTGCCTGTATTTCCTCGCCCCAACACTTGCGAGCACTCACGACGTCTCGGACGACCTGCACCAGGCCGGCGTCGAAGATTTCTACTTACACGTCATCTGTAAGGACGAATCGGGGCTTAGAAAACAGCACATCCACTCGAGCAACTACCTCGAAACGCTCGACGTGGTCCGCGACGGGTTCATAGGCGCCGCCCTCGGTCTCGCCGCCGGTCTCATCGGCGTGGCGCTGCTCAAGTATTTCGATCCGTTCGGCCCCGAATACCAGGTCCCGGTGTACGTCTACGCGATCCTGGTCGCGGTCGCGACGCTGTTCGGCGCCTGGGAAGGCGGGCTGGCGGGCATCGGCGCGGAAAACAAGAAACTGGCGCGCTTCCACGACGACATCGAAGCCGGCAAGTACCTGGTGCTCGTGTACGTCCGCAAGCAGCAGGAAGACTCGGTGGTGAAGATGATGAAGGAGCGCCATCCGGAGGCCGAGCTGGTCGGCGTCGATTCCCATTTCATCAATCCGTTCAGCAAGGTCTCGCGACTGGGCGACGGAGCCGGCAGCGCCGGCACATTGAAGAAGGCGTAACGAACGGGGCCGCAAGTTGCGGCCCCGCTGACGAGATGCTGACCGGATAAACGATAGCTCGACGAGCGCGACGGGAGGGCTGGCGAATGGTATTTGCCTGGGCACTGATCCTGCTGGTGATCGCAACGGTGGCGTTCCACTTCGCCTCGCTGTACGGCCTGTTCGGCGATCCGTGGTGGTTCACCGAGATCGCGTCGAACTGGAAGACGATGGATCAGACCGTCAACGTCACCTTCTGGGTCACGGGCTTCGTCTTCATCGTCATCAACCTGTTCATGGCGTGGACGGTGGTCCGCTACCTGCATCGCAAGGGCAAGACCGAGAAGGCCGCGTACGAGCCGGAGAACAAGAAGCTCGAGTGGTGGCTGACGGCCATCACCTCCGTCGGCATCGCCGCGATGCTCGCGCCCGGCCTCGCCGTGTGGGCCAAGTTCGTCACGCCGCCGCCGGACGCCTCGATCGTCGAAGTCGTCGGCCAGCAGTGGGCGTGGAGCTATCGCCTGCCGGGCCGCGACGGCGAGCTCGGCGCTTCCGACATGAAGCTCGTGACGCTCGACAACCCGTTGGGCGTCGACCCGCAGGATCCGAAAGGGCAGGACGACGTGATCGTCGCCTCGCCGGAGCTGCACCTGCCGGTCGGCAAGGACGTGAAGTTCCTGCTGCGCGCGAAGGACGTGAATCACCAGTACGCCGTGCCGCAGTTTCGCGTGAAGATGGACATGGTGCCCGGCATGGTCACGCATTTCTGGCTGACGCCGACGCGAACGGGCGAGTTCGACGCGCTCTGCGAGCAGCTGTGCGGCGTGGCGCACTTCGCGATGCGCGGCCGCGTCGTCGTCGACGAAGAATCGAAGTACCAGGACTGGCTCGCCAAGCAGCCGACTTTCGCGCAGACCGCAGCGGTGGCGAAGGGCGATCCAGCAGCGGGTCAGGCGATGTTCGCGCCGTGCACGGCGTGTCACGGCGACCAGGGTCAGGGCAACAAGGAGCTCGGCGCGCCGAAGCTCGCCGGCCAGTCCGGCTGGTATCTCGCGCGGCAGCTGCAGAGCTTCAAGCACGGTGTGCGCGGCACGAACGAGAACGACACCTACGGCAAGCAGATGGCGCCGATGGCGCAGATCCTCGCCGACGATGCCGCGATCAACAACGTCGTCGCATTCATCGGCTCGCTGCCCGATACGCGTCCCGACGCCAGTGTCGGCGGCAACCCGGAGCGCGGCAAGAAGCTGTACGCGACCTGCGCCTCGTGTCACGGCGACAAAGCCGAGGGCATCTGGGGCACGAACGCGCCGCGTCTGGCAGGCATGAGCGACTGGTACATGGCGCGGCAGCTGGAGAATTTCCGGCAGGGCATCCGCGGCACTCACCGACAGGACTTCCACGGCGCACAGATGCGCTCCATGGCGCGGGCCCTGAAAGACGAGCAGTCGATCAACGATCTGCTCGACTACGTACACACTTTGTAGAGGAACCCATCGATGGCATTCGTCGCAATCGCTGACCGCGATCACGAGCACGCGCTGCACGATCCCGAGACGTTCATCCGCAAGTACATCTGGAGCCAGGATCACAAGGTGATCGCGATCCAGTACGCGCTGGTCGCCATCGGCATCGGGCTGGTGGCGCTGGTGATGTCCGTGCTGATGCGCCTGCAGCTCGGCTTCCCCGATACGTTCTCGCTGATCGCGCCGCAGGACTATTACCAGTACATCACCATGCACGGCATGATCATGGTGATCTATCTGCTCACCGCGCTGTTCCTCGGCGGCTTCGGCAACTACCTCATCCCGCTCATGTGCGGCTCGCGGGACATGGTGTTCCCGTACATGAACATGCTGAGCTTCTGGTTCTACCTGCTCGCGGTGCTGG
>JBIOUH010000051.1:0-29261 GCA_044866955.1 Steroidobacteraceae bacterium
GGAGGGGACGGCACCCGTTTCCCCTTCCAGCGGCAGGGGCGAGGGATCGCCTTTGCGCAGCGCAATCGCGTACAGCGAATGCGTGAACGTCAGGTCGATCGACGCCAGCGAGAACCAATCCTTGATCGGCCCCGCCTGGTCCGAGGCGATCACGTACAGGTAACGGCCGTTGCGATCGAAGACAGGCTCGCTGACTTCGGTCAGTCCATCGGTGACCTGGAACGACGTGCGCTGCGCGATCGAGTACACGTACACCGTCTGCATCAGGCCGTTGCTGTTCTGCGTGTAGGCGAGCCACTGCGAGTCGGGCGCCCAGTTGTGCGAGATGAATGGCTGGTGTCCGAAGTATTGATTCTCCGAGACGCGTTGCACGCGGCCGCTGTCGATGTCGAGGACGAACAGGCTGTAGGCATTGTCGAGGAACGACAGGCGCTTCTCATCCGGCGACCACTTGAGGTCGAGATAGAAACCGGAGCCGCCCTGGAGGGGGATGCGGCGCACCTTGCCGGCGCCACTGCGATCCGCGACGTACAGCGCATAGTCGCCGGACTCGTCCGAGAACCACGCGATCCTGCCGCCCTGCGGCGACCATGCCGGTGCGCGGTCGTTCGCGCCGGGTGACTGCGTCAGGTTGCGGATGGGCGCACCTTTTTGCGCGGGCACCGTGACGATCTCGCCGCGATATTCGAGCGCGACCTGCGTCAGGTCCGGGGCAGGGGAGACATTGCGTATGTAGTCGATGTTGCTGACGCGACGCGGACGTGTTTCCCGCAAGTCGGAAGCGACTCCGACACGCAGCGTCGCAGTGTTCGAGGTCTGCGGATCGAACACCCGCAAGTGGCCGGCCTGCTCGAAGATGATCTTGCCGTCGCCGGCGCTGGCGTTGGTGACCGGGAAATCCTGGTACGCAGTCAGCTGCTGGACTTCGCCGCTCGCGGGATCGAACGAGTGCAGGTTGAATTCGCCGTGACGGTCGGAGTTGAAGAAGAGCTTGCCGCCGATCCACATCGGGTTGATGTCGTTGCAGCGCTCAGGCGGCTGGGGAACCTTCTGCACGGCGTGGTCCGCGAAGGCCATGATCGCGATGCGCGACACCGTGCCGCCCCGATACATCTTCCACTGCGTCTGCGCGCCCGTCGCATACGCAATCGCGTGGCCATCGGGCGCTGCATCCGCGTCCACGCCTTGCGGGATCGGCAGACGCTCGGGAAATGCCGCCTGGGGGTCGATCGCAAAGATGTGGGCGTTGCGCGAGGTGTACGCGTCGCTGGACGAGCTGAAGAGGACGCGGCCCTGACGGTCCCAGCCTTCGACCAGGTCGTCCTCGCTGTGCCACGTCAGGCGCTTCGGGCTGCCGCCCGCGACGGGCACGACGTAGACGTCGATGTTGCCGTCATAGTTGCCGCTGAAGGCAATCGATGCGCCGTCCGGTGACAAGTGCGGCAGCGATTCCTGGCCCTCTGCGGTCGTCAGGCGATACGCGCCGCTGCCATCGCGATTGGCGACCCACACGTCGCCGTCGTAGATGAAGGTGATGTGCCGGGCGTCGATATCCGGCTGCTCGAGCATGAGCGTGTCCAGCGGATCGACTGCGAGCGCGGCGGTGCTCCACAGCGTGAGCAGCAAAGCGAGCGGCAGGGGTCGCGGCATCTTGAGGGTTTCCAGCAGCACGGGCGGTGCGACTATCGCCGGAATATGGAGGGGCGTCACCCCCTGATCTATATTTTTCCTCACCGCCTCTTGAACAAAAACGCCAAGGCGATGACGCCGCGGCCACGAGCGGCGATGATGCCGCGCTCATTGCGAGGAGGTTGCATGATCCGTTTGCTCTGTGCCTGTCTGGTTGCGCTCAGTTGTTTCGCGCCGATCGGCGCGCAGGCCGGCGACGATCCACTGGCGGGACTAGACGCCGCGATCGAAAGCGCGCGCGAACAATGGCACGCGCCGGGGCTTGCGGTCGCGATCGTCAAGGACGATCAGGTCGTGTATCAGCGCGGCTTCGGCACGAAGCATCTCGGCAGCAACGATCCGGTCGACGCCCACACGGCGTTCACGCTGGCGTCGACGACCAAGGCGTTCACGGCAATGGCGCTCGGCCTGCTCGTCGACGACGGCAAGCTGCGCTGGGACGACCCGGTCGTGCGCTACGTTCCCGAGTTCCGTGTCGCCGATCCGTACGTCACACGCGAAGTGACGATTCGCGATCTGCTCGTGCATCGCACCGGCGTCGAGGAGATGGACCTGCTGTGGGTGCGCGGTTTCGACATTCGCACCAGCCTCGAGCACATGCAGTACGCGAAGCAGGCGTCGAGCCTGCGCTCAACCTGGGCGTACAACAACATGATGTACGTCGTTGCAGCCGAGGTCGTCGCTCGCGTGGCGGGAACGAGCTTTCAGGACTTCGTTCGTCAGCGCATCTTCGAGCCGCTCGGCATGAGCGACAGCCTGTTCACCGGACCGGATCTCGGCAGGCACGCCAACGTGACCGGCGCGCATCTGATCGATCGAGGCGTCGCTCGAGTGACCGATCTTTACGTGTCGCCGGAGCCGCTCGGCGCGGCAGGTATTCAGTCGAGCGCGGCGGACATGGCCAAGTGGCTGCGATTGCTGCTCGGCAAAGGCACGTTCGAAGGCAGGGCGATCGTGAAGCCGGAAACTGTCGCGGAAGCGCTGAAGCCGCAGATGTTGCTCGCCAACATCGGCTATCCGGCGGCGCGGCAGGCGAACCCGCACTTCTATGCCTACGGTCTGGGCTGGTTCCTGCAGGACTACAAGGGCCGAATGCTCGCGATGCACACCGGCAGTCTGTACGGCGCCAACGCGCTCGCTGCGATCGTGCCGGAGGAGCGGCTCGGGCTGGTCATCTTGATCAATGCCGGTCCCGTGGAGTACCGACACGCATTCATGTACGACGTGGTGGATCGCTTTCTGAACACCCGCGGCAAGGATTGGAATGCCAACCTGTTGAAGCTGTATGGCGGACTGCAGGACGAAGAGAGCAAGCGTCGTGCTGCAGCTCAGCGTGCACGGCCCGCGAAGGCTCGTGCTTCGCTACCCCCTGCGGATTACGCGGGCACCTATGCCGAGCCGCTGATCGGCGACACGCAGATCGTGCTGAAAAGCAACGGCAGCCTGATTCTCGCAATGCAACCCGGTGCGACTTTCAATCTCGCGCACTGGAGCTACGACTCTTTCGAGGCGAGCGACACACGCGCGCCCGAAGAGCGTTTTCTGCTCACTTTCCGCCGCGGCGCGGACGGCCGGATCAGCGGCTTCGAGACGGAAAGCGGCCGCATCTATCGGCGCCGATAGCCACCGAAGGGCCGCGGAGGGATTCCAGAAATCGGTTGAATTCTTATAGATCGGCAGATGCTTTGCTTCCATTCTCGTCCCATACAGCGTTGCAGAGCCTGTTGGGGGGAGAGGTCAAACGTCATGTGTCGCTTCAAACGCTCGATGAACAGATCCGTTGCCACGGCAACGTGG
The DNA here is from genome assembly GCA_044866955.1 of Steroidobacteraceae bacterium. Classification (GTDB taxonomy): domain Bacteria; phylum Pseudomonadota; class Gammaproteobacteria; order Steroidobacterales; family Steroidobacteraceae; genus Steroidobacter. The sequence goes on from JBIOUH010000051.1 coordinate 3,487, forward strand.
GGGCTGATAGCCCTGACCGGCGCGTCGGCGGCCGTCGCCGCCGACCAGGTCGAAGTGGAAGAAATCATCGTCACGGCCACGCGCCGCGCGCAGGAAGTGCAGGACGTGCCGGCGTCGGTCGCAGTCGTCGATCCGCAGGCATTCGCCGCCGGCGGCGTCACGTCGCTCAGCGGCGTGCTCAAGTACATCCCGGGCGTGAACTTCAACGACGACGGCGCGCCCGGGCAGGGCTCGATCACGATGCGCGGCGTCGCCAACATCTTCTCGACGCCTTCGGTTGGCATCTATCTCGACGACATCCCGTACGGCTCGGTGACAGCGTTCGCGGAAGGCGCGAACTTCGCGCTGGATTCGCTGCTCGGCAACGTCGAGCGCATCGAAGTCATCAAGGGCCCGCAGGGCACGCTGTTCGGCGCAGCGTCGATGGGCGGCTCGTTGCGCTACATCACCAAGGAGCCGTCGCTCACTGACTTCAACGGCCGCTTCTCGACCGACCTGTCGAACACTTCGCAGGGCGGTTTCAATCAGCTGTACAAGGCCGGCGTCGACGTGCCGCTCGTCAGCGACAAGCTGTCGCTCGGCGTCAGCGGCTTCTACCAGGACAACGAGGGCTTCATCGACCAGGCAACGCGTCCGGAGAAGGACATCAACGACGCCGAGCTGAAGGGCGGCCAGGCGACGCTGCTGTTCAAGCCGACCGACGCGTTCAAGGTGAAGCTCAACTACATGGACCAGAGGTTCGAGTTCTCCGAGCAGAACAGCGTGCCGTTCGACATCACGAACGGTCAGCCGCTGTTCGGACGGTACGAGCAGAGCACCGCGCCTGGCGGACAACCGACCGAGATCGAGTACGAGCTGAGCGCGGCCACGTTCGAATATCAGGCAGACTGGGCGACTGCCACGCTCGCCAGCAGTTACCAGGAGTTCTCGCAGAACGCCGTCCTGGATCTCACGCGCTTCTTCGGCGCACTGGTCGACCAGCAGACGGGCGATCCGCCGGGCACGAACACCGTGCCGCTCGACCAGATCATAAGCACCGATCGCTGGGCGCACGAGTTCCGGCTCACCTCGGCCAACAACGAGCACCTCGAGTGGCTCGTGGGCCTGTACTACACGAAAGAGGAGAGCTCGAACTTCCAGAGGGCCATCGGGCAGCCGAGCGGCTTCAACCTGGTCACGCAGCAATTCCCCTCCGACTACAAGGAAAAGGCGGTCTTCGGCAACGTGACGTACTACTTCACGCCGCAGCTCGACGCGACCGTCGGTGCGCGCTTCAGCAGCAACGACATGTCCGTGCTGTTCACGGGCACTGGTTTCCTCGCAGGTCCCGCGCTGCCGCGTCAGACGGTCTCCGATGACGTGCAGACGTATATGTTCAACATGCGCTACCGGCCGAACGATGACCTGTCGTTGTACGTGCGCGTGGCCGACGGCTACCGTCCGGCGTCCGCGAACCTGCCGCTGATCGATCCCGTCACCGGCGACGTGGTTTCGCTGCCGTTCGTCCGGGCGGATTCCCTGTGGAGCTACGAAGTCGGCGCGAAAGGCAAGCTGGCAGACGGCGCGGTCGGCTACGACGTCGCGATCTATCGCATCAAGTGGGAAGACATGCAGGTCTTCCAGAGTCTCGGCGGCGTCAACGTCGGCGCCAATGCCGACAGCGACGTGACGGCGAACGGCGTCGAAGCGACGCTGACTTTTCAGCCGACGAGCGCGCTCAACCTGGTTGCCACTGCCGCGTACGCGCGCAGCGAGCTCGATGAGGACGATCCGCCGCTCGGCGGCGCCTCCGGCGAACAACTGCCGGGAATTCCGGAGTGGACGTTCTCGTTCTCCGGCGACTACGACTTCATGCTCGGCTCGCTCGATGCGTTCGTCGGTGGCGGTGTCGCCTACCAGGACTCGCGCAAGACGTCGTTCAACGGCAGAGGCGCGATCGCACCGGCCAATGCCAACTTCAACGTCGATGACTACGTGACGGCCGATCTGCGCACGGGCGTGAAGTTCGGGCGCTACAAGCTGTCGCTGTATGCGACCAACCTGTTCGACGAGTACGGTTTCCAGCGCGCGACGACCGTCGGCACGCAGGGCAACGCAACGATCCTCAGACCCCGAACGATCGGAGCGGTGTTCTCGGCCGACTTTTGATTGTCGGGCTGAAGTCCGACCTGCAGCGCGGTCGCAGGTCGGGCTTTAGCCCGACTCCGTCTCTACATGCTTCCTTCGAAGCCAAACTCGCGGCGTCCCTGCGCATCCGGCGCGCCCAGGATCTCCAGCTGGCGCGCCATGTCGCTCGGCGCGCCGGGCCGTGTAGCGACGAACCCGTTCACCAGGTAGCTGCGATCCTTCTTGATGTCGATAGTGCCGTTCACCGCGAGCGGCCCGCCGCCGATATCGCTCAGCGTGCCTTTCAATCCGTCGGCAGCCGCGCCTTCCGGAAAGACGACCTTGTAACCGCCCATTGGAGCGGGGCGGTCGGCCGGACCGACCAGGTCGGCGACTACGATCGTGCCCGTCGCCGCGACCGGCCAGGCGTTCTCGAGTGCGAGTTGTGTGAGCTTGACGGTCGCGGTGCCGGTCCAGCCGCGCACCATGTTCGACGGCAGTGCGCTGAGCGGCAGCGAGGCATTGAGTCCGCGCATCGTGACGCGAGCTCCGGACACGGCTATCGACCCTTGTGCGAAACCGTCGCTGCGCGTGACCTTCACGTCGGCACCCAGCTTCCCTGTCAGCAGCGCCAGGACGTTGAGGTCCCACTCGACGCTGCCGACGTGCAGATTGCCGGCACGAACCGCCTGCGCGCGGCCTTTCCAGATCGTGCCCGAGACGCCGGAAAGCGTGACGCCGGAGACATGGAAGAACGACAGCACCGCGCTGGCGGGCAGCGTCACCAAGGCAAACAGCAGGAACGCACCGATGCCGAGCGCGACCAGCGGCCAGGTTCTTTTCATCCGAGGTTATCCGCCGGGGCGCGTGAGGACGAGGCTGGCGTTGACGAAGCCGGGCTTGGCGGTGCGATCGATGTTGGCGGATTCGATGTTGACCGAGTGCGACTGCTGCAGGCTGCCGAGACAGACCACCAGCTTGTCGAACTCTGCCTGTTCCAACCGTACGCGAATGCCGTTGTCGCCGTTGGGGGTCTGACCCGTCAGCGACGCGCCGAGACCGCACTCGCGCGCCGTGCGATCGATCAGGACGACCAGCGATTCGTTGCTCGGCGCCGCCGCGGTCGGAGAGCTGGCACTGAGCGCCATCACTTCGCCGCCGACGCTGCGCATCCACGCGAGGTCGCCTTTCTTGTTCTCTACGCGCTCGGCGCTCGAACTGACGGCCTTGTAGAACGGCGCGAGCGCCAGGATGTAGACCGCGACGATCAGCACCAGGACGCCGCCGAGAACGACGATCGAACGCTCGCGCGGCTGCAGGGAAAAGAACCAGTCCTTGAGCTTCTGCATGTCAGGCGCCCGGATTCTTTAATTGCAGCTGGCCTTCGTGCTTCTGATCGCGCGCGTTATCCGACTTCAGCTCGGACTCCAGGCCGCGCTCGGTCGCGAGCTGGCGGATGCGATCGAGGGCGTCGGTGGTCGGCGCCAGCACGCGCAGGTTGGTGGTGTTGTTCACGTAGGCGATGTTCTCGATCGTCACGTCGGGCGTCTGGCTCAGCGCTTCGCCGAGCGCCGCGAGCGTGGTCATCACGCCGCTCACCGGGCCGCTGCCGCGCAGTTGATTGAGGCGCGCTTCCACCATGCGCCTCGCGGCCGACGTCTCCGGCATGGGAGCGCCCGGCATCAGCTGCTGGTAGAGATTGGCGATCTCCGCGTCGAGCCGCGCTTCCTGGCTGCGATAGTGGAAGTACTGCCACGACTTGAGACCGAGGTGCGCGACGAGGAACACGCCGGCGAGCACGGCAGCGTAGCGCCACGGTGCAAACGAAACGTTCAGCTTGCGCTTCGACTGGTACGTGCCCTGCAGCAGGTTCACGCCCGGGTGTTGCACGATGTTCGCCGCCAGCAAGGGCAGGGGGCCATCGGGCAGGAGCTTGAGCTGCAGGCTCTGCGTGAATTCGCGCAGCCCTTCGAGCAGCTCGCGCTCGCGCTCGTAGTCCTCTTCGGCAACGTAGATCGTCACGTGCTCGCGCGATTCCTCGCCGGAGGCCAGCGCGAGCTGCAGCGCTTCGATGAGCGGCTGCACGTCGAGGACCGCGCCGGGCATTTCCGCGCGCCGCACGTACACGCGAGCGCCGTCGATCAGCAGCGTGATGGCGTTCGTCGTCTCGGGCAGCGCCGCCGTTTCCGGATAGATCGCATCCGCGTGCAGACCAGCGTCCGTGAGCAAGGTCTGCCAGGCATCCATGCGGGCGCGCGAGACGACAGCGACCGGCGTCCCGGGACGCACATCGCGCTTGCCGACTGCAAAATGCAGATCTTCGACGTCTGAGGCGAGATGCTCTTCGAGTGCGAACGGCACGACCTGCGCGAGCTTCACCCCGCTCTTCACCGGCAGCACCGGCTCTGCGAGCAGCGCGTCGGTGCCTGGCACCAGCACGATGACCTTGCGATTGGCCGCGGCGGCGGGAGCGAGGTCGAGCGGACCCGACTGCACGTTGCCGCGGCGAGCGCCGGTGCCGTCCATGACGATCCATTCGGCAGCAGCGCCGATCGTGGCGGCGGCGGCGGAGGGCAGGCGTACGACGAGAAATTCCGGCATGTCAGGGCGTTCCGTGGCTTCTCAGGATAGGACGCACGAGACCGTTGTTGCCGCTGCGATACAGCAGACTGTACAGGGTGTACTGGGTAGTGCCAATAGTGACCCAGATCGTGGCGCGGAAGTACGAGCTCGTCACGTCGATGACCTTGCCCTGCACCAGTTCATCCTTCTCGTTGGGCTGCAGGCTGCTTTCGAAATCCTGCTTGGTCGGGAAGCAGCGCTGCTTGCGGGTTTCCATAGTGCTCTCGCGCGCCATAGTGAACTGACGCCGCCCTTCGACGAGGGCGTCGAGCAACTCGGGCGACGCCGTGCAGAGGTTGATGGGTGTGCCGATCGGCAGGGCCGTGACGAACGGCTCGAGCTTGCGATAACGGTCGAGGCCGAAGTCGGCGATTGCGAGCAGCTCGCTGGCACGCGTCAGCGGCATGTTGGCCGTGCGGTAGGGCGGCGTCAGGCCGGTGTACGTCGGGTCTTCGGCGCCATCCGGGAATTCCGGCTGAATGTCGCTATCGATCCAGTCCGCGATGATCTTTGCCCACTTCGGCTCCATCTCCAGCAGCTCCAGCAGACGCGTGAAGCGCGCCACGGCGAGCTGATCGGTCTTCAGCTGACCGCCTTCGAGCGCCACGAGGCTATTGAGATTGAAACGGCCCTGCATGTCTTCGAGCTGGCCCTCGAAGTCGCCGTAGGAGTTGCCGTTGCCGTCATCGAGCGGGATCGGTGGAATCGGCGTGGCCCATTCCTCGGTGAAGTCGTCGGTCTTCGCGCTCTGCTGCTTGTCCCGGCGCAATGCGTCCGCGGCCCACGCTTCGCCGCCGAGCGCGACTTCGAAGCCCTGGTCCATCGCCACGGCGTTGCCGGTGCGGCGCTGGTCGAGATAGCCCTTGAACGACACGCTCGCCGCGAGCATGGCGGCGAGCGCCGCGATCAGTACTGCGACGATGAGTGCGACGCCGCGCTGGCGATTGCGAAGGTTCATCCTGCCACCTCCACCAGCCGGACGATCTTGCCCCAGTCCTCGAGATCGAGAGTGATCTCGACCGCGATCGGCCGCAGCCGCGCGGCGTCGGGGCCCGAGTAGCCGAGTGGCGGCCACTGCTCGTGCCAGCTCTGGTTCTGGTCCATGAAGCGGAAGCTCACGGTGCGCACGTGATCTATGAGCACCGTAGTCGTGGGCTCGACGCTCAACACGCGATCGAGCGCGTTCCAGTAGGCGCGTTGCAGCTTGTTGTCCTGCACGCGGTACGCGACTCGCTGCAACGTGGAGCGCGACACGCCCGCGGGGTTCGACCAGCCGGAGCGCGTCAGCTCCGCGAGCGTCTCCGTCCGCGAATCGGAGCGCAGCGCCGGCTCGACCGATTCGCCGAGCGGCTCGCGCACCGGCCGCGGCTCGATCATCTCGAAGTCTTCCGCCATGCGTTGCACGGCCGACTGGATCGCGCGCGTGCGGCTCGCGTTCTTGTCGACGATCTCGTCCTGTCGCGTGAGCTGGTTGTAGCCGCCATAGGCGAGGGCAGCGACGATCGAAAATACGAACACCGCCACCAGCACTTCGACCAATGTGAAACCGCGTGCGCGCATGTCACTGCTGCTGCGTCGGATCGCTGGGGTCGACGGGATTGTCAGCGTCGTCCGGCTCCGGCGGCGCGCCCGGATCCTCTTCGTCGTCGCCCGGCTGGTTCGGCTCGCCTTGCTGCTCCTCGTCTTCCTTACCTTTGCCGCCTTGCTGCGGTCCGCTGTCGGCGCCTTGCCACGAGACGAGAGCGGAGCCCGGCGGCGCAACTGCCGTCCCGTAGAAGCCCGTGATCGATGCGAGGCGGCTGGTTTCAGGAGCTTCTTCGGGCCGCACGGTGATGTCGATGCGACGCATGGTCTCGACCTGCGTCTGCGTCACGTTCATCGTCCACTTCCACTTGCGCCCGCCCATCTCGACCTCGTCGGAGGTCTTGTCGATCGACGGCGCGTTTTTCTGCAGACGCACTTCGGTGAGCTTGTTCATGGCGACCCAGTGCGCCACAGTCTTGTCGCGCAGGTAGCCGCTGTTGCCGGCCGCCTGGCTGACGGCCGTGATGGCGCCGAGCATGCCGATGGCCACGACCAGCAGCGCCACCATCACTTCGATCAGCGTGAATGCACGGTTACGGGCGCGCATAGGACATACGCTCCTTACTCTTGTCGTCTTCGGGCGGCGGTTTGGTCTGCGTCACCAGCACCCAATCGTTGTCGTCCTTCTTGCGCTGCTCGACGCGCAGGTCGCCGTCCGCCTGCGAAGTCATGCGCCACAGTGCCGGCGCAGCGTCGCGTTCGATCTGCAACTCGAACGGCACGACGTCGCCGCTCGACAGGACCGTGACTTGCGGCGGCCACTTCTGGTTCTCGTCCTTCTTGCTGCGGTCGGGCAGACCGGGCTTGAGCACCAGCTCGCGGCTTTCCATCCACAGTCTGAAGCGCAGTCCCTCGGGTAGTACGCGCGGCGCAAAGAGAGTGTCGTCGGCGATCTGCTGCCACTCGTTGCGCCGGGTGTCGAAGCGCAGGAACTCGTATTCGGTGGCGCCGACGAAGACCGCGAGGTCGAGGCTCTGCAGCTCCGCTTCTTCACGCGCCTGACGCAACACCGCCCAGAAGCGCCGCGTCTCTTCCGCGGTTTCGCGATCCGAGCCGAGCACGTTGAACGACAGGGTCACCATCGCGACCATCACGCCGATGATCACGATAACGACGAGGATCTCGAGCAGCGTGAATCCTGTGTTCCTGTCGCGGACGAGCAAGGTCACTCCGTCTGCCAGTTGCCCCGGTCGGCGTTCACGCCTTCGCCGCCTTCCTGGCCGTCCGCGCCGAGGGTGTAGATGTCGTACTCGCCATGCTGGCCGGGGTAGACATAAAGGTAGTCGTTCTGCCACGGATCCTTGAGCTGGCCGGAGTTGCCGAGATAGCCGCCCTGCTTCCAGTTGCGCACGTCGGATCGTTCGGCTGCGTGATCAGCGCCTTCAGGCCTTGCTCGGTGGTCGGGTACTTGTAGTTGTCCATCTTGTACAGGTTGAGCGCGGTCTCGAACGCGCGCAGGTCCTGCTTCACCTTGGTGATCTGCGCGTCGTCGATGCGGCGCATGACGTTGGGTGCGACCAGTGCGGCGAGGATGCCCAGGATCACCACCACGACCATGATCTCGATGAGCGTGAATCCGCGGCTGGGCCGGCGGCGCAAGAAGCTGTTCATATCTGTCATAGTCGTTCCGTTTGGGACTGCAATGAGGTGCTTAACGGTGGAGTCGGCCGTCGGGTCTAAGGGCGCCGGATGATAACAAAGCAGGCCGAAAGCTTGAGTGAAGACCGTTCCGTGTCCGTAACCCCGGGAGCCTGGCTCGTTGGACTGCTGGCCGCGCTGCTGGTTCTGCTGTCGCTGACTGGCGAATCCGGGCGGGAGTGGCTGCGTTACGAGCGGGAGGCCGTGCTCCAGGGACAGTATTGGCGCCTGCTGACGGGCCATCTGGTGCACGGCTCGGTCCAGCACCTGTTGCTGAACGGCGTCGGACTGGGCCTGATTGCCGCGCTTTTCCCGCGCGAATACTCGGTGCGCGGCTGGCTGCTGATCCTGGGCGGCAGCGTCGCCACCATCGATCTGGGATTTGTGTTGTTGGAGCCACAGCTGCAGTGGTACGTGGGCTTCTCGGGCGTCCTCCATGGCGCATTGGCCGCCGGCGCGCTGGGCTGGTGGCGGCATGAATCGAGGCGTCTGGCGCTGGCTCTGACTGCCGTTGTGGTGGGCAAGCTCGCGTGGGAGCAGTGGCACGGTGCGCTGCCGTTTTCCGGGGACATGCCGGTCGTTGTAGATGCGCATCTATATGGTGCGATCGGCGGCGCGCTCGCCGGCGCCTTCCTCTGGCTGCGTGCGCGGGACTGGTCGACTGCACGCCCATCGCTATAATCCCGCGCCTTCTGCACCAACCGCTAACCGCCAACCGCTAACCGCTTCATGTCTTTCTCATTTGTCTTTCCGGGCCAGGGTTCGCAATCGGTCGGCATGCTGGCGCAGCTCGCCGGCGCCGAGCCGCTCGTTCAGCAGACATTCGCCGAGGCGTCGGAAGTACTCGGATACGACCTGTGGAAGCTGTGCCAGGGCGGTCCCGAGGAAGAGCTCGGCAAAACCGAGCGCACGCAGCCAGCAATGCTCGCCGCCGGCGTCGCCACGTGGCGCGTGTGGCGCAAGCACGGCGGTGGCCTGCCGGCCGCAATGTCCGGTCACAGTCTCGGGGAGTACTCCGCGCTCGTGTGCTCCGGTGCGCTCGATTTCCGGACAGCCGTCGGGCTGGTGCAGTTTCGCGGACAAGCGATGCAGGCAGCCGTGCCGGCCGGACAGGGCGCAATGGCGGCGATTCTCGGACTCGATGATGCCGACGTCGAAGCTGCCTGCCGTGAAGCTGCGCAGGGCGAAGTCGTACAAGCCGCGAACTTCAACTCGCCGGGCCAGGTCGTCATCGCCGGTGCGGCCGCCGCAGTCGATCGTGCGATCGAAGCCGCGAAGGCGAAGGGCGCGAAGCGCGCGATCAAGCTGCCGGTGAGCGTGCCCTCGCACAGCGCGCTCATGAAGCCCGCCGCGGATCGCTTCGGCGAGAAGTTGCAGCAGGTGAAGTTCGGGAAGCCCGAAGTAGGGGACATCTATACCGTCGACGTGCGCAAGCACGGTGACGAGGCAGCCATTCGCAAGGCGCTCGTGGAACAGCTGGTGAAGCCGGTGCGCTGGACTGAAACGATCCAGGCAATCCTCAAGGACGGCGCGCGCGTGATCGTCGAGTGCGGTCCGGGACGCGTGCTCACAGGTCTCAACCGCCGCATCGAGCGCAACAAGGAGATCGCGATGCTCGCGATCGAAGATGCGGAATCGCTGCAGCAGGCGCTGCAGGCCTGCAGGAGCAATGCATGACCGAGCAGACGCTCGCACAGGAGATTGCACTCGTCACCGGTGCGTCGCGCGGCATCGGACGCGCCATCGCGACCGAGCTCGCACGCCGTGGCGCAACTGTCGTCGGCACGGCGACCAGCGAAGCCGGCGCGCAAGGCATCACGCAATCGCTTGCCGAGGCGGGCGAGGTGCGCGGCATCGTGCTGAACGTTGCCGATCCGCAGTCGATCGATGCGGCGCTGAAGAACATCGAGGAGCACGAAGGGACGCCGACCGTGCTGGTGAACAATGCAGGAATTACACGCGACAACCTGCTGCTGCGAATGAAGGACGAGGAGTGGAACGACATCCTTGCGACCAACCTCGGCTCAGTGTTCCGCCTTTCGAAAGGCGTCGTGCGCGGCATGATGAAGGCGCGCCGTGGACGAATCATCAGCATCGCGTCGGTCGTCGGCGTGATGGGCAACGCGGGGCAGACCAACTACGCAGCAGCGAAGGCCGGCATCATCGGCTTCACGAAGTCGCTGGCTCGAGAGGTGGGCTCGCGCGGCATCACCGTGAATGTCGTGGCGCCGGGATTCATCGCCACCGACATGACTGCGAAGCTGCCTGCCGAGCAGCAGGCACAGCTGACAGGACAAATCGCGCTCGGACGGCTCGGCTCGCCGGAGGACATCGCCGCCGCGGTGGCATTTCTTGCGTCGCCACAAGCGGGCTACATCACCGGCGAGACGTTGCACGTCAACGGCGGCATGTACATGGTCTGAATCCGTGTCAAGTGCCTTTGTTAATTGAGTTTTTGGAAATGTTGGACCTGTCGGGGTCTTAACTTAGAATACGCCCCCTGCGACCCGTCCCAACGAACTACAAGGGTCGGTTTTGCGAAGGGTTCAAAAAGCCTCATAGAGGACTCGTACACCAATGAGCAGTATCGAACAGCAGGTTAAAGCCATCGTCGCCGAGCAATTGGGGGTGAAAGAGGAAGAAGTCACCAACGACGCTTCCTTCGTCGACGACCTCGGCGCCGACTCGCTCGACACGGTCGAGCTGGTGATGGCGCTGGAGGAGGAATTCGAGACCGAGATCCCGGACGAGGACGCCGAGAAGATCACGACCGTTCAGCAGGCGATCGATTACATCACCGAGCGCCGCAATCAGGCCTGACACTTCGCACGCGGGCGCACGCTCGCCTGCGCTTTCGGGTCCCCCGGCCAGGGAAGGCGGGACGACCGCATTGTCCGCAACTCTCCAACTCATGACCTGCACGAAGAGGTAATCGCTTGTCGAAGCGGCGCGTCGTCATCACCGGCCTCGGCATCGTCTCCCCCGTCGGCAGCACCGTCGACACGGCGTGGCGCAACGTGCTCGAAGGCAAGAGCGGCATCGGTCCGATCACGCGTTTTGACGTGAGTGCCTGGCCCGTGCGCTTTCATGGGCCCGTCGCGGACTTCAATGCAGAGGCGTATCTCGCGGCGAAAGAGCTGCGCAAGATGGATCCGTTCATGCACTACGGCTACGGCGCCGCGGCGGACGCCATCAAGGACTCGGGCATCCAGGTGACGCCGGAGAATGCGCATCGCATCGGCATCACGATGGGCGCCGGCATCGGCGGCCTCGACACGATCGAAGAGAACTATCGCAAATACGCCGAGACGCACAGCCCGAAGCGCATCTCGCCGTTCTTCGTGCCCGGCAGCATCATCAACATGATCTCCGGCCACATCTCGATCCAGTTCAAGCTCACCGGTCCGAACCTCGCGACCGTGACCGCCTGCACGACTTCGACGCACGCCATCGGGCTGGCGATGCGCCTCATTCAATACGGCGACGCCGACGCGATGATCGCGGGCGGCGCCGAGATGGCCACTACGCCGCTCGGTCTCGGCAGCTTCTGCCAGGCGCGGGCGCTTTCCACGCGCAATGACGATCCGCAGCGCGCCAGCCGGCCATGGGATCGCGATCGCGACGGCTTCGTGCTCTCCGACGGCGCCGGCGCCGTGATGCTGGAAGAGTACGAGCACGCGAAAGCGCGCGGCGCCAAAATCTATGCGGAGATCGTCGGCTTCGGCATGAGCGGCGATGCGCATCACATGACCGCGCCGCCGGAAGATGGCGAGGGTGCGCGGCTCGCGATGGCCAACTCCCTGCAGGACGCGAAGTTGAATCCGGGCGACGTGCAGTATGTGAACGCGCACGCCACGTCGACGGAGCTCGGCGATCGCGCCGAGACGATTGCGATCAAGCGCGCCTTCGGCGACCACGCCTTCAAGCTGGCAGTGAGCTCGACGAAATCGATGACCGGACACCTGCTCGGCGCAGCAGGCGCCGTCGAGGCAATCTTCTCGATCCTGGCGATTCGCGACCAGGTCGCCCCGCCGACAATCAATCTCGACAATCCGGGCGAGGGCTGCGATCTGGACTACGTGCCGAAGACGGCACGCCGCATGCCGATTCGTGTCGCGCTGTCGAACTCGTTCGGGTTCGGCGGCACGAACGGCTCGCTGATCTTCCGCGCGCTGGATTGAGCGTCCTCCACCCAGTCGACGTCGAACCTGCGGCGCTGCTCGCACTCCACGCCGCCTCTCCAGACCTGTATCCCGCGCTCTTCGAAAGTGCCGCGGCCGGCGAGCCGCTCGGCCGCTTCGACATCCTGTTCGCGCATCCTGCTGGCAGCCTGGTCGCCGCGGACCACTTTCTGCCAGCGCTGGATCGCGCCTGGCAACGCGAGCGATCTGCACCGTCCAAACCCGAGAACGGACCGGCAGTGCCGTTCACCGGTGGCTGGCTCCTATATCTCGGCTATGAGCTGGCCGGCGAGATCGAGCCGCGGCTGCGTCTGCCGCAACCGGCTGTCGGTCCTATCGCTCAGGCGATCCGCATTCCTGCGGCGGTGATTCATGAGCACGACAGTGGCCGCTGCTGGATCGTTGCCGAGCCCGAAGCTGCCGACCTGATTCCGCGCATCGCCGCCGATCTGCAGCGTGTCTCACGCCTGGCGGACTCGCGCGAGCCTCTGGTCGAGTCGACGGTCGCCGAGGACGATCCGCGACAGTACCTGGACGCGGTAGCGCGGGCGCTCGAGTACATTGGCGCGGGCGATATTTATCAGGCGAATCTTTCGCGCGGCTGGCGGGCGACGCTGCAAGCCGGCGTGCAGCCGCACCAGGTCTACCGCCGGCTGCGCGAGACGAATCCCGGCCCGTTCAGCGGCGTGGCGCAGCTCGACGGTATCGCAGTGATCAGCTCGTCGCCCGAGCGGCTGGTGAGCGTGTGCGACGGCATCGTGACGACGCGTCCGATCGCCGGTACGCGTCCGCGAGGCGCGGATCCTGCTGCGGACCTGGCGCTGGCGCGCGAGCTGCACGCGCATCCGAAGGAGCGGGCGGAGCACGTCATGCTGATCGACCTCGAGCGCAACGACCTCGGCCGCGTGTGCGAGGCGGGCAGCGTACGCGTCGACGAGTTCATGACGATCGAGTCGTACTCGCACGTACATCACATCGTCTCGAATGTGCGCGGCCGCTTGCGTGCGGACGTCACGCCCGGCAATGTGCTCGCGGCGGTGTTTCCAGGCGGCACGATTACCGGGTGCCCGAAGGTCCGCTGCATGGAGATCATCGCCGAGCTGGAGGGCGTCGCCCGCGGCGCATACACCGGTTCGCTCGGCTACCTGAATCGCGACGGCACCATGGATATGAACATTCTGATCCGCACGCTGCAGCTCGCCGGCCGCGAGCTGACTGTGCGCGCCGGCGCCGGCATCGTCGCTGACTCGATTCCGGAGCGCGAGCTGGAAGAGACGCGGGCTAAGGCGCGCGGCGTATTGCGGGCGGTGGGGGTCGAGGCATGACGGCCGCTGTCCTCATCAATGGCGTCAGTCCCGACGACCCATTGCGTGCACTCGCGGTGGAGGATCGCGGCTTTCATTACGGCGACGGTGTCTTCGAGTCTGCGTTGGTGGCGCAGGGCCGCGTGCCGTTACTGGAGCATCATCTGCGTCGTCTGGCCCTCGGTTGCGAGCGCCTCGGAATCGCCGCACCGGACGCCGCGGCATTGCGAACAGATGTCCAACGACTGACTGGATCGTCGGAACACGCCGTTCTGAAGATCATCGTCTCACGCGGCATCGGCCCGCGCGGCTATCGGCCGTTGTCGCGCGCAAAGACGACTCGCGTCGTTGCGCTCTATCCAGGACCGCCACCGTCGCCGGCGCGGCTCGCTGCGCGCTGGTGCGAGATGCGGCTGGGGCGCAATACACGTCTCGCGGGGATCAAGCATCTCAATCGACTGGAACAGGTCCTCGCGCAGGCCGAGTGGCACGACGAAGCGATCGTCGACGGCCTGATGCTGGATACGGAAGGCGAGCTCGTCAGCGGTACCGCGAACAACGTGTTCCTGGTGCGCGAAGGCGTGCTGCTCACACCGGACCTGCGCTTCTGCGGAGTCCTCGGCATCATGCGCGCCGAAGTGCTGCGCGTGGCGAAAGAGCTGGGCATCGCTGTCAGCGAGGAGCCGCTGTGGCCGCATGACGTCGAAGCGGCGAGTGAACTATTCCTTACGAACGCCGTGCGCGGCATTCGCTCCGTGAACGAGCTCGGCGCGTTGCGCTGGGACAGCGCGCCGGTCGCCGAGCGGCTGCGCCAGGCACTGGCTTTCTGATGCGACGCCTGCTGCAGGTCCTCGCGATCCTCATCGTCATCGGCGCGCTCGCCGTGGGCGGGCTCGCTTGGTGGGGCAACCAATGGCTGCAGCAGCCGATCGCGGGACTGCAGGAACGTATGACGTTCGAGGTTCCGCGCGGCGCTCACATGCGCAGCGTCGCCGCGAATTTGCAGGAGCGCGGTTTGCTGGATCAGCCAGACGTCTGGATCGTGTGGGCGCGGCTCATGAGGCGGGACGTTGCGTTGAAAGCGGGCGAGTACGAGTTGCAGCCCGGGCTGACGCCCAAGGGATTGCTGGCGCTGCTGAGCTCCGGTCAGGTCGTGCTCCACAGCATCACCTTCATCGAGGGCTCCACGTTCGCGGACGTGCGCAACGCACTGGCCGCCAACGAAGCCGTTCGCAACGACAACCGTGAACGCAACGATGACGAGATCATGCGCGCGCTCGGCGAGGTTGGACTGCATGCCGAGGGACAGTTCTTTCCGGATACGTACCGCTTCCCGCGCGGCACCACGGACCTGGAGCTGCTGACGATCGCCCATCGGCGCATGCAGGACGAGCTGCGCAAGGCGTGGGAACAGCGCGCGGCGGACTTGCCGCTGGCGAGTGCCTACGAAGCGCTGATCCTGGCCTCGATCGTCGAGAAGGAGACGGCGCTGGAGCGCGAGCGCGCCCAGATCGCCGGCGTATTCATAGAGCGTCTGCGGCGCGGCATGCGCCTGCAGACCGATCCGACAGTCATCTACGGCATGGGGCTGACGTACGACGGCAACATCCGCCGGGCCGACCTGTCGCGCGACACGCCCTACAACACGTACACGCGGACCGGCCTGCCGCCGACGCCGATCTGCATGCCGAGCGTGGAATCGCTGCAATCCGCAGTTCAACCCGACGTGTCCGGCGCGCTATTCTTCGTCGCGACGGGGGCGGGCGACGGCAGTCACTACTTCTCGAAGACGCTCGCCGAGCACAATCTCGCGGTGAAACGGTATTTGCGGGAATTGCGACGACGATGAATCGCGGCAAGTTCATCACCATCGAAGGCAGCGAAGGCGTCGGCAAGACGACGCAGATCGCCGCGCTGCGCGACTCGCTGAAGGAGCGCGCACTGGAGGTCATCGTCACGCGCGAGCCCGGTGGCACGCCGCGCGCCGAGCGGATTCGCGAGCTGCTGCTGACACCTACTGATGAGCCGATGCCCATGACCTGCGAGCTGCTGCTGATGTTCGCAGCGCGCGCGACGCACATCGAGAATCTCATCCGGCCGGCGCTGGAGCGCGGCGCATGGGTCGTCTGCGATCGGTTCACGGATGCAACGTACGCCTATCAGGGCGAGGGCCGCGGAGTGCGCCGCGAGGAGATCGCCAACCTCGAGCGTTTCGTGCAGGCTGAGCTGCGGCCGGATCTCACGCTGTTGCTCGACGCGCCGATCGAGATCGGTGCGGCGCGCGCGGCAGCGCGCGACGGGGAGGGGAAGCGCGACCGCTTCGAGCAGGAGCGCCAGGATTTCTTCGAGCGCGTGCGCAACGCCTATCTCGAGCGCGCGCGCAGCCAGCCTGGCCGGTTCGCAGTGATCGACGCGACCGCCGATCGCGAGAGCGTGCGGCAGGCGATCCTCGCCGAGGTAGAAATCCGCTTGTTGATGCGTCCATGACCGACACGCCGGAACGAACGCTCCCGCAGTTGTTGCCGTGGCAGGAAGAGCCGGCGGCTCAGTTGCGCAAGGCATGGTCCGCAAATCGCTTGTCGCACGCGCTGTTGCTGCAGGGAGCGGAAGGACTCGGCAAGCAGTCTTTCGCCGCGTGGCTTGCGTGCGCAGTTCTCTGCGACAAGTCGGCGGGAGCAACGCTCAGGTGCTGCGGTGAGTGCGCAAGTTGTGCGCTGTTCGCTGCCGGCTCGCATCCCGACCTGCTGTGGGTAGTGCCCGAGGAGGACAAGCAGCAGATCTCCATCGACCAGGTGCGTTCGGCAACCGAGCGACTGACGAAGACGAGCTACCGGCAAGGCTACAAGGTCGCGATCGTAAATCCTGCGCACCTGATGACGCCGAGCGCTGCCAACAGCGTGCTGAAGACACTCGAAGAGCCGTCGCCGCGTAGTCTGCTGATCGTGATCACGTCGCAGCCTTCGATGCTGCTGCCGACGGTGCGCAGCCGCTGTCAGAAGGTGACGATTACGCGCCCGTCGCGCGAACAGGCAATCGCGTGGCTGCGCGAGAAGAGTGGGCGCGCCGTGGACTCGGCGCTGCTCGAGTTCGCTGGCGGTGCGCCGTTGCGAGCGCTGGCCTATGCGGACGGCCGTTTCGATGCGCTGAACGAGCACATGCAGAAGTCGCTCGGAGCGCTGCTCGCCGGCGACGCCGATGTGACCCAGGTCGCCGCCGAGTGGGGAAAAGACGGTCTCGAAGAGCGCCTGACGTGGCTCGACCTGTGGCTCTCCTCGCTGGCGCGCGCGGTACTTGCGGGAACTGCCGATCTGGTCACGTTCCCCGGGCGCTCTGCGCACTTGCCAAGTCCGTCCCGGCCGTTGAACATAAGCGGCGTCTACAGCATGGTCGACCGCGCACGGGCGCTGAGATCGCAGTTGGCCCGCACCGCGCTCCAGCGAGAGCTGGCCGTCGAGTCGTGGCTGATCGCGCTGTTGGACGTATTCGGATCCGAACCCTCTAAGCAGAGAGCCTGACGGTCAAGTAGCAATGGTCATGCGCCAGCCCAGCAGCAAGCCCGGTTTGCTGACGCTCACGATCAAGGACAAGAGCGCCTTGTATCTGGCGTACATGCCGTTCGTGAAGAACGGCGGCCTGTTCATTCCGACCAACAGCAACTATCGGCTCGGCGACGAAGTGTTCATGCTGCTGAACCTGATGGGCGAAGACGAGAAGCTGCCGGTCGCCGGGCGTGTGATCTGGATGACGCCGAAGGGCGCGCAGGGCAAGCGCACCGCCGGCATCGGCGTGCAGTTCAGCGAGCAGGATCGCGGCAACACCCAGCGCAAGATCGAGAGCTACCTGGCCGGCGCGCTGGGTGGCGACAAACCGACGCACACGATGTAGCGCACGCCAAGTGCGTGTTCAGATCGCCCGCAGCGCGGTCACCACAGGTGCACGCGCAGCTCGCCACGCAGGCAGCAGACCGCCGAGCAATCCCATCGCGAGCGCCCACTCGATTCCGAGCACGGCGAGCGACAGCGTGACCGAAAGCTGGAAGCTGTAGCCGAAGGGACTCGCCGCGAGTCCGTTGAACAGCAGCCAGGCCAGCGCGCTTCCGAGCAACGCGCCGGGCACTGCGAGCAGCATCGATTCGAGCAGTATGGCCAGCACGACAGCCGCCGGGCTGAACCCGATGGCGCGCAAGGTGGCAATCTCTCGCTGCCGCGAATCGACGATCGCATACAGCGAATTGACTGCACCGAGCGTCGCGCCGATCGCCATGATCGTGCCGACGAAGAAGCTCACGAAGTTGAGGATCGCGTTCAGCGGCTTGAATGCAGTTGCGACTGCGTCTTTCTCGTGCTGGACGTCGAGGCGCAGCGCCGGATTGCTGCTGACAGCATCGCGCAGTCTCTGGTAGTCCGCTGGCGACTGCAGCATCAAGGTCGCCGACGAATACGTGGTGCGGCTGAGTGCGCTCATCACCGTCTCGGCATCGGCATGCACGACGCAATTCTGTGCACGCCCTTCGTCGAAGTGGCCGACGACAGTCCAGTCGCTGCCGCGAATGAGGCGTCGATCGCCCAGCTCGAAACCGATGAACTGGCGGCGGCAGGCATTGCTCGCAACCAGCTCGTGCAGTCCGGACTGAAAGGCCCGTCCAGCGGTGTAGCGGATATCCGGGGTCAGCTCGGTAAGCTTCGAGGTGGTGCCCACCAGCGGAAAGTAGATGCGCTTGTCGCCCGCGCGCCGGCGGCCCTCGATCGGGACCATCGCCTGGAAGACGACGATCGGCTCGCCCTTGGCGTCCTTGCGGATGCCGGGCAAGCCGAGAATCACCGCAGCTTCCTGCTTGGTGATGCTGCCCTGGCCCTGCACGGTACCCCGCGTCGTAAGGACGACGCGATCGGGGCGAACGTTGGCCTCCTGCTGCTCACGCGCGCCGGTTCCCATCGCGAGCATGGAGACCAATACGCCGACCGCGCAGGTGACGCCGACGACGATCGTGAGCGCAGAGCCGATTCGCTGCGCGATGCCCGAAAGGTTGACCAGCAGCAGGGCGAAGAGCTCGCGGAGGAATTGCATGAGCGGCTACCGGCTGGCCAATGCAGCAACGATGTTCAAGCGCGCGGCACGGATAGCCGGCGCCGACGCGCTCACCAGCGCGACGAGCACGGCGCAGCCCAGCCCGATCACGACCACCGGTGCTGGCATCGACAGTCCCGGCACGAATTTCGAAGCAAACGGAAACGCCACGAGCGCGAGCGCCAGCCCGAAACCCGAGGCGATGACGCAAACGAACGCGGCCTCCGCGACGATGAAGAGGAAGAGGGCGCTATTAGCAAAGCCCAGCGTCTTGAGGACTGCCAGCTCGGGTGTGCGCTCCCGCACCGATTGCATGAGCATCGTGGTCGTTGCAAAGAACAGGGCGACCAGCACTGCGCTGACGACGGCGCGAATCAGGAAATTCAGGTCGCCGATGGATTGCAGCTGCATCTGCGCCAGCTCGCGCAACGATTCCGTCTTCGTGGCGTTGGTCGAATTCGCGAACTGACGGTCGATCGCATCGGCCACCGTTGCAGCCTGCTTCGGGTCGAAGATCGAGGCGTTGAAATGACTGACCGTTCCTTTGCCGATCGCCCGCGCCTCGTCGTAGTAGTCGTACTGCATCAGGATGACATCGCTGCCGCCGGCGACGTCGGTGTCGGTGTAGGTGCCCACGATCTCGAAGACCCAAGTCGTCGAGCCATCCCTCTGCGCCGCGTTGGTGATCAGCGGAATCCGGTCGCCGATCTTCCAGCCGTACTTGTCCGCCAGGGACTGTCTGATCAGCGTGCCCGTTCGCTTCTGCTGGAACGCTGCCGCCTGCTCCGGCGCGACCGTGTAAGTAAAGGCCGAGAGCCAGCCCTCGTCGGGCCGGATCGCGACGATGCCGATCTGCTGCGTGGGCTTCTGGTAGATGCCGCCGAACAATTCCACCGGGACGACGGCCTTCACGCCCGCCACCGACTCGATCCGCCCGAGCAGGCCGAGCGGCAGCGGATCGATGATGCTGAGGCTGCCGTGTACGAGCAGCAGATCGGCGCGGGCCCGGCTGATCAGCTCATCGACGCCGGTTTTCATTCCCTGCAGCACGCCGAACAGCGCAAAGGCCACGCTGACCTGCAGGAAGATCAGGATGCTGCGGCCGGGCTTGCGCCAGATCCCGGACCAGATGAGCGGCAGGAATCGCATGCGGTCGGTTGGACGCCCGGCGATCCCGTCGGGTTGCGGATGTAGTTATTTGTCCTGATAGGCCATCAGGCCGCCTTTCAGCACCGAGGCGCGAAAGCCGCGCTCCGACAGGATGTAGGCACCCGCGGAGCTGCGCCGCCCGGTATCGCAACACACGACATAGTGCACGTCGCGCTCGAGAGTCTTGAGCTTGAGGCGGATGAAGTACAGCGGCAGATTGAGTGCGCCCTCGAGCCGATAGTTCTCGAACTCGCTCGGCAGGCGCACGTCGAGCCACTTGCCGCCCTGGGAGACGATGGTGCGCGCCTCGTCCATGTCGACCCATTCGAGCATCGGCTCGTTGAGCAGCGTGCGGAAGTCCTGCTTCGCCAGCCGCATCAGCGCGCCCTCGGTCACCATCGCGACGCTGGCGTTGCGCTTGGCGTCCGAGATCAGCGCTTCCTCGCCGAACGTGTCGCCGATGCCGAGCTCGGCGAGCTTGATGCCTTCCTTGTTCAGCGGCGTCTCGCGCGTGACCGCGCAGCGGCCCTTGACGATGACGTAGAAATAATCGCCTTCGTCGCCCTGCTTGATGATGATCTCGCCCGGCTTGTAGTCGACGCGCTGCATGCGCATGAAGATCGCCTGGATGTTCGCCGGCGGAATCTTGTGGAACGCTTTGGTCTGCAGCAGGTTCGTCATCCAGTCGTCCGAGCTCGGGCCTTCCTCGTTGACCCCGCGCAATTCGTTCACTTCGTACGAGCCGGTCTGGTCCCACGTGAGCATCATGTCGAGCATGTCGCTGTCGATCGCGACGAAGTCGATGCGGTCGGAGACGACGCGCGCGCTGTAGCGACGCGGAATACCGGGTGCGAGCGGATTGCGCGCCTCAGGTGAGCCGCCGCGGATGACCAGCACGGAGCGGTTCTCGTGCAGCAGCTCGAGCACGCCGCTGACGAGATAGTAGGTGCGCTTGTCGGTGTCGCCTTCCTTGAACAACAGCCGGCCGGTGGTCAGCTCGCGCAAGACCGTCTTGCGCGCGAGCGCGTGCAGGTTTTCGGACTTCAATCCATCGAGGGGGGAAAACGAACGCAGTAGTCCAAGATCGAGCGGCTTGCTCTCCATGCGCCGGATGGTAGCACAGGCGTTTCCGGCGCCAGGCGGCTGCAGTCGCGATTTACCGCAGTAATTGCCAACCCGCATCGGGTGCGAAGCGCTCGCCATGCACGCTGCGGAGCTCTTCGAGACGAGCGAGGATTGCGTCGACGCCGCGCGTGCGCGCGTACTGGATCGGACCGCCGCGGAACGGCGCGAAGCCCGCGCCGAAGATCACGCCGGCGTCGATGAGATCGGCGTCTTCGACGATGCGTTCGCGGAGCACAGCGACTGCCTCGTTGACCAGCGGCAGCAACAGGCGGTCCTGCAGGTCAGGCGGCGCGGGCGCGGCGCTCGACGTTTTCTGCGGCTTGTCGTCGCGCCACACGTAGAAGCCTTCGCCGCTCTTCTTGCCGAATTTCTTCTGCTCGTAGCGAATCGACAGCACGTGCGGGACTTCAGCGCCGCCTTGGAAGAACACCTTGCCGACGCTCATCACCACGTCGAGGCCGACGACGTCGGCGAGCTCGATCGGTCCCATCGGCATGCCGAACTCCTCGGCTGCACTGTCGATCAGCGCGAGCGGAATGCCTTCTTCGGCGGCGCGGATCGCTTCGCTCAGGTACGGCATCAGCACGCGATTGACGAGAAATCCAGGCGAGCTGCGGCACGCGATGGCGAGTTTGTCGATCTGCCGTGCGAAGGCGAGGCCGGCCTGCACGTTGCGGGGCTGCGTGCGCTCGGCGTGTATGACTTCGATCAGCGGCATGCGCGCGACCGGGTTGAAGAAGTGCAGGCCGATCAGCCGCTCGGGCGCCGCGAGGTTCGTCGCCAGCTGTTCGAGCACGATGCTGGACGTGTTCGTCGCCAGCACGGCGAGCGGCTTCATCTTCGGCTCGAGGCGCGAGTACAGCTCGCGCTTGGCGTTCAGGTCCTCGAAGATCGCCTCGATGACGACGTCCGCCTGGGCAACGCCGCGGCCTTCGACGTCGGCGGTCAATCGCGCCATCGTTTCCTCGCGCTTCGCGGCGTCGGGGTAGCGCTTCTCGAAGAATTTCCGGGCGCGCTCCAGGGCCGGTGCGATGTATTCCTGGCCGCGATCCTGCAGCGTCACCGTGAGACCGCGGGCCGCGCACCAGCTCGCGATGTCGCCGCCCATCACGCCAGCGCCGACGACGTGCACGTGCTGCGCCGGCTGGCCGCCGGACTTGCCGGCCGACTTCAGGCGATCCTGGAGGAAGAACACGCGCACCAGGTTGCGCGACGTCGGCGTGCACAGGAGCTCGGCCATCGAGCGCGCTTCTGCTTCGTAGGCCCGCTTTCCCTTGCCGCCATAGCGCTGCCAGAGACTGATCATCGCGTACGGGGCAGGGTAGTGCTCCGGTCGCGCGCGACGTGCGACTTTCGAGCGCATCTGGCCCGAGAGCACCGGTCGCACGATCGCCAGGTTCGACAGACGATGCGCGAGCTTGGGCTCGCGAACCGGCGGCGGAGCGAGGGCAACTTGCTTGGCCGTGGTATCGAGTTGCGCAACCGGCGCCAGGCGGTCGACGAGCCCCATGGCGAGCGCCTGCTTCGGCCGGATCGTTCGACCCGTCAACATCAGGTCCATCGCGGCGATCGGGCCCGCCAGCTGCACGGCGCGGACCGTGCCGCCGAATCCCGGGTGTACGCCGAGCTGCACTTCCGGAAAACCGAGCGTTGCGGATGGATCGTCGACGAGCACGCGGTAGCGACAGGCCAGCGCAACTTCGAGTCCGCCGCCCAGTGCAAAACCGTTGATGGCGGCGACGGTCGGACAGGCGAGGGCGGCGAGCTGGTCGAGCACTTCCTGGCCGCCGCGAATCAGCTCGTACGCCTGGTCGGGCGTGCGGATGCCGACGAACTCCTTGATGTCGGCGCCGGCGATGAACCCGCGCTTCGCGGACGTGACGATCAGCGCTTTCGGCGGCGCCCTGGCGAGGTCGCCGAGGATCGCCGCGAGCTCTGTCATGACCTCGCGCGACAGGCTGTTGGTCGAGGCGCCGGCCTTGTCGAGCGCAAGCCAGGCGACGCCATCCGCGTCGGTGACGAGCCGCCAGTGAGTGGACCGATTCGCTGCGGGTGCCTGCATTAGCGTTATGTGGGTGCGCGGCGTACCTGGAAATCGCAGATCAATGGCCGGTGGTCCGAGAATCGCACGTCGGGCACGTCGAACTGCGTGACCTCGATGCCATTGGAGTACAGCACGAAATCGAGCTCTTTGCGCGGATTGCGGCTGGGATAGGAGGGCAGGCCGAGGCGGTTGGCGCTCTTCAGGCCGGACGCCTCCATGAACAGGAAGATCTCGTGGTCGCCCCAGAAGGTGTTGAAGTCGCCGGCGACGATCACCGGCTTGCTGGCGCGCTTGACCAGCTCGTGCAGGTGGCGCAGCTGGTCGTGACGGTGGCGGAACTTGAGCGACAGGTGCACCAGGAATACCGCCACGTCCTCCAGCTCCAGCTCGATGATCAGGCGCTTGATGCCGGTCTCGAAGTAATGGAAGCGCTCGCCTTCGACGCGAGGCGCCGCGAGGAACGCGTTCGCCTGCTTGCGCACGATCGGCATCATCTGGTTGATGGAAGTCGCGCCGTATTTGCACTGGTAGGTGGAGTAATGGCCGAGCGAGTCGGCGATCTCCTTCGCCTGGTTGACGAGACCGGAGCGGATCGAGCCGGTGTCGATCTCGATCAGCCCGACGAGGTCGGGATCCAGCGATTTCAGGTACTGCGTGATGCGCTCGAGAACGCGGGCGTTGCTGCGCAGGTAACCGGCGCCGGGCACGGGCAGATGAAAGGCCGGGCCCGTACCGGTGGCGTACCGGATGTTGTACAAGACGAAACGCATCGTGAGACTGGAGCTAAAGTCGCAGGCAGCAAATCGCAGCGCGGCATTCTATCGCACCGGGCATACCGCTGAACGTGCAGGGTGCTCGATCAGTTCGTGCGCAGGAGACGATGTTCTCGACCGGCGGGGCCAAAAGGCGTGACTTTGGACGCCCTAGGGGTTTCCCGGCTCGCCGCAGCGGTTGTCGCGTACAATTGCCCGGCCAGTGGAGGAGCGAGTCAGGTGAGCATTTCTCAGCAGAATCCGGTGCGCGTGTTCGTGAGCCACGCCTTCGAGCCGTCCGACGACTATCACCGCGTGTTCGAGTACCTGGAGAGCTCGCACAATTTTTACTACCGCAATTGCAGCGATCCCGAGCAGCGCGGCACGGGCGAGCGCGACAAGTTGAAGGACGAGCTGCGCCGGCAAATCTCGCTGGCGGAGGTCGTGATCGTGCCTTCAGGGCAATATGCGACGCAGCGCGAGTGGATCGACTTCCAGCTGAACTGCGCGAAGGGGCTCGACAAGCCGGTGATCGTGCTCGAGACGTTCGGCGTGAAGCAGAAGATGCCGGTGCAGCTGGAAGCGCTGGCCGACGAGATCGTGGAGTGGAACGAGCGCGATATCGCGGATGCGATCCGTCGCCAGGCGCGTCACGAGGACACGACGCGCTGGGACACGATCGACTTCAAGCTCGACTGACGGCGAAGCTGATCAGTCGTCGCCGACGGCGCGCAGCTTCGGCCGCTGGGCGCTCTGGTTGCGGGCGATGGTGCCGAGCATATTGACGATGCGCATGGCGACGCCGCCGGCTTCCGTGTCGGACATCTTGCGGACCGTCGCGTCGACGGCGTTCTCGCCGCGCAGCGGGCGGACGCTCGACATGCAAGTCGACAGAGATGAGAACTCTTCGCGGATTTCCTTGGGCACTTCTTCGGCATCCAGGTTCGCCAGATGCACGCGATACGCTTCGGCAAGGCGATGCTTGATCGGTCCGCTCGACGCCAGCATCGAAGTGGCGGCAAAAAAATGCTCCCAGGCGCTGCTCATGCAACTTACCCCCGCGTTGGGTCAGTAAAACGGATCGTCGCGGGAGCGAGCCCACGGCGAGTAAAACGATGCGCAAATGATGAGAATTTACTTTAACTTCGCTTGGCAGCTTTTCTTACGTCCGCTCAAGCGCCTAGAGCCGGAATATACTCCTGCAACTTCGAAAGGCAAGCAGGCGTCGACCGCATTTCGGGTGCGCTACGTCTGTAGATCGGGAGCAAGCGCATGACTGGTGTGAATGCAGTAGTGCTGATCAAGGCCGAAACCGCGCTCATCAACGAGCTGGCCGAGCAACTCGCGGAGCTTCCGGGCGTCGCCGAAGTGTTTTCCGTGGCCGGCCAGTACGATCTGGTCGCGCTCGTACGCGTGCGCGAGAACGACGAGCTGGCGGATGTGATCAGCAATCGCATGCGCAAGCTCAACGGGATCCTCGGCACGGAGACGCTGATCGCGTTTCGCGTCTACACGAAGGCCGAGCTGTCAGCCGGCTTCGATATGGATTGAGCCGCGGGACAGAGCGTTTCTTTACGCGGAAAGAGTGGTGTTGTGGGGTGCCGGCTGGTGAGGATTCCAGTACCTGCCTAGTACGTATAATGTATATTATGACAAATAGACTGACGCCTATCGGTCGGTCCGAACAGCTAGTTCTCCGCGCGCAATTCTCATCAGAGGCACCGTCGGCATGTTCTTGGCCGCCTGCTCCGAGTCGAGATCGAGCGTCACCGTTAGCTTCGCGAGGTCATCCTCGCGCGCCGGCCAAGTGAGCCAGATACTTCGAACGAGCGATTCGAATTGAGTGCGGTGAACGACCAGGGCCGACGGCAACAGGCCGAGCTCCAACAATCCACGACCAGTGCTCGATCGACAAGGAGCATGCCGTGTCGGCAATACGGACGCGATCCGAATCGATCAGAGGGAGTTCAAGGAGTGGAAGGAACTCCTGCACGAGTCGCTCCGATTCGTTAAAAGCATCCACTAGCTCGTGCATTGCCTGCTCTTCTGGGGATGAACGTCTTTGAACACGAGCTCGAATACCTCTCCTGCGGACAGAGTTAGTCTTCGAGTCTCTTCATCAATGTCATCAACGAGCTCGATATCCATCTTGCTTTCCCACTGCCCTGCCGTCGCTTGGCGACCGGCCTAGTATTGGCCGTAC
>JBIOUH010000052.1:0-7070 GCA_044866955.1 Steroidobacteraceae bacterium
TGCGTGACAACCTCGGGATAATCGCGACCAGCGGCGACATCGAAGCTCTCGCGTCGAGCGTTGCGGACAACGGCGACGTTTACATCGTGCCCGCGTTCTCGGGCCTTTACGCTCCCTATTGGAAGGACAGCGCTCGCGGTGTGATCGCAGGACTCACGCGCTACGCAACCCGCGCGCACATCGCACGTGCCGCACTGGAAGCGACGGCATATCAAACTCGCGACGTGCTGACGGCGATGGAGCAGGATTCCGGCATCAGGCTCAGCGAGCTGCGCGTCGATGGCGGCATGGTCGTGAACGAGCTGTTGATGCAGTTCCAGGCGGACATTCTCGACGTCACCGTCGTGCGCCCGAAAGTGACCGAGACGACTGCGCTCGGCGCCGCTTATGCAGCGGGACTCGCGACGGGATACTGGCGCAGCACTGACGAGCTCACGCAGAACTGGGGCATCGAAAAGCGCTGGCAGCCGGCGCTGTCGAAGGAACAGCGCGGCCGGTTGTACACGGCGTGGCAGAAGGCCGTCACACGCTCGTTCGGCTGGATCGAGTGATGGCCACGGCGCAGGCGCAGCTCGCCGGTTGCATCGCGAAATACTCGCCGGACGTAGCGAAGCTCGGCCGCGCAGCGATCGGCCGCATGCGAAAACTGCTGCCGGCGGCGCAGGTGCTCGTCTACGACAACTACAACGCGCTCGCGGTTGGCTTCGGGCCGAACGAGCGCACGTCGCAGATCGTGTTCTCGATCGCGATGTATCCGCGCTGGGTGAGTCTGTTCTTTGCGAAGGGCGCGGGTCTGCCGGATCCGCACCGGCGTCTGAGCGGCAGCGGCAACGTCGTGCGTCATGTCGTGCTGACGCAGATCGAAGTGCTCGACGAGCCGCAGATCCGCGAGCTCATGCAGCTGGCGCTCGCACGCGCAGGTGTTTCGTTGCAGGCTGGCAAGCGCGGCGCTATCGTCATCAAGTCGATCTCGGCCAGGCAGCGTCCGCGCCGCCCAGGGCAGAAAAGCGCGCACAGAACCGCCAAGAAGAAATAGAGGGGATGCACCATGAGCGCAGTCAACATCTGGGCCGTGCTGGTCGCGGCCATTTCGAGTTTCCTGTTGGGCGGGCTGTGGTACTCGCCGGTGCTGTTTCACAAGCTGTGGAATCGCGAAGCGGGCCGCGGTGAGAACCCGGAGAAGATGAAGCATCCGGGACGCGTCTTCGGCGTCGCCTTCGTGTTCGCGCTGATCGCGGCGTGGGTGTTCGCCCGGTGGCTCGGCCCGGATCCACAGCTGCGCGATGCCTTGTGGAAAGGCCTGGCGGCCGGCGCTGGCCTGGTCGGCGCGAGCTTCGGCATCAACTATCAGTTTGCGAATCGCAGCTTCCTGATGTGGGCGATCGATGCCGGCTATCACACGCTGCAGTTCGTGCTGTTCGCGCTGGTCCTGGCTCTCTGGCCGTGACAGCTCTTCGTTGCGCAGCCACTGCGTGACGAGCTCGGACGCGAGATCCGCGTCGGCGACGACCGCGGCGTGAACGGAACGATCGCGATGCCGGCCAGCAGGTAGCCGACCAGCGGCGGCAGGCGTACGCGAGCCGCGAGAAACCCGAACGCAAGTGCGAGGACGAAACCGACCGCGATCAGTGCATGAGCCTGGACTCATGGGGCATCGCTCCGCACTGTATGTCAACATCGCGCTCCGTGGCCATCGCTCCTCAACTCATCCGCAGCGTGCCCGGCCTCGCACTGAAGCGCCTCGTGTGGAGCCTCGTGCGCCGGCGCCAGTTCGAGTACGTCACGACGACGCGGCAGGGTCTGCGCATCGAAGGCAACACGCGCGACTGGATTCAGCGGCATCTCTACTATTTCGGTTTGTGGGAGCCGAGCCTGTCGGCATGGATCACGAGCCGCCTGCAGCCTGGCGATGTGTTCATCGATGTCGGCGCCAACGTCGGCTACTTCACGATGCTGGCGGCGAGACTAGTCGGGGCGAGCGGCGCAGTCGTCGCGGTGGAAGCGATGCCTGCCATCTACGAGCATCTGCTGCGCCATGTTCGCGCCAACGGCCTGACGAATTGCCGCTGCGTGAACGAAGCGGCCGTCGGTCCCGACGCGCCCCCCGAGGTCACGCTGTTCTGGGGCGGCGAGGGGAACATCGGCTCCAGCGGCATGATCGAGCGCGAAGGTCAGGCTCGCGCGGTCCGCGTGCCGGCCCGAGCGCTGCAAGTCATCCTGACCGAAGACGAATGTCGCCGGGCGCGGATCATCAAGGTCGACGTCGAGGGCGTGGAGGCCGAGGCGATTCGCGGGCTCGGGCTCGAGAGCCGCCGCTTCGATCCGCGGCTCGAGTTGATCGTGGAAGTAGCGTATGAAGCCGAGCGCCTGGCGCAGCGCGAGTGGCTGCTCGGGCATCTGCGCGATCTGGGCTACTTTCCCTATGTGCTGCCGGACGCCCACAACTTCCGCTGTTACGCTTATCCCGAGCGTTTCTCGGGCCGGCCGCAGCGGCTGCGCGAGCTGCCGAACCAGATGCAAAACGTGATTTTCTCGAAGGTCGACGCGGACGCGCTGTAACCGGACTTTGGGCCGCGGATTCCTGCCTTTACAATGTCGTCCCCCCGACGTTACGGTAGCCCCATGAGTTCCTTTGTCGTGAAATCTGGCGCGCTGCGCCAGTTGAGATGGATCCTGGCCCTGGCCGCCGTGCCCCTGCTGACGGCTTGCGGCGGCTCCGAGCGGGGCTGTATCGACCCGGACGAGCCGTACATGGCCGCGCGCAACAATGCGCAGCTGCAGATTCCCGACGGCATGACGCAGCCGAACCGCTCGGAGGCGCTGACGATCCCGTCCGAAAAGGCTGCGGCCGGCAAGCCGGGGAGCAATGCCTGTCTCGATGCACCGCCTTCGTATTTCCGCTCGACCGGCACGGTTGCGCGCTCGCCCGAGGAAGTGGTCGCGAGCTGGGCCCAGGCCTGGGCGAACCGTGAAGCCGATGCAGTGGTCGCTTTGTACTCGACGCAATTCGTCGCCCCGACTGACGCCGCGGGCGCCAGCGTATGGCTGGAGCAGCGGCGCGAGCAGGTCGCGACCGGCCCGGTGCCCGACCCGATGGTGCAGGGAATGAAGGTCGAGCCGGACGGCGCGGATCGCCGCGTCGTCTCGTTCACGCAGCGCTTCGGCACCAACTCGCTGAAGAAGCAGCTGGTGCTGGTGCGCGAGAGCGCTTCGTGGCGCATCGTCGAGGAGAAGGTCACGATGTAGAAATGGGGACATTCCTCATTTCTGCATCGAGCTCATGAAGTCCCAAACTTCCGCCGTGCATGCCGGCACGCCGCTGCGTCCCGGCGCCGTCCGCGACGCTATCGTCGATCGCCTGGAGCGTGCGCTCGGCAAGCCGCTCACCGGCGCGACCCGGCGCGACATCTACGATGCACTGACGATCGCAATCCGCGAGGAGCTCGGCGAGCGTCAGATCGCGACCAGCGCTCGCGTGAAGCGCGCGCGAGTGAAGCGCGTGTGTTACCTGTCGATGGAGTTCCTGCTCGGCCGCAGTCTCATCAACGCGCTGTCCTCGTTCGAGGACGGGCTGCTCGAGG
Source organism: Steroidobacteraceae bacterium (assembly GCA_044866955.1). Taxonomy (GTDB): domain Bacteria; phylum Pseudomonadota; class Gammaproteobacteria; order Steroidobacterales; family Steroidobacteraceae; genus Steroidobacter. The sequence goes on from JBIOUH010000052.1 coordinate 3,582, forward strand.
AAGTGCGCGAGACGGTCGAGTCGCTCGGCCACGACCTCGAGCGCATCGCCGCCGAGGAAGAGGATCCGGGACTCGGCAACGGCGGTCTCGGCCGACTCGCCGCATGCTTCCTCGATTCGCTCGCAACGCTCGGCTATGCGGCCACGGGTTATGGCATCCGCTATGACTACGGCATCTTCACGCAGGTCATCGGCCAGGACGGCGCGCAACGTGAAGTCGCTAGCTCCTGGCTCGGCGTGCACAACTTCTGGGAGCGCGGCCACGGCGGTGTGCGCTATCGCGTGCGCTTCGGCGGACGCTGCCAGGCAACGCGCGACGAGCAAGGTCGCGTGCGCTACGAGTGGGTCGAGACGCAGGACGTATGGGCGGTCGCGTACGACCTGCTCATCCCGGGCAATCGCAGCCCGACTGTGAATCATCTGCGCCTGTGGTCGGGGCGCGGCATCACGCCGTTCAAGATCGAAGCGTTCAACGCCGGTAATTATTACGCGGCCGTCGCCGAGCAGATCGAAGCGAAGAACCTCACGCGGGTGCTGTACCCGGACGATTCGACGCCGCAGGGCAAGGAGCTGCGCTTCAAGCAGCAGTATTTCTGCGTCAGCGCGTCGTTGCAGGACATGCTCGCGCAGCATCTGTCGGAGCGCCGCCAGCTCAAGGATCTGGCGCAGGCGATCGCGATTCAGCTCAACGACACGCATCCGGCGCTGACGGTGGTCGAGCTGATGCGGCTGCTGGTCGACGTCTACGACGTGCAGTGGCCGGTCGCGTGGCAGATCACCTGCGCGACCTGCAGCTACACCAATCACACGCTGCTGCCCGAGGCGCTCGAAACCTGGCCGATCGCATTCTTCGAGCGGCTCCTGCCGCGGCATCTGCAGATCGTCTACCAGATCAATCGCGACTTCCTGGAAATCGTCAGCGCGCGCTATCCGCAGGATCTCGATCGCCGTCGCCGCATGTCGCTGATCCTCGAGGAAGGCGACCGGCGCGTGCGCATGGCGTACCTGTCGGTGGTCGGCTCGCATCGCGTGAACGGCGTCGCGAAGCTGCACTCGCGCCTCATGCGCGAAACGATCTTCGCTGACTTCGCCGAGCTGTGGCCGGAGCGCTTCATCAACGTCACCAACGGCATCGCCGTGCGACGCTGGTTGAAGCAGGCGAATCCCGGCCTGTCGGCGCTGCTCACGGAGAAGCTCGGCTCGGCGTGGGAGAACGACCTGGAGGATCTCGAGCGCCTGAAGTGGGCTGCCGACGACTTCGAGTTCCGGCAGCGCTTCCGCGGCGTCAAGCGCGCCAACAAGGAGCGGCTCGCGAACACGATTCACCAGCTGCTCGGCGTCGACGTCACGGTCGACGCGCTGTTCGACGTGCAGGTCAAGCGCATCCACGAGTACAAGCGCCAGCTGCTGAACCTGCTGTACGTCGTCGTGCGCTACCTGCACATTCTCGACAATCCCACCGAGCGGATCGTGCCGCGCGTGGTGATCATCGCCGGCAAGGCCGCGCCCGGCTATCACATGGCGAAAGCCGTCATCAAGCTCATCAACAATGTCGCGCGCGTGATCAACACGGACGCGCGCGTCGGCGACAAACTGAAGCTGTGCTTCCTGCCGGACTACGACGTGTCGCTGGCGCAGGAGATCATGCCGGCCGCCGACCTGTCGGAGCAGATCTCGACCGCCGGCATGGAAGCTTCCGGCACCGGCAACATGAAGCTGTCGCTCAACGGCGCGCTCACGATCGGCACGCTCGACGGCGCGAACATCGAGATCAGGGACGCGGTCGGCGAGGAGAACATTTTCATCTTCGGCATGACCGCGGAGGAAGTGGTCGCGCTGCGCGCCAAGGGCTACTCGCCGGCGCAGTTCGTGGCCCGCAACGCCGAGCTCAAGCGCGCGCTCGATCTGCTCGAATCGGGCCACTTCACGCCGGACAACATCTTCGACTCGAAGGTCGTGACCGACCGGCTCACGGCCGACGGGGAACATTTCCTGGTGCTGGCGGATTTCGACGCCTACGCGGCTGCGCAACAGCGCGTCGACGCGCTGTTCGCCGACGCAGACCAGTGGACCCGCAAGTCCGTGATCAACGCCCTCAGCATGGGGCCGTTCTCGTCCGATCGCAGCGTGCGGGAGTACGCTGACAACATCTGGGGGATCAAGCCGGTCCTTTGAGCCGCTGTCCATGTGCTCCGACCTCACCGATTTCGATCTTCACCTGTTCGGCGAGGGCAATCATCACCATATCCATCGCAAGCTCGGCGCGCACTCGGCTGAGCGCGACGGCGTGCGCGGCACGCGCTTCGCGGTGTGGGCGCCGAACGCGCGGCGCGTCAGCGTAGTCGGCGATTTCAATCACTGGGACGGCCAGCAGCACCGCATGCAGCGGCGCGGCAGCTCGGGCGTGTGGGAGCTGTTCGTGCCGAACGTCGGACCGGGCACGCTCTACAAGTTCGAGCTCGACAACGCGCACGGGAAACTGCAGCTCAAGTCGGATCCCTTCGCGTTCCAGATGCAGCTGCGCCCGGACAACGCTTCCATCGTCGCCGACATCGGCGGTCATCACTGGAACGATGCCGAATGGTTGGCGCAGCGCGGCTCGTGGGATCCGCTGCGCGCGCCGATCAACATCTACGAAGTGCATCCGGGCTCTTGGCGCCGTTCGTGGCATCGCAAGCCCGCGTTCCTCACCTGGGACGAGCTGGCCGACCAACTGATTCCGTACGTGCTCGATCTCGGCTACACGCACGTCGAGCTGGTCGGCGTTGCCGAGCATCCGTTCGACGGCTCGTGGGGCTACCAGGTGCTCGGTCATTTCGCGCCGACGGCCCGCCACGGCACGCCGCACGATTTCAAGCGCTTCGTCGATCGGCTGCACCAGGCGGGCATCGGCGTCTTCATGGACTGGGTGCCGGCGCATTTTCCGAAGGACGCGCACGGTCTCGCCGAGTTCGATGGCACGCATCTTTACGAGCACGCCGACCCGAGCCGCGGCGAGCACGTCGAGTGGGGCACGAAGATCTTCAACTACGGCCGCCACGAAGTGCGCAACTTCCTGGTCGCGAACGCGCTGTTCTGGATCGAGGAGTATCACATCGACGGTCTGCGGGTCGATGCAGTCGCTTCGATGCTGTACCTCGACTATGGCCGCAAGCCGGGCGAATGGACGCCGAACCGCTACGGCGGCCGCGAGAATCTCGAAGCGATCGAGTTCCTCAAGCAGCTGAACTGGACGATCGGTCACTACTTCCCGGGCGTGGTGACGATGGCGGAGGAATCCACGGCGTTTCCCGGCGTCACGCGCCCGGTGCACCTCGGCGGGCTCGGCTTCCACTTCAAGTGGAACATGGGCTGGATGAACGACACGCTGCGCTACATGGCGCACGACCCGCTGTACCGTCGTCATAACCACAACCTGATCACGTTCTCGTTCGTGTACGCGTTCTCCGAGCATTTCATCCTGCCGCTGTCGCATGACGAGGTGGTGCAC
>JBIOUH010000053.1:0-25464 GCA_044866955.1 Steroidobacteraceae bacterium
CGAGTGCGCCGAGCCGCTGCGGCAGGAAGGATTCGAGCCGTTCGCGCAGCCGACGCGTGAGCACCGGCGCGTCGCCGCTGCTGCCGACCGCCACAACGACCGGCGAGCGATCCACGATCGCCGGCACGATGAAGCTCGACAACTCGCGATCGTCTACGACGTTCACCGGAATGTTACGGCGCTCCGCCTGACGCGCGACCCAGGCATTGATCGCGCGCTTGTCGGTCGCGGCGATCGCCAAGCGCACGCCGTCCAGATGCTCGGGGCTGAACTCGGTCGCGATGTGCGTGATCTCGCCCGCTGCTGCTCGCTCCGCGAGGCCGGGGACAAGCTCGGGTGCAATGACCCGGACCTGCGCGGAGGTTCGCAGCAGCAGATCGATCTTGCGTGCGGCAACTTCGCCGCCGCCGACGACGAGCACGGGCTCGCCGGCGAGACGCAGGAAAATCGGAAAGTAGTCCATATCAGCAGCCGGCCGCCGCCGCCGTGCGGCGCGGCTCGATCTTGAGCGGAATCACGCGACGCCGCGGCTGCAGGCCGCACTCGCGCGAGTCCGGGTTCTCCCACCACCAACGACCCGAGCGCGGATCGGCACCCGGCTCGACCGCGCGGGTGCACGGTGCGCAGCCGATGCTCGGATAGCCGCGATCGTGCAGAGCGTTGTAAGGCAGATTGCGGGCCTTGATGTAGGCCCATACGTCCTCGTCGGTCCACTCGAGCAGCGGGCTGACCTTCCACAGACCGTAACGCTCGTCCCACGACACCGGCTCGCCGAGCGCGCGCTCCTGCGACTGCTCGCGACGCACGCCCGTCACCCAGGCGCGATGGCCGGCGACGGCGCGCTTGAACGGCTCGATCTTGCGGATATTGCAGCAGCTCAGCCGCTCCTCGACGCCGAGGTAGAAACCGTTGATGCCGTTGTCGCGCACGTACTGCTCGACCAGCTTCGCGTCCGGATAGAACACCTCGATGCGGCGCTGGTAGCGGCGCTCGACGCGGTCGAGCAACGCGAGCGTCTCGTCGTGCAGCCGCCCCGTGTCCAGCGTGAACATGCCGATCTCGGGCACGTGGCCGCAGATGATGTCCGTCAGGACCATCGCTTCGGCGCCGAGGCTGTTCGAATAGACGACATCACCGTACTCGCGCACCGCGTGCTCGAGCATGGCGCGCGTGTTCTGCACGAGAGAGTGCAGGCGGGGCGAAAGCGAGTCCGGGTTCATAGTGAGCCGGACTGTAGCCAACCCGCTTATAACCTGAGAAAGACCCGTTTGTTCTGTCATGATGCGGGGCCGTTATGACTTGACAGTGTGCTTTGACGCTACACTTAAGTGCATGAAACTACAGCAATTACGCTACCTCGCGGCAATCGTCGAAAGCGACCTCAACATCACGGCGGCTGCGGAGCGCCTGCACACCTCGCAACCCGGGGTCAGCAAGCAGCTCAAACAGCTGGAGGACGAGCTCGGCTTCCCGATCTTCCTGCGCCAGGGGCGCACGCTCACGCGCGTCACGCCGGCGGGCAAACGCGTCATCGACCGGGCGCTGAAGGTCCTCAAGGAAGTCCAGAGCATCAAGCGTCTGGCCGACGAGCAGAAAGGCGACGGGCGCGGCTCGCTCGCGATCGGCACCACGCACACGCAGGCGCGTTACGTCCTGCCGGAAGTGATCCGCAAGTTCCGCGAGCGCTATCCGCAGGTCGAGCTGCATCTGCACCAGGGCACCTCGGAGCAGATCGCCGACATGTCGCAGCGCGACCGCATCGATTTCGCGATCAACACCGGCTCGCAGGACATGTTCGGCAACCTGGTGCTGCTGCCGTGCTATCGCTGGCACCGGCGCATCGTCGTGCCGCTCGGCCACCCGCTCGCCCGCGAATCGAAGATCACGATCGAAACGCTCGCCGAGTATCCGATCGTCACTTACGTGTTCGGCTTCTCGGGACCGTCGTCGCTGCAGCAGATTTTCGCGCGCGCCGGCGTCACGCCGCGCGTCGCGCTCACGGCGCGTGACGCGGATGTAATCAAAACCTACGTGCGGCTCGGCCTCGGCGTCGGTATCGTCGCGAGCATGGCGGTCGACCCGCGCGAAGACGGCGACCTGGTTTCGATCGACGCTTCGCACCTGTTCCCGGCGCACATGACCTGGGCCGGCTTTCAGCAGGGAGCTCTGCTGCGCGGCTACATGTACGATTTCCTGCAACAACTGGCGCCGCACTTGACGCGACGCCTGGTGGATCGCGCCGGCCACGCCGCCACGCCGGCCGACGTCGACGCACTGTTTGCCGACGTGGAGTTGCCCGTATACAAATAATGAACAAATGAACGAGATCATCGACCGCCCCAAGGCGCGCTCCCTCAAGCCGCTGCGCGCCTTGTGGCCGTATATCAGTCGCCATCGCGGCATCGTGGTGCTTGCACTGGGCGCGCTATTGATCGCATCGGCGGCGCTGCTCGTACTGCCGCTCGCGTTCCGCAACGTCATCGACCAGGGCATGGTCGTGCAGGATCGCGCGACGATCGATTTCTACTTCGTCGCGTTCCTCGCCGCGGCCGTAGCGTTCGGCGTGTTCGCTGCCCTGCGCTTCTACCTCGTAACGTGGCTCGGTGAGCGCGTGGTCGCGGACGTGCGCTCCGATATCTACGCGCGCGTCATTCGCATGGACCCGACGTTCTTCGAGGTCACGCGCACCGGCGAGGTGCTGTCGCGGCTGACGACCGACACGACGCTGGTGCAATCGATCGCCGGCGTGAACCTGTCGATCACGCTGCGTTCCATCATTCAGCTGATCGGTGCGCTGGTGCTGCTGATCGCCACGAGTCCGTCGCTTGCCGGCATGATCCTGGTCGGCATTCCGCTGGTGATGGGCCCGCTGATCGTGTTCGGAAGAAGGCTGCGCACACTGTCCCGGGAGTCGCAGGATCGCATTGCCGACACGAGCGGCCTTGCCGGCGAAACACTCAATGCCATCCAGACCGTGCAGGCGTTCACGCTCGAACAGCTGCACACGGAGCGCTACAGCAAGGCAGTCGAGGACTCGTTCGTCGTGGCAATCCGCCGCACCCGAATGCGTGCGCTGCTCACGGCAGTCGGCACCATGACGATCTTCGGCGCGATCACGTTCGTGCTCTGGCAGGGCGCGCACCGGGTGCTGGCGGCGGAAATGACCGGCGGCCAGCTCAGCCAGTTCCTGATCTACGCCATGTACGTCGCGATCTCCGCAGCATCGCTCACCGAGATGTGGGGTGAGGTGCAGCGCGCAGCGGGCGCGATGGAGCGCCTGGTCGAGCTGAAGAATGCGCAGCCGGCGATCGTCGCCCCGCCGCACCCGGAAACGTTTCCGGCGCCGGCACAGGGCCGCATCCGTTTCGAGAACATCTCGTTCCGCTATCCGTCGCGTCCGGATTCGCTCGCACTCGAGCGACTGTCGCTGGAGATCGAGCCCGGCGAGACGGTCGCGTTCGTCGGCCCGTCGGGCGCAGGCAAGAGCACGACGTTCCAGCTGCTGCTGCGCTTCTACGACCCGCTGTCCGGCCGCATTCTGATCGACGGCGTCGACATCGCGCAGGCAAATCCGCAGGACCTGCGGCTGCGCATCGGCCTGGTACCGCAGGAAACGGTGCTGTTCGGCGCGAGCGCCCGCGAGAACATCCGCTACGGTCGTCCCGGTGCCAGCGACGCGGAAATCGAAGCTGCAGCGCGTGCCGCCGGCGCCGACTCTTTCATTCGGCAGTTGCCGCAGGGGTACGAGACCTTTCTCGGCGAGCGCGGCACGCGCCTTTCAGGCGGCCAGCGTCAACGCATCGCAATCGCGCGCGCGTTGTTGAAGGATCCGCCGATCCTGCTGCTCGACGAAGCCACGAGCTCGCTGGATGCGGAAAGCGAGCGCTACGTGCAGCAGGCGCTGGAAAAGCTGATGCAGAACCGCACGACGATCATCATCGCGCACCGGCTCGCGACCGTGCTGAAGGCGGACCGAATCGTCGTGCTCGATCACGGCCGGATCATCGCCATCGGCACGCACGCGGAGCTGCTGCAGACCAACGAGCTGTACGCGAGATTGGCGGCGCTGCAATTCGCGGATCTTTCGACGGCGGAGAAACGGTTGGCTGCGTCAGGCTGAAAGCCTGACCACCCTCCTATCTTGCCTTCGTGGGCGAGCCGCCGAGGTGTGCGCCGCCGTCGACGATCACGAACTCGCCCGTCACCAGCTCAGACCCGTCCAGCAGCCAGAGTACGGCCCGCGCGATGTCGTCGGGAGTGCATACTTTCTGTAACGCTGCGTTCGACATGTAGCGCGCCTTCGCGCCTTCATATGCCGGACCGAGCGCTTCCTGCAGCCACCGCGTTTCCACGAATCCCGGGCACACTGCGTTGACGCGGATCTGCGGCCCGAGGGCGCGCGCGAGCGAGAGCGTCATCGTATTCAACGCGCCTTTCGACGCGGCGTATGCAACGGAAGTACCGATGCCCATCACAGCCGCGATCGACGAGACGTTGACGACCGCCCCGCCGCCCTGCTTGCGCATCGCCGGCTCGACGGCGCGAATCATCTGAAACGCGCCAATGACATTCACGCCGTAGACGTACTGAAAATCCGCGGCGCTCAGCGCGCCGAGATCGGCGTGATTGAACGCTACCCTGGTCGTGCCTGCGTTGTTCACCAGCGCGTCGATGCGACCCCATTTCGCCAGTGCAGCGTCCGCCATGCGGCGGCAGTCCGCATCCTCTGCGACGTCGGCTCGCACCAGCAACGCTTCGGTTCCATGCTGCTCGCACAGCTTCGCGGTCTCGCGCGCTTCGGCTTCGCTCTTGGTGTAGTTGATGACCGTGCGGCAGCCGCGCTGCGCCAGCTGAATAGCGCAGGCGGCGCCGATGCCGGTGGCCGAGCCGGTCACGATGCAGACGCCGTTCTTCAGTTCCATGGTCAGACCCTCTCGAGAATCCAGCCGCTGAGCAGATCGATGAACTTCGCCCGCTCCGCGGGACGCTCGTTGTGCACCTCGTGACGCAGGCCAGGATAGATCACGAGCTGCTTGTCCTGCGACTGCAGCGCGTCGAAGAGCACGCGCGATCCCTGCACCGGCGCGATCGCATCGGCTTCGCCATGCACTACGAGCCACGGCAACGTCAGCTGAGAAGCGTCATGTCTACATCGCGCGCACGCCGCTGCGAACTCGACGATCAAGCGCAGGCTCGCGGTGGGCCGAATGAGCGGATCGCCCGCATACGCGCGCTGCACCCCTTCGTCGGTCGAAATCTTGCGTGCGTCGAGCCCGAGCGGGACGCGAATGCGCGGCAGCAGGCGCGATGCGAGGCGAAACAGGGGATTCAGCGGGTTCGGCCCGCGCCGGAACACTTCCAGCGAGTTGCTGGTCGTGATCGCGCCGCGCCAGCGGTGCCGCGCCGTGAGCACCGCCAGCATCACGACGATGGAGCCCATGCTGTGGCCCCACACGAACAGCGGCAGATCGGGCGACTGCCGTCGCAGCGATTCCGACGCCAGGTTCAGGTCGTCGACGAAATCCTCGAAGCGCTCCACGTGCGTGCGCTCGCCGGGCCGCGAGCCGTGACCGCGCTGGTCGTAGGCGAAGCAGGAGATGCCGCGATCGGCGAGCGTCGCGGCCAGCTCGCGATAGCGATCCGCATATTCGGCAAGACCGTGGACGATGAGCAGCTCGGCACGCGGTCGCGTGGCGAGACATTCGAAGCCGGAGGTGCCGGAGTCGACGAGCATCCGGCAAAGATACCAAAGAGTCGGGCTGACGCTGCTGCGCAGGGATGCGCGAATGGCGCGGGCGCAGGAAGCGCTGGAACGGCCGACCTACACCGCGCGGCGCTCCAACGACAGGTCCAGATCCGTAGCGCTCTGATAGGCCACCGAGAAGTCGTCGAAGGCGTTCAGCGCCCCGACGAGATCGGCGCCGGCGGGCAGCTCGAACGAGTCGAACCCGCAGCGGGCGAGATAGAACAGCTGATCGCGCTGGATATTGCCCACAGCGCGCAGCTCGCCGCCGAACCTGTACCGCTTGCGAAGCAACTGCGCCTGGCTATAACCGCGGCCTTCGGCAATGCCGCCGAACTCGATCGCCACCAGCCCGACACGCAGGAAATCCTGAGCCAACGCCGCGACCGGATCGGCCGGGCCGAGCCGCACGCCGAGACGGCCGTCCCACAGCCACCAGCGGCTGCGCTCCTGCTGCCAGCGTGCAAACGGCAGGATCAGCGCACGATCGCGTCCCTGCGGATCCTCGTCCGCATAACGCCAGTCGTCGCTGACGATCTCACGCCGCCTGATGAGCTGGCGCATACACACGAGCCTTGAATGGCGCCACACCGATGCGGCGGAAGGTTTCGAGGAAGCGCTCGTCCTCGTGACGCTCGGCGACGTACACGCCGATGATGCGCTCGATCGTATCCGTGACCTCGTCGTACGCGACCGACGGGCCGATAACTTCACCGAGCGACGCGTCCTGGCCGCCGGTCGAGCCGCCGAGCGTGATCTGGTACCACTCCTCGCCGCTCTTATCGACGCCCAGGATCCCGATGTGGCCAACCGAATGATGACCGCAGCCGTTCATGCAGCCCGACATCTTCAGTTGGATCTCGCCGAGGTCGTACAGGTAATCGAGGTCATCGAAGCGCTCGTTGATCTGCTGCGCGATCGGGATCGATCGCGCATTCGCGAGCGCGCAGAAGTCCAGACCGGGGCAGCAGATCATGTCGGTCAGCGTGCCGATGTTCGCCGTCGCCAGCTCGAGCTGCTTGAGCGCCTGCCACACTGCCAACAGGTCGCGCTGACGTACGTCCGCGAACAGCAGGTTCTGGTCGTGCGTGCTGCGCACCAGCCCGAGCGAATACTGATCGGCGAGGTCGGCGACGCGATCCAACTGCTCGGCGGTGATGTCGCCTGGCGGGCGGTCGGGCGGCTTCAGCGACACGAACACGGCGCGGTAGCCCGGCACCTTGTGCTTGCGCGTGTTCTGGCGATACCAGTTGCGGAACTCGCGTGGCTTGCCGGCCTCGACGTCCTCATCCGCCAGCAACTCGTAGCGCGGCGGATCGAAGAACTCCTGGATGCGCGCGAACTCGGCAGCGTCGAATTCCGGCGCGGTGTCGCGTGCAGCTGCGAACTCCGCTTCGACGAGCTCGCGGAATTTCTGCGGTCCGACAGCCTTCACCAGGATCTTGATGCGCGCCTTGTGGATGTTGTCGCGTCGCCCTTCGAGGTTGTAGACGCGCAGGATGGCTTCGAGGTAAGCGAGCAGCTCCTGCTTCGGCAGGAATTCGCGGATGACGTGGCCGATCATCGGCGCGCGGCCGAGACCGCCGCCCACGATCACCTCGAAGCCGATTTCACCGGCGGCATTGCGCACCAAGTGCAGACCGATGTCGTGCACGCGCGAGGCGGCGCGATCCTGCGGCGAGCCCGTCACTGCAATCTTGAACTTGCGCGGCAGGTACGAGAACTCGGGATGCAGCGTCGCCCACTGACGGATGTATTCGCACCACGGACGCGGATCTTCCAGCTCGTCGGGCGCGACGCCGGCGAGGTGATCGGCGGTCACGTTGCGGATGCAATTGCCGCTGGTCTGGATCGCGTGCATCTGCACCGTCGCCAGCAGCGCCAGGATGTCCGGCACAGTCTCCAGCTTCGGCCAGTTGAACTGCAGGTTCTGGCGCGTCGTGAAGTGACCGTAGCCGCGGTCGAACTCGCGCGCGATGCGGGCGAGCATGCGCAGCTGCTTCGTCTGCAGCAGCCCGTACGGCACGGAGATGCGCAGCATCGGCGCGTGCTTCTGAATGTAGAGGCCGTTGCGCAGCCGCAGGGACTTGAAGTCGTCGGCGGAGATCTGGCCGGCGAGGAAGCGCTGCGTCTGGTCGCGAAACTGCGCGACGCGCTGCTCTACCAGCCGTTGATCGATCGAGTCGTACCGGTACATGACCGGGGACTGTAGGCCGGCAGCCCCGCGGCGCTGAAATATGCTTTCGGTATGACTATATAGCGCCGTGACAAACCGGTAGCCGCGCGCGCAACTTACGGATCGGATTGCACTTTCGGTTAGTCCGGAACGCCCAGGCGCTTGTGCATGATCGGGCTGGTGGTCGTGTACTGCAGCGGGATCTTCTTCGCCGGGTTCAGGTGCGCGGCGACCGCGAACGCCGCCAGCGCCGCCTCGTGGAAGCCGGACAGGATCAGCTTCTTCTTGCCCGGGTACGTGTTGATGTCCCCGACAGCGAACACGCCCGGGATGTTGGTCTGGAATTTCTCCGTGTCCACCTGGATCGCACGCTTGTCGATGCCGAGGCCCCAGTTGGCGATCGGTCCCAGCTTGGGGTGCAGGCCGAAGAACACCAGCGCCTGGTCGGCGCGGATTTCGTGGAACTGCCCATCGAGACTCTTCACTCGCACGCCGCGGAACGCATCGCCCTCGGTCAGCAGCGAATGGGCGACGGCTTCGACGTAGCGCATGCTGCCATGAGCCACCAGGTCGCGCATCTTCGACACGGACGCTGGCTGAGCGCGAAAGTCCGCCCGCCGGTGCACCAGCGTCACGCTGCGCGCCTTGCCCACGAACTCCAGGGTCCAGTCGAGCGCCGAGTCGCCACCGCCGAAGATCACCAGATGCTTGCCGGTGAAGTCGCCTGCGCTCTTCACCTTGTAATGAATGTGCCGGCCTTCGAACGCTTCGCTGCCTTCGAGCCCCAGGCGGCGCGGCTGGAACGAGCCGAGCCCGCCGGCGATGATCACGGTCTTCGCGTGGAAGCGCGTGTCCCGCGAAGTCGTCAGCAGGAACGTGCGGTCGGGAAGCACCTCCAGCCCCGCCACTTCCTCGCCCATGTGGAACTGCGCGTTGAACGGCTTCGCCTGCTTCAGCAGGCGATCGACCAGCTCCTGCGCGCCGCACACCGGCAGCGCCGGAATATCGTAGATGGGCTTTTCCGGATAGAGCTCGCTGCACTGGCCGCCAGGGTGCTTGAGCGAATCGACCACGTGCGCGTGAATGCCGAGCAGGCCCAGCTCGAAGATCTGGAACAGGCCGCAGGGGCCGGCACCGACGATGACGACGTCGGCCTGGATCGCGCCGTCGACGGCGCCGCTATCGGAACTCTCGGTCAAGAATGCTCTCCCGCGTCAGGCAAGGCGCGGGATTCTAAAGCTTCAACCGGACCTCGGCGAACACCTTCACGTCGCGGTCGCCCTCGATGTCGGCGTGCGTCAGGGGCTTGGCGACCTCGATGAAGCCCGAAAGGCGCCAGTATTCCAGGGCGAAGCCGATGCCGGCGGTGGCCGCCGACTCCCTGCCCGGCAGGTCCTGCTTCCACGCCGCGGCAAAGTCATAGAAGCCATACAGCGAAGTCTTGCCCAGCGGCGCCGCGGCGCCTGACATCTCGCGCCGCAGCTCGGCCTTCGCGCCGAGGCCCTGGTCGCCTGCGATCTCGGTGACCTCGAAGCCGCGGCCGAGGCGCTCGCCGCCGATCTTGTAGCGCTCGTTGTCGGGCAGCACGTACGCGGACTGCTGACCGAACGCGTCCAGGCGCACCGTCCAGCGCTGCGCGAAGCTCACCAGCTCGGTGAACTGCAGCTTCGTGATCAGGAAATCCTTGCGGCGCGGATCGTCAACGAGGTCCACCGCCTCGAGCTCGCTGCCTAAGGCGTCGAGGCCGCGGCGCACCTGCAAACCGAGTAAGTACTGGCTGGAGGTGCCCACGCGGCCGCTGATGCGCCCGCCGATCTCGAGCACGCGCAGCTTCTCGCTGCGCAGCGGCGCCTCATCGCGCGTGATCTCCAGGTCATCCCAATCGAAGCTCGCTGACCAGCCGAGCCGCACCGTGGACGTCGAGTCGAAAGTACCGGATGCGCGCAGCGACATGCGATCGCGCTCGTAACGATCCTCGCGGTCCGGCGTTTCGGTCGGATCCGATTCCGTCTTGAATGCAGTCGTCGTCAGGTGCGTATCATCGGCGCCGACGGGCACGTCGAAGAACACGCCGCCGCCGCGATACTCGCTGGTGTCGGTCGCGGCCGTAGCGAATATGCCGAAGCGCTCGCGATAGCCGAGCAGGCTGTTGGCGACGACCTGGTTGATGACGAACATCGGCCCGATCTCGCGCGTGCCGCGATTCGAGAGCTGGATCGTCATATCGAAAGGCTTGTACTCGGTAGCGATGGTCAGCGCATAAGCATTGCGTCGCGACTCGTCTCGACGCGTCGTCGCGCGGACTGTCAGACCCGGCAGCTCGCGCATCGTCTGCAGCGCTTTCTGCAAGTCCTCCGAGCGCAGCGGTCCGCGCAGGCTCAGATCGCTGGCCAGTTCTTCGAGACGCGCAGCGTACGGGCCGGCATCGCCGGTGAACTGCACGCGCGCGATCTGCGCTTCGAACACTTCGACGCGCAGAATGCCGGCCGCTGCAAGATCCTCATCCAGCCGGAATTCGGGCCGTGAGAAACCGTCGCGCAGATAGAGCGCTTCGATCTGCGCCAGGATCGCCTGCGCGTTGGAAGTGTTGAGCGGACGGCCGAGCTGATCGCGATATGCGGCGAACAATTGCGTCGGCGTGTAGGCGCTCGAGCCATCGATGACAGTGGCGCTGAGCGTTGGTTCGTCAACAGCGCGAGCAGGCGCTGCGCCGAGCGCAATGGCGATTATGACAAGCGCTCGTGCCCCTGTTGACGTAACTCGCGATTTGGCCCGGTTATGAAACATCTGCGACCGTTCCCTATGCGCCGTGAAGTATCTTTCCTGACGCTCAACTCCGGTGCTGCGATGACCCTCACATCTGCAGGCGCGATCGACCCGTAGGATCGCGAACTGCTTGGGGAGAGCCGTTCGATGATCCAGTTCTTGAGAATCGCGTCACGGTTTGCGGTCCTGACGCTGGTCGCCGCGTTACTCACGTGCGTGACGCAGTCCGCAATGGCTGCGACGACCGCTGCACGTGGCGACATCGTCGTCGTCACCGTGCATGGCACAGTCAACGCAACGATGGCCGGCATGACCGTGCCGTTGTCAGCAGGCGCGATCCTCCAGCTCCCCGCCACTGTGCGCACCGGCGCCGACGGCGCCGTCGAGCTGCGCCAGGGCTCCAGCACTTTCGCGGCCGCGGGCAACACCGAGCTGGAAATTCCACAGAGCGCTGCCGAGGACGGCCTGGTCGAGCGCATCGTGCAGATCCGCGGCAACGCGTTCTACAGCATCGGCAAGCGCACCGGCACCCGCTTGCGAGTCGAAGCGCCGTACCTGGTAGCCGTCATCAAGGGCACGCAGTTCAACGTTGCCGCACAGGAAGACAGCACCACCATCGCGCTGTTCGAGGGTCACCTCGAAGTGCGCGCCAGCGACGAGAGCGACGTGGTCGACCTCGACGCCGGCGAGATCGCTATTCGCCGCCGCGACGACATCAGCATCACCGTGCTGCGTCTGAACGCGGCTGCCCGCGATGCCCGACGCAATCAGGAACTGGCGGCGCGACCGCAGGCCGATTCGGCGCGGCCGACGTCCGACGCCCTAGCTGCGCGCAACGACGACACAGCTTCGCGACCGCGAGTCGATACGACCGTTCCCACTGACGACGCCCCACGCGGCGACGATGTGAGCGTGACGCCGCCGACCGAGCGCGAACGAATCGTCGATGCACTGCCGGATCGCACTGAGCTGGCCGCCAAGACGGCCCTGGCAGTCGACCTACCCGCAGGCAGCGTCGACTTGAATACGGGCGTGAC
Organism: Steroidobacteraceae bacterium; assembly: GCA_044866955.1. GTDB lineage: Bacteria > Pseudomonadota > Gammaproteobacteria > Steroidobacterales > Steroidobacteraceae > Steroidobacter. The sequence goes on from JBIOUH010000053.1 coordinate 11,723, forward strand.
GGCTGAAGTGGGCGAAGTCGCGCGCGTCGATACGGGCGTCTCGGCTGGAGTCGATCTCGGCTCCGGCACTGCGACGGCAGCTGCTGACGTAGGGGTCAACGTAGCCCGCGTGAGTACGGACGTTGGCGCGGGTGCGAACGTCGATATACCTGCAGGTGCCGCGAGCGTCGATGTCGGAGCGAGCGCAGCAGTTGGCGAGGTCGCGAGTGTCGGCACCAGCGTCTCGACGGCCGTTGATGCTCCGGCTGGCACAGTAGATGTCGGCGCCGGTGCGACCGTCGCAGCAGGTGCGACGCCTGTCGCCGATGTTGGCGCCACAGCCGCTGTTGATACGTCCGCCGGCACTGTAGCCGTGGGCGCCGACACGAGCGTCGCGGGCACCGACGTCGGCGCAAACGTGGGCGTCGATGCGAGCGCCGGCAACGTCGGCACTGACGTCGCTGTAGGTGGCGCCAATGTCGGCGTCAACGTCGGTTCTGGCGGCCTCGAAGTCGATCTCGGCCTCGGCGGCGTCCTCGGTCGCAAGCATAGGAACTGAAGTTGCTGCCCGGCCGCGCTCATCGCTGGCCACTCGTCGCGCTGACGATTCTCGCGCTGACGCTGCTGCTGCGAGCGGCCGGATTTCTTGCGCCGTTCGAGCATAGAGCCGCGGACGCACGCTCCCAGCTCCTGCAGCGCCAAGTGGCCTCGGACATCGTGCTCGTCGGCATCGATGCGCGCAGCCTCGCCGACCTGCGCCAATGGCCCTGGCCGCGCCGCTATCACGCTCGCCTGCTGGAGACGATCGCCGCGGCCGGGCCGCGCCGCGTGTTCGTCGACGTCGACTTCAGCGCGCACACGAACGCCGAGGACGATGGTCTGCTCGAATCGTCGCTCGCCGGCTTCGAGCCATCACGCATCGTGCTGCCGGCGTTCTTTCAGCCCGACCCTGTCGTCGCGGGCAGGTTCGTCTACACGACGCCGCTGGAGCGCCTACGCGGTCACGTGACACTCGGCGGCGTCAACTTCCGGCCGGACGACGACGGACTGATCCGCTGGATGGCCGCGAAGTGGTCGTTCGGCGACCACAGTGTCCCCTCGGCGGTCGCGTTGCTCGCGGGACCGGAAGGCGCGGCGCAAGACGAAGTGCCGATCGACTACTCGATCTCGCCCGCGTCCTTCATGTACCTCTCGTACGTGGACGTGCTCGCCGGTCGCGTCGATCCGGCGGCGCTGCGCGACAAAACCGTGCTGGTCGGCCCGACAGCGCTGGAGCTGACCGACATCAAGGCCGTACCGGTTTACCAGTCGCTGCCGGGAGTCTTGGTTCAGGCGCTTGCAGCGCAGACGGTGCGCGAAGGCGTGCTGCGCACGACGCCGTGGTGGCTCGACTTCTGCGCACTCGCGATCCTCACCGCACTGGCCGCGGCTAGCTTTGGACGCCACCGCTGGCGCAGGAATCTGCTCGCTGGCGCGATCACCATCGCCGTGCTCGGTGCGTTGAACGTTTATGCCTATTCGGCTCAGCGGCTCGTGCTGGAGTTCGTGCCCGCGTTGCTGATCGTCGGCGGCATGTTCCTGGCGGCGACGATCCGTTCGCTCGACCAGGAGACGATGCGCGCACTCGTCTACGCTTTCGGCATGCGCCGCCGCGACGCCCTGCTCGGCAGCGTCGCCGAGTCCTCCGCCGACGCCATCATGGTCGTGGGCCGGCAAGGTCAGATCGAGATGGCCAATGCCGCAGCGGCATCGATGTTCGCGTGCAGCCGCGAATCAATGGTCGGCGCGATGGTGTCGCGCTATGTGCCTCTGCCCGATGCGACGCACGTTCCGCTGACACTGCCAGGCAAGGTCATCGAGGCGGAAGCGACGAAGCACAACGGTACGCCGTTCCCCGTCGAGATTACCGTCAGCCCGGTGGACATCCAGGGCGAAGCGTTGCGCACCGTGATCGTGCGCGACATCACTGCGCGCAAGCTGCAGGAACAGCGTCTGCAATACGAAGCGACGCACGACTCGCTCACGGATCTGCCGAATCGCGCGGCGCTGATGAGTCACCTGGAAGTGACGCTGACGCGGGCTCGATCCGACGGCCGCGTGGCCCTGCTCATGCTCGACCTCTGCCGCTTCAAAGAAGTGAACGACACCCTCGGCCACGAAATCGGCGACCAGGTGCTGCGCGAAGTTGCGCGCCGCTTCGAGTCCGTTTCCGGCCACGGCTTCGTCGCGCGGCTCGGCGGCGACGAATTCACGCTGGTGCTCGAACACACCGCGTCGGACGACGACACGGTAGCCGTTGCCGGAATCCTGCACGAAAGCCTGCGCGTGCCGATCGCGGCGGCGGGCATCGCGATCGACGTGGGTGTCAGCATCGGCATTGCGCGCTATCCGGAGGATGCTTTGGATCCGGCGACCCTGCTGCGTCACGCCGACGTGGCGATGTACGTGGCGAAGCGCCGGCAGACGCGCTTCGAGATGTACGACCCGGCCAATGATCGCAACACGGTGCGCCGCCTGGCGATGGTGGGCGAGCTGCGCAACGCGATCGCGAACGGCCAGCTGCGTCTCTACTACCAGCCGAAGATCGACTTCCGCAACGGCCGCTGCGACAGCGTCGAGGCGCTGATCCGCTGGCCGCATCCGGAGTACGGATTCGTCAGCCCGGCTGAGTTCATCGTACTGGCAGAGTCCACGGACCTGATCCGGCCGCTTACCGAGTGGACGCTGGCCTGCGCGATGACGCAGTGGCTGCAATGGCGCGCTTGCGGATTGCAGGTCCGCATAGCTGTGAATCTTTCGGCGCGACTGCTGCAGGACACGGACTTCACTGCCGTCCTGCGCGCATTGCTGGAGAAGCACCGCGTACCCGGCGAAGCGCTGGAGCTAGAGATCACCGAAAGCGCGATGCTGTACGACAGCGAACGAGCGCTGCGGGTGATCCGCGAAATTCACGCTCTGGGCATCGCGCTGTCGATCGACGATTTCGGCACCGGCTTCTCCTCGCTCGCGTACCTGCGCCTCCTGCCGGTGCATGCGGTGAAGCTCGACAAGTCGTTTGTGACGAACCTGCATGAGCGCGCCGACGACCGCAGCATAGTGAACTCGACGGTGCGCATGGCGCACGAGCTCGGGCTGAAAGTCGTGGCCGAGGGCGTCGAATCGGAATGGACTGCGCAGTACCTGGCGCAGGCCGGCTACGACTTTGGACAGGGCTATCGTTACAGTCCGGCGATTCCCGCCGACGAATGCCGCCGCTGGATCGTGAATTTCAACAGCGCGGCGGCTGCCGGCGACGCATATTCGTCAGCGGCCGGCCCGCTAGCGGCTAGCGGCTAGCTGCTCGACCTCGCTTTCCGACCGCACGCGCTCCGTCACCACCCGCTCGCCGGGCGTATTCACACGGATACGCGTAACACTGCCGTCACGGATTTCCTCGAGCGTCTTGATGATGCGCTCGCCGACCAGCGCCAGGATCGCCACCGTCGCGAACACGCCGGCCGCAATGAAGGTCAACGCTCCGCCGCTCTCGGAAAAGATCCACACCACGCCGAGCGCGAGCACCCAGGCCAGCACACCGACCGCCAGGAAGAACCATCGCATGACATTTCTCCACAGTGGGGCTGTGGGAGAAATGTCTGACGGACGAGCGCGGTTCCGGGGATTCTCAGGCTCCCGCCTGACCACACTGCGACGAACGGCGGCGCACGGGCGGCGGACCGCATTGTTCCCTGCCTCGTGCCGTGAAAAAATCGCGCGACGACTCTCACGCGGGACACTTCCTATGCGCCTACAAGTGAACGACAAAGAGCACGTGGTCGAGGGCGTGGACGAATCCACGCCGCTCCTGTGGGTGCTGCGGGATCACCTCGGACTGGTCGGCACCAAGTACGGGTGCGGCATCGGCCAGTGCGGGGCCTGCACCGTGCATCTCAATGGTGCGCCGACGCGCTCCTGCTCGCTGCCCGTCAGCGCGGCCGCAGGTCAGCGCATCACGACGATCGAAGGACTCGCCGGCAACGACGGCAAGCTGCATCCACTGCAGGCCGCATGGATCGAGCACGACGTCCCGCAATGCGGCTATTGCCAGGCCGGTCAGCTGATGTCGGCCGCGGCGCTGCTCAAGCAGAAGCCGAATCCGACCGACGCCGACATTGATGCCGCTATGAACGGCAACATCTGCCGGTGCGGCACCTACCCGCGCATCCGCAAAGCGATCCACTCCGCGGCGAAACAGGCGCACGAGTGAGGAGGCGGCCATGAGCGCAGCAGAGCACACGATCCTTTCTTCGGACGATTACGTGCAGGAGATGCTGCGCGCAGCGGAGACGCCAACCAGCCTCGCCGCACTGAACCGCCGCGCATTTCTCAAGCTGGCCGGCCTCGCCGGCGGCGGCCTCGCCCTCGCCTTCTACATCGGCGATCGCGCCACCGCCTTCGCGAAAGCGAAGGGCGACGAGCAGGTGTTGGCGCCGAACGCGTTCCTGCGCATCGCGCCCGACGGCAGCATCCTGATCTATTCGAAAGGACCGGAAATCGGCCAGGGCGTGAAAACGTCGTTTCCGATGATCGTGGCCGAAGAGCTGGACGCCGATTGGTCCAGGGTGCGGGTCGAACAGGCCGCGATCGATCCGGCCGTGTATGGCCGGCAAAGCGCCGGCGGCTCGCGTTCGATCCCGACGAGCTGGGACCAGCTGCGGCGGGCCGGTGCGACGGCGCGCGCGATGCTCGTCGCCGCGGCTGCGAAGGATTGGCGCGTCAGCCCCGGCGAGTGCACGACCGAGAGCAGCAACGTCATTCACGCAGCGAGCAATCGCCGCGCGAGTTATGGCGAGCTTGCGATCAAGGCAGCTGCGCTGCCCGTTCCCGACGAGAAGTCGCTCAAGCTCAAGGAGCGCAAGGATTACAAGCTGCTCGGCAAGCGCGTCACCGGCGTCGACAACGTGAAGGTCGTCACCGGCCAGCCGCTGTTCGGCATAGACCAGGTGATTCCGGGCATGCAGTACGCGGTGTTCGAGAAGTGCCCGGCGGTCGGCGGCAAGGTCGGCGAGGCAAACCTCGAAGAGATCCGCAAGCTCCCCGGCGTGACGAACGTCCTCGTGATCGCTGGCACGGGCAAGCCGACCGAGGTGATGCCGGGGGTGGCGATCCTCGCCACCTCGACGTACGCAGCGATCGCCGCGCGTCGCAAGCTGAGGGTGAGCTGGGACGAGTCGGGCGCGTCGAAAGACAGCTGGAGCAAGGCCGTCGGCGACGCGCAGAAGATCGCGAAGCAGTCAGGACCGGATTCGCTGCGCGACACCGGCAACGTCGAGAAGGCGTTCTCGAGCGCGAAGACGGTCGAGGCGTTCTACACCTATCCCTTCGTGTCGCACGCGCCGCTGGAGCCGCAGAACTGCACCGCGTCGTTCAAGGATGGCGCCGTGGAGATCTGGGCGCCGACACAGACGCCCGATTCAGCGCTCGGCCTGATCGCGGGCGCGCTCGGCATCCCGAAAGAGAAAGTCACGATTCACCAGACGCGCGTCGGCGGCGGTTTCGGCAGGCGGCTGATGAACGACTACGCGTGCGAGGCCGCGCTGATCTCCAGGCAGGCCGGCGTGCCGGTCAAGCTGCAGTGGACTCGCGAAGACGACATGCAGCACGACTTCTATCGCGTCGGCGGCTTCCACTCCTTCAAGGGCGGCCTCGATGGCGCCGGCAAGCTGATCGCGTGGTCGGATCACTTCATCACCTTCAGCCAGGACGGTCAGAAGCCGACCAGCGGCGGCGATCTCAGTCCGGACGAATTTCCGGCGCTGCTGCTGCCGAACGTGCGTCTGACGCAGACGAAGCTGCCGCTCATGATTCCGACCGGGCCGTGGCGGGCACCGCGCTCGAACTCGATCGCGTTCGCCGTGCAATCGTTCCTGCACGAATGCTCGGTTGCGGCGCAGCGCGATCACCTGGAATTCCTGCTCGAGGTCATGGGCGAGCCGCGCTGGCTGCAGCAGGGCAACGAGTTTTCGCTGAACACCGGGCGCGCGGCCGCAGTGCTCAAGCTAGCAGCCGAGAAGGCCGGCTGGGGCAAGGACCTGCAGAAGGGTCGCGGCCTCGGCCTCGCGTTCCACTTCAGTCATGCGGGCCATTTTGCGGAAGTCGCCGAGGTCAGCGTCGACGCGGATCGCCGGCTGACCGTGCACAAGGTGACCGTCGCGGGCGACATCGGCCCCGTCGTCAACCTGAGCGGCGCGGAGAACCAGGTCGAAGGCTCGATCGTCGACGGCTTCAGCACCGCGCTCGGCCTGCAGCTGTCGTTCGAGAACGGCCGCATCCAGGAGACGAACTTCGACCGCTATCCGCTCCTGCGCATCGGGCACGCCCCGGCGGTCGACGTGCACTTCATCCAGAGCGATTTCTCGCCGACCGGCGTCGGCGAGCCGGCTTTGCCGCCGGTCGCTCCGGCGATCTGCAACGCGATCTTCGCCGCCACCGGTCATCGCGTGCGCACGCTACCGCTGGCGAGCGAAGGCTTCAAAGTCTGAGCCCCGCGTCACGACGCGCCGCGGCCGGCGGTGCGTCGCCAGCTTCCACATGATGGCCGGCGTGAACATCGCCGTCGGCGGCTTCAGCAGGTGCATCACTTCGTAGAAGCGTTCGGTGACTTGCGGCGAGACGCTCGCAGCCAGGTGCACCTTGCTCGTGTACCAATGCAGAAAACGTAGCGCGCGACCGCGCTCTCCGGTCGTGTCCGGGTGACGAAAATCTTCGCCGGTCGCGAGCTGCCACGGTCGGTCGGCGGCGCGCGCCGCTGCGCGGAAGAAGGTCCGCGACAAATCCTTCAGGCTCCAGCCGAGCGCGACGCGCTCCTGCAGACAGACCTGGAGCGCATCGGCATACATCGACGCCGCGCTCATGCCCTGGCCGTACACCGGGTTGAAGCTGCACAACGCGTCGCCGAGCACCAGCAGACCCTCGGGAAAGCGGTTGAGCTTCTCGTAGTGACGGCGCAGTCCCGCCTGGAAACCGTAGCGCACCGGCTCCGTCAGCGGCTCGGCATTGCGCAGCGCCTCGTAGAGATCCGGCGCCGGCAAGCTCTTCGCGAACGCGAGATAACCGGCAAAGTCGGTCGGCGGATGATCGTTGTGCGAGCCGACGACCGTGCACATCCAGCGATTGTCTTCCATGGGCAGGATCAATCCGCCGCGCTTCGCCGGCGGCTGCGCCACGACGTACAGCATCTTCCAATCGCGCGGCGTCGAGGGCACACGGAATGTGCATGTCGAATAGCCCACGTCGATCCGCACCGCCGATTCCGCCGGACGCTCGAAGCCGAGCGCACGCAGCTGCTGCGGAATCTGCGACCCGCGGCCGCTGGCATCGATCACCAGGTCGGCGTGCACGCGCTGTCCGACTTCGCGATCGTCGCGGCGATGCGTGCGCACGCCGCTGATCCGCTGTCCGTCGAAGATCACGCTCTCCACCGACCAGCCGTGCATGACGTTCACATTCGGCAGGCGCCGCACGCGCTCGGCGAGCGTCCATTCGATGAGCGGCCGGCTCGCGGAGATGAAGTCGAGCGCGCTGTGATAGCGGCATTTCCACACGCCGAAGTGAAACCATTTCACGTCGCGGCCCATGTTCACCGGCGTTGCGCCCGCGGCCAGCAGCTCTTCGCGGACGCCGGGAAAGAGCCGGCAGATGGTGTCCTGGCCTCGCAGCAAGAGACCGTGTGCGTGGCGTCCCTGCGGCACGCCGCGGCGCGGCTCGGGCCGCTCGCTCGGCTCGTCGCGCTCGATCACCGTGACCGTCTCGAAGAAGTCCGCCAGCACGCGCGCGGCCAGCAGGCCCGCCATGCTGCCGCCGATGACGACTGCATTGCCGAAGGTCTTGCGCTCCATGGACAGTCCCTCGCTGTGTCCGGATGACAGTGAGGACCGTAGAACGAAGCGGTCGCCGGCAAAACGCCGCAACGACGGCAGACGCCGCTGACCAAAGTCAGCGCGGCTGGTGGTGCAAAAGGACAGGTGTAGGTTCTGAGGGTGTTTGCGGAGGCTAGGAGTCCGCCGTCCGGCTCAAACAGAAGAAATTACTCTCGCCAAGACGCCAAGGCGCCAAGGAAGAAAAGAAGACTCAGAATTCAGAAATTCCGAATTCCGACATTCCAGACTCCGCCTTTCCGGGTTCTTCCCTTGGCGTCTTGGCGTCTTGGCGAGAGATATTTCTGATCTCCCCTTCCTCTCCGCGATCCCGGCGAGAAACTTCTGCCTCTTCTTCAGCCCGACTTCTTCGTGAGGCCGCGCTGCACGGCGAAGAGCGCCGCCTGCGTGCGGTCTTCGAGCTTAAGCTTCGCGAGGATCGTACTGACATACCCCTTCACGGTGCCTTCCGTGAGGTGCAGCTCATCGCCGATCTGCCGGTTGCTCATACCGCGCGCGATCAGATCCAGCACGCTGCGCTCACGTTGCGTGAGCAACGCCAGCGGATCTGCCTGACGGTTGCGCAGCTGCTCCACCAGCGCGCGCTGGGCGAGCGGATGCAACCACGTCTGGCCGCCAGCAACTGTGCGCAACGCCGTGAGGAAGTCGGCCTTGGTCACGTCCTTGAGGATGTAGCCCTGCGCGCCCGCCGAGATGATCTCGCGCACCTGCCCATCTTCGGCGTAGCTCGTGAGCGCGATGACTTTCACGGTCGCGGACGAAGCGCGGATCACGCGGATCGCATCGCTCGCCGGCAGCCCCGGCATCTTCAGGTCCATCAGGACGATGTCGGGCTGCAGCCGGCGCACGGCCTCGCACGCTTCGTCGCCGTTGGTCGCTTCGCCGACGATGACGAACCCGTCGCAGTCGTCGAGCAGCGCGCGCAGGCCTTCGCGCACGATGCCATGATCGTCCACGAGCAGCAGCCGAATGGCGGGCGTTGCACTCACGACGGGCTCGCCAGCAATGGAATGCGTATGCATACGGTAGTCCCCTGTCCAGGCTGCGATCGGATCTCACACACGCCGCCGAGCACGGCGGCACGCTCGCTCATGGTCTGCAGGCCGATCCCCTGCTCGGTGCGATCGGCGTCGGCCGCCGCGCGCTCCGCGAGATCGAAGCCGCGACCGTTGTCGCTGACGGTCAACGTCAACACCTCGGCATCGAGACGCCCGCAGATCTCGACGCGGTTCGCGCCGGAGTGACGGATGGCGTTCGACAATGCTTCGCGACAAATCAAATACAAGCTCTCCTCGAGCCCCGGCGATTGCGGCCGATAGCCGGCAAAGTCGAGGCGGATGCTCGGCGTCTGCGGCGCCAGCACCACCGCAAATCGCTGCAACGCCGCGGCGAGGCCCATGCGCTTCACGTCGCCGACACCGACGCTCGATGCCGAGGCGCCGGAATCGCCGGGCACGGAGTCGGGCCGCAGCTCGCGCAACAGCGCGCGCATTTCCGAGAACGCGAGACGCGACAGCTCTTCGATGCGGCGCGCGCGCCGCTCACCTTCGGCCGGATCGCGCCGCCATGCGGACACCAGCGACTGCGACATCAGGCTGATCGACGACAGCGCCTGGCTGACCGCATCGTGCAGATCGCGCGCCAGCCGTTGCCGCTCGCGCATCACTGCCGCTTGCCGCGCTTCGGAAGTCAGGCGCGCGTTCTTGATCGCTACCGCCAAGTGATCGGCGATGATCTGCATGCTCGCGACGTCGTCCTCGTCGAACTGATTCAGGCCTTCGAGGTTGATACAGCCGAATGCCTCGTCGCCGAGCATGATCGGCACCGCGAGCTCGGTCCGTACATTGACAGGCAGCGGCGGCGGCACATAGCGCGGATCCTTGCGCACGTCGTTGACGATCTGCACTTCACCGGTCGTCACTGCGGCGCCCGTGATGCCCTTCGTCGCGGGCATGCGGAACGGCTGCTCGAAAATATCCTGATACGCGCCGGCGTGCGCGCGAAACAGCAGATAGTCCTCTTCACCGCGATACAGCAGCGGGATGACGACGTTGCGATAGCCGAGATGATTGTGGATCGCCTGCGCGGCCGTCGCGACCAGCTCTTCAGGCTCCAGGCCGGAAGTGATCACGCGCGCGATGCTCGCGATCAGCATCATGCGTTCGGTGCGCCGCTGCTCGCGTCCGTAACGCAACGCGTTCTGAATTGCGATTGCCGCGTGCCGCGCGAACAGACGCAGCGTCGCAAGATCGCTCTGACCGAACTTGCGCGGCGGACGCGCGCCGATGCCGAAGACGCCAATGAGGCCGCCGCTCGGGCCAGGGATGGGCACGCCGATCACTGCGTTGCCGGTGTGCTCCGGCAGCGTGATGCGATCGAGCTCGCCGTAGTTGTCGAGGATGACCGGCTTGCCGGTCGCGAGCACGCGGCCGACCAGGCCTTCGTTCGCCTCGAACTCGGCGCCGAGCTCGGTTTCCGGCAAGCGATGGATTGCCTCGATCTGCACCACGTGGCGGCGCGGCTCGTACAGGCCGATCGCGCCATCTTCCGCGCCGAGCAACCCGCATGCGCGCGTGATGATGCTGGTGAGCAGCGGCCGCAACTCCAGCTCGCTGGCGATCTCCTCCAGGATCGAGCTGAACGGCTCGCTCAAGTGCGCCGACTCGTGCGCCTCGTGTGGCGCTTCAGGGACGGGCGCGGGCGCCGGCTCGGGCACTTCGAGCCGGATCGTGACGGGGCCGGAATTCATAGGCGAGCGCTGTGAAGACATGTTGCGCGCAGTATTCGCTGCGCGCGGCCCCGGTTCAAGCAAAAACCCCGGTCAAACTGACTTTCGTCAGTGGACGAATCAGCCGTTGGATGCCTCGCGCTCGAGCACCACGGGCAACAACCGTCCGATGATCTTGCGCACGGCATCGCGCTCGCGCCCGACCATGCGGCGCAGCGGATTGCCGATGATCGCGTCGCCCAGCGCCGCCATCGTGACGAACAGCGTCGCCGAGGTGACGCGCTCGTGGACATCCTGCGCGGACGCCTGATCGGCACCACGCTCGACGCTGTCGATCGTATCGCGCACCACTTCGCCGATCGGCGCGAGCCGCGTTGCCTCACCCGACAGCACGATCCAGGCCGCGAGCCGTCCCGCTCCGCCGCGATCGAATGCGTCGAACACGATGTCGACGAAGTCGCGGAACTCGCCCTTGCCCGCGCGCAGGCGCATCACCGCCGATTCGATCGCGGCGGTCAGCTCGCTCATCATCTGTCGCATCAGCTCGGACTGCAGGCCGGCCGCCGAGCCGAAATGGTGGATCAGATTGGTGTGGCTCATCCCCAGGTCCGTCGCCACCGACTGCAGCGTGATCGCGTCCGGGCCGTCGGCCAGCAACAGGCGCCGCGCCGATGCGAGCGCCAGGGTGCGCGCCTCCTCCGGTGTGCGCCGCACGCGACGGCCATGAATGTTTTTTGCGACTTGTTTCGCCTTGGGCACTATTGACACCACTCTCAATAAGGACCTCTAATATCGCGCATGACTGCAGTCACGACTCCCGCCGACCTGACGATCACCCCGCGCGACCTGAAGGTGGACCGTAGCACGCGCAACGTGCGCTGGTGGCATGGCGGCGATCCGATCGCGACTGCGTACTTCAATGCGCTGTCCGCGGCCTTCCCGCAGGGAGAGACGTTCTTCATCGAATCCGTGCGCCGTTATTGCGACCAGGTCGACGAGCCGCTGCGCGAGCAGATCGCCGCATTCGTGCAACAGGAAGCGATGCACACGCGCGAGCACGTCGTCTTCAACAAGTTGCTGCGTGGCGCGGGCTACGACCTGACGGCCATGGATGCGGAGACCCGCCGCCGCGTCGACGAGGCGCGCACGCGCCCGCACGTCGTGCAGCTGGCGCTGACCGTAGCGCTCGAGCATTTCACCGCGATTATGGCGCATTCGCTGCTGACCGAACGGCAGCCGCTGCCGGGCGCGCCGGAGGAAATCGTCCGCCTGTGGCAGTGGCATGCGATCGAAGAGATCGAGCACAAGGCGGTCGCCTACGACACGTTCCTCGCGGTGACGCGGCACATGTCGGGGCTGCGGCGCTGGGCGTTGCGTTGCCACATCATGGCGCTGGTCAGCCTGCAGTTCTGGTATTCGAACTTCCAGCGGATGGCGGACTTCTTCCGCCAGGACGGGATGAACACGCCGCGCACGTGGCTGCGTGTGGCGAAGTATCTGCTGGTGAAGCCGGGAATGATGCGGCGGATCTTCTGGGACTATCTGCGCTACTACGGCCCGGGCTTTCACCCGTGGCATCGCGACGACCGCCAGCTCATCGCCGCCACCGAGCGCAAGCTCGGAAAAATCGGATAAGCGAGACACAGGTCACGCCCCGCCGTTCCCGCGCGGGCACAGAGTTGCTTTGACAACGCTGCAGAGCGTTTAGATCCCGGCATTTTCCGCAGGAACCTTGCCTGCTGCCTGCCCTGTCCAATGCGACGCAGATCGCTTCCACGGATAGTTGGCGCTGCCGTCCGCGCTGGCTCCGACTCGCGAACGACGACCCAACCCTTCCGCGCGACTGCATCGTTAGTAGCTTCAGGGTACTGGGAGAACAATCAATGTCTGCGACAACAGTAAATGCTTTTCCACCGCTTCACAGTTTCAACTCTTCGCGCAGCTGGTTCCTGGCGGCGATCGTGCTGCTGCACGCTGGATTTTTCTGGGTGCTCACGCACGGCGTCACGATCGGCAGCATCGAGCTGCCACCACCGGTGATAGTCGATTTCCTGCCCGACAAAGAGCCCGATGTCACCCCCCCGCAGCCGCCCCCGCCGCCCGACGACTTCGTGACGCAAGGCGTCGTCGATCCCCTGCCTGCGCCGCCGGACTTCGAGTATCGCGAGCAGCTCTCGGACCACGCGCCGACGGCCGGTCCGCGCCTCCTCACGCCTCCGACTACGACGCCGCCAGGTCCGGGCGCCGGGCCGAGAATCCTCGAGCCGGAGATCGACGCGCGCTATCCGTTGACCGAGCCTCCCTATCCGGTTTCGGAAATCCGGCTAGGACACGAAGGCACGGTGTTGCTGGCGCTGCAGATCCTCCCGAACGGCCGCGTCGGCGAGGTGCGCATCGATAAGTCGAGCGGCTTCCCGAAGCTCGACGAGTCGGCTGCGCGCGAGGCACGTAAGTGGCGCATGAAGCCGGGCACGAGCGACGGCACGGCCATGTCGATGTGGAAGCGCGTGCCGATCAAGTTCCAGCTGAAGAACTGAGCTGGGGCAGGGCCAACTGGCCGGAGACGAAGAGTCGTCTCTGGCCAGTTCGCTGCTCTCACCACCGATACGTGAACGACGCGCCGTAAGTCCGCGGCGTGTTGTAGTTGCGATTGCCTGCGCCCAGACCGGTATTGAGACCCTGCGCGACGTATTGCTCGTCGCCGAGGTTTTTGCCCCACAGCGCCACTTCCCAGGTGCGCGCGGCGTTGAACATTGCGACGCGTGCATTCACCAGCACATAGCTGTCCTGCGCTATCACCGGATCGTTGATCGCATCCTTGAACACGCTGTCCGAGTAGCTGCCGTCGACCTGGATCGCGCCGCCGAGCGCCGTCGAGAAATCAGCCTCGTAGCGCGCCAGCGCACCGAGCGTCAGATCCGGGGCATTGGGCAGTTTGTTGCCCTTCGGCACCTCGCCGGTGAGCGTGCGGAACGCGCCGAGCTCGGCATCGAGCCAGCCGACGCTTCCCTGCAGCGTCACGTGTGAAGTCGGCGCCCAGGTCGCTTCCAGGTCGACGCCGTAGACGCGCGCCTCATCGACGTTGCCGAGCCGCTGAATGATGAACGGCCCGATGTCGA
>JBIOUH010000054.1:0-27863 GCA_044866955.1 Steroidobacteraceae bacterium
GGTGTCCTGCCACATCACGGCGACCAACGAGCGCACGCATGAAATCATCCGCGCCGGCTGCGACCGCTCGCCGATGTTCACCGGCGTCATCGAAGTCTTGTCCGCGAACCGATGCACCTTGTCCTCGACCGACGGACAGTAGCGCGGACCGACGCCTTCGATGACGCCGGTGAACATCGGCGAGCGGTCGCAGCCGGCGCGGATGATTTCATGCGTGCGCTCGTTGGTCGCCGTGATGTGGCAGGACACCTGCCGCGGATGGTCGTTGCGCCGGCCCAGATAAGAGAACACCGGCACCGGCTCGTCACCCGGCTGCACCGCTAGCCCGGAGTAGTCGATCGTGCGGCCATCGATGCGCGGCGGCGTACCGGTCTTGAGCCGGCCGACGCGGAACGGCAGGGCCCGCAGCCGCTCGGCGAGACGGTTGGACGGCGGATCGCCTGCGCGACCCCCCTGGTAATTGGTCAGGCCGACGTGAATCCTGCCGCCCAGGAATGTGCCGACCGTGAGCACGACGGCGCGCGCCCGGAATTCGATGCCGGTCTGCGTCACGACGCCGCGAACCTGGTCGGCTTCGACCAGCAGATCGGCGACTTCCTGCTGGAACAGCGTGAGGTTCGGCTGATTCTCCAGCTGCGAACGAATCGCCTGCTTGTACAGGACCCGGTCGGCCTGCGCGCGCGTCGCACGCACTGCCGGACCCTTGCTGGCATTGAGGGTGCGGAACTGAATGCCGGCGCGATCCGCCGCCTGCGCCATCGCACCGCCTAGCGCGTCGATCTCTTTGACGAGGTGGCCCTTGCCGATGCCGCCGATCGCCGGGTTGCAGCTCATCTGCCCGAGCGTTTCGATGCTCTGCGTCAGTAGCAGCGTACGCACGCCCATGCGCGCCGCGGCCAAAGCGGCCTCGGTGCCGGCGTGACCGCCGCCTACAACAATGACGTCGAAATCTTCAGGGAAGCGCATGGGATCGGCCCGATTTCGGGGGCGCGTATTGTAAACGAAAGACCCTGCGAGGTCGGACCCCCAGGTCGGGCTTCAGCCCGATTCCAGCTAGGACGTCCGAACCCGCTTCAGCAGCGCCAACGCCATGGCCACCAGCAGGCCGACGCCGAGGATCAGCACCGACCAGAGCACGACCAGCCGGACCGGCGTCTGCCGCGGCACGGGCCGCAATGCCGTATCGCCGCCAAGCACGCGTGCGACCTGCTGCGACCCTTCGCCCACGAGCTTCGAACGCTCCTCGGAGGGAAAGTCCGCGAGCAAGGCATCGCAGGCGCTCGCCGGCGAGACCGCGGCGCGCCGACTACCGTACGCGAGCGTGAACGGGCCCGATCCCTGCGCCAGGAAGCGCAGGCGGGCTGGTCGATAGCCGAGCTCCAGTACCGTCGCGCGATACAGCTGCGGATCCTTCGCGATCTTCAGGCGCCAGTAGCGGTCGCTGGTCGCGGCGAACTGCGCCGGCGGACTTTCGCGCCGCTGCGTGTCCGTGACGATCCGGTAGGCCTCTCCGTCCCACCGTTGCGACCACGGCGCCTTGGCGTCGTCACGGCTGTGCAGCGTTACGCGAACGGAGCTGTTCTCCTGCGGCAACCGCAAACGCGCGTACGTCACCGGCGCGCGGCGGCCCGTGTCGTAGAACAACACTTCGATGTCGTCCGTCACGTGGTTCGTCGCCATGAACCATACCGGGTCGAACTCGAGCGCCGCACCGACGCGTTCGGCCATCACGCCGGCGATCGTCAGCGGCGGACCGCCATCCGTGCGCTGCACTCGCAGATAGTTGTACGCCCGCGCCGGCAACTCGATGCGCTCGCGCTTGAGCTCCTGCTCGCCGCTGGTCGCGCGCAACAACGTGCTCGCGGGCACGAGTACGCGCCACTGGTCCAGATCGTCGCTGGCTTCGATGCTGACCTGCGCTTGCGATGCGCCGTCCGGACTCTGCCAATCGAACTGGATCGCGCGAATCAGCTCTTTGCTGTCGCGGGCATCGATGATGTGGATACGGCCGTTGGCCGCTGCGGGCCTGCCGCTTTCAGCCTCTTGCACGTTCACCTGTGTGCCGCTCGCCGTCTGCACTTCGATGTGCGAGCCGCCGCTCACGACTTCCGGCGCGTCACGCAGCTCGAACACCGGCAGCGAGTGCTCGGTGATCGTTGGCTCCGCGTGCGTCAGCGCCGTGCACAACGCGTGCGGCACCGGCTGTCCGTCAGCATTGAAGACGCCCATATCGCCGAGATCCGCGCGAGTTACGGTCTCGTACACGGCATCCGGCAGCGTCATCTCGATCAGCGGCAGTCCGGACGGCGCGACGATGTCGATGCCTTGTGCGTAATCGTCCAGCTTCGGCGGCGCGCCGAGCGCACTGCTCGCGACAGCAAACACGCAAACTGCGGTCAGCAGAGCTCTGGTCATTGCAACGCTTCTCTCTTCGGAGGGAGGGGCGCCCAATAGCCCGTGGCCAGCAGCAGCCCGCCCACGACCATGAACGATACGATCCGCGCGACCGTGCCGATGCTCGACAGGTCGACGAGGAACAGCTTCGCAATGACGACGATCATCAGGCCCACGCCGACCAGCCACACGTAGCGCCATTTTTGCCTGGCAGCGATCATCATCGCTGCGAACCCGAGCACGCCCCAGAAAATCGACAGGGCCGACTGCACGAACGTCGAATGCGTGATCCCGTAGGCCGTAATCGGTGCGCCCCAATTGTGATGCAGCGAGCGGATCAGCGCGGCATTGAGCCAGACGAACACGATGCCGGCCGCGATCGCGATCAGCACGCGGATGTCATGGTCCCAGAGGCGCGCGCGCTGTTCCGGTTCCAGCGCGCTCCACCACATTGCGAGCGACGCAATGACCAGCGCGACGCATACATCGAGCGGATTGAGCAGCGGCAGATACGGCAGCCACGCCGGGTCGCCGGTACTCGTGAGATTGATCACGAGGATCCACAGACACAGCGCGACTGCCAGGGGCACTGCGCCGTACATTCGATAAGCAACTGCATGCTGCGCGATCGGCCAGTCCGGACGCAGCTTGCGCAACCCCAACCACGCCAGCAACAGCGCGGGAACGAGTCCCCACGGGAGACTTGCCCACACTCCGGTCGTGCGCTCACCCACCTGCCAGCTTAGCTCCCATGCGATCAGCAAGGTCAGCGCCCAGCAGGCTGCGGCGTGCAGCCATTCGAGTGACGCGCGGCGCTCCGGCTCCCAGATCCGCAGCAGTGCGAAGTGCGTGGCGAAAATCACCGGCCAGCCGAGCAAGCCCCAGCGCGCAAACGGATGTCCGAACTCCTGTGCATGCGCCAGCGCATAGACCCACGCGATGACCGGCAGGAACGAGGCGATCCACCGCGGCAACGGCCACTGTTTACGGATTCCGAGCCAGGTGAGGATCGCAGCTGCGAGACTCGTATAGACGAGCGCCGAGCCGAGCACCGACTGCATGAAGTAGCGGCCGATCTCGTTCGCGCCGCCGATGAACCACCAGATCACGCCCCAGAACGTGAGCGCGCCGGCGAACCCCACCTCGTATGAAGCGCGCCGCTCTTCGTTGCGAAACAGCCAGTAGCCGCTGAAGACGCCGGACACGGCCAGCATCGTCGCACCGAGATACGCGCTGTTCAGCAACGGCTGCGTCGAGCGCAGGCTGACGTAACCGAGCAAGTAGCCGATGCCCGCACCGAGCTGCAGCAGCAGACCGAACAGGCGCGGCAGCTTGCGCTCCTGACGCACGCCGAGCCACAGCAGTCCGGCGCCCTCGACGGCCCACATCGCGGCCGTGGTGCGGGTGTCGAAAGCGAGCGGGATTGCGAGGCTCGCGAAGATCACGCCGAGCGCAGCGAACGCTTCGACGAGCAGACGGAACGTCTCGCGACGCGTCGCGTACAGAGTCCAGCCGAGCAGCAGATAGAACGCGCCCAGCGCCAGCGCGCTCCACGCGAGTCCGTATTCGATCCGCGCGATCATCGTCGCGTGCAAGGTGAAGGCGACGACCGGCAATCCGAATACGAGCGAGCCCGAGACGTAGCCCTTCAGGTTCGGCGCCTGGCGCACGCAGTTCAGCACCGAGACTGCGACGTACATCAGGAAGAACAGGATCAGGAACGCATCGGCCGAGAACAGATCCGCGTCC
Source organism: Steroidobacteraceae bacterium (assembly GCA_044866955.1). Lineage (GTDB taxonomy): Bacteria > Pseudomonadota > Gammaproteobacteria > Steroidobacterales > Steroidobacteraceae > Steroidobacter. The sequence continues at coordinate 4,144 of JBIOUH010000054.1, forward strand.
TGGTACGAGCTGGCGCGCCACAAAGCCGTGATCGAGAACGTGAACACGAAGCCGAGCACGTTCAGCACACGCCAGGTTCTGAACCAGGCGACCGCGAACACGCCGAGATTCAGGATTGCGTAGTAAGTGAACAGCGCGACGTAATTGCCGCTGCCGGTCGAGACGAGGATCGGCGCCAGGAAGCCGCCCGCAGTGCCGATCACTGCGAGCGCGAGCGCGTTCTGCGCGACCGCCAATACGGCGCCAGCAATTGCAATGACCGCCAGCAGTACGAAAGCGAGCGTGAACGGCAAGAGTTTGAAGAGCCGCGTTGCTGCGAAGACAGTGAGGTAGAGACCGGCAATGCCGCCGCCTTGCAGGAGCTGCGCATAGACGGCGCGCTTCTCGCGCAGCCGCCAGCCAATGATGAGCAGGACGAACGCGCCGAGTGCGAGCGCGATGAAATAGAACTCGACCGGGATCAGCCCGCTGGCGCGGGCATATTGCGCGAGAAACGCCGCGCCCAGGAACAGGATCACGATGCCTGCGCGTGCGAGCGGATTGCCGCCCTTGAGCCATGCCATGAATGCCCTGAGCGCACGATCGAAGACATCCGGCGCCGGCGGCGGCGGCGCCGGTCGCGCCTCGGGCATCGGCTGAGACATCACGGTTTCGACGCGCGGGATCGGCCTCGTGATGGGCGGAGCCGCTGGCTCTGGCTCTGCAGGCTGCGGCGTCGGAGCAGCCGATGACGTCGGCGTGGTCTCCGCTGCAGGCGCGCTCCCGATGTTTGCGAGGCGCTGCTTCAGTTCCTGCAGTTGCCGATCGAGCGTCTCAGTACGCGAGCGCAGATGAAAGATCTGCGCCAGCAGCACGCCGAGCGCTGCGCCGATGACGAAACCGCCGACGCTCTGCTGGAAAGAGACGCCGACGATGCCGAGCAGGATTGCCAGGCCCCAGGTTGCCCCCTGCGACGAGGGTCGTTTTTCTGTCTGCATGCGTGCACCCGTGGCAGTGCACGCATCTTATCAGGCCTTGCCGTTCCCCCGCGCTTTCGCCTTCCTTTCCCGCTCCCGCAGCAGCGCGAGCGCCAGCTTCTCGAGTCGCGACGGCGCCAGCGCACCGCGGGGCACCATGCGCGCCACGACCTGGTCGCGCCAGGCCTCGAACACCACCGGGTTGATGTATGACTTGCGGCACACCGCGGGCGTATTGCCCAACGCTTCGGCGACGTGCCGCGCAGTCGCGGCAACGCAGTGATTGAAAGCGCGGCCGCTCACGCGTTCGCCGGGATCCTGGCACGCGAGGAACGAGATCGCGCGCACCGTGCCGCCCCACGTCCGGAAATCCTTGGCGGTGAACCCTTCGCCGTTGCCGCCCATCACCTCGCGCAGGTACTCGTTGACCATGCCGGAGTCGACCGGCTGGCGCCGGCCCTCGTCGTCGATGTACTGGAACAGCTGTTGACCGGGCAACTGCTGACAATGGCGGATGATGCGCGCCAGCCGGCGATCGTCGAGCACCACTTCCTGCACGCGGCCGCTCTTGCCCTTGAAGCAGAAGAACGCGCGCCCGTCGCTCAGGAACTTCACATGCCGGTCGCGCAGCGTCGTCAGCCCGTAGGACTTGTTGGAGCGTGCATACTCTTCGTTGCCGACGCGCAGCAGCGTTTCGTCGAGCAGGCGCACGATCGCCGCGAGCACCTTGTTCTTCGGCAAGCCGGGCAGCGCGAGATCCTGCCGCAGGCGCCGGCGCAGCCGCGGCAGCTGCGCGCCGAATTCGATCATGCGGGCGAACTTGCCGTTGTCGCGCGTCTCGCGCCACTCAGCGTGATAGCGGTACTGCTTGCGCTGGCGCGCGTCGCGACCCGTCGCCTGCAGGTGACCGCGCGGCTCGCGACAGATCCAGACGTCGGTGTAGGCCGGCGGAATCGCCAGCCGCCGGATGCGATCGAGCGTGCGCGCGGCAGTGACCGCCCGGCCGTTCGAGGCAACGTAGTGAAAGTGCGAGCCGTGCCGCTTGCGGCGAATGCCCGGCTCGGTATCGGAAACGTAGAGCAGCCCGCTCGCCCGTGCGTGGCGGCGGGCCTGAACGACTACGGCAGGAAGCTCCTCGTCAGCGGCCGGGGGCACGGTGCCTCTGCAACAGGCCCCAACAGAACAGCGCGAGGCCGAGCACCAGCAGGATATGGATGGCGCCCACGGCCAGCTTGATGCCGAACCACAGCACGCCCCAGCAGATCATCATCACCACGCCAATCCACACCAGCAGCTTCATCGCAATTCCTCGGACACTTTGTCCCTGTCGGGAACGCGCCGTGTAAATCTCGGGTTCCTCGGCGGCTCGTACGGTCGATTGACGGCGGCAATTCCCTACTCCACTCTTCCCCTCCCGCGGGGGCAGACGGCGGAGGCGCAATGAGTACTTCGATGCGTGTGCTGATTGTCAGTGTCGCGCTGACGTTCGCGTCCATGCACGCGGTGATCCGGACAGCAGGTGCGGCGGAGTCGCCGGCCATTCATCCGGCGATCCAGGCGGCGGTCGACAGTACGGAACGCCTGCCGAAGGATCGGGCGCGCGATGCCAACCGTCATTACGCCGAGATCATGGAATTCTTCGGCGTGCGACCCGGGCAGACGGTCATCGAGTTGTTCGCCGCCGGCGGCAACACCGCCGAAGTGCTCGCGCGCTCGGTTGGGCCGACCGGCAAGGTCTACATGCAGAACCCGCAGTTCTTCTACGACCGGGCCGGACCGAAACCGATCGAGGAGCGGCTCGCGAACGACCGGCTGCCCAACGTCGTGCGCCTCGACAAGCCGCTCAACGAGCTCGGGCTGGAGCCGGGCTCGCTCGACGGCGCAGTCGCGTTCATGGTGCTGCACGATTTCTTCTGGCTGTCGAACGACGTGCCGGGCGTGCTCGCCGACCTGCACAAGGCGCTGAAGCCGGGCGGCTGGTTCGGCGTGGTCGATCACTCGGCGCCCGCGGGCACCGGCAACCGCGATGCACTGGATCGCGACAAAGGGCCGCATCGCATCGACGAGGCGTACGTGAAGAAGCTGTTCCTCGAAGCCGGCTTCACGCTGGAGGCCAGCAACGACGTGCTGCGCAATCCCGCCGACGATCGCACCAAGCCGTTCTTCGACGACTCGTTCAAAGGCAAGAGCACCGATCGCTTCGTGCTGCTTTTCAGAAAGAAGGCCGAATAATCCATGCGCTCAACTGCATTCGTACTGCTGCTCGCGGCCCTGCTCTCGGCGACAGTTGCCGGCGCCGCGGAGCGTCGCTCGCTGACCGCGGACGACATCAACGCCCTGCGCGAGCTCGGCGATCCGCAAGTCTCGCCCGACGGCGACTGGGTTGCGTACACCGTACGCACCACCGATCCGATCAAGGACAAACGGATGGCGCATCTGTGGATGGCGAGCTGGGACGGTAGCCGGCAGCTGCAGCTCACCCAGTCGGAACACAGCGAGCACACACCGCGCTGGAGCCCGGACGGCAAATACATTTCGTTCATCACCGCGCGCGGCGGCGACGAGGAGCCGGAACAGGTGTGGCTGCTGGATCGCAGCGGCGGCGAAGCGAGCCCGCTCACCGGCTTCAATGGCGATGTGGTCGACTACGCCTGGTCGCCCGACGGCAAGCGGCTCGCGCTGGTCGTGGCCGACGAGGATCCGCACAAGAAGAAGAAGGGCGAGGAGGACAAGACGCCGCCGTCGATCGTCATCGATCGCTACTACTTCAAAGAGGACGAGACCGGCTATCTCGGCAACCAGCGGCAACATTTATATGTGTTCGACGTCGCGACCCGCAAAGCGGAGATGCTGACGCCGGGCCGCTACGACGAAGGCTGGCCGTCGTGGTCGCCGGACGGCAAGCAGATCGCCTTCTTCAGCAAGCGCGGGGAAGATCCGGATCGCAGCAGCGAGTTCGGTTTGTATGTCATGCCGCCGGAGCCCGGCGCGACGCCGAAGCTGCTGACGAAATTCCAGGGCGACAGCGGCGATGTGTCATCGATGTCGCCGCCGAGCTGGCGCCCGGACGGCCGCGAGCTCGCATTCGTTGCTGCCGGCGACCCGAAGCTCATCTATTACTCGACGCATCATCTTGCAGTCGTATCTGCCGAGGGTGGCGAGGCGCGCATCCTGACACGCGCGCTGGATCGCAACGTCATCTCGCCCGTCTGGGCGCGCAACGGCCGCTCGATCTACTTCCTGGTCGAAGACGATCGCAATCAACATCTCGCGCGCATCGAGACCGGCAGCAACAAGATCGAGCGCCTGGTCGACGGACGGCGCGAGACCAGCGCGTTCGACATCGGCGGCAAGGAGCGCATCGCGGTGCTCGATGGCATCGTCGAGGCGCCGGACGCCGTGTACGTGTTGGACAAGGAGCGCTACCGCCGGCTCACTCATCACAACGACGACTGGCTTGCCTCGGTCAAGCTCGGCAGCACCGAGGAGATTTCGTACGATTCCAGGGACGGCACGCGCATCAACGGCTTCATCGTCAAACCGCCGGACTACATGCCGGGACGCAGCTATCCGACGCTGTTGTGGATTCACGGTGGACCGGTCTCGCAATACGCGAACTCCTTCAGCGTGGCGTGGCAGATCTTCGCGTCGAACGGTTACGTCGTGCTCGGCGTCAATCCGCGCGGCAGCTCAGGACGCGGCGAAGCGTTTGCGACGGCGATCTACGCGGACTGGGGCAACAAGGACACCGAGGACGTGCTCGCTGCAGTCGACTACGCGGTGAAGCAAGGCGTCGCCGATCCGGATCGGCTCGGTGTCGGCGGCTGGAGCTACGGCGGCATCCTGACGAACTACGTGATCTCGAAAGACACGCGCTTCAAGTCGGCGACCAGCGGCGCGTCGATCTCCAACATCCTCGCGGGCTACGGCACTGACATGTACGTGCGCGAATACGAAGCGGAGCTCGGCACGCCATGGAAGAACACCGACGTGTGGATGCGCCTCTCGTATCCGTTCCTGCACGCGGACCGGATCAAGACGCCGACGCTGTTCCAGTGCGGCTCCAGCGACTTCAACGTGCCGCTGCTGAACTCGGAGCAGATGTACCAGGCGCTGCGCAGCCTCGGGGTGGAGACGCAGCTGGTGATCTATCCCGACCAGTTCCACGGGCTGACCAAGCCGAGCTACCTGCGCGAGCGGATGCAGCGCTACCTGGACTGGCACGGCAAGTATCTGCAGCCGCGCCGTGAGCTGACGTCGCGCTGAGAAGCTGTCCGACTCTGACTACTGCTTGTAGATTTCCCCGCCCTTCATCACGAAGTCGACCTGCTCGAGCGCACGGATGTCCTCGAGCGGATCGCGCTTCACCGCGATGATGTCGGCTGAAAGTCCGGTCGCGATCACCCCGGTCACGCTCTTCAAACCAAGCGCGTCGGCGCCGTTGAGCGTCGCAGCCTGAATCACCTGCATCGGCGTCATGCCGTAGCGGACCATGAACGCGAGCTGCTTGGCGTTGTCGCCGTGCGGATAGACGCCGGCGTCGGTGCCGAACGTCAGCTTGATGCCCATCTTCACCGCCCTGCGGAAGTTTTCGCGCTGCGCTTCCGCGATCTCGCGGTCCTTGCGCAGGAATTCCTCCAGCTCGCCGCGCTTCGGCCCTTCGGACTGCGTGTACTCGGAGTTGTAGATGTCCATCGACAGATAGATGCCCGCCTTCTTCGCAAGCTGCAGGCCCTCGTCATCGATGAGGCTAGCGTGCTCGACGGTGTCCACGCCGGCGCGGATAGCGGTCTTGATCCCGGCAGCACCGTGCGCGTGCACCGCGACTTTGCGGCCCGCCATGTGCGCTTCATCGATCAGCGCCGCCATTTCCTGCGATGTGTATTGCTGCGCGCCCGGCGTGTCGCCCTTGGAGAACACGCCGCCGGTGCCGCAGAACTTGATCACGTCGACGCCGTACTTCACGTTGCGGCGAACGGCTTTGCGCACGCCCGCGACGCCGTCCGCGACACCTTCGGCCGAATAGTCGAATTCGGGCGCCAGCATGTTGTCGTCGCAGTGCCCGCCGGTGATGCCGAGTGCCGGTCCGGACACCAGCATGCGCGGCCCGGGGATTTCGCCGTCGTTGATCGCATCGCGCACGGCAACGTCGGTATAGCCTTCCGCGCCGACGTCACGAATCGTGGTGATACCGGCTAGCAGCGTCTTGCGCGCATACGCCGCGCCCTTCAGTGCAATTCGCGGCACCGACATGCCGTACCCGTAGAACGGCGGCAGCGTCGGGTCGGACGTGATGTGCGTGTGAGTGTCGATCAAGCCTGGCAGCACCGTGTAGGCGCTCAGGTCGATGACCTTCGCTCCTGCCGGAATCGCGACAGTGCTCGCACCGCCGACAGCCTCGATGCGATCGCCGCGCACCAGGATCACTTGATCGGTCGCGACCTTGCCGCCCTGCACGTCGATGACGCGCCCGGCGCGGATCGCGCTGAGCGGCACGTCGGCCGCGTGGGCTGCTGCAACCGCGCACAGCGTGAGAACGGCAACCCCCAGGCGCCCACACCTATTCATCGAGCTCATCGTTTTTTGGTCTCCCCAATGCGCAAGCGAGCGCGCATTGTACTTCTGTTGTTTTATACAGTTTTCGTCCATGATACCGCGCCCATGAACGCTCATGTCCAGCCAGCGCCGGTCGATCCTTTCGTGGAGCGCCTGAATCCCGCCCAGTACCAGGCCGCCACTTTCGGTGCGCCGGGCGGCACAGGGTTCTCGGCCGCACCGCTCCTCATTATCGCCGGCGCGGGCACCGGCAAGACGAACACGCTCGCGCACCGAGTCGCGCATTTGTTGCTCAAGGGCGTTGCTCCCGAGCGAATCCTGTTACTGACCTTCACGCGCCGCGCCGCGCAGGAGATGCTGCGGCGGGCGGAGCGCATCTGCGCTGAAGCGCTTCGCTCCGATCCGCACACACGTGTCCGCAGCGACGCCGCGCGGCTGCTCTGGTCCGGCACCTACCACTCGATCGGCAACAGGTTGCTGCGCGAGTACGCGCAGGTCGTGGGGCTGGAGCCTTCGTTCTCGGTGCTCGATCGGGGCGACGCCGCCGATCTGCTGGATTTTCTGCGGCAGGACCTCGGGCTCGCGAAGAAAGAGAAGCGCTTTCCTCGCAAGGACACGTGCCTCGCGATCTATTCCCACCGCGTCAACAGCCGCCAGCCGCTCGCGCAGACGCTCGACGACGTTTTCCCCTGGTGCAGCGACTGGGGCGACGAGCTGACGCAGCTGTTCCGCCGCTACGTCGAGGTCAAGCACTCGCAGCAGCTGCTCGACTACGACGATCTGCTCTTGTACTGGCACATCCTGGTGCAGGAGGAGCGCGTGGCGCGCGAGATCGGCGGGCGCTTCGAGCACGTGCTGATCGACGAGTACCAGGACACGAATACGCTGCAGGCACAGATAGTGCACGCGATGAAGCCGAACGGCTGGGGGGTCTGCGTGGTCGGCGACGACGCGCAGGCGATCTACTCGTTCCGCGCGGCCACGGTCGACAACATCCTGGACTTTCCCGCGCGCTTCGCGCCGCCGGCGCACGTCGTCAAGCTCGAGCAGAACTATCGGTCGGTGCAGCCGATCCTCGATGCGGCGAACACGCTGATGAGCGACAGCCCGCGGCAGTATCAAAAGGAGCTGCGCTCGGATCGGTCGTCGGACAGCAAGCCGTTCTACGTCGCCGTGCAGGACGATCAGGCGCAGGCACTCTATGTCGTCGAGCACGTCCTCGCAGCACGCGAGCAGGGAACGCTGTTGCGGCGGCAGGCTGTGCTGACGCGTAGCGCACACCACACGGACATGCTCGAGCTCGAACTGCTCCGTCGCAACATTCCGTACGTGAAGTACGGCGGTCTGAAGTTTCTCGAAGCCGCGCACGTCAAGGATGTGCTGGCGTTGCTGCGCTGGGCCGACAATCCCCGCAACCGCATCGCCGCGTTTCGCGTCCTGCAACTGCTGCCGGGCGTCGGCCCGGCGACGGCGGATCGTTGTTTGAAGGTGTTCGAAGCGAGCGGCTTCGCGTGGCCGACGCTCGCCGAGTACCGCATGCCCGCGGCCGCCGAAACAGAATGGTCGTCGCTGATGGAGCTGATGGCGGACCTGATGCATGCGCGCGAGTGGCCCGGTCAGCTCGGGCGTTTGCGCAAGTGGTACGAGCCGCAGCTCGAGCGCATCTATGATGCGGCGAAGGTGCGCGCCGGCGACATCGAGCAACTCGAACGCTTGTCCGGGCAATATGCGACGCGCGAGCAGTTCGTCACGGAGTTGACGCTCGATCCGCCGAACGTCACAGGCGATCTCGCCGGCGATCCGCTGCTCGACGAGGACTATCTGATCCTGTCCACGGTGCACTCGGCCAAAGGCCAGGAGTGGGACTCGGTGTACGTGCTGAACGTTTCGGACGGCAACTTTCCGAACGAGCATGCCGCCGGACGGCCCGAGAGCATCGAGGAAGAGCGGCGGCTCTTATATGTAGCGATGACGCGCGCCAGGCGCGATCTGCACCTGATCGCGCCGCTCAAGTACTACATCACGCAACAAAGCCGCACTGGCGACGCACACGTCTACGGCGCACGCAGCCGCTTCATGACAGATCATCTGCTCGCACGCTTCGAGCAGCGGGCGTGGCCGCCGGCGCGCGAGTCGGCGTTGCGCGCCTTCGACGCAAGAGCGAACGTGCGCGTGGATGCGGCCGCGGCGCTGCGTGCGATGTGGGAATAGCTCAGGAGTGCTCGGCGATCCACTCGTCGACCGTAGTGCGCGCGTCCGGATCGGCGGATGTTGATTCCTTGCGCGCCGTCGTGATTTCCCAGGTCAGGCCGCTGCGATCGTCGAAGTAGATCGATTGCTGATCACCGTGGTCTTCGTGGCGGATCGCGAAGCCCGCGCCTTTGAGTTTCCGCTCCCACGCCGCGAGCTGCGCCTTGCCGGTGGTGGTGAGCGCGAAGTGCGGCAGATCGATCGCCGGTGGTCGCGACTTCTTCGCGCCGTGCCGGACGCAAAGCGCAACCTGACCATCCTGCGCCAGGCCGAAAATCATCATCAGCCATGGCGCGCCGTCCCAATCATCGCCGGTGTGCGCGGCGATCAGCGGCAGCCCGAGCGTATCGGCGAACAATTGATAAGCGCTCTTCGCATCGTGCACCGGAACGGCAACGTGATCGAAGCGCAGGGAGGGCCGGGTTTTCATGACGCCAGAATAATCCTCGCCGATTGATCCCGCACGCACCGAGCGTCCTACCCGCGTGAAAGCCGCCGCATGCGTCGTGTGGCTGTCGCTGGCCTGCGGCCCGGCGGCAGCCAAGGAAGATATTGAGTTCGTGGCCGAGCATCTGCCGGAAGTGGCGATGGACAACCGCTACGCCACGCTGCCGCTGTGGAACGAGACGAGAGAGAACGATGGCTGGACAGTTGCTGCACAGGCCGGGTTCGGCCACACGAGCGCGGGCAATCTGCAGATCGGCGGGCCGATGCTCGCGGTGGCCGCGTCGCGAGCGCTCTCGCGACGCTGGTCGCTCAACGTCATGGCCTTCGCGGATTCCCTCGCTCTTTCAGGTGGCGAGCAGCGCCAGCTGCAGACACTGTTCGCGCCTTCCACGCCGATCATGAGGCCAGTCGAGGCGAGCTTCGACGGTCTCGATGGGACGATGCGGCACTACGGTGCAGGAGTCGCAGCGGCGATGACGTCGGACAGCGGCTGGCTCGGCGAGCACCGCTGGGTCGGCGGCGTGCTGTTCGAGCAGGTCGAGCTGCAGGACTACCGCTGGAACTTCGAGATCCTCGCGGGCGACTCGGCGGGCACACGCGGCGAGATCGACTTCGACAACGACTATCGCCACGTCACGCCGTTCGCCGGCATGCAGCTCGTGCGCGAGCGCGGCGATTGGACGTTCTCACCGCATGTTCTGTGTGCATTGCCGCTGCCCCGGCGCGGTTTTGTCGGCCACATTCAGACAGCGCAGTTCGACATTCACGGTGACACTGCCGACAACGGCAACGGGAAGCACTTCGGCGATCCTTCCGTGACGCTCGGGCTCGACGTCACCTATCGTCCCGCGCATCTGAGTCTCGACATCGGCACCGCGCTGACGCAGCAATTGCTCGAACCCCACGTTCATCGCGGCGTGGACAGCGATTGGGTGCTCAGCGTGCGCTGGCAGCACTGAGCGGCGCGCCTCAGTCGGAAATCACCGCGATCATCCTGATCGACACCAGGGCGTCGCCCAGATCCGGGCCGAGTCGCGCTGTCGAGCGCACCGGCGGATCCGTTGGAAAGAACTTCGCGTACTCCTCGTTCATGCCGGCGAAGTCGCCCGGGCGCGCGATGAGCACTTGCACCTCGACGACATCGTCGAGCTTCGCATCGCCGGCGCGCAGGATGTTCTCGCAGTTCATCAGCGCCTGCCGGGTCTGCTCCTGGATCGTCGGGCCCGCCACTTTGTTCGTTTGCGGATCGATGCCGGGCACGCCTGTGACGTAAATCGTCGGACCGACTTTGATCGCCTGGCTGTAGAGCGCCGACTTCGGCGCGTCGGGAGTACGGATGACTTGTCGCTTCATGTGATGGCTCGGGTCGTCTGAGGGCCGCGGCGCTTCGCCGGCAACGGACTGCACGGCGCAGTAGACGGCGAGCACGCCGCACAGAAAGATCGATAGCGGTTTCATGGCAAACTTAGCGTATTCGCAGCAGCGCGCACGAGTCCCGGGCGAACGCCGGGATTTCTCCGGGATCGGCGGACTGCTGTGCAGGTCGCCACTCTCACTGGAGGGCTTCGATGAAGACTCGAATCTTCGTTGCGGTGTTCGCAGCGTGCGGCCTAGCGGCCATGCAAGCGCAGGCCGACACCGCGCCCGCCGCTTCCCCCGCCGCCCCCATCAGATCGGAGCTGGCGTACACGAGTTACTACGTGCTCGATCAGAAGCGCGCGCTCGATTTCTACGTCGGCCTGCTCGGCATGACGGAGCGCCAGCGCATCACGCCGAGCCCCGGGGTGACGGAGATCGTGCTCGGCTTCGACAAAGAGCGAACACCGGGCATCCTCCTCATGCATCGAGCCGATCGCACCAAGCCTTATGAGATCGGCGACGGCTTCAGCCGCACGATCATTCACGTCTCGGATCTGAAAGCGATGGTGCAGAAGCTGATGGACGCCAAGGTGGCGATCGTGCGGCCGCCGACGGAAGTAGCGAGCCTGAAGCTGACGTACGCGATGGTGCGCGATCCCGACGGCTATCTGATCGAGTTCATTCAGACGCAGTGATGTCTAACCGCGCGCTGGAATTCTGGTTCGAGTTTGCGAGCACATATTCGCACGTCACCGCCCAGCGGATCGAAGCGGTGGCTCGCGCGGCGGGCGTGACGGTCGTATGGAAACCGTTCCTGCTCGGGCCGATCTTCCGCAAGCAGGGCTGGAACGATTCGCCCTTCAACATCTATCCGGCGAAAGGCGTCTACATGTGGCAAGACCTGGAGCGGCAGTGCGCAAAGCACGGCGTGCCGTTCCGCAAGCCGAGCGTCTTTCCGCGCCCGAGCCTGCTGGCGACACGAATCGCGATGACGCTCGAATCCTCGCCGCAACGGGTCGCGGAGTTTTCGCGCCGCGTGTATCTCGCGAATTTTCACGACGACGTCGACACGACCAACGACGACATCGTGCGCGGCGTGCTGCAATCGCTCGGCTGGCCCGATGTCGAACGAGTGCTCGCACAGGCCATCTCCACCGAGACGAAGGAACGGCTGCGACGGCGCAGCGACGAAGCCTTCGAGCGCGGCATCTTCGGCGCACCGACATTCCTGATCGGCAGCGAGCTCTACTGGGGCAACGACCGGCTCGAAGACGCGCTCACCTCCTGCGTCGCATCCTCCTGACGCTGCGGCAACCGTAACGAGAAGCGAATCGGCGAGCGTTCGCACTGCGGCCGCGGCGTTTCCACGAGCAGGAACGTACCGGTCTTGACTCCTGTCGCGACGATTTGCCCAGCTGCCAGCTCGAGCACACGGCCGGTGCCGCGCGGAGCGAGCAATACACGCCACGGTGGAACGGCAGACGCGAGACCGAGCACGCGCATCTGGCGGCTGAGAAAGATGACATCGATCGCGAATCGCATGCCGAGTGTGTGAACGCCAAACGCGCTGCTCAACAGCAGACCCGCCCGCGTCGGTAAAGATCGCTCGCGGGCCAGGCCGAGCAGTCGTGCGCTCAGCGAACACGCAATGCGCACTTCGTGGGCGATGAAGCGACCTTCGGTCGTCCGCAGGGCTATGGTCTTCATGATCGTCCTTGATCGTGAGCGGCGGACCTACGTTAGCCGACCGCACTCGCCTGCGCGGCGCCGATTTCTGTACATCTGTGCGGCAAATGCGCGGCTAGAATGACCGCATGACGCTTGCCCGCAGCACCGATCGCATCGAATCGACACGACTGGTGTTGCGCAGGATCGCGGCGGACGACCTGCCTTTCTTCACACGCATACACGCCATCGCCGACGTCGTGCGTTACACCGGCCACGGCCGGCCGCGCAGCGCCGAAGAAACGCAGGCGTGGCTGCAATCCACACTCTCGAGCTACCACGAGCTCGAGCTCGGCCAGCTGGCCGTGGTGCGCAAGGCTGACGGCGTGCTCCTCGGCCGCTGCGGGATGAGCGATCTGGTGATCGAGGCGCAGCCGGCGCCCGGCACCCTCCCGCGCGCTTGGTTCGGTCGCGCGCAAGCTCCCGCAAGCCTGCCGCTGATTTACGAACGCGAGCTCGGCTACACATTCGATATTGCGCACTGGGGCAGCGGCTACGCGACCGAGGCTGCGCAATGCGTGTTCGCATACGCCCGCCACTCGCTCGGGATCAAACGCGTGATCTCCGTGATCGATGGCGAGAACGTTCGCTCGCTGCGAGTAGCGGAGCGCTGCGGCCTGCGCCGCGAAGACACCATCGACGTCCTCGGCCGCAAACTCGTCGTCTACGTCTGGGTGACATGAGGCCCGGACACGCGTGACGCGCGGTTGCGAAGCGCGTATCGTCGCGCGACTCAACAACAAGACCCAAGAGGATTCCATTCATGCGTCTGAGCTCGATGATCGCAGCCGCCATTGCGGCAACTTTCGTCACGGCTGCGCACGGCGAGCCCGTCGTGCTGAAGGCCGCCTACCTGTTCGACAGCAAGTCCGGCCAGCTCACCCAGGGCGGCACGGTCGTCGTCGACGGCGAGAAGATCGTGTCGATCGGCGGGACCGCGCCGGCGAATGCGAAAGTGATCGACCTCGGCGATGCGACGCTGCTGCCGGGCTTCATCGACGCGCACACGCACCTGGACGGCCAGTTCCAGAAGGACTACTACAAGGCGTTCTACGAGCAGATGCTGCGTTTCCCCGTCGAGCAGGCGCACACGGCGGCGCAGTACGCGAAGCGCACGCTGGAAGCTGGGTTCACGACTGTTCGCAACGTCGGCGCCAGCGACTGGCAGGACATCGGCCTGCGCAACGCCATCAACAAAGGTGTGATCCCCGGGCCGACCATGATCACGGCCGGGCACGCCATCGGCTCGACCGGCGGGCACTGCGACCAGAGCCCGTTCCCGCCCGACGTCATCGAGCCGGTCGGACCCGTTGAAGGCGTCTGCAACGGGCCGGATGAATGTCGCACAGCGGTGCGCGACCAGATGAAGTGGGGCGCGGACGTGATCAAGATCTGCGCATCCGGCGGCGTGCTATCGGAAGCAGATCCTGTCGACGTACCGCAGCTCACTGCGGCAGAGCTCGACGCGATCATGTCCGAAGCGCATGCCTGGAAGCGCAAAGTCGCAGCGCACGCGCACGGCGATCTCGCCGCGAAGCTTGCAGTCGAGGCCGGCGTCGATTCGATCGAGCACGGCAGCTTCCTCACCGAGGCGACGCTGAAGCTGATGAAGCAGAAGGGTGTCTATCTGGTGCCGACGCGCATGGCCGTCTATTGGGTCGACAAGGAAGCGGCGACCTACCCGCCGAAGATCCAGGAGAAGGCGCGCGCCGCCGCAGCCGCGCACGGAACGATGCTGAAGATGGCGATCAAGCTCGGCGTGCCGATTGCTTTCGGTACCGACGCGGGCGTGTTTCCGCACGGCATGAACGCGCACGAGTTCGCACTGCTGGTCGAGCAGGGCATGGCGCCGGAAGCCGCGCTGCTGGCCGGCACGCGCGAGTCAGCCAAACTGCTCGGCGTCGATGCTGAAGTCGGCACGCTGGAGGCCGGCAAGACCGCTGACGTCGTCGCGGTGCGCGGCAACGTGCTCAAGAACATCGCGGCCACGGAACAGCCCGTGTTCGTGATGAAGCACGGGGTCGTGGTGGTTCAGAAGTAGCGTCCCACCCTAACCCTCCCCCGCAAGCGGGGGGAGGGAAATGGAAACAGCCGTTCTTATGCGGCGTCGTGAAAGATGATCCCGAGGGTGTGACGGCGCCCTCGGGTCAGCGGGCTCACGCCATGTCGCAGCGTGACGCGGGAATAGCCGCGAGCCCCCCGGCGCGGCCGGTGGTTCACGGCGATGACCGCAGCATCGCCTTGCGCAAGCGCGATCACGCTGCCTTTCGATTGCGCTCGCGGCCGCTGCTCGACAATCAGTAGCTCACCGCCTGCGAAATCCTGCTCCGGCGCGTTCAGCAGCACGATCACCTGCAGCGGAAACCACTGCGCGCCATACAGATCCTGATGCAGACAGTTGTAGTCGCCGGCCACGTAGCGCAGCAGTAGCGGCGTCGGCCGGCGTTGATCGGCCGCGTGACACTGCTCGATGTACTCGCCATGCGCGGCGGGAAAGCTGCGCTCGTAGCTCAGGTCCGTAGCCCACTGGTTCGCAATCGGCGCGAGCCGCGCATAGAGATCGCTGCGCAGCGTCGCGAGCCACGGCGGCAGCGGATACGCAAAGTAGCGATACTCGCCTTTGCCGAAGTTGTGCCGCGCCATGTGGACGTGCGAACGGAATCCTTCCGGATTGTCATACAAGTCCGCAACGCTTGCGCAGCTCGCCGGCGGCAACAGGTTGCGCAAGATCGCAGCGCCGTTCTCAGTGACGTCAGCCGCGACCTTCTGCCAGTTGAACGCCGCGAGCGGCTGATGATGCAGGCCGGTCATCTCAACCGCCCGCGCGCTTGCTCGACGCACGCTCAGTGTCGAGCAGCACGCGCTTGCGCTGCACACCCCAGCGATATCCGCCGAGCTCGCCCGTGCCGCGCACCACGCGATGACACGGAATGAGCAGAGCGATGCTGTTCGATGCGCAGGCGCGAGCCACTGCGCGCGCTGCGCTCGGCTTGCCGATCGCCTCGGCGACTTCCGAGTACGAGCGGACTTCGCCGTACGGCACCTTCTGCAAGTAGCGCCACACGATCAGCTGGAAGGCCGTGCCGCGCACGTCGAGCGGCAGATCCAGCCGGGGCTCGAGTCCGCGCAGATGCCGGTTGAGTGCTGCCATCCACGACTCGAATTGTTCCTGGTGCGTCCCGGGCATCGGCTGCACGGCCGCTGCGGGAAACTGGCGGCGCAGCTCCGCCTGCAATGCTCGATCGTTGTCGCCGAACTGCAGGAAGCAGATGCCGCGATCGGTCGCGCCGATCATCAGCAAGCCGAGCGGCGTCTGCCCGCTTGCGTACGAAATCGTCAGTCCCTTGCCGCCGCTGCGGTACTCGCTCGGCGTCATGCCGAGCTGCGTGTCGGCCTTCTCGTAGACGCGGCTGCCCGAGCCGAAGCCGGCCTGGTAGATCGCGTCGGAGACCGGCGCATCCTTGCGCAGCTCCTGCTTGAGCGTGCGCAGACGAGCTGCCGTCTGATATTCCTTCGGCGTGCTGCCGATGATCGCTTTGAAGTTGCGCTGCAGATGGAACGGGCTGTAGCCGGCGCGCTTCGCCAGCTGCGTCAGCCGAAACGGCTGTTCCGGATTCGCATCGATCTGCCGCGTGAGCTCGTGGACCACGGCATTGATGGGAGCGCTCGCCGCGCGAGACTTGTTGACGTCGTCGGGGCGACAGCGCTTGCACGCACGATAACCCTCGGCCCGCGCTTCGGCGGTCGTAGCGAAGAACTGCACGTTCTTGCGCAGCGGGCGGCGTGAGGCACACGTCGGCCTGCAATAAACGCCTGTGGTTTTCACGGCGTACACGAACTCGCCGGTCGCGGAGGTGTCACGGCGGAGAACGGCGTCCCAGAGCTTGGCTTCGTCGGTCATGGCAAGGCTCCTCGATGATGTGCCTGCCATTGTCCGGATCGGCTTGCGCGCCGAACTCCGTCTCTTGCGGTCGAATCGCTCGGGCATTGCCTCAGGACCGTAACAGATAGTCCACCAGGGGCACCGTCACGAGTGAGATCACGATGCCGATGCCCAGCACGGTGTTGGCGAGCTGCGGCTCGAGATCGTGCTGCTCGGCGAGAATCGTCGCGGAGATCATCGGCCCCATTGCAGCCTGCAGCACGGCAATCGTCAGGATGGAGGTCGACACACCGAATGCAAGACCGACGAGCCAGACGATGAGGGGCGCGAGCGCGAGCTTCCAGCCGAGAGCGAGCAGCAGCGCCGTCGCCTGGCCGCGCTGGAATTGCAGCCGGAACTGCAGGCCGACGGAGAACAGCGCAATCGGTGCGAGCGTCGCGCCGAGCCGCTCGAAGACCGCGTCCACGGGCTGCGGCCAGCCGCCGAGCAGGCCGGCCACGACGCCGATAACCAGCGATACGAACGGCGGAAACAGCAGCACCTTGCGCACGACCTGCGCTGCGCTTGCATTCGTGCCCGAGTAGATCGCCGCGACGATCGAGCCGCCGACCGCCAGCGCGATGAAGGTGCCGAGCTGATCCGCGACGAGCGCGAGCTTCGTACCTTCGCGGCCATGCAGGGCTTCGATCATCGGGAAGCCGATGAAGGCCGTATTGCCGAGCCCGCACCCGAGCGTGATCGCACCGATGCGCGCCCGCGACCAGTGCAGGGCGCGACCGAGCATCGCAAACAGCAGCCACGCGCCGGCGAACACGATCCACAGCGCAGCAATCAGAAACCAGTATTGCCAGTCGAAGTGCAGCGTCGGAATGAGATGCACGACCAGCGCCGAGAACGCGATGTTGATGACCCACCAGTTCAGTCCCTGCGGCAGGGTCGTGGGCGGACGCACGACGCGCGCGACGATGGCGCCGAGCGCCAGGCAGACAACGAGCAGCAGCAATGCAGACATGAATGGGTGAGTTTAGCGATCGCCATGTCGAAAGTCAGAGCGGCCTTCGAGCTTGCGTGAGTACCTCGCCGCGGGCCGCGCATCGATGATGCTCACCGGCTGCCTCGGTCGGACACTGCAGGAGAAATGTTTCGATCCCCGGCTCTCCGCCGACCGTTGGCAGCCGACTCTTCCCGCAGGCATGATTGGGCCCTCCGTCCGCTCCCGACGAGGCCTCCCATGACTGCGCATCTTCGCTCCCGGACTGTGTTGATCTGCATGGCCGCTGCACTGCTGCCGTTCGCCGCGAACGCGATCGAGCCCAGTGCGACAGTCAAGGTCACGCCGCTCCTCAAGACTAAGCAGAGCTGGAACGGCGCGCCCATCCAATATCCCGAAGGCCAGGCTGAGATCTCGGCCCTGATGATCGAGATCGCGCCCGGCGGCGAGACCAACTGGCACGAGCATCCGGTGCCGTCGTTCGGCATGCTGCTCGAAGGCACGCTCGAGATCAGTCTGCCGGACGGCAAGAAGAAGCTGATGAAGGCCGGCGAAGCGCTCGCCGAGGTGATCGCGACCCCGCACAACGGTCGCAATGTCGGCACCACGCCGGTGAAGCTGATCGTGTTCTATGCAGGCGCGGTCGACAAACAGTTGACCGTGCCGCGCCCGGATGCCAAGCCGAAAACCAACTGAGGCTCGCGCCATGGCCGTCTCCCGCCAGCAGATCGACAACATATATGTAGTGACGATCGAGCGGCCGGAGCACCGCAACGCCGTCGATGCCGCGACGGCGCTGCAGCTCGCAGCTGCCTTTCGCGAGTTCGATGTGGATCCGCGCAGCGACGTCGCGATTCTCACCGGCACAGGCGGTCACTTCTGCGCCGGCGCGGATCTCAAGGCGTACGCACGCGGCGATCGGCGCCAGGTCACCGAAGAAGGCGATGGACCGATGGGGCCGACGCGTCTGCGCTTGTCGAAGCCGGTGATTGCAGCAGTCGAAGGCTACGCGGTCGCAGGCGGTTGCGAGCTGGCGTTGTGGTGCGACCTGCGCGTCGCATCCGAGAGCGCGATCTTCGGTATCTTCTGCCGCCGCTTCGGCGTGCCGCTGATCGATCTCGGCACGATCCGCTTGCCGCGCCTGATCGGGCACGGTCGCGCGATGGACCTGATTCTCACCGGACGCGAAGTGCGCGCGCAGGAAGCATTCGACATCGGACTCGCGAATCGGCTCGTTCCGGCTGGTCAGGCATTGACTGCAGCCATCGAGCTGGCGCGTCAGATCGCGTCGTTCCCGCAGACCTGCATGCGCAACGATCGGCTGTCGGCGATCGAGCAGTGGGGCATGGAGGAGGACGCGGCCCTGCGCAACGAATTCCGCCACGGCACGCTCACGATGAAGAGCGGCGAAAGCCTCACGGGCGCGAGCGACTTTGCGAAAGGCGCGGGCCGGCACGGAGGCGCCCGCTGAAAATACGAAACCCCTGGCGGGCTGACCGCCAGGGGTTCGATGGAGCCAATGGGCTGCGCGCCTGAGCCTGATTTCTTCAGGTTGATCTCGAGGTTAATGCGGTGCGGGCGATGCGGCTCCGAGTACGATCCGGTCTCGCAACCGGGGCGCGCATCTTACGCTTCCCGGTTGACACGGCAAACCCCGTCAATAAACTCCTACCCTCATGACTGACATTCTCATTCATCAGCCGAACGACTGCGCCCGTGCGCTCTGCGCACGACTGCGCGCCGTTGTCGATGGTGTGAACACGAGCCGTTAGCCTTTCCGCAGCAGTGCTGGAAGGCCGCGTGCCTTCCAGGACTCCACCCAGGAACCCTGGTCGGCATGCCGATCGGGGTTTTTGCGTTTTGGAGCCGACGAAAGAGGAAACGACCATGACTACGCGTCTCACTATCGCGCAGTCCGAGCGGGCTCTCCTGTGGAGACAGGGCCGCTTCGTGGGGATTCTGGAGCCTGGCGTGCGCTGGGTCCTGCAGCCATTCGCGCGCATCGCGGTGCAGCTGTATGACATGAACGTGCCCGAGTTCGACCATCCGCGCATGGACGAGCTGCTGGCGCAGGCGCGTGCGACGATGGAACGTCATTTCCACATCGTCGAGCTCGACGAACAGGAGATGGGCGTCGTCTACAAGGACGGCGCGCTTGCGGGCGTGCTTGCGCCCGGCAAACGACAGCTCTATTGGAAAGGCGCGACCGACGTTCGCGTTGAGAAGGTGCGCGCCCGACGCTCAGCATCGGGCGCGCAGGATTCGGGAGCTCAGTCCTTCGTAACCTTCTTGTAGTCGGCAGGGACTTCGAACGTCTGCGGGCCGGCGGCGTCGCTGCTGATGGAGACGAGCTCGGTGCCCATGCTCATCAGCGGCATCAGTCCGCCTGCCATTGTCGGCGGCGGCGCTGCCTGCTGCTGGGCGGCTTCGTCTTGCTTCTTCTTCTTGCCGAACATGCCACCGAGCGCGCCACCTAGTGCCCCGCCGATGCTCGGCTGCGCCTGCGGAGTCCCTTGCGCCTGCTGCTCCTGCGCGCTCTTACATTGCGGACCGCCTACGCCGAGGCTGAAGCTGGATTTGACGGCGTAGCCTTTCACCGGCAGCTCGGCCATGCGCTTGCCGAGCTCACCCCAGATACCCTTGTAGCGCCCGAACATGCCTTGGGCCCGTTCGGCAAAATCGCGCGACGAGGCCGTGCCGAGGCCGAGCTTCTCCGCATAGGCGCGTTGATAGGCCGTCGTTTCGCTGGAGGCCTGGAAGCCCGGCGCGATCCATTGATCGAGCGCGAGGCCGAAATCGCAAGCGTCGCCGGTCTTCTTGTTGGTGCACGTCTGCGTCGCACTGACGGTGACGTGCTCCGCCTGGAAGCCCGCTATCGCCGCCGTCTCGCCGGTACGCTTCACGTCCGATTTCGGCTCGGACCACTCGCATTCGGACTCATCGACGCCGGACGTCGCCTGCTGCTGCTGCGCTTGCGACTGGTTCATCTGGTCCATCGCCTGCTGCATCTTGGCTCGCATGTCGGCGAAGGTCGTTTCGGTGTAGGTCTTTTTCTTCGGATCCAGCGAAAAGATCTTGTCCTCGTCGAGCCGCACGATCTCGACGTGCGGTCCGCCGGCGCCGCGCGCGAACGTGCGCATCAGCCCCGACTCGAACTGCATGTTGCTTTCGGTGCGGGCCTTGTTGCCGGAGATGGTGGTCGTGGTCGTGCCGCTCATGTTCGCCATCTTCATCATGCCGGCGCCGCTCAGGCTCATCGATTCCTGCATGGTGACGTCGGCCTGGGCTGCGGCGCTGACCAGCACGCCGGCCACACAGCACGACAGAAAACGCGATCGAAGGGCATTCGCCATGAGAGTCATCCTCCGGTTCTGCAGTTTTTGATCGTCTCGCGCGGGTGCTGATGCTAGCAGCGCGCGGGCCGGCGAGGGAGCAGCCCTTTAGGACGAGCGGGGGCGATCGAGCAGCCGTTGCAACCGCGCAGCATGCGCCGCAGCGAACTGGCGGGCCTCGATCTCGAACCGGTTCAGCCAGTAGCCCCGTCGCAGCGACTCCACGACATAACGCCAGATCGTCAGCCGTCGCGGCTGCCATTGCCGCAGGACGTGAAAGTACTCGTGCAGCACCAGGTCGGGATCGCGCCAGAACGCGGTTGCCGAATCGCGCAGCAGAATGCGATTGCGCCGGGTCGTGGCACGGGCGCCGAAGTGCAGGCGTGCGTAGAAGGAGTGCTCGATGACGCGCACGTGCTCGACCGGCTCGCCGAAGATTTCCTGGAGAGCTGCGAGGAGCGGAGCGGGAGGTCGCTGCGCGCTCACTTTCCGATGCAGAAGCTGGAGAAGATCCGGCCCAGCAGGTCATCCGAAGTGAACGCGCCGGTGATTTCGGCGAGCGCCTGCTGCGCCTGGCGCAACTCTTCGGCCATGAGCTCGCCGGCGCGGCGGTCGAAGAGTTGCCGTCGCGCTTCCTGCAGATGTCGATCGGTGCGCGCCAGCGCGTCGAGGTGCCGGCGCCGGGCGGAGATGGTGCCGGAGTCGGCGCCCTGGAAACCCATGCACTCCTTCAGGTGCTCGCGAAGCAGGTCGATGCCTTCGCCGGTGGTCGCTGACAGGTACAGGCGCGGCGGTTGTGACTGCTCATAGCGCGAGATGAGGCCGAGCAGATC
Organism: Steroidobacteraceae bacterium; assembly: GCA_044866955.1. Taxonomy (GTDB): domain Bacteria; phylum Pseudomonadota; class Gammaproteobacteria; order Steroidobacterales; family Steroidobacteraceae; genus Steroidobacter. Next base: position 25,476 of record JBIOUH010000054.1, read on the forward strand.
GATCTTGTTCACGACCAGCGTGGCCGGAATGTCGGCGGGCAATGTCGCGAGCTCGCGCTCGATCTGCTGTGCGTCGAGCCGACGCTCGCCGTCGATGACGTAGAGGATTCGGTCAGCGCGACTCATCTCCTGCCGCGCGCGGCGAATGCCCTCCGCTTCGACTACGTCCGCTTCTTCGCGCAGGCCTGCAGTGTCTGCAATGTGCAGCGGCATGCCATCGATCGCGATGCGCTCGCGCAGTACGTCGCGCGTCGTACCGGGAATTGCAGTGACGATCGCGGCGTCGTAGCCGGCGAGACGATTCAGCAGACTCGACTTGCCCGCATTCGGTCGTCCCGCGATGACGACTGTCATACCTTCGCGCAGCAACGCACCCTGGCGCGCCTTCGCTGCGATCTGTGCGCAGAGCTCGATCGCGCCGTCGATGCGATCGCGCAGCGCCGTGTCTGCGAGGAAATCGATTTCCTCTTCCGGAAAATCGATCGCGGCCTCGACATGCATGCGCGTCTCAGTCACCGCTTCGGTCAGGGAATTCACGGCGACTGAAAACTCGCCTTGCATCGAGCGCAGCGCCGCGCGCGCCGCCTCGACTGAGCCGCTATCGATCAGATCGGCGATCGCTTCGGCCTGGGCGAGATCGAGCTTGTCGTTGAGAAAAGCGCGGCGCGAAAACTCGCCGGCTTCGGCCACGCGAGCGCCGAGCTGCAGCGTCCGGGCGAGCAGCATGTCCATCACGACGGGTCCGCCGTGGCCGTGCAACTCGAGAACGTCTTCGCCGGTGAAGGATTCCGGCGCCGCGAAGTACAGCGCCAGGCCGGTATCGAGCGCGTGCCCGTCGGCATCGCGAAATGGCCGCAGCACCGCGCGACGCGGGCGCGGCAGCTCACCGAGAATTTCGCGTGCGAGGGTGGCAGCGAGCGGACCGGACACGCGGATCACGCCGATGCCACCCCGCCCGGGCGGCGTGGCGAGTGCGGCGATCGTGTCGCGCGTTGCGTCCACAACTTCCTACGTCTTGGCCTGCTCCGCCGCCACGAGCTTGTTGATGCGCCATTGCTGCGCGATCGACAGCAGCGTATTCGTCAGCCAGTACAGCACGAGGCCGGACGGGAACCAGGCCATCGTCACCGACATGATCACCGGCATGAATGCGAACACCTTCGCCTGCATCGGATCGGTGCTCGGCATCGGCTGCAGCTTGAACTGCGCGAACATGGCCGCGCCCATCAGCAGCGGCAGAATGAAGAACGGATCGCGCGAGCTCAGGTCGTTGATCCAGCCGAAGAACGGCGCCTGGCGCATCTCCACGCTCTCGAGCAGCACGCGATAGAACGCAAAGAAGAACGGAATCTGGATCAGAATCGGCAGGCAGCCGGCGAGCGGATTGATCTTCTCGCGCTTGTACAGCTCCATCATCTGGCGGCCGAGCTGTTCGCGATCGTCCTTGTAGCGCTCCTGGATCGCTTTGATGCGCGGCGCGACGTTACGCATCTTCGCCATCGAGCGGCCGCTCGCGGCCGTCAGCTTGTAGAACGCCAGCTTGATCAGGAACGTGACGAAGATGATCGCCACGCCCCAGTTGTGCACGCCCTTGTAGACCCATTCGAGCGCCAGGAACAACGTGCGGGCGATCGGTGTGAGCCAGCCGTAGTCGGTGACGCGATCGAGCAGCGGGGCGATCGAACCGAGCTGCTCCTGCAGCTTCGGGCCCACGAACAGCTCTTCCTTGAAGCTCTGTGTTCCACCGGCGGGCACTGTCTTGAGCGGCCCGCGGTATGACAACGTGAAATCGTTGCGAGGACTCAGGCTGAGCTGATACTCGTACGGTTCCGTCGCGGGCGGCACGGCCGCAGCGACGAAGTGATGCTGGAGCGCTGCGAGCCAGCCGTTGGTGATGCTCTGCTTGAAGGCGCGATCTTCTTCGTTCTCGACGTTGAGCTTGCGGTATTTGGTGCCGTCGGAAACGGCGGGCCCGCGATACGCGTAGGTTTCGACTTTGAAGTACGAGCGCTCCACGTGCTCGTAGTGACGCACGAGCTGCACGTACGACGCGGCCTTCCAGTCGCTGCCGCTGGTGTTCACCACGTCGTAGCTCAGATCGATGCGATAACTGCCAGGATGGAACGTGTAGGTCTTGGTGACTGTGATGCCACCTTCGCTCCACGTGAGCGGCACGACCAGCTGCTGCTCACCCGCCTTCAGCTGATACTCGTTCGCCGCAGCGTGGAACAGCGCTCGGTGATTCGGCTCGGGACGCTTGTCCGCGGCGAACGAGTATCAGCTGAAGGCGGGTGAGCAGCAGCTGGTCGTGCCGCTCACGTGGAGCGAAGGTGGCATCACAGTCACCAAGACCTACACGTTCCATCCTGGCAGTTATCGCATCGATCT
>JBIOUH010000055.1:0-17852 GCA_044866955.1 Steroidobacteraceae bacterium
CCGGCGGCGGTGCTGCGGTGGAGCGATCGAACACGCGGTGAATCTTCATGCCGCGCAGCTCGCTCTGGCCGGACCATTTCATCTGGTATTCGAGCTGGCCGGTCTTCGGCAGCAGCCGGAATTTCTCGACGACGTGCGGTCCGCTGCGCACGCTGCGATCGATCACGAACCACTCACCATCCCAGCCCACCTGCGAATCCGCCAGCTCGCCTTCCGGCATCGACACCTGCGTGCGCGATCCCGCGACCACTCGACGCGACTCGACGGCCGAGACCAGGTCGAAGGTCGAGCCGTCCTGGCGGATCGTCAGCGTGTCCGAGATCGCGAGCATCTTGTACAGGTTCTCCTGCTGGCGCTTGATCGACGCGCGCCGTGAAGGGCTGGGCTCGTTGCGGCGCGCGGGACTGGGCCCGTCCACATCGATCGGCGGCGGCGCCTCGGGCGGATACATCCTTTCCTGCTGCCTGCGCCACTTCATGTATTCCTCCCGCTCCTCGCGCTGGCGCTCGGCCAGCATGTGCTGCGCGTCATCGCTGAGCGCGGCATTGAGCTTCCAGGTGCCGCTGAGATCGATGTTGCGCTTGGAAACGGGGTCGAGCGCCGAGGCGCTGAACGCGGCGCAGGTCAACAGGCCGAAGGCGACGAAGCGAAGGCGGCTCAACACGCCGCCACTTTAGCTGATACGCCAGTCGGCGCTCCAATCGAGTTTGGCCTGCGCCTTGCTGGAATCGAGCTGCGGTCCGGGATCGGCGACGTTGTAAATGCCGGGCTCGGCCCGCTCCACGGCCAGCACGGTGGCCCAGGCCGCGGCGTCGATGTGCACGGATGGCGCGGCTGCGACTTCGGCGCCGGTACCCGGTCCATAGAGACGTCCGTATCTGAGCACGACGCCCGCGAGCGGCGGCGACTCGAGCACGCATCGCTCCAGTTCCGCTATCCCGCGGACGCTGATTGCGCGCGTGCCCTCAGCTTGCAAATCGAGCGGATCTTCCTCCCGCTGCGCCCGGCTCTGTGGCGCGTACGCCCACGCGATGCTCTGCGCCACCATTCGCGGCACGCGTGCCGCGAGCGCTGCAGCGACGAGATTCGCCGTGCCTTCGCTGCGGATTCTCGCGTTGCGAGCAATGGCGTCAGCCATGCGTGCGGGATCCAGCCCGGGCGGCAAATCCGTGAGCTCGTGTAAGACCAGCGCCGGCTGCGCGTGTGCAATCGCGCGCTCGATCGCCCGCGCGTCGAACACGTCGACGACGACGGGCTCTGCGCCTGCGGCTGCAAGTGCCTTCGCCTTCTCGCTCGAACGCGTCGTGCCTACCACGTGCCAGCCGCGCTGTAGCAACAGCGGCACGAGCCGTCTGCCGATCACACCGCTCGCGCCGGCGAGAAAGAGCTTGCGATCATGTGGATTGCGCATCATGGATCTCAGACGGCGCAGCCGCCTGTCCTGTGACAGTCAGCGCACTGTGAACAGGATGCGGTCGACGAGCCGGCCGTTCGCGTCCTGCAGCTCCAGGCGATGCGCGCCCGGCCGCGGCGTCCACAACACCGACTTGCTTGCGGAAGCGAGCTTCTCGCCATTCAGTCGCAGCTGCATCTGCGCGGTTCCGCCTTCAGCGGTGATCAGGACCTTCTGATGCGAAGGCGGAATATCCGGATCGGACGCGATGACCATGCCGTTGGCCGGAGTGACGATGCGAGGAATCTGCGCCGCGCGCGTGATCGTCACAGCCTCGCCCTGTCGTTGCCGGGCAAGGAACCACTCGCGGCGCTGCGGCTCGACTGCCGGCTCGAACTTCGTCGCGGCGGCCACCACGCCTGCGGGCGGCGGCGGCGCAACGGACGCGACGTTCTGATGCAGAGCGCCCATGATCTCGCGCCACACCGGCGCCGCGCCGGTGACGCCGCTGACGTCGTGCATCGCGTCGCCTTCGAAGTTGCCGACCCAGACGGCAACCGTATAGCGCGACGAGAAGCCGACGCACCAGTTGTCGCGCATGTCCTTGCTGGTGCCGGTCTTCGCAGCGCTCCAGAACGGCGTGTTGAGATGATTGTCGATGCCGAACGTCAGTGCACGTGCGGCCGGATCGCTGAGAATGTCACTGACGATGAACGTGGCGTCGCCGGGAAGCAGGCTCGTTGCTGCGTGCGCCGGCTCATCGACGCGCACGCGCAACGGCGACCAGCGTCCACCTGCAGCCAGCGCGCGATACGCCTGCGCTTGCTGCCACAACGTCACTTCGGCAGACCCCAGCGCCAGCGAATAGCCGTAGAAGTCGCCGTCCTCTTTGATCTGTTCGTAGCCGAGCTCGTGCAGACGATCGCGAAACGGCTCGACGCCCACGAGCACCAGCGCGCGCACGGCCGGAATGTTCAGCGAGCTGCCGAGTGCGGTGCGCACACTGACCAGGCCTTTGAAGTCCTTATCGTAGTCCTGCGGAATGTACGCGCCGCTCGTTGTGTCCAGATGCACCGGCGAATCCTTGAGCAGCGAAGCTGCCGTGAGATAGCCGCGCTCCAGTGCGATCTCGTATAGAAACGGCTTGAGCGTCGAGCCGGCCTGACGCAAAGCCCGTACGCCGTCGACCTCGCGCGATCGGGAGCTCGGGCCGGCCGAACCCACATAGGCGAGCACGTCGCCGGTCGCGTTGTCCGCGACCAGCACGGCGCCATCGCGCACGTTGCTCGCAGACAAGGTCGAGAGCTGCCGGCTCAGAATGTCGCGAGCGAGCCGCTGCACGCTGCTGTCGAGCGTCGTCTGCACGCGCTCGCCGGCAGTCCTGAGCAATGTGTTCGCGAGCTGCGGAGCGAGCTGCGGGCGCGGCGGCGAATCGACGCCGTGCGTCAGGAGCATCGTCGCCGTCGCCTTCAACTCAGCGCAATTCGCGATCATCTTCGCAGCGAGTGCGCGACCGCACGCGCGGGCCACAATCCTCTCCGGCGTGCCATTCGGCTCCGGCAGCAAGGCTGCAATGACGAGGCTCTCCGGCAACGACAGTCCGGAAGGAACCTTGCCGGCGAGCAGATGCGCTGTCGCACCGATGCCTTGCAGCTCACCGCGGAAATACACGAGGTTCAGATATGCCTCGAGAATCTGCTGCTTCGTCCAGCGGCTCTCCAGCGCGAGCGCCAGCCGCGCCTGATTGCGTTTGTACCACCACGCTCGCAATCCCTCGCGCGAATGCAGCCGCGACTGCAACAGCGATGCGACCTGCATCGTGATCGTGCTCGCGCCGCGCTGGCGTCCACGCACGAACCGATCGCGGGCGGAGCCGATGACGCTGCGCCAATCGATTCCGCCATGCTCCCAGAAGCGCGCGTCCTCGCCGCGCACGACCGCTGCGACGAGCGCGGGCGAGATGGAAGGCAGCGGTTGCCATTCGAAGCGCCGCACCTCGAAGTCGATGCGCGTCGTATCGAGCACCGTGCCATTGCGATCGAGCATGAACGCATCCGATGGCGTGAAGCCCGAGCGCACGGCGGCGAAATCGGGCGCCTGTGCTGGCCACGCGATCGCCAGTACCACTGCGACGACCGCCGCGCACGCGCCGAGCAAGATGCGGACGCGTCGCGTCACTGCTTTGCCTCCACAGTAACCGCGGCGTTCGGCGATTCGCCGAACATCTCCGGCGCGTACATCGCTTCCACCCGCGTCGCCGGCAGCAGGAACTGGCCCGGATTGTTGAGACGCACCGTGTACTCGACGACCCAGCTTCCCTTCGGCACGTAACGGTAGTACGCGCGGAACGAATCGAACCGCCGCTCTTCGAACGCGAGCCACGCGTAACCTTCGCGACGCTCTTCGCGCGTGAGCAGCGCGGATTGCCCACCGAGACCGCTGCCCAGGATCGTTGCGCCGCCGGGAATCGGATCTTCTACGACGACCCACGCCATGTCGGACTGCGATTCGAGCTCGAGCCTCACCCGCGCAACGTCGCCGCGCGTCCAACGGCCGGCGACCTGTTGGTCGACGGGTGTAACGCTGCGCTTGATCTTGTAGCCCGACGATAAGGGCTTCTGCAGCGGCAGCGCTGCAGTCGCGCGGATCAGGACCCACGGGCGGCCGCTGCCTTGGTGATTCACGTCGAGCGCAGCGCGACCGTCCTGCCAGGGCAGATCGACCTGTTTGCTGTTCAAGTTCAGCGGCCACACGACCTTCTGCTCCTGCCCTCCGTAGTGAATCGCGGACGCACCCGTGACGGGCGTCGACTCGAATGCTGCCGAGAACTTCTCCATCGCCAGCACGCCGAGCGCGTTCGCGACCGTCGTGTTCCAGTGCCCGCTCCGCTGCCTGCCGAGCGAGCCGCGCACCAGGCGCGGAATGTCTTCTCGCCACCGCGGCTCTTCGAGCACGGCCATCAGCATGCGATTCGCGTTCGAGTCGGTGGAGATCATCAGCCACCACAGCGCGTCCGTGTGCTCGGTCGAGAAGCCCATCGTGGTTCCCTGGAAATTCAGGCGCGTGCGCAGAATCTGCAGCGCCGCGCTGCGACGCTCCGCCGCTTTCGGCACGCCGCGGACGAGCTTGACGATGTCGAGCCAGTCGAGCACCGCCGAGGTCGGCCACAGCTCGGGCTGGATCTGAATGCTGTCGAGCATCTGCGGCTGGGCGGCTTCGTACCGGGCGAGCGCAGCAATCGCCGCGAGCTTGCGGATCGCGAGATCCGCTGTCGGCAACGCGGAGCGGCGCACGACCCGGCCGGAAACGAAGCGCGTGAGTGCCTCGATCAGGCGCCGTTGATCTGCTTCGTTGAGTTGCCAGCCGGCTTCGTGTGCGATCACGAGCACGTAAGCAGTGAGCGCGTCATCGCCTTCGAGGCGGTCCGTCGGGAAGTATTTCAGCAGGCCGTCGCGATCCATGTAAGCGGGCAGCCGGTCCGCCCACGCCCGCCACATCCCTTCGTCGCGCAACGCGACTGCCTTCGAGAGCTGCTGTTCGAGACAGATGTACCGGTACCAGCTCATGTACTCGCGCACGCCGTCGAGTCCATCGCCGAGCTTCGCGCGCAGGGTTATTTCGAGCCCGCCGCGCCCTTTCACCGCGTCCACGGGCCGTTCGGCCGGGAACGACAGAGGTTCGGCGAGCTGTGCGATCGTCGCCTGGTAGGTGCGCACCGGATAGGCCGGAATGACGGACTGCGTCAGCTTGATGTGGTCGCCGGCCGAGCCATTCACTTCCTTCGCAGTCACTTCCCACTGCAACTGCGCGACGCCGACCGGCGCCGTCACGCGCCACACGATGTCACGGGCGTGACCCGCAGGAACTTCGACGCGTTGCGACTGCAGCGAAGGTGCGCGATTGATCGCGAGCCGTGCCTGTGCGTCGACAGTCAGCGGATGATCGGTCGTATTGCGCAACGTAAACGTCGCGGCGTACCGATCCCCTTCACGCACCAGCGGCGCGAGTCCGGACACGAGGATCAGATCCTGCGTCGTGTTGACGGTCGCGGAGCCGGTGCCGAACAGATGCGCCGCACCGTTCGCCACTGCGACGATGCGGAACGACGTGAGCGAATCGTTCAGCGTCAACGGGAACACCGCATTGCCCTGGGCATCGAGCTTCACGCGCCCCTTCCACAACAACAGGCTGTCGAACTGCTCGCGCGCGCGATCGCGCTCACGTCCGCCGCCGCCGCCGTGCGGCGCCGCCTTGCGGCCGTAGTGCCGCTTGCCGACGACCTGCATCTGCGCAGTCGACGTCAGCACTTCGACGCCGCGCTCGCCCATCATCGCCGCCAGCAGATCCCACGAGCGGTTCGGCGCCAGTTCGAGCAGAGCTTCATCAACCGCGGCGACAGCAACTTCGCTGTCCGTCGGCAGCGCGCCGCCGTCGTCGCGCTCCACGTGCACGCTCACAGTGGCCTGCTCGGCGACCTTGAAGGTCTTCTTGACCGGCGTCACCGTCACGTTGAGCCGATGCGGCTTCCAGCCGACGTTGATTTTCGCCATGCCGAGGCGATAGGCAGGCTTGTTCAGATCCACGAGCGCTGTGACCGCTTCGCGCTGCGGCTTGCCGCCCGAGAGCGCTCCGACACGACCGCGCACCGCGAGCACCGAGACGAATACGTTCGGCGCATATGCATCGGCGATCGGCACTTCGATCACCGGCATCTGCCCTTTGAGCTTCGTGACGAAACTGGACAGCACGCCTTCGCGCTCGACAGTCACCAGCGCAGTGGCCTGCCGAAACGGCATGCGCACCTGGAAGCGCGCCGTCTCGCCGGCTGCGTACTCCTTCTTCTCCGGCAGCACGTCCATGCGATCGCCCTGCGTGCCGCCGAACCACCAATCGTCCTTGCCCGCGACCCAGAACGAAGACGTCGCGCCCGCGACGTTCCGGTTCGCATCGAGAGTTTCGGCGCGCGCGACCACTTCGCCGCTGATGCCCGGCGCGACGTCGCACATCACCAGCCCTTGCTCGTTCGTTACACCCTCGCAGCTCGTCGGGAGCTTGCTGGTCTCGCGCGTGGTCTCATACGCGTAGAAGCCGCCGATGAGCCGCTTGCGATAGGAGTACGCGTTCGATCGATAGAGCGCGACCTTCACGGGTTGCCGCGCGCGCGGCCTGCCGTCGAGATCGAGCACGATGACACGGAAACGCAACTGCTCCGCGCTCGCCACCCAGCCTTCGGGTCGAATGCCGACGCTGAGACTGGCGGGCACGAGTCGCACGCGACCGGTCGCGGTCAGCAACTCGCCGTTCGCGTCCGGATACTCCAGCTCCGCGGTGAGTTGCGCAGCACCCGGCAGCTGCGGCAGATCGCCGACCGTGACTCGCGCCGAACCCTCGCCGTCGAGCGTGATCGGCAGCACCTGCACCTTGCCGGGCTGCGCCGGCTCCTCGGCCGAATCCTCGTAGAAATAGGCGTTGTCGCCGGTCACGATTCCTTCGCGTACGGCGGCACCGCCGAACCGATAGTCGTCGTAGCCTGCGTAAGAGAGCGGCACTGGCTCGACAACGGAGCGCAGCTTCACCGCGAGGCCCGAAGCGCCGCCACCGGACATGTAGGCGACGTGCAGATCGAGCTCGGCGGACTTCTGTCGCACGAGCGGCCGCGCCGCTCCCGTGACGCTGGCGCGCATCGACGGCAGGCGGAACTGCTCGACCTTGAACGCGCCGCTCTGCCGCTCGTATTCGTCGACGATCGAGACCCAGTAGTCGCCGAGCTTCGCCTCCGCCGGAATCGTCCATGCGCTTTCGGCAATGCCGTCGGCGCCGAAACGCGCTTCGAGCTCGTACTTCTGGCCGCTGCCGGAATGCGAGATCACGACCTTGCGCGTAATGGGCAACGGGTCCGGCAGCACGATGCCCGGCGACGCATGCCGGCGCAGGAAATGTTTCATCGACACCTTCTCGCCGGCACGGAACAGCGCGCGGTCGAGCACGGTGTGATAGATGCCCGCCTCGGACGCACCGCCGGTATTCAGGCCGAAGCGATCCGGCGTGATGCCCTGGTTCCACGACGACAGCGTGAAGCTGAAATCGGCATCGCGTTGCGCGAGCACGAGCAGCGGCGTGCGCGTTGACCAGCAACCTGTGCTCTCGTGCGGCTCGCCGAAGGATTCGCCGATCGCTGCGATGCCGTCGGCGCCGGTCTTGCCCTGCCACACCACTGCACCGCTGCAATATTCGACGACGGTGATTGCGGCTCCCGGCACGGGCTGGCCATCGTCCAGCTCTGTCACCCATGCGGTCGAGCTCTCGCGGCCCCAGTTGAAGTGAACCGTGAGATTGGTCACGAGCGCCGAGGTGGACACGTAGCGCAACTGATCCCGGCCGAGCAAAGAGCGTCCGAGGGCGCGGCTGCCGATCTCGACCACGTAGAAGCCCGAGTCGCGCAGCGGGATGCCCAGCACCTCGGCCGGCTTGCCGCCAGCGGGTTTCTTCAGCGTAAACGCTGTCGCTGCGTCCGAAGGTGCGAACACGGAAGTCGTGCCCGTAGTCTCCTTCCACATGCTGCTCGGCGGGTCTGCCTCCGCATCCTCTGTGGGCTCGGCGGCGACCCATTCGCCGCTGCCGGCATTCGCTTTGTCGACGCGCTTGAGCCAGTCGACGATCGCAGCGGGAGTCGCGTCGACGCGCAGCAGCTTCGCCGGCAGATCCGGCTGCTGGCCGCCGAACTGCGGCTCGACGTTGCGCAGCGTCACCGGCAGTACGCCGCCCTGCTTCGCTTCGAGGATGCCAAAGTCGGCGGCGAACTTGGCGAGCGCAGGAAACGCGTCGATACGCACTTCGAGCGGGAACCGCGCAGCGTTCGCAAGGGTGCGGCCGGAGTCGTCGGCGATCGTAGCCGGCAGCGTCACTACGACGGTCGACTCTTCCGGAAACGGTCCGGCGAAAGAGACACGCTCCAGCGTTGGGACCGATTTCGATTCTGTGGCGCTGGGAACGAGGGTCTCGCCGTCGTGCGTCTTGATCCGGATCGCGAGCGCGAGATCACGGGGCACGGGCGAGGCGAAATTGACCACGATCGGTTGCGTCGGAGTGCAACCCGCTCGCGCATTCGCTCGTGTGCATTCGACTTGCGCAGTGAAGGCTGGACGGACCTTGAACGCGAGCTGCTGATCCTGCGTCGTCGCGACGCCGTTGAGCGTCTCGATGCCAGCGCCCCATTGCAGACGCATTTGCGTCGCGGCGGGTAACGGTCTCTTGCAACGGACCACCGCGATGCTCTCTTCGGCCTGGTCGAGCTCCTCGCCGCGCAGCCGCGTGTGACTCACCTCACCGTTTTTCCACAGCAACTGGAAGTACTGATAGCCGAGCGAGCGGCGCTCTTTCAGAACGGCTGCGCGCTCTTCGCCGGTGAGCACTTCGACACCGATGCGTTCCTCGATACCTTCGACGACACAGTGCGCGTGCGCCTCCACCGACTGCGAGTTGGCTGGAGCGTCGAGCCGAAGCAGAAAGACCTGCTGCTCGTCGATCGCTTCCCAGCCATCACGCGGATAGGAAGCCCCGATGGCCGGTCCGCCGGTGCTGAAGGAGAAGCTGCGCTTGCCGGACAACGCTCCGCCTGCTGCAGTTTTCAACTGTGCGCGCAAGGTGAAGGTGCACTGCAAACCCGCCGGCAAGTCCTCGTCGAAGTCGAAGACCCAGTTGCGCGGATCTGCCCAGCGCCCCTGACCGGTCGCCGGACATTGCACATCGAAGGGATCCGCCAGGCGCGGATCGCCGAGCGTCACGATCGGTGCGGTAAAGCGCGCAGTCACCTGCCGGACCTGGCGCGCCGTGCCCTGCGGCGTGAACACCTCGACCGACGCAGAAGGAATGCGAGCTTCCTGGGCGAGCGCCGCCAGCGGGACGAGCTGCACGAGGAGACAGATCCACAGCCGTGCAATGCGCATCATCCGCAAACCTCGGGTTCTTATTGGACGGAGCCAGCGTGCCCGCGCCGTGCGCCACCGCCGTGACGCTTCCGGACTTGCTAGCGACGAATCGTGGCACTTTGTGGAGGAAGTGGAGCGGGGTACGGGAATCGAACCCGTCGCTCATGCTTGGGAAGCATGGGTATTACCACTATACGAACCCCGCGTGGCCCTGATTCTAGCTCTTCACCGGCGTTTGTCGACGGGTTGCGGCCCCTCACAGGAGCATCGTTCCTCAGCCAGGATGGATATGCTGGAATCGTGGGGCTATTCGGATCGCAGCGAGAGCACAATGCAGCAGCCCGCCCAACCGGCAAGCTTACGTCCCATGAAGTTCGACCTGCGCGATCTGGAGCTGTTCGTCGCTGTCGCCGATGCCGGCAGCATCGCGAGGGCGGCCGAGCGCTCGCACACAGTCGCCTCCGCGGTAAGCAAGCGCATTTCCGATCTGGAAGAGGTCTTCGGCTGCGCGCTGATCGTGCGCGCTGCCAAGGGCGTCGAGCTGACACCCGCCGGTCACGCGCTGCTGGTACGTGCTCGTGTCCTGCTCCACCAGGCTGCGCAACTCGACGACGAGATGCGACGACATGCAAGTGGCGAGCGCGGGTATGTGCGCGTGTTCGCGAATATCTCCTCGATCGTGGAATTTCTGCCCGGTGCGCTGGCCTCGTTCAACGCCGCGCATCCCGACATTCACGTGCAGCTCGAAGAGCACGTGAGCTCGGCCATCGCTGCAGCCGTCGCAGACAGCTCCGCGGACTTCGGCATCCTGAGCGAGCTGCCGCTGGTCGATGGGCTGACCACGGTGCCGTTTCGCAACGACGAGCTGGTCGTGGTGCTGCAACCCGATCATCCGCTGGCACGCCGCCAGTCGATCGCTTTCGCCGAGATCGCCGATCAGCCGTTCGTCGGCCTGCAGGTCGACAGCTCCCTGCACCACGTGCTCACGCGAGCTGCGGCTGAGACCGGGCGCACGCTGAACTGGCGCATCAACGTTACGAGCTTCGACGCGGCGTGCGCGATGGTGGCTGCCGGTCTCGGCGTCGGCATCGTGCCGCGGGCCGCGACTTCGCCTTACATCCGGTCGTTGTCGCTCGCGAGCATCACGCTGAGCGATGCCTGGGCGCGCCGCCAGCTGTTCCTGTGCACGCGCGCGAATGCGCCGGTGCCATCGGCCGCGCGCCTGCTGTTCGAACACCTCCTCGGTCAAAAGCAAACACCCTGATGTCCGAGCAAGAGCCTCCCGAAGCGCGAAGGCGCAGCGTGCGCAGTTTCGTTTTGCGCGCGGGCCGCGCGACCGTCGGGCAGCAGCGCGCGCTCGCCGAGTTGTGGCCGAAATATGGCGTCGAATTTGCCGCGACCCCGCTCGATCTGCAGACGCTGTTCGGCCGCCCGGCGCCGCGCATGCTGGAGATCGGCTTCGGCGCGGGCGAGGCGTTGCTCGAATTCGCCGCCGCGCATCCCGACATCGATTGCATCGGCATCGAGGTGCATCGTCCCGGTGTCGGACGCCTGTTGCTCGGCGCGGAAGCGGCGTCGCTGCGCAATCTGCGCGTGATCTGCCACGACGCCGTGGAGGTGTTGCAGCAGCAGATTGCGCCCGCCTCCATCGCGCTCGTACACATCTTCTTTCCCGATCCGTGGCCGAAGAAGCGACACCACAAGCGGCGACTGATTCAGCCGCCGTTAGTCGAGTTGCTGGCAAGAGCGATCGCGCCAGGCGGCACGCTGCGGCTCGCGACCGACTGGGAGCCGTATGCACAACACATGCGCGAGGTGATAGATGCCTGCGCCGCCTTCGTCAACGTCGCGAGCGAAGCAGGCTTCGTCGCGCGATCTGCAGAGCGCACGCTCACGCGCTTCGAGCGCCGCGGTCAGCGTCTCGGTCATGGCGTATGGGATCTCGAATACCGAAGAGTGAACTGACACCAATGTCATCAACTCATGCGCGTGTCACGAATGCTTGATGCTGTGCAGAAAAATTTCCTCTTGAATCCGCCCGCTCACAGGACTAAAACGAAGCTCGAACAAGCAACACATTGCGTCGAAGAGATTTTCCACGGAGCACAACATGACCTCGCCGAGCCCTGTTGTTGGTGACTGGTATCGTCGGCCCGGCGGCGCGCTGTTCGAAGTCGTCGCGATCGATCGCGACGATGCGACCGTCGAAGTGCAACACTTCGATGGCACGCTCGAGGAGGTCGACCTGGAGTCGTGGGCGGAGCAGGAATTCGAAGCAGCGCAGGCGCCCGAAGACTGGAGCGGCTCGGTCGACGTCGACGCCGAAGACTACGAGCCGGATCGCGAAGCCGGCAGCGGCACGGTGTGGAACGATCCGCTCACGAGCCTCGATCGCTCGGAGGCGTCCGGCTATTCGGAGTGGCCGTCGCCGCGCGATCTGTAGAATCTGTCGTCGCCGCCGTACCCATCGAGGCGTCGACCAGCCCCGAGCGCATCAGCAGCCAGAACAGCACCATCGCCGGCACTGCCAGCACGGTGGTCAACAAGTAAAAGTTTACGTACCCGAGCGTCTCGATGAGCGCGCCCGCGCTCGTTCCCGTCAACAATCGTCCTACTACGCTCGCTCCAGCCGAGAGCAGCGCGTACTGCGCGGCGGTGTAGCGCAGGTCGCAGAGCGCCGACAGGTACGCAGTAACCGTCACGCCACCGATGCCGCTTGCGAGATTCTCGAAACCGATCGCGCCCGCAAGTCCCCAGTTCGAATGGCCGAGGGCGGCGAGGCCGGCGAAGCTCAGGTTGGAGACTCCCATGAGCACGAGACTGAACAGCACCGAGCGCTTCATACCGATGCGCGTGTAGAGCATGCCGCCGATGAAGATGCCGGCGAGATACGCCCAGAAGCCGAAACCGACGTCGTACAGCGCGATCTCGTCATTCGTGTACCGCTGATCGTTGAACAGCAGCCGGAACGTCAGGTTCGCCAGCGTGTCTCCGATCTTGTGCAGCAGAACGAACAGCAGCACCAGCAACGCGCCCCGCCGCTGAAAGAACTCGACCAGCGGAGCAACGATCGAGTCGACGACGGCCGCAACGCCCTTGTGCGTGGAAGCGCTGCGATGACGCGCCGGCTCGCCGAGCACCAGGCCAACGACCATCGCCGGAATCGCAAATGCCGCGCAGGCGAGATAGGCAATCTGCCAGCCGCCCCGCGCGGCGATCACGAGGGCCAGTGCTGCGGCCGTGACGGATCCGATGCGCCAGCCGTACTGCGACATGCCGGAGCCGACGCCAAGCTGGCGTGGCTGCAGCGACTCGATGCGATAGGCGTCGATCACGATGTCATACGTCGCGCCGGCGACGGCCACCAGGATGGCCGCGACGGCTGTCGCCATGAGACTCTCGTTGGGATTCACCAGCGCGAGGTTCACGATGCTCGCCGCCGCCAGCACGCCCGCCACGATCAGCCACGACACGCGTTGGCCCAGCCGCCCGATGAGCGGCAGCCGCACGCCGTCGACGACCCACGCCCACAACCACTTCAGGTTGTAGACGAGGAACGCGAGCGTGAATGCAGTGACCGCGCGCTTGTTGATGCCATCCTGCGCCAGGCGCGTAGTCAGCGTTGCGCCGATCAAGGCATAGGGTGCACCCGACGAAATGCCGAGGAAAAGGGCAGCGAGCGGCGCGGCTTCGGTGTACGGGCGCAAGCTCGCCGGAACGTAGGCGCGCCAACCGATGTCCGAAGCCGCGGGCGGAGCGCTGTTGGCGGTCATCGCATCTGGAAGTCGTAGTCCATCACGAGCGGCGCGTGGTCGGAGAAGCGCTTCTTCTTATAGATGCTCGCGCTCAGCACGCTGCCGCGCAGCCCGGGACTGAGGATCTGGTAGTCGATGCGCCACCCGACGTTCTTCGTCCACGCCTGGCCGCGATTCGACCACCAGGTGTATTGGTCGGGATTGGCGTTGATCTCGCGGAAACCGTCGACGTAACCGACGTCGCCGAACAGCCGGTCGAGCCACGCGCGCTCTTCGGGCAGGAAGCCGGAGTTCTTCTGGTTCGAGCGCCAGTTGCGCAGGTCGATCTCCTTGTGCGCGATGTTCCAGTCGCCGCACAGGATGAAATCGCGCCGCTTGCGCTTGAGTGCGCGCAAGTGCGGCATGAACTCGCCGAGGAAGCGGAACTTGGCGCGCTGCCGATCCTCGCCCGAGGAGCCGGACGGCAGGTACAGCGAGACTACCGAGAGGCTGCCGAACTGCGCTTCGAGATAGCGGCCTTCCGCGTCGAACTCTTTCGAGCCGTAGCCGATCGTGACGTTCTCGGGCTTGCGCTTCGCATAGATGGCGACGCCGCTGTAACCCTTCTTCTGCGCATCGAAGTAGTAGCAGTGATAGCCCTTCGGCCGGTAGAGCGCATCGCCGAGCTGATGTTCCTGCGCCTTGGTTTCCTGCACGCACACGACATCCGGCTCCTGGCCCCCGATCCAGCGGAACATGCCCTTGCTGCCCGCGGAGCGAATGCCGTTGGCGTTGAGTGTGATGACGCGCATGCGGCCCATTATAGAGAGAATGTATAGAATCACTTCATGTCGGCCTCCTTCATCGAACTGTGCCTCGGCCTGGGCGTGCTGCGCTTCGGCGAGTTCAAGCTGAAATCCGGCCGGCTCAGCCCGTACTTCTTCAACGCCGGCGGCTTCAACACCGGACGCGCGCTCGCGGAGCTCGGTCGCCACTACGCCGCAGCGATCGAGCGCTCGGGTTGGCAGTTCGACGTGCTGTTCGGTCCGGCCTACAAAGGCATCCCGCTGGTCGCAGCGGCGTCGGTCGCTCTCGCCGATCGTTACGGCCGCGACGTGCCGTGGGCGTTCAATCGCAAGGAAGCGAAGGATCACGGCGAAGGCGGCACCATCGTCGGCGCCCCGCTGCGCGGCCGCGTGCTGATCGTCGACGATGTGATCACTGCCGGTACCGCGATTCGCGAGGCCATCGAGATCATCACTGCAGCGGGCGGTCAGCCGGCCGGCGTGGTGCTGGCTCTCGATCGCCAGGAACGCGGCACGGGGCAGCTGTCGGCCGTGCAGGAGGTCGAGCAGACTTTGCGCCTGCCGGTGACCAGCATCCTGCGACTCGCCGACCTGATCGACTACCTGGAGCAGTCCGGCAACGAGACCCAGCTGGCAGCGACGCGGGCATACCGGGCCCAGTACGGCGTCACATGACGGGCTGCAAAAGGTTGACCGCCCGGGTTCCTGCGGCACAATAGCCGGCGAATGACGCTGGCACGAGCCCACCTACTCGGCATTCGCATCCTCGCGACAACGATCGTCGTGCTGACGGCGGCTTATTCCACGACGGCTGAGGCACAGGCTCGCCCGCGGCCGAAGCCGAAGACCCCACAGCACGAAGCCTTTTTTCGCTGCAAGGATCGCGACGGGCAGACCCACTACAGCGACAGCATGCCTGACGCGTGCGTCGGCCAGGACACGGAAGTGCTCAACGAGAACGGCATGCAGCTGCGCGTCATCGAAGGCGACGTCACGAAACAAAGGCGACTGGTGCGCGAGGTCGAAGAAGCGAAGCTCCGCAAGGAAAAGGACCAGCGGGCGCTGCGCGACCGCACGCTGATCGAAACCTACCTGACGGTCGAGGACATCGAGCGCCTGCGCGATCAGCGGCTCGAGCAATTGGATGCGCAGGTCCGCGTGACCGAGCAGAACATCACGAACCTGCGTGACCGTCAGACTCGCCTTCAGGCTCAGGTTGCGCGCTTCAAGCCGTACAGCGACAGCCCGAACGCGCCACCGCTTCCCGAGCCTCTCGCCACGGAAATGGTCAACACCGTGAATGGTCTGCGCGTCTATCAGGAATCGCTGACCGCCAATCGCAAGGAACAGCAGGCGCTGACCGAACAATTCGAGTCGGACATCAAGCGCTTCAAGGAACTGAAGGGCCTGCGTTGATCAGCAGCAGTCAGCTCCGCCCGGAGCTGCCGAAGCCGCCGGCGCCGCGCTGCGACTGCGCGAACTCCTCGACCACCGCGAACTCCACCTGCACGACCGGCACGACTACGAGCTGCGCGATGCGCTCGCCCGGCTGAATCGTGAATGTCGTCTGCCCGCGGTTCCAGCACGAGACGAACACCTGGCCCTGGTAGTCGGAGTCGATGAGGCCGACGAGGTTGCCGAGCACGATGCCGTGCTTGTGGCCCAGACCCGAGCGCGGCAGCACCAGCGCCGCATAACCGGCATCTTCCAGATGAATCGCGATCCCGGACGGAATGAGCTGCGTATCGCCCGGCTTCAGCTCGAGCGGTGCGTCGATGCAGGCGCGCAAGTCGACGCCTGCGGAGCCTTCGGTCGCGTACTGAGGTAGCGGAAAATCCCGACCGATGCGGGGATCGAGGATGCGTACTTCGAGACGGTGCCGCGCGCCGCTGTGCGCGCCGTCAGCTGGCATGGGCAGGACTCGGAGACTTGGCAGCGACCGGACGCTTCTTCCCGGTGGCGCCGTAGCGTTCGGCGATCACTTCCACCAGCTGCCGCGCCAGCGCGAGCTTGCTGCTGAACGCCAGCTCACGCTTGCCGCCGCCCGGCCAATAGACGGTCAGCGCATTCTCGTCCTTGTCGAACGCGAGCCCGTCGCCGACTTTGTTGGCCGCGATCATGTCGAGGTTCTTGCCGGTGAGTTTCGCCAGCGCGTTGCGCTCGACGTTTTCCGTCTCCGCCGCAAAGCCGACGAGGAACGGCGGCGACTCGGAACGCGAGATCGTCGCAAGCACGTCCGGCGCGCGCGCCAGCGACAGATTCATCGTGTCGCTGGTCTTCTTGATCTTCTCGCCCGCAACCTGGTGAGCACGGTAGTCGGAGACTGCGGCGGCGGAGATGAAGATGTCTGCGCCGGCAACATTGCGCCCTGCGGCTTCGAGCATCTGCTCCGCGCTCTCGACTTCGACACGTTCGACGCCGCGTGGCGTCGGAATCTGCACCGGTCCGCTGATCAGCACGACTTCGGCACCGGCTTCGCGCGCCGCCTGCGCCACTGCGTAGCCCATTTTGCCCGAGCTGCGGTTGCTGATGAATCGCACGGGATCGATCGCTTCGCGCGTGGGGCCGGCGGTGACGACGACTTTCAGGCCATGCAGCGGACCGGCGCCGCCGCGAGTGGTGAAGATCTCATCGGCGATCTGCGCCGGCTCGAGCATGCGACCGACGCCGACTTCGCCGCAGGCCTGCTCGCCGCTGGCCGGGCCGAGCAGACGCACGCCGCGCTGTTTCAGGATCTGCGCGTTCGCGGCCGTCGCCGGGTTCGACCACATTTCGCGATTCATCGCCGGCGCAAGCGTGATGCGCGCTCGCGTTGCGAGACAAACAGTCGCCAGCAGATCGTCGGCGAAACCATGAGCGAGCCGCGCCATGAACTCAGCGGTGGCGGGCGCGATCACGATCTCGTCGGCCCAGCGCGCCAGCTCGATGTGACCCATCGCGGCCTCAGCCGCCGGATCGAACAGATCTGTGCGCACGGGTCGACCGGACACAGCCTGGAAGGTCAGCGCAGTCACGAACTGCTGCGCGCCGCGGGACATCACGACCTGCACTTCCGCGCCGTGCTCCATCAGTCGCCGGACCAGGTCCGGACTCTTGTAGGCGGCGATGCCGCCGGTGACGCCGAGCAGGATCTTGCGGGGCTGCGGACTCATGGGCGGATTATGGGGGCGGGGTTCGGAAGCATCAAACAAAGCGGTACGCATTTCGGTAGTCCGCAAGCGCATGGCGGCGGCGCCCCGAGTCCCTGTATTTCGGCGCAAACACCAGGCCAATCGCGGCCGATCGCACGCCGGCGGCGGCACAATCATGGGATGTCGATACGCAACTGGCCGCAGCGCGAACGGCCGCGGGAGAAACTGCTCGAGTGCGGCGCAGGCGTCCTCACTGAGGCGGAGCTGCTGGCAATCCTCTTGCGGACGGGCGTGCGCGGACAGAGCGCACTCGATGTCGCTCGCGGCCTGCTGCTCGAGTTCGGCTCCCTCAGAGGATTGCTGACGACGGACCGCGAGCGGCTGTGTGGAGCCCGGGGCCTGGGGCCCGCGCGGTATGTAGTGCTGCAGGCGTCGCTGGAGCTCGCCCGCCGGCACTATCAGGAACCGCTACGGGCGGGAGTCCCGCTGGGCACGATCCACGCGACGCACGAATTCCTGCAGATGCGGTTACGGGACCTGTCGTACGAGGTTTTCTGCTGTCTGTGGCTCGACAATCGCAACCGGGTAATCGCCTTCGACGAGATCTCGCGGGGCACGCTGGACATGGCCAACGTCCACATCCGGGAGGTCGTCAAACAGGCTCTGATCCGCAACGCCGCCGCGGCCATCGCTGCCCACAACCACCCCTCAGGCGTGGCGGAGCCGAGCATTGCGGACCAGATGGTTACGCACCGCCTCAAGGAGGCCCTCACGCTGGTCGAGGTCCGGCTGCTGGACCATCTGGTGGTCGGGGACGGGGTCTGCGAGTCCTTCGCCGAGCGCGGGTTGCTGTAAATCCC
>JBIOUH010000056.1:0-11250 GCA_044866955.1 Steroidobacteraceae bacterium
TTCGCAAGCGCGGCACGACTTGTCCGTCCGGCGTTCAGTACGGACGTCTGATCGATATCGGTCGCCGGATCGTCGAGAAGAAAGTCGATCGTCCATGGGGGTCCAGACTGAAGCGCGCTGCGCTGAAGCGCGCATTGACCGGAAGGCTGTTCGGCCCTGCGCTCGCCTTTGGGCGATGGGTTCGACCCCTGCTCCCGCACACCTTGCGTCGAAAGGTTCCGGTTCGGCAGAGCGCTGCACCTTGGCCGGGCAGGCGCGCGCACGCACGCAAAATGTTGTTGCCGCCGGGATGCGTTCAACCTTCCCTTGCACCGGAGATCGACGCTGCAACAGCACACGTGCTGAACGCGCTGCAGATCGAAGCAGTGACGCCGACGCCGGCATGCTGTGGCGCGCTTCGCCACCACCTGGGTGACGATGCGCTCGATGAGATCCGGCGCACCATCGATTCATGGTGGCCGCACATCGAGAGCGGTGTGGAGGCGATCGTGATGAACGCTTCGGGATGTGCTGCCATGGTGAAGGAGTACGCGTACCTCTTGCGTCATGACACGAGGTACGCGCCAAAGGCAGCCCGCATTGTCGAGCTGACGCGCGACCTGGCGGAACTGTTGCCGGAGCATGTCGATCAACTGGCGCAGCAGGTCGGACGGCGCGAAGAGCGAGTCGTCTTTCATCCGCCCTGTACGCTGCAGCACGCGCAGAAGGTTCGCGGCTCGGTCGAGGAGATTCTCGAATCACTTGGCGCCGTCGTCCTGCCGTTCGCCGACAGCCACCTGTGTTGTGGCTCGGCGGGAACGTACTCGATCCTGCAGCCGGCGGTGGCCGAGCAGCTGCGCGATCGCAAGCTCGCAGCGCTGCAGGTGCCGCGACCGGATGTGATCCTCTCTGCCAACGTCGGCTGCATAGTCCATCTCGCCGGTGCATCGGAAATTCCCGTGCGCCACTGGATCGAATGGATTGCGGCGCGCCTGCCTGCCCGAGCAGCTTGACAACAAGCACAATTCCCCGACAGAGGCGCGAATGTTTCACCAACTCGTCATGCCGGTCGGCGGAAGTCTGCTGTGGTCTTGCATCGTCGCGTCGCTTCCCATCGTGGCGGTGCTCGTCCTGCTTGGCGTGTTCCGAAGGCCGGCGTGGCAGGCTTCGTCGGCCGGTCTCGCAGCGGCACTGGTCCTCGCCCGCTACGTCTGGGACCTGCCAGCGGACAATGCTGTCAGCAGTGTGCTCGCCGGCGCGACATTCGCGCTCATGCCGGTCATGTGGATCGTGTTCAACGCCCTGATCCTGTACAACGTCACTGTCGTTTCCGGTCGCTTTCAAAACTTTCGCGACTGGATGCTCGAGCATCTGCCGAACGACCGTCGTGTCGTGCTCGTCGTGATCGGCTTCTGCTTCGGGTGCTTGCTGGAGGGCATAGCAGGCTTCGGCACGCCGGTTGCGATCACCAGTGCGCTGCTGATCGCGCTGGGCTTTCCCGCGCTCGAGGCCGTGGTTTTCACCTTGATCTTCAACACGGCTCCGGTGGCATTCGGCGCGCTGGGTGCGCCGGTAGCGACGCTGGGCGCCGTGACCCAGCTCTCCGATACGGCGCTTGGCGCTATGGTCGGTCGGCAGTTGCCCTTCATTGCGCTGTTGCTGCCCTTCTATGCAGTCGCTCTCTACGGCGGGAGGCGAGCAATCGCAGGTGTGTGGCCGGTGCTGCTGATCGCAGGAGCGTCATTCGCGACTGGCCAGTTCATTACTTCCAACTATCTCGGGTACGCGCTGACGGACGTCATCTCGTCTGCGTTCTCGCTGATGGTCACGATCGCGTTCCTGAAATTGTGGCGGAGCAAGCCCGACCCGCAGTTCGAGCTGGCTGCGAAGCAGGTCGCGACGACCGCGCGCGCAGGCGCGCCGGCGGCGGGCTGGATTCCGTGGATCATTCTGGCGGTGACAGTCGTCCTGTGGATTCATTTGCGCGTCAATCTCGCAGGTCAGGTGACCGTGCACTGGCCGCGACTGCATGAAGAAGTGTTCATCACGGTCTACGACAAGCCGTACGCGGCCAACTGGACATTCCAACCTCTCGGAACGGGGACGGCCATCCTGTCTGCAACTGTCCTGACTGCTTTTGTGGTAGGGCTCAAGCCGCGTCAGGTCTCAGTTGTTCTTCTCAGTTCCCTTGCGCAAATCCGCCTTCCTGCTCTCACGACGACGCTGATCATCGGGCTTGCGTACCTGATGAACTACTCTGGCATGACCTACACGCTGGGCGTCGGCGCGGCCTCTGCGGGCATGCTGTTCCCGCTGTTGTCTGCATTCCTGGGCTGGCTCGCGGTGGCCCTGTCGGGCAGCGATACATCCGGCAACGCGCTGTTCGGCAATCTGCAAGTGGTAGCTGCGCGGCAGCTGGACCTGAACCCGGTGCTGATGGCCGCTACCAACTCGTCCGGCGGAGTCTTCGGCAAGATGATCTCGCCGCAGAACATCAGCACGGGCACTGCGACGACCGAGCTCAGGGGGAAGGAAGGCGACGTGTTCGCCCGCACCTTCAAGCACAGTCTCATCCTGACATTCTTGTTGGGGCTGCTCGTATTGCTGCAGCAGTACGTCTTCCCCTGGATGATTCCCTCGTAGCCTCGCACGGGCCGCCGCTGCCTCCACGATCTGAGTGATTCAGTGCATCCGTAGAACTGCAGCCTCATGCGACCACCTCAGTTGCCGCTTATGGGAGGTGGCTATGAACACAACCATCGTCGTATTCTCGACAGCAGTTCCAGCGATCATTGCCGGTTGTGAGAGCCAGACCATGAAACGAACGAAGTTGCTTGCGCTTTCCGTCTGCTGCCTGGCCGTGCTTCGCACGCTCGGCGCGTCGGCTGCCTCCGACGACGCCGCAACCGCTCGTGTCATCGAGGAACTAGGGCTGCGCGAGTCCGCCGTCGCTCAACGCGATCGCCCGGGCTGGTCGAAGCCGCAGAAGGTGCTGCTGATGGGCGCGGACGCGGCGCGCGTCGCCTGGATGCAGGAAGCGGCACCGGGCGTCAAGCTGGTCTCGGCGCCCGACAGTGCCACGGCGTCACGCGAAGCCGCCGACGCCGACGCGTTGGTCGGCGAATGCGTCTCCGAGGTGATCGAGGCCGGCAAACGCCTGCGGTGGGTGCAACGGATGAACGCCGGCGTCGAGCGCTGCCTTGCGATACCGGCGTTCGCAGAGCGCGACATCGCACTCACTAACATGCAGAAGCTCGCCGGCTCAGTGATGGCCGAGCACGTGCTGGCACTCGTCTTCGGGCTTACCCGCGGCCTCGCGGTCTACGTGCCGGCGCAGGTGAAGGGCGAGTGGGCCGATGAGGCCGTGCCCGAGAGCCGCATGCAGGAAGTGAAAGGCCGCACGATGCTGGTTGTCGGCCTCGGGGGGATCGGCACCGAGGTCGCGAGCCGCGCGCATGCGCTCGGTATGACCGTCATCGCAATTCGCAACTCCGGTACCGACGGCCCATCCTATGTCGCGGAGGTGGGACTGCCGGACAAGCTGCTGCCGTTCGCCGCGCGCGCCGATGTGATCGTCAGCACGCTGCCCGTCACTCCGCAGACGAAAGGCCTCATGAACAAGACCTTCTTCGATGCGGTCAAGCGCGGCGCGCTCTTCGTGAACGTCGGGCGCGGCAGCACAGTCGTTACCCGCGATCTCGTCAGTGCCCTCGCGGACGGGCGCTTGGGAGGCGCCGGGCTCGATGTGACCGATCCCGAGCCCCTTCCCGCCGATCATCCGCTGTGGCGCGCCCCGAACGTGATCATCACCCCGCACGTCGCCGCATCGCTCGAAAGCAATGACGGTCCACGCTGGATCATCGCCCGCGAGAACCTGCGCCGCTATGTCCGGGGCGACAAACTCCTCTCCGAAGTGGACCTCGAGAAAGGCTACTGAGCACTGCGCAATCTATGACGCCGGCTTGAGCAGCCGGCGCGAGTACCAGCGGTAGGGTCCTCGAATATGGGACGAGTGGTGCCACGCACGCAACGAGCGTCAGGCACGCGACGACCGCGAACAGGAGCGTCGATACACAGCACGTACGCGACTTGCTCACCACTCACGCCGCGGGTCGTTGCACATCCTCGTCCGGGTCCAGCGCGAGGTGATACGCCACCCAGTACTTGAGAATGTTGCGCACATAGTCGACGGTTTCGCGGCCGATCTTCCGGCCTGCGACGATCTCGACGTTGTTGAACCATTCGTTCGGGTCGAGCCCCTCTTTGGCCGCAATCGTGCGCAGCTCCTGGATGCGAGCCGGCCCGGCGTTGTAAGCGGCGAATGCGAAGACGTGCCGATTCAGCTCGTCGAACTTCGCGTCGCCGAAGTAGCGGTCGGACACGAACCGCAGATACTTCACACCGGCATGGATGTTGGAGTCCATTGCATCGACGTTCGCGATGCGCACGTTCGGATCCGCTGCCGTAGTGGGTTTGATCTGCATGACGCCAACCGCGCCGGCAGGACTCTTGAGCTTCTGATTGATCCGCGATTCCTGGTAGGCCTGCGCCGCGATCAGCAGGTAGTCGAATTCGTACTGCTTCGCATATTTCTGGAAGGAAGGCAGCGCTTGCCTGAAGCGGCGCAGATCCTCGGTCCTGCCGGGGTTGCGCACCCAGCGGTTGTCGCGCGCGTAGCGCTGGATGACGACGTTGCCGAACGTCGTTCCGGGTCCGTGCGTCTTCATGAACGCAGCGAGCGCCTTCTTGAGCTCAGCGCTGTCCTTGCGCACGATGGGGCCCATGTGGGCATCCTTGCGCACGATGAGATCCTCACGTACGCGGATGTTCGGCAGCACTGGCGCCCAGAGCTTCGCGATGTACGCATCGACCACCGTGATCGGCACGACGCCGGCATGCGCGAGCTCGAGGATGTCCTCGTCCTCGAGATGCTCATCGGCAAGCTTGATCTGCACCGGCGGCTTGCCTGCCGCCTGCAAGCGGGTATTGAGCGTCGTGAGACTCTCGTAGTAGCTGCTCGAGCGCCGCACGAAGACCTTGCGGCCGGCCAGGGCTTCCACCGAGCCCAATGCGGGCGCATTCGCTGCCGTCACGACGATCTCGTTCATGGTGAGGTCGTAGGAGATGAAGTCGACTGCCTTCTCGCGTGAGGCGGTGACCGTGAGCCCGGCAATTGCGACGTCGCCATAGCCATTCACGATATCCGGGATGAAGCGGTCCCGCGCCGCGGGCAGAAACATCAGGTAGAGCCGGGCATTGGTCGACTTGCCAGCATTGACCTTGTCGACGAACTCGGTCATGAACTCGTAGGCGAGTCCGCGCGGCTGCAGTCCGTCGTAGAAGAAGAAGGTCCGGTTGTTGGGTACCAGCACGCGAATGATTCGCCGTTGACGCATTTCGGACAAGTCGCCCTTCCAGGCCACCTTCCCGGGTGAGCGATCCTGCAGGATCGCCTCGATCTCGACCGGCGTCGCCGGCTGCGGCTCGGCGGACTGCGCAGCAGCCGACGCTACGCAGCCTGCTACCAGAGCGTTGAGGCAGGACTTGAGAGGGCACATCACCGCGAATGACGCAGACCGCAACCGTTGCTTGAGCAACGTAGCATTTGCCGCGCCCGCGTTGCATAGGGGCTAGGTGCACGAGTGACGCTCGTGTCCGCTTCTGCCCCGACTCCTGATTGCCCGCCGCGCACTTTGCGCGGAACCTTGCGCTTCGCGTTCGGCGACGAGGAGCTGCCATGAAAGCTGCCATCTGCGCATCCACCCTGCTCGCCGTGTTCACGCTGCTGACTGCACTGACGGCGCGTGCCGACGAATACGACGACACGGTCGCGATCTTCAAGAAAGCGGGTCAAAGCGGCAGCTTCTTCGCGAAGAGCTACGGCTACGCCCTGTTTCCGACCGTCGGCAAGGGCGGCCTGGGCGTGGGAGCCGCGCACGGCAGCGGACGCGTCTATGCGAAAGGCAAGCATATCGGCGATACGACCATGAACCAGGTCAGCGTCGGCTTGCAGGCGGGCGGCCAGGCGTTCAGCCAGATCATCTTCTTCGAGGACCAGCGCGCGCTCGAGGAGTTCACGTCCGGCAGCTTCGAGTTCGGCGCGAACGTGCAGGCCGTGGCGATCACGGCCGCGGCGGGCGCGAGCGCCGGAACGGGTGGTACCAGCGCGGGCGCCAGCGGCGGCAAGCACGACGCCGCGACAGTCGGAGAATTTCACAAAGGCATGGCCGTGTTCACCGTCGCGAAAGGCGGCTTGATGTATGAAGCCTCGATCGGCGGGCAGAAGTTCAAGTACAAGCCGCTCTGATCCGGCACACGACACAGCGGGACGGAACGCTTGCCTCTAGTACAGATGCAAAGACGACCGCGGATGCGGAACTCTGTCGAGGCGCCGCCGCGCACCGCGGGGCCCATCAGCAGGAGTACGATCATGAACAGATTTCTGCGTGCATCTGCAATAAGCGTGATATGCACGATCGGTGCGATCGCGGTCAGCCAGGCGCAAACCGTGACGTGCCAGAACGCGCAATACAATCCTGACGTGCTCGACAGGTTTCCGAACATAGCCAAGGCGTGCTCGGACATCGTTTCGAAGAACGGCGAAGACTATGCCGTCGTCACGGCGCGACTCGATCGCATCGATCCCAGCGGAAGAGTCCAGGTCCGCGTCAAGCAGCCGGATGGCAGCTATTCAAAGCGGGTATCGATCAGGCCCCGGCCCGATCTGAAAGTGCTGGTAGATGGGAAACCCGCGCGCGTGCAAGACCTCGCTGCGAATCAGGAAATCACCGCGTACGTCAAAGTGCGCGGGCCGGAGATGGCGCTGGCGCCCGCCGATCCGCAGGAGCGGTATGTGTTCATACCGATCGAAGAACCGGAGCAGCAATTGGCAGCACTGCCGGAGACCGCCAGCTTCCTGCCGCTGTTCGGCTTGCTGGGCGGGATGTCGCTGTTGCTGGGCGGATGGCTCACCGCGATCCGCCACCGTCGTCATTGATCCGTCCCCTCGTTCCCGCCAGAGCGCGGCACGACGTCGCGCTCGAGGCGGGTCACGCCACGTCACTGGGCCGGTCCGTGCCTGGACGCTGGTGCCGGCAACGTCCGATCTGTGTGGTGAGCCGAAGGCGATTTAGCCAAGGCCAGGATCGCCCTCGATCACCTCGCGCGCGAGCTGCGGCCGCTCACCTGCCCGCCAAAGCTTTGCGACATGCGCGATTCGATAACGCAGGGGTCCTCCATCAGTGCTGACGCTGCGCTCGATCGGCCTCGGTATGCACACGAATTCTGTACGCATCTCATTTCCGGTCAGTCGGACCTTGGCATAGCCGTGACCGCCGAGGTCGACGAATTCGAGATGCGGCGCGAGTTCGCGATTGGAGAGGGCCCGTGCCTGTTGCAAGTCACGCGTCTTTGCATAGGCGAGCGATGAGCGGACGCCGTGTCTCAGCAACATGTTGAACGTCCACTCGGGTTTTCCATCGGCCCGGTCGGCGAGATAAAGAGGCCGTAGCGGGTGGTCCTTTGGCAGATTGTGCTCATAGGCTTCCATGGCGCCAGGGCTCGCAAGCGAAGCTGCAACGAAGCTCAGACCCACCGGTTCGAACTGCTTCGGCGGCAGCGCCTTTGCAGCATAGCCGGCCCAGAAGCTGTGACGGTCGCCCGACACGATCGCGAAGCCCGTGATCTTCGAGTCGCGGATGAAATCGTAGATTTCGGCGCGCTCGACGTAAGCGCTGCCGTAATCGCCGCCGCCGAGGCTGGCATAGCCGCTCGGCCACGATTTCGTCAGACCCGCCGGCAGGTTTTGCGGGTCGGCTCGCCAGTCGAGCGTCCCTAAAGAGTTACCCCAGATCTTCCATGTCGCCGACGACTTGCCCAGCTGATCCTTGAGCCACGCCCTCTGGTCTGCTCCGAGGATCGTCTGTGGAGGCGCCTGTCTGCGTGGATTGGAAACCCGAACATCACCAAAAGCGATCTCTGCAGGCGGCTTGCCTCCATTGAACGCGCGTCCGCCGTCGCAAATCTCCATCGCCTCCTCTGGGAACATGCCGTAGAACTCGGGGCTGCCAAGCTTTTCGAGCTCGGGGTCGCCCGTGGGATCGTCGCTGCGGTAGCTGTGCTGATCGGTGATGATCAGGTCGAGGTGCCGACCATACCGAAGCGCGCGGTACGCGATGAGACTGCGGATCGCTGTCAGGTTGTTCGGCTCGATCCCGAGGCCGTGGTCGTCGAACTTCTCGATCGGAACGTCCTTGACTGCGGGCGGATCAAAGCGCTCGAGGGATCCACCGGGAGGGGCGACGCGAGCGGGGATGTATTCAAACCATGCTTGATTGGCAGCGACCTTGACAGTCTGGCCCGGTCGTTCGAGCGGACCCGCCTTCACGATGCTCTGCCAACCCTGCCACGAGAATTCGTGATTGTCCCAAATCGCTACGAAGGGCCATCGGGCGCGCGCATCCTGTAAGTCGGGATCGCGTAGATAGCCACGATAGACAGCGCGATAGCCGTCAACGGTCAGAGGAATGTGGAAGTTGCCGACCTTCTCACCCTCGGGAATTCGCGCGACCTCGTAAATCTTGCGGTCGTATCGAGTCTGCACCTCGTCCGGATATTCAACGACTTCGTAGATGAAGTCGCCGAGGTGAAGCACGAAATCGAGCTGGTCTTCGGGCGCGGCGCGCTCATCCTCGAAGATCATCCGCCGGTACCCGTTGAGCTTGCCTTCATTGACACTCTGGCAGCTGACGAAGGTGAAGTTCACGCGCCGTGAATCGTTGGGCGCTGGCGCTGTCCGGGTTCGGCCGATGCGGCTTCCATTTCCCTCCTGGTCGACGAAGCGATACCAATACTCCCGCGCCGGCTTGAGCCCGCCTACCAGCACTCGGGTCGTCCAGTCGGCGGCGGCGGAAACCGGGGCCGAGGCCTGCGTAACGACACGCCGAAAGGCTGCGTCCTCGGCAACCTCAACAGTCAGCAGCGATCGATCGCCGCGTTCGAAAGGACGTCGTGTCCAGAGGATGAAGCCGGTCGGATCCGGATCGCCCGAAGCCACTCCTTCAGGAAAAAGATCGCGCCGTTCTTTCCACTTGGTCTGCGAAGCACGCGCCGCACCGCCCCACGCGAGCGACGCACCCAGTGCTGCCGCAAGATGGATGAAGTCGCGGCGGCTGAGCGCCTCGCGCTGCTCGTGCACATCAGGTTGCGTGTCTTTCATCTTGGTCGCCTCAGTGCAGCGCGTAGAGATTCCCATCCAGACTGCCGACATAGACGACGCCTCGGTCGACCGCCGGCGAGGACATTATTCCGCCGATGGTGACGAATCGGTAGGCATCGATGTACATGTCCTGGAAATCCCGAAAGACCGGCGCGAATGCGTCCCGGTTGAAGCTTCCGTCAGTATTGAGCACTTTCATCGGATCGTTCTTCGACGCATCGGTTTGAAAGGTCCAGGCGAGCGTGCCCGTCTTGGTGTCCAGCGCGTACAGGCGGCCGTTGTGGCTGCCGAAATAAGCCAGGCCGCCGGCCAGCGCCGCGGAGGAGAACACATAGCCCTTTGCATCGAAATTGAATCGCAGCCGCCCGGTTCGGGCATCGAGCGCCATGAAGCGAGAACTGTCGGAGGTCCCGACGTACACCAGCCCATCGCGGACCGCGGGCGTACCATTCACCCACGACTTGCTCGTGGGATAGTCCCATCTCTTGCGGCCAGTTGCCGCATCGAGGGCATAGACATGGGCATCACGGCAACCGACGTACACGACTCCGTCGACCACCGCAGCCGATGACTGAAATCCCACCTGGTTGTGGATGGAGTCGTCCTGCCCCGCATTGAACACCCACTTCTGTTGCCCGGTCTGCGCATCGATTGCATAGAAGTTGCCGTCCCAGCTGCCGATGAAAACGACGTTTCCCACGACAGCGGGAGACGCATGCACGACATCCCTCGTCGCAAATTTCCATTGCAACTGGCCGGTACGCGTATCGACGGCGTACACGTTCCCATCGCCGCTGCCGAAAAACACTTTGCCATTCGCCACCGCGGGCGAGGACGTGTAGACATCCCAGGCGTCGGGGACTGTCTGCGCCGGTGAAGGATAGCCGTGCATGTTCTTGGCTTCGAACTTCTTCTCGTACTCGATGGCGTACACCCATTTGGGCTGACCATTGCTCGCATCGATGGCCGCGAGCGATCCAGAGGACGAAACGAAGTACACGACGCCGTCGGCGACAGCCGGTGAGGAGGCGATGGGCATGCGGGATTTGAAATTCCACTTCTCCTTGCCCGTCTCCTGATCGATCGCAAACAGGTGACCGCTGAGACTTGCGATGTAGACCACGCCGTCGGAGAGAATCGGCGAGGTGACGATAGGGCCCTCCGACTTGAAAGCCCACTTCACACCGGTGAGCTTCACCGGGCCGGTGCTGGCGTACACGCCGGTCCGCGCGTTGTCGCCGTGAAACGTGGACTGCGCCGACGCCAGCGGCGCAAACGCAAAGATCGGGGTGAGTGCCAGAAGAGTTTTCATGCGCGGCCCATGCGCACGATGGGTGCCGCGGACACTGGTACACCGGGAAACCTTCACGTTCTACCTCCATTCGAAGTCACAGCCGAGTGATCAGTGTACGGACAAGGAATTCACGCACGCATGATCCTTCGAAGTGTCTTCCTTCAAGTGTTTGTGTATTAGCGTGATTGAAGACAGCCTAATGCTGCCGCCTGACCGCTCTGGCGAATAGCGCATTTGTTGCTGAACCGCGCCATAGAGCTGCTGCTGCGGCAAGGGATGAAACGTATGCGCTGCCGTGCGTGACATGAGCGTCTCCCGCAACGAGACGAGCTACACAACGCTCAAGGCGCTGCACGAACCCGGTGGAGCTCGCGCTCTATGCGGTTAGGGCCACATCAGGAACCAGCCGCGGTACCGCTATGAGATCGACGAGCGCAGTGTCGAGTGGTTCGACTTCTGGCCGCGGTACGGGGTCGGATTCGAAGCTAGGCGTATGTCGTTGATCGTATAGGTCTTTGCATGGGTCTCGCGCGCCCGGTACCCCCAAGCGATACCCCATTTCGGCATCGGCGGTTGCATCCTACTTGACCAGGACTACTGGAATTCGCGCGAGGAAAATCACTTTCCGCGCCACGGAGCCTAATAGCAAACCGGCAACGCCGCCCAGACCGCTGTTACCCATCACGATTTCGCCGCACTTCCTGTGCCGAGCAAAGGCCACGATGACTTCGGCGGGATTGCCGATTTGCGTTTGGGGGGT
>JBIOUH010000057.1:0-11770 GCA_044866955.1 Steroidobacteraceae bacterium
AGATGCCGGCCGCCTCTTCGAGGAAGGCGCGCAGCTCTTCGGGGCGCGCTTCGATCACTCGCGAGATCATGCCTTGCTCGATGATCGCGTAGCTGCGCGAGCCCAGGCCGGTGCCGAGGAACAGCTGGGTGATGTCCTTGCGGCGGCAACGTGCGCCATTCAGGAAGTACGCCGAGGTGCCGTCGCGCGAGACGACGCGCTTCAGCGAGACCTCGGAGTAGCCGGCGTACTGGCCGGCGAGCTGCCCGTCCGCATTGTCGAACACCAGCTCCACCGAGGCCGTGCCGACCGGCTTGCGCGAGCTGGAGCCGTTGAACACGACGTCGGCCATCGAGTCGCCGCGCAGGTGCTTGGCGGAGATCTCGCCCATCACCCAGCGGACGGCATCGATGATGTTGGACTTGCCGCAACCGTTGGGACCGACGACGCCGATCAGGTTGCTGGGGAAATTGACGGCCGTCGGATCGACGAAGGACTTGAAACCGGCCAGCTTGATCTTATTGAGTCGCATCGCGCGAGAGTGGGACCCCGTGTCTGTGGAATCTGTCGAAACGTGTAGGAATCGGTTCCGCTGCCGCGCGGTAGTGTATGTGAAACGTGCGAGCGTGTGGACGCGATTGGCGGGTCGATTTTGTTGTCCTGTACCCGCGAAGCGCCGTCTGTATAATCGCGCCCCTCTTTTAAGATAGCGTCCGCAACAGCCCGACGCTCGGACAGTGCCCGGAGGCTCCTCAAGATGGCCGCCAAGAAACCTGCGAAGGCGACGAAGGCCAAGAAGACCATCGCCAAGAAAGCTGATTCTGCTAAGAAAGCAGCGCCGGCGAAAAAACCCGCGGCCGTCGCCAAGGCCAAGCCTGCGCCGAGCCCGAAAGCTGTAGCGAAGCCCGCGGCCAAGCCCACGGCTGCCCCGGTTCCGAAGTCTGGCGCCGTCAAGGCGCAACCTGCACCTGCTACGGTGGCTTCGAAACCTGCCCGTGCAACCGCCGCGATTCCCGCCAAGCCCACGATTTCAGCCAGACCCGTGACACCCCTGAACCTCAACGACCTCGACCCCACGGGCGGAAGCGACGCTGACGAAGCGGACAGCCCGGAAGTCTCCAGCACCAACCTGCTTGCCGGCCCGCGCAGCGTTAAGCCGTACATCCCACGGCGCGGCGAGCAGTACATGGGCAAGGAGCAGCTCGAGCACTTCCGCCAGATCCTCAACACCTGGAAGCGCGATCTCATGAACGAGGTCGACCGCACCGTCGACCACATGAAGGACGAGGCGGCGAACTTCCCGGACCCGAACGACCGCGCCACGCAGGAATCGGAGTTCAGCCTTGAGCTGCGCACGCGCGACCGCGAGCGCAAGCTGATCCGCAAGATCGACGAAGCGATCAAACGCATCGAGGACGGCACCTACGGTTACTGCGTCGAGACCGGCGAAGAGATCGGCATCAAGCGACTCGAAGCGCGCCCGGTTGCGACCCTGTGCGTCGAGGCGCAGGAGCGCCGCGAACGTCGGGAAAAGCAGTACGGTGACCGCGACGACCGATACCGCTAGCAGACCGCGATATCGCGGTCGATTCGCTCCCTCTCCTACGGGTCCGCTGCACTTCGGCTCGCTCGTCGCAGCGACTGCCAGCTATCTCGATGCGCGCCGCGCCGGCGGCGAGTGGCTGGTGCGAATCGAAGATCTCGATCCGCCGCGCGAAGTCCCCGGCAGCGCCGACGAGATCGTCGCCACGCTCGACGCCTTCGGCTTCCAGTGGAATGAGTCCATAGTGAGGCAGAGCGAGCGCTCTGCTGCGTACCAGGAAGCGCTCGACCGCCTGCTCGCAGCGGGCCGCGCCTTCCCCTGCTCCTGCAGCCGCAGCGAGCTGCAAGCCGCGCAGCCGCCCGCCCGCGACTCCGATGAGCTGTACTACTTCGGTTGGTGTCGCAACGGAGTGCGGGCGCCGGGTCGACCGCTCGCGATCCGTTTCCGCGTCCTGTCCGACACCATCGCTTTCGAAGACCGGCTGCAGGGTCTGCAGACCACGAATCTCCAGCAGGAAACCGGTGATTTCGTCATCCGCCGCCGCGACGGCCTGTTCGCATATCAGCTCGCCGTCGTGGTCGACGACGCTGCCCAGAACATCACGCACGTGGTCCGCGGCGCCGACCTACTCGGAAGCACTGCGCGGCAGATAGCCGTGCAGGGAGCATTGGGTCTGCCCGTTCCCGAGTACGCACATTTGCCGCTAGCCATCGATGCGAATGGGATCAAACTGTCCAAGTCGACGGGCGCCGCAGCAGTCGACGTGCGCCAGCCGGCGCGCGAACTGTGGCGCACGCTGAGCTTTCTGCAACAGGGACCGCCGCCGGACCTGCGTCTGGGCCCGCTGGCAACAGTGTGGGAATGGGCGATACAGAACTGGCAGGCGCGGGCGCTCACCGGCCTGCGCCAGATGGAGTTAACATGAACGCCATAGAAACACGACCGGTTCAAGGCTCAGAGCTGCCCCGGGCAGCCACCATGGGAGCGTCTATGAGCGAGCCCAAGACTGAATCGAGAGTGATCAAGAAGTATCCCAACCGGCGCTTGTACGACACCGTCGAGAGCCGCTACATCACGCTCGCCGACATCCGGCGCCTGGTGATGGACAAGGTCGACTTCCTCGTCGTCGACAAGAAATCCCAGGAAGACATCACCCGCTCGATCCTGTTGCAGGTGATCGCCGAGCAGGAGCACGCCGGCGAGCCGCTGATGAGCCAGGACTTCCTGTCGCAGGTGATCCGCTCGTACGGCGGCGCCATGCAGAACGTGGTGGGCAGCTACCTGGAGCAGAGCCTGAAGATGCTGTCGACTCAGCAACAGCAGATCCGCGAGCACCTGCGCAGCTCGATGGGCAGCGACGCCTACGACGCGATCAGCTCGCTGACGCAGAAGAACATCGAGCGCTGGCGCTTGGTGCAGGACGACATCTTCAAGGCGATGTGCGGCGGCGCCAAGCGCGAAGACAGCACCGACAGCGAGCGCCGGACCTGATGTAGGTCGGGCTTCAGCCCGACTCTACGCTCAGGCCGCGTCGACGTTGCGCATGCTGAGGCGGATGCGGCCCTGGCGGTCGACTTCCAGCACCTTCACGCGGATCACGTCCCCTTCCTTGAGCTTGTCGCTCACGCGCTCGACGCGCTCGTCGGAGATCTGCGAGATGTGCACCAGGCCGTCCTTGCCCGGCAGGATGGTCACGAACGCACCGAAGTCCATCAGGCGCGCGACCTTGCCCTCGTAGATGTGGCCGACTTCGACCTCGGCCGTGATCAGCTCGATGCGCCGTTGCGCTTCGCGGCCCGAGACGCCGTCCACCGAGGCGATCTTCACGGTGCCGTCGTTCTCGATGTCGATCGTGGTGCCGGTCTCCTCGGTAATCGCGCGGATGACCGCGCCGCCCTTGCCGATGACCTCGCGGATCTTCTCCGGGTCGATCTTGATCGTGATGATCGAGGGCGCCCACTCGGACATCTTGGCGCGCGGCTCGGCCAGCACCTTGTCCATCTCGCCGAGGATGTGCAGTCGGCCCGCCTTTGCCTGGTCGAGCGCGACCTGCATGATCTCGCGCGTGATGCTGTCGATCTTCAGATCCATCTGCAGCGCGGTGACGCCGGAGCGTGTGCCCGCGACCTTGAAGTCCATGTCGCCGAGATGATCTTCGTCGCCGAGGATGTCGGTGAGCACCTGGAAGCGGTCGCCCTCCTTCACCAGGCCCATCGCCACGCCGGCGACAGCGCCCTTGATCGGCACGCCCGCGTCCATCAGCGCCAGACTGGTGCCGCAGACACTCGCCATCGAGCTCGAGCCGTTCGACTCGAGGATTTCCGAGACCACGCGGATGACGTACGGGAAGGTGGACATGTCGGGCATGACGGCGGAGATGCCGCGGCGTGCGAGGTTGCCGTGGCCGATCTCGCGGCGCTTGGGCGAGCCCATCATGCCGGTCTCGCCGACGCTGAACGGAGGAAAGTTGTAGTGGAGCATGAACGGCTCTTTACGCTCGCCGCTCAGCGCATCGATGATCTGTGCGTCGCGGCCCGTGCCGAGGGTCGTCACGACCAGCGCCTGCGTCTCGCCGCGCGTGAACAGCGCTGAGCCGTGCGTGCGCGGCAGCGCCCCGGTGCGGATCGAGATCGGACGCACCGTCTTCATGTCGCGGCCGTCGATGCGGGGCTCGCCGGCCAGGATGCGCCGCCGGACGATGCGATATTCCAGGTTGGCGAATTCGGTCGCCACGTGGTCGGGATCGAACTGCGGCGACTCGCCGCTGGCGAGCGCCGCGAGCGCTGCTTCCTTGATCTTCTGAATGCGGTCGCGACGCGCAAGCTTGTCGGTGATCTTGTACGCGTCCGATAACGCCGCTTCGGCGTTGGCCGCGAGCGCGGCGTCGAGCTGCGCATTCGCCGGCGCGGGCTGCCACGTCCACGCGGACTTGCCGGCCTCGGCCTTGAGCTCGTTGATCGCCTGGATCGCCTTCTGCATCTGCTGGTGACCGAACGTCACCGCGCCGAGCATCACGTCTTCGGGCAGGCTGTCCGCCTGGGACTCCACCATCAGCACGCCATCGCGCGTGCCGGCGACGACCAGCTCCAGCTTCGACTCCTTGAGCTGCGTGGCCGTGGGATTGAGGATGTACTCGCCGTCCTTGTAGCCGACCTTCGCTGCGCCGATCGGGCCGCGGAACGGCACGCCGGACAGCATCAGCGCCGCCGACGCACCCAGCATCGCCGGGATGTCCGAGTCGACGTCGGGATTGAGCGAGAGCACCGTCGCGACGACCTGCACTTCGTTGAAGAAGCCTTCGGGGAACAGCGGCCGGATCGGCCGGTCGATCAGCCGCGAGGTCAGGGTCTCTTTCTCGGACGGCCGGCCCTCGCGCTTGAAGAAGCCGCCGGGGATGCGGCCCGCGGCATAGGTCTTCTCGACGTAGTTGACGGTCAGCGGAAAGAAGTCCTTGTTCGGATCGGCGTCCTTGCGAGCGACGGCGGTGACGAGCACGACGGTATCGCCCATGGACACGACGACGGCGCCGTCGGCCTGGCGCGCGATTTCGCCCGTCTCGAGGGTGACCTGGTTCGAACCGTAGGAAAACGTTTTCTTGATGGAGCTCACGATGCTTACCTGTCCCGGTGGTGCCGAAGCGGCGGATGACTCACCGGGCGGAGTGGGAGAAGAAAGGGTTGCCACGGCCCGCTAAGAGCCAGCGGGGATTCCGACCTGGCTCAGCGCCGCAGACCCAGGCGCGCGACCACGTCCTGGTAGCGCTCCGGTGCAGTGCTCTTGAGGTAGTCGAGAAGCTTGCGGCGCTGGTTCACCATCTTGAGGAGCCCGCGGCGCGAAGCGTGATCGCGCTTGTGAGCGGTGAAGTGCTCGCCGAGCTCGTTGATGCGCGCCGAGAGCAGTGCGATCTGCACCTCCGGCGAGCCCGTGTCGGTCGCGTTGCGACGATACTGCTGGACGATTCCGCCCTTCTGGTCGGTCGACAATGACATCTGCCCTATCCTCGGGGACTAGCCCGGGTCGTGTGTGCCGTTTTGCGAGCCGCGCATTGTACTCGCGCAGCCGATAATCTCAAGCAAAAGCCGGCAATTAGACCACGGGCCCCAGGCCTGCGCGCGCGCCGGCCTCGACGTTGACGAACAGCCTGACCGGGCGCACCCGACCCTCGCCCGCACCCACCACGATCCCGAGGAAGCCGCCTTGGGCGTCGTAGGCCCGCAACTCGCCGGATGTTCCCGGATGTGGGGCGACGACCGTCCTTCCCTGCAGCAGTGAGTCCACGGCGGCGGCTCCCAGATCGACTCGCGGCAGCTCCAGGAAGACCCGGTCGGGCGGCAGCAGCAGCGCATCCCGGGCCGCAGGCAGAAGCCCCGCGAGCTGCTCGAGCGTGTACATGGGCAGATCGCCGAATGGATCGAGCGACAGGCGGCGCAAGCCGCGGACATACCCGAGCGTGCCCAGCCGGTCGGCGATGTCGGCGGCCAGGGTCCGGATATAGGTGCCCTTGGAGCAGTAGACGTCGAACTCGAGCTCGTCCCGCTCGAACCGCACGCGCGCCATGCGATGGATGGCGATCCGGCGCGGCTCGCGCTCGACCGATTCCCCGCGGCGCGCCAGCTCGTACAGGCGCTTGCCTTCGAACTTCAGCGCCGAGTGCATCGGTGGAATCTGGTCCTGCTCGCCGACGAACGCCGCCAGTACCGCATCGACGGCGCGTTCGTCGAGCGGCGGCACTGCGACGCGCTCGATCACCTCAGTCTCGCCATCGCCCGACTCTGTGCGCGCGCCGAGCTGCACGAGCACCCGGTACGTCTTTCCGGAATTCAGCAACCGACCGCAAACCTTGGTGGCCTGCCCGAAACAGACCGGCAGCAGGCCGGACGCAAGTGGATCGAGACTGCCGGCATGGCCGGCCTTCGCAGCGTTGAACAGTGCGCGAACCTGCTGGAGCGCCGCGTTCGAGGAAACGCCGAGCGCCTTGTCGAGCAGCAGGATGCCCGAGATGTCTCGATAGAAACGAGGCGGTTTCGACATCGAGCAGAAGCGGTTGGCGGTTAGCGGTTGGCGGTTGGTGAGATGCCGCAGAGTCCACCTCTGCTCTTTGCTGCACTAACCGCTAACCGCCAACAGCTAACCGCTTTCTCCTTCTTCGTCGTCGACGTGACGCTCGGCGTCGTCCTTGACCGCCTTCGTGATCAGGGCCGACAGGCGTGCGCCGTTCTCGATCAGCTCGTCCTGTACGAAACGCAGCTCGGGGCTGTGGCGGATGCCGAGCGCCCGGCCGAGCGGACCGCGCAGTAGCGGCGCCGCCGCCTCGAGGATCTCGTGCGCCTGCTGCCGCTCAGCGCCGAGCACCGAGAAATACACCTTCGCCGAGCCGAGATCGCTCGCCACGCGCACTTCCGTGATCGTGACCATGCCGAGGCGCGGATCGCGCAGCTCGCGCCGGATCAGCTCGCTCAACGTCTGCTGGATCTGCTGCGCGATGCGCTTGGCGCGCGGAAAGCCTTTGCTGGTCACGCCACCGTTCTCGCCACTTCGACGCGTGAATAGCACTCGATCTGGTCGCCGACGCGCACGTCGTTGTAGTTCTTCACGCCGATACCGCACTCGGTGCCGGCGCGCACTTCATTGACGTCGTCCTTGAAGCGACGCAGCGATTCGAGGCCGCCCTCGAAGATCACGACGTTGTCGCGCAGCACGCGGATCGGGTTGTTGCGGCGGACGTAGCCGTCCGCAACGATGCAGCCCGCCACGGTGCCGAACTTGCTGGAGCGGAACACCTCGCGCACCTGCGCCAGGCCGACGATCTGCTCCTTGACCTCCGGCGCGAGCATGCCCGACAGCATCTGCTTCACGTCGTCGATCGCTTCGTAAATGATGCTGTAGTAGCGCACGTCGGTGCCGGACTCTTTGATCATCGTGCGCGCCGAGCCGTCGGCACGCACGTTGAAGCCGATGATCCGGGCATTCGACGCCATCGCCAGCGTGACGTCGGACTCGGTGATGCCACCGACGCCGCTCGAGACGACCTTGACCGCGACCTCGTCGGTCGACAGCTTCGACAGCGCGTCGCGCAGCGCCTCGGCGCTACCCTGCACGTCCGCCTTGATGACCACCTGCACGGTGGCAACCTTGCCATCGCCCATCTGCGACAGCATGTCCTCCAGCTTCGTCGGGCCCTGCCTCGCGAGCTTGGTATCGCGGAACTTGCCCTGGCGATACAGCGCGACTTCGCGCGCCTTGCGCTCGCTCTCGACGACGAGCAACTCGTCGCCGGCGTTCGGCGCGGCCGACAGGCCGAGCACCACGACCGGCATCGAAGGACCCGCTTCCGTCACCGGCTGGCCGCTTTCGTCGAACATCGCGCGGACGCGGCCATATTCCTGGCCGGCGATGATCTGATCGCCCGGCTTCAGCGTGCCGCGCTTCACCAGCACGGTGGCCACAGCGCCGCGGCCCTTCTCCATGCTGGACTCGATCACGACGCCGGCAGCCAGGCCGTCGCGCGCCGCTTTCAGCTCGAGCACATCCGCCTGCAGCAGGATCGTGTCGAGCAGCTCGTCGATGCCCTGGCCCGTGCGGGCGGACACATTCACGAACAGCGTATCGCCGCCCCACGCTTCCGGGAGCACGTTGTGCTTGGCGAGGTCGTTGCGGACCTTCTCCGGGTCGGCATCGCCTTTGTCGATCTTGGTGATCGCGACGACGATCGGCACTTCGGCCGCGCGCGCGTGCTCGATCGCCTCGACGGTTTGCGGCATGACGCTGTCATCCGCCGCCACCACCAGCACCACGATGTCCGTCACCTGCGCGCCGCGGGCGCGCATGGCAGTGAACGCCGCGTGGCCGGGCGTATCGAGGAAGGTGATCACGCCCTTCGCCGTCTTCACCTGGTACGCGCCGATGTGCTGCGTGATTCCGCCCGCCTCGCCCGCAGCGACCTTGGTGCTGCGGATGTAGTCGAGCAGCGAAGTCTTGCCGTGGTCGACGTGGCCCATGACGGTGACGACCGGCGGACGCGACTCGAGCGCGTGCGAGGTATCGGTGCTCTGCAGCTCGTCCTCGATCGCATTTTCCTTGACGACGACGGCGCTGTGGCCGAGCTCCTCGACCACGAGCACCGCAGTGTCCTGGTCGATCGGCTGGTTGATCGTCGCCATGACGCCCATGTTCATCATGACCTTGATGACTTCGTTGGCCTTCACGGCCATGCGCTGCGCCAGCTCGGCGACCGTGACGGTCTCGCCGATCTGCACGTCGCGCTTGACGGGCGCAGCCGGACGCTCGAACCCATGCTGGGTCGAGACGTTGACCTGCACCGGACGGCGCGACCTCGAAGCCTGGTGCTGCTTCTTCTTCTTGAAGCGCGCACTGGCGTCGCTCGATACGTGCAGCTCCGCGCGCTGGGTACGGGCGGGCTCGCGCTCGGGCTCGCGTGCCTTCGCGGCGGTTTCCTGCTCGCGGCGGCGCTCGGCTTCCTGGCGCTCGCGGGCCTCGGCCTGGCGACGCGCCTCTTCCTCGGCGAGCACGCGCGCTTCCTCGTCGGCGCGACGCTTCGCTTCTTCCTCCAGCTGCAGGCGCTGCCGCGCTTCTGCCTCGCGCTGCTCAGCTTCGAGACGCTGCTGCTTCAGCCGGTCCTCTTCCTGAGTGTCCTTCGTCCGATCGACGTCCTGCTTCTGGCGCTCGACTTCCTGCTTCTGCCGGTCGACTTCTTCCTGCTGCACGCGCGCGCGCTCTTCGAGCACGCTGCGGTTGAGGTACGTCTTCTTGCTACGCACCTCGACGTTGACCATGCGCGCGCGGCCCTGCGCAGACGCGACCTTGAGCTCGCCCTGCGACTTGCGCTGCAACGTGATCTTGCGCGGGGACGCCGAGTCCTGCGTGCGCCCGTGCGCACGCCGCAGGAACGTCAGCAGCTCCATCTTGGCGTCGTCCGTGATGGTGTCATCGGCCCCGGACACGCGAATGCCAGCTTCGTCAAGCTGCGTCAGCAGACGCTCGACCGGTACCTTCAGTACCTCGGCAAACTGACTAACTGTGACATCCGCCATGAATCCTCCCGCTCCGATCGCTCCGCTCAGGCCTGGCCTGCAGCGGTATCGAACCAATGCTTGCGTGCCGCCATGATGAGCGCGCCCGCGCGCTCGGCATCCACGCCGTCGATTTCCAACAGATCGTCGACCGCCTGCTCGGCGAGGTCCTCGCGCGTCACGATGCCGCGGCTCGCGAGCACCGACGCCAGTTCCTCGTCCATGCCGTCGACTCCGAGCAGATCCTCGGACGGCCCGGCGCCGTCGATCTTCTCCTCGGTCGCGATCGCCTGCGTCAGCAGCACGTCGCGCGCGCGGTTGCGCAGCTCCTTGACGATCTCCTCGTCGAACTCCTCGATCGAGTTCAGCTCAGAGGCCGGCACGTAGGCAATCTCCTCGATCGTCGAGAAGCCTTCCTGCACCAGGATCTGCGCCACGTCCTCGTCCACGTCCAGCTGCGTCTTGAACTGCTCGATCAGCTTGCGCTGCTCGCCTTCGCTCTTCGCCTCGGCGGCCTGCTGCGTCATGACGTTCAGCTCCCAGCCGGTCAGCTCGCTGGCGAGCCGGATGTTCTGGCCGCCGCGGCCGATCGCCTGCGACAGCTTCTCCTCGGTGACCGCGATGTCCATCGAGTGCGAGTCCTCGTCCACCACGATCGACACGACTTCCGCCGGCGCCATCGCGTTGATGACGAACTGCGCCGCATTCTCGTCGTACGGGATGATGTCGACACGCTCACCGGCGATCTCGTTCGACACCGCCTGCACGCGCGAGCCGCGCATGCCGACGCACGCGCCGACCGGGTCGATGCGGCTGTCGTTGCTCTTCACCGCGATCTTGGCGCGCACGCCCGGATCGCGCGCCGCGCCGAGGATGTTGATCAGGCCCTGGCCGACTTCCGGCACTTCCAGCTTGAACAGCTCGATCAGGAACTCCGGCGCCGTGCGCGTCAGGAACAGCTGCGGCCCGCGCTGCTCGGAGCGCACGTCCTGCAGGTACGCCTTGATGCGGTCCTGCGAGCGCACCGGCTCGCGCGGAATCATCTGATCGCGCGGCACGAAGCCTTCGGCGTTGCCGCCGAGATCGACGTAGACGCCGTTGCGGTCGACGCGCTTGACGATGCCCGACACCAGCGTGCCGATGCGGCCCTTGTATTCGTTCACCACCATCTCGCGCTCGGCCTCACGCACCTTCTGCACGATGACCTGCTTCGCGGTCTGCGCCGCGATGCGGCCGAACGCCACCGACTCCATCGGCACTTCGACGTAGCCGCCGATCTGCGCTTCCGGGTTGATCTCCAGCCCGTCTTCGAGGCGCAGCTCGGAGTCCGGATTCTCCAGCTCGGTCGAGTCGTCCGCGAACACCTTCCAGCGGCGCCACGTGTCGTAGTCGCCGCTCTTGCGATTGATGGCGACGCGCACGTCGATGCCTTCGCCGTGACGCTTGCGCGTGGCGGATGCGAGCGCGGCTTCCAGCGCCGTGAAGATGATCTCCTTGTCGACGCCTTTCTCGTTCGAGACCGCGTCCACGACCATCAGGATTTCTTTGTTCATCGCACTGCTCACATGTCCGGGGCGAGTCG
Organism: Steroidobacteraceae bacterium; assembly: GCA_044866955.1. GTDB lineage: Bacteria > Pseudomonadota > Gammaproteobacteria > Steroidobacterales > Steroidobacteraceae > Steroidobacter. The sequence continues at coordinate 11,135 of JBIOUH010000057.1, forward strand.
CGCCCTGTGAATGTCATCGATCGGCAGGCTGATCCTGCCGTTCTCCAGCTCGAGCGTGATGTCCCGCTCGCCCACGCCGAGTAACCGCCCGGCAAACCTCTTGCGCCCTTCGACCGGCTGCATCATTTCCAGCCGCACCCGCTCGCCGGCGAAGCGCTCGAAGTGCTCGCGCGTGCGCAGCACGCGATCCAGGCCCGGCGACGACACCTCGAGCGTGTAGTGGCTCGGAATCGGATCCGCGGCGTCGAGCGTTTCGCTGACGACGTGGCTCACGCGCTCGCAATCGTCGAGGGTGATGCCCCCTTCTGACGAACGCTCGGCGGAATCGATGTAGAGCCGTAACAGTCCGCCGCCGGACTGGGGCAGGTATTCGAGCTCCCACAGCTGGTAGCCCAGACCGGCCACGACCGGCGTGAGCAGCTCGCGCAGCTGGTCTCTCAGCATCGGTCACCTCCGGCTACGTCTTGCCCCCGACCGCCCAAAATTCATGGGCACAAAAAATGGGCCCGAGGCCCATTTTTTCCGTCCCTTCCGTGCCGTCGCGGCCCTGGGCGCAACGGCTTCCTTGCAAGCCTGCGGAAACCCACGCAATTTCCGGGCCGCTGAAGCGAAAAAGGCCCTGAAAATCGGGGCCTT
>JBIOUH010000058.1:0-77870 GCA_044866955.1 Steroidobacteraceae bacterium
CCGCCGGTGGATCGGTCGCAATCTCGAGAGTCAGCGCACGGGCCAGCCGATGCGTGAAGGTGATCTGCAACGTCGCCGGTCGGCCGAGAATCCACCGCGGCTTCGGCGAGCTGAGCGAGACCCCGAGCCCTGTGCGCAGCATGACCCAGCCTTCATACGCAAGACCGAGCAGCAGCACTGCAAGCGCGAAGTACCACAGGCGCGCGAGATCCGGATCGCCGCTCCAGTCGCCCATGATGGCCATCAGCACGGTCAGCACCACCAGGGCAAGCGCGTTCTGGCGCAGGCTCATGCGTTGCTACCGCGGCACCGGCGTCTGATCGAGCAGCTGCTGCGTGATCGTGCGCGCGGCGATGCCTTCGAGCACGGCTTCCGGCGCCAGCACCAGCCGATGCGGAATGACCAGCGGCGCGACGGCCTTGACGTCATCGGGTGTGACGAACTCGGCGCCGCGCATGCCCGCGTCGATGCGCGCCGCACGCAGGAGCGCGAGCACACCGCGAGTCGAGAGCCCAAGCGTCACGTGCGCGTGCCGGCGGGATGCGGCTGCGATATCGACGACATATGCGCTGAGCTCCGGCGCCACGTGCACGCTTTCGACAGCCGCCTGCGCCGCGGTCACCGCAGCACTTGCAGCCTCCGGCTCGTGTGCGACCGCATGCGCGTCGGCGTTGCCGTATTTCGCGAGAATCTGCAGTTCGTGGTTACGCGCCGGGTGCGCGAGATCGATGCGCAGCATGAACCGGTCGAGCTGCGATTCCGGCAGCGGATACGTGCCCTCGAACTCGCGCGGATTCTGCGTGGCGATGACCAGGAATTTGTCCGGCAGGCGATAGTTCTGCCGGTCGATCGTGACCTGACGCTCTTCCATCGCTTCGAGCAGCGCCGACTGCGTCTTCGGGCCGGTGCGGTTGATCTCGTCGACCAGCAGCACGTCCGCGAACACCGGGCCCGGACGGAACACGAAGTCGCGCCGCTCCGAGTCGAAAACGTGCACGCCGGTGATGTCGGACGGCATCAGGTCGGCGGTGCCTTGCACGCGCTTGAACACGCCGCCCAGCGCACCGGCCAGCGACTTGCTCAGCAACGTCTTGCCCAGTCCCGGCGCGCCTTGCAACAGCACGTGGCCGCGCGCGACGACCGCGATCGCGAGTGCGCGGATCACCGGCTCCATGCCGATCACGACGGCGCCGAGGTCCTGCTGTAGTTTTTGTTCGAACGATTCCAGAGCGTTCATCGTGCGGGAGTCTCCAGCTGTGCGCGAATGCGCGCGATCAGATTGTGCAGTTCGACGAGATCGATGCGGCGACGCTCGGCTGCGCGGCGATGCAGCTCCTGCAGGCGGTCGAGATCGGCAGGTGGAATCGTCGACTGTCCGCTGAGCCATTCCCACAGCGGCGCGCCGTCGAGCGCCAGGCCGGCCCGGCCGCGGATCTCGTTGAAGAAGTTCGCGAACAGGCGCTGCCCGGCGGCGGCGGGCCGCAGGACGCGCGCCATGAAGCCGCCGGTGGCGCGCACGAAGCTGGTCACGTCCAGCGGATTCCACGCGCGCCTCGTACCTCGCAGGCGCCGCGGCCCGAGCACGAACACCAGCCACAATGCGAACAGCCACCACAACGAGCGATGCAGGCGCGAGTCGCCGAAGAACTTGTCGGGGTCGTAGAACGAGACCAGGCCCTGGTGCGCGTCATCGATGATGACGCGGCCTTTCTCGCCGAGCGACCAGCGCGCGATATTCGCGAGCAGGCGCGCGTTGTCGCGCTCGCCGATGACCTTGTTGGTGAACACGCTGCCGTATGCACTCACGATGACCTGGCCGTCACCGTACGGCAGCAGCCACAGCGCGGGCACGCCGCTCTCGTGATTGCTCGCGAGCTCCAGCACGACTGAGCGCTCCGATGTGGCCTGCCAGCGTGACGCTGGATACTCGGAAACGGCAAGGATCGACTGCACGCCACGCAGCAGCGGGTGCGTGCCGTTGGGCGCCGACTCGGTCCGCTCCGGCTCGCTCAGACGCACCACCGCGAGTAGCGGGTCGTCTGTAGCCGCATCCTGCTCGTCGTCTTTGGCGCCGGCCTTGGCGTCCTCCTTCTCTTTCTGCGCTGACGCAGCCGGCGCCATCTGCGTGAACGTCAGGCTCGTCATCGCGCGCATGTGATCAGGGAATTCCCGGTCGATGCCTTCGTCCATCGACCATTCCGGCGTATCCGACAGGCCGGCGAGCACGAGCAAGGTGTTGCCCGATTCGATCCACTTCCGCAGTGGCTGCGATTCCGAGTTGCGCAGAGGATAGACCTGCGGCGTCGTCGCGATCAGCAGATTGCCGGTCGGCGTGCCCGGCGTCGCCTGCGCCAGGCTCCCATAGCGCTCGCGCAGCGAGACGACCGGAATCCGTTCCGCCTCCAGCCAGCGCAGCATGCCGAGGTAGCCGTTCGGGCCTGCTTCGGTGCTGAGCGGGCGCGTGACCCGCTCCTGCGGCACATCGGGTTTCGGCGCCAGCAACACGTAGAAGGCCGCGAATGCGCCGAGCGCCAGCATCAGCGTGAGCAAGCGGTCCTTCATGCAGAGGCTCCGCGCAGTTGTGCGTCGAGCGCGCGCGCGAGCTCGACGACGGGCTCGACTTCCTCGGCGGCGATCTCGCGACCGCCGTACACCGTGCGCTCGGCCAGCGAGGCGACACGCCGGAAGCTTTCGCGCTGCTGCGCATCGTCGAAGGTCGCACGCGCGGAGAGCTCGCGATACGTGAGTCCGCGTTCCGTGCGCAGCCGTCCGCTGCGGACGAGCGTTGCTACGAGCATGCGCAGCAGCATCGACGCCTTGCGCTCTGCAGAAAGCGCGCCGAGCTCCGTTGCATCTGCCGACGCTGAAGTGGCGGCATTGACCGCATCGTCCTGCACGACAGGCCGTCGGCGCAGCAGGCCGGCCGCCCGGAGCTCGTTGTAGATGACACCGATCGCCATCACGAGCAGCACCGCGATCGCGACCAGAAGGATCGCGCGCACCACCGTGTCGGAAACATCCAGCTCGTCGAGCCAGCGCGACAGCCAGTTGTCCGGATCAGTCTGCTGCCGCCCGAACAGCGAGCGCAGCCAACGCTGCAGCCGATCGAGCAAGCCCGGCGCACGCTCCGGCTCCTCGGCGCGCAGCGAATCGAGGATCGGACCGAGCGTGCCGACATCGACGTCTCGCGCTTCCTGCTGCTGGTACCAGTCGTCGACCAGCAGCAGGTCCGAGAGATCGAAAACGTCCAGCGCGGCGCGCTCGGAGGTCGACAGCAGCGGCAGATATCCGGAATCCTCGAGCGCGCTCGTCAGGCCCGGGCATGCGCTCTCGAGATCAGTGAGGCCGATCGTATCCTCGGTCGCCGAGTCGCTGCAGTCGTCGATGAGATCTACCGCGGAACGCGCGGCCTCACCAGCCGTCTGGCACCAGGCGGCCGGCGCAATTGCCAGCAGGAGGAGAAGGACGATCGAGCGCACGAACTACGCGGGGTTGAGCGCACCGACGCGGGCAGCGAGATCGCCGCCGTCCTTGCGCAACTTCAGGTCCCAGTAAACCGAGATCGGCAGGGCAATGTAGAACGGCGCGAGCAGTACGTTCATCCCCACGCCGACTACCCAGCCGACGATCGTGCTCAGCAGCAGCACATACGCAGCGCCGCCGCCCAGCACCAGCAGCGGCGTGAGCACGCCGGTGATCACACCCGCAACCATGGAAATCACGAAGATGATGATGAAACCGACCGTGAGGATCGCGGCGGTGCGCCACCAGTTGCCCCATACCAGGCGATGGCTTTCGGACAGGGCTTCGATCGGTCCGCGGTCCTCGAGCATGACGAGGGTGTAGCACAGCGCCAGACTGACCGTCAGGATGAAGAACGGGACGATCAGCAGGATGAGCGCGATGATCAGTGCGATGAAGACCACGATGATCATGACGACGAGCGAGGGCAAGCGCGTCAGGGCCTTCTGCAGCGCTGCGCCGATCCCGAGATCGCCGCCAGCGCCGATGGCGCCGACCTTCAGGTAGCCGGCGGACATCACCCACGTCGTGAGAATCAGCTGCACGAATGCCACGAGCAGGAAGGTCGGGCTGCCCATCAGCTCGAGGACTGCGTACGGATTTGTCGAAGTGGCGGCGCCGCCCTGAGTGAAGAAGAAGACCGAGGTCGGGGCTTCGGCGACCGACATCAGCACCGACAGCGGGATCATCTTGACCACCGATGCCTTATAGAGCTGGAACGTGGTGTCCAGCACGCCGCCGATGGACTGGGGCTGAGCAGGTCGGATAGACATCTGGGTCTCCCTTGGAGTCGTTGTCTCGCCGGGCGGGTACGATAGCATTTCGCCATGTCTCTTGCGTCCACACTACGCGTCGCACTACTGACGGCGCTCTGCTCACCTCTATACCTGCAGCGCTGGGCGCGCAGCGTGTCGTGGCTTATGTCACCGGCTGGCAAACGCCGCCCGGCATCCCCGCGAAGAAGCTCACGCACATCAACTATGCGTTCGCGCGGATCGACACTGAGGGCAAAGCCGTGTTGCCGCATCCGGGTGTCCCCGATCACCTGCAGTCCCTGCGCTCGCTGAAGGCCGGGAATCCGCAGCGTGCGCAAGCACGCGCTCGGCGGAGTGATGTTCTGGGAGCTGAGCCAGGGCTCGGGCGGAGTGCTCCTCGATGCGATCGTGAAGGAATTGAAGAGAGAGCGAGCTACCACTGACGTGTGACGAAATAGATTCCCACTCCAGCCGCAAGCCAAAACGCCAGCCCCGCAACTAAGACGACTCCGCCATCGGGATCCACCTTTCTGCCGCCGAAGGCGCGACACAAGAGGTAACCGGCACCCTTGATCAGGAACTCGTAGACGACCTCGAGAAAGAGGCGGCCGATGAACCTCAGCGCGCCACCAGCGACCTCTGCGAGGACCTCTCCGATCATTCCGACCTCTCGTGTTCCCCACCATAACGATGTGCCGCGAGGCTCACTTCCAGCCTCCGCCTTTGACGACCAGTCTGAAGCTTAGATCGTCCGTCGCGCTATCGGGCTCCAGGATCTCGAAGACCAAATGGTAAGCGCCATTGCGACGCGGTCGGAAGAACGTACCCCATCCTCCGTCCGCGAGGTCATCTCGCTGCTGGAGATGCAAAGTCGGGCTGAAGCCCGACCTACATGATCTCGTAAACCAGGTTGATCGTCGTCAGCGTATCCGTTTTCTTGAAGCCTTCCGGCGGATCGGTGTTGTGACGCACCGAGTAACCGACAGCGAGCGCCAGCACGTCGGTCATCTTCACCTGCAGCGCCAGCTCGTTCTGCACGAAAGTGTTGTCCGCGCCTGCTTCCACGACGAACTTGTCGAGCAGCGAGGTCGTCTCGGTGAACTTGTGGTCGTAGTCGAGCGTGCCGCGGAACACCACTTCGCTGTCGCTCTCGCCGGGCTCGATCAGCACGCCCGTCACTTCGTCGAACACGTCCTGCGTCTCGAAGAACTTGTAACCGACGCCCGCGGTGCCGGTGAACCTGGTGATGTCGGTGTCGATGAACTTGTGGCCGATGCCGCTCGAGATCGTGGCCTGGTATTCGAAGCCGCTGAACTCGTCGTTCTCGTAGCGCGCCGCGCCGAACCAGAAGTTGCGCGGACTGAAATTGTAGTCGGTCTGCTCGAATGCTTCGTAGCGCCGCGCAGTTACACCTTCCTCATCCGAAGATGAGTACAACGCGGCGCCGCCAAAGTGGTGCTTCCACTTCTCGATCTCGGTCGCAAGGTCGAGCTTGGCATTCGCAGTCGTCGTTTCAGTGTTGCCGCTGGCGACGACCAGTCCGGCTTCGCCCTTGCCGGTCCATTCCGCTGCGTACGTCGGCAAGACAGTCAGGGAGATGACGGCCACACAAAAGGCCGTCGCGGTCGTTGCGCGCATTGGGGGATCGCTCCAGGATCTTGTTCTTGGTGCCGCAGTATAGCGGCCCGGCACGCTCAGGGCCGCAGCGTTCTGGTCAGCGCGAGCGCACCGATCGCTGTAAAAACCGCCATCGGCAGCACGTGACCGACGAGCAGATGCTGCAGATTCCCGGATGGACAAAAGACGAAGACCGCGAAGCCGCCCCACGCACCCGCCGCGGCGCCGAGCGCCGCGCCGCGCAGTCCGCTCGAAACCGCCGCTGCTCTACGCAGCGCCGCTCCGAGAATTGCAAGCGCGGGTACGCTCACGACGGTCGCGACGAACAGGCAGCGCAATCCCCACGGCGAAATCGTTACTCCGGTCAGAGCAACGTTGTCCGCAGCGCCCGAGTGCAGCGGTTGCACGACTGTCAGCGCGGCATAAACGGGAACGACGAGCGTCGCGATCGACATGAGCGAGACCGAGCCGATACCCAGGCCGTCACGCCCCTGCCACAAAGCAAATATCGTCGACGCCACCGCCAGAGCGGCCAGCAAGCCGACGATAGTCAGCATCGCGACCCGCGACGGCACGTCTACATGCAGACCGGCGGCCGGCTGCCGGTAGACGACTTCGGAAGCGATCAGCACGACTGCTGCGGTGAGCGCCGGCACGACCGCGAGTGCGGCAAGGATTCGAGTGCGCGTCCGCGTCGTCGAGGTCGGTGTGGCTTCGACAGCCGCGCGGATGCGCGGATAAAGACGCTCAGACGGGGTTGCCATACTCGCTCCAGCCGGCTGTATTCAGCGCGGCCCTGAGACTCTGGTAGGCGCGATGCGCACGCTGCTTGACCACCTCTACTGTCGTGCCGAGCACGGCTGCGGCTTCGCGCGCACTCAGATGCTCTTCCTTGAGCAGGACGTAGGCGATGCGATTCTTCTCGGACATCCGGCTCAGCTCGGAAGCGAGCGTATCGTGCAAGTGCTGCGCGGAGACTTCCGATTCCGGCGTCGCGTCGTGAGTCTGCAATTCGCCCGCTTCGGCGACGTCGCGAGTCGCGCCGAGATGCTCCGGCCGGCGACGCCAGTAACGCAGGCGGCTCAGATACACCGAACGCGCGATAGCGAACGCCCAATGCAAGGGATTGGCGCCGGTGACGTAGGTCGCACGGGCCCGGTGCAGTTTCAGAAAAGTTTCCTGGAAGCAGTCGTCGGCTTCCGCGACGCTCGGCGCGAGCCGCATGCAGAACCGATGCAGCCGCGGCGCGAGCAGACCGTACAGCTGCTCGAAGACGCGGTCTTCGCCGCGCGCATAACGTTCCATCAATGAGGTCAGCCGATCGCCGGTCGCGTCCATCGGGCGCGATGATGCAAGCAACAAGCGGACACGGCTATCACCGACAGCCAATAAAGCTGTAGATACAATTCCCATGCTCACGATTACGCCGCTGCCGGGCACAAGTGACATTGCAACGTGTGCGACGTTTGCTCACGTCACCGCTCACGTTCACCGGCGTATGACTCGGATCAACTGCAAGGGAGCACCGCATGCAATCCAGCGCGACTGTCGACGTCGATCGGGTAATCGAGGCAGCGCAGCTGCACGGTCCTGCGCTCGTCGTCCTGCTGTGCGCGGCTTCGACCCTGGTCCTCGACGGCTTCGATATTCAGGCCGTCGGTTTCGTAGCGCCCTCGCTCGTCGGCGGTCTGCAGGTCGAGCGTGCTGCACTGGGGCCGGCGCTGGCCGCTTCGCTCGTCGGCATGGCGCTCGGTGCGACCGGCATTGGCGCGCTCGGCGATCGTTGGGGTCGACGTCGCACGCTGGTGCTCAGCACTGCGCTGTTCGGAGCTGCATCGCTGCTTTGCGCGACGGCGACCAGCGTCGCGACACTTGCAGTGTGGCGATTCATCACCGGCATCGGGCTTGGCGGCGCGTTGACGGCGGCGACCGCGCTCATCGCGGAGTTTTCGCCGCGCAAGCTGCGCCCGCAGATGATCGGCGCCATCCAGGTCGGCGTGCCTGTCGGCGGCATGCTCGGCGCCATGCTCGCCGCCGAACTGATACCTGCGTACGGCTGGCGCAGCGTGTTCGTCGTCGGCGGAGCGCTGCCGCTACTGGCAGCAGCGGTCATGTATTTCATCCTGCCGGAATCGCCGCGGTTTCTCGCGACACGGCCGCAGGCGCGCGAGTCGCTGGCGCGCTTGCTCGCGCGCATCGATCCGGGCGGCCGCTACTCGGCAAGCGACACGTTCGTGCTCGGCGAGGAACCTCGTCCGACCGCGTCAGGGATCCGTGCACTGTTCTCACCGCAACTGCGCTGGGACACGGCGATCGTGTCTCTCGCATTTCTGATGAACATGTATGCGGTGTATGCCTTCTTCAGCTGGGCGCCGCTCGTATTGACCTCGCTGGGCTTCCAAGTGGTCACTGCAGTTCGGGGCGCGCTGGTGTTCAATCTCGCCGGCATCGGCGGCGTGATCGCAATCTCATGGCTGCTCGCGCGCGTCGGATCGCGGCGCCCGCTTGGTGTAGCCGCGTTCGCCGGTGCAGTCACGCTCGCCGCGCTTGCGTGGTTCGCTGCGACTTCGCTGAGCGATGGCAACACCGCAGCTGGATTACCGACGCTGATGAGCGGCATCGCCATCGCCGGTATCGCAATCAACGCAGTGCAGGTCGGCTTGTATGCGCTGGCAGCGCATGTCTTTCCTACGGAGTGCCGCACCTCAGGCGTCGGCTTTTCGCTCGGCGCCGGTCGCACCGGCGGCATCGCCGCGGCGCTCGGCGGTGGAGTACTGCTGACGCTGAGCGGCGCAGCTGGCTTCTTCGTGTGGATTGCTGCCGCGCTGTTGATTGCTTGCGTCGCAGTGCTGCTGGTGCGGCGACAGATCGCTGCGCGCGAACGCTACTTCGCAGCCGGAGCGTCCACTTCCGGCGCCTGATCCGGGAACTGCGGGATGTTCTGGCCCGGATACCAGAACTTCAGGTGGCAACTCTCGCACACCTGGTCGAGGGTATCGCCCGCATCGACCAGGCCCTGCGGATTGCGGCTGTCGGCGGCGGCGAGCATCTGGACGCCCACGTCGCGCAGCGCTGTGGAAAATGCGAGGAACGCTGCGCGGTTTTCCGCGATCTCCTGCTCGGATTCCTGCGCCGTCAGGTTACCCGGCGTGCCGTGGTCTTCCAGCTTCGCGCCTTCCTTCACGACGTGGCGCCCGTCCATCATGATGAGGTTCGCGCCTTCGGTCAGGATGATCGCCTGGCGGCGCACCTCCGCCCACTCCGCGTCCGTGCGCGGCTGCTTCTCTACGGTTTTGCCACGCGTCACGGTGGTGCTGACCGACTCCCACAGGAAGTCGGCGGCCGGATCGATCATGGTCGCCATCACGTCTTGCATGCCGGCGATCGGCTTCAGCGGCGACGCGGGCGCGGGCGGCGGCGTGGCGGCTTGCCCGGACTGCGCTGCGACCGATGCTTCCTTCGGCGCGCAGCCGGCCAGCAGGATGCCGAGCAGCCCGCACGATGCGATCGTTCCGAATCCGCCGCTGACGCTCATAAGACCTCGGGCCCCGTTGTGCGAAATGCTCGGTCGCGAGCGGCGAGATGGTACAAGGTCCGCCACGGCGAGCCGAGAGAATTACGGGTTATTTAGCGTTAGCGCCGGTGCGTTAACGTTTCCTCACGCAGCGGAACGGTCAGCGGCGCCGGCCCGCGTCCGCGATGTCGATGCTGACGGCCGGGACGAGCCGGTCAAACCGGCGGGTGCGCGAGCACCACGGAAGTCTCGATCTGGCGCTCGGGGATCGTCCAGTACGCGCGCAACAAAGCGGCGGCGCGCTCTGGCGCGACGAGGACGAATCCGTGCCGCTCGTAGAAGGTGATCGCCCAGGTCGCTGCCGCCCACGTGCCGACCAGCATGCGTCGGGTGCTGTGGCGACGCAGGTGTTCGATCAGCTCCGCGCCGACGCCGTGACGCTGCTGATCCGGTCTGACGTACGCATGACGGATCAGGTCGACGTCACGCACCGGCTGCACTCCCATCACGCCCGCTAGCCCGTCCCCGGTTTCGAGTCCCCAGAACTCCACGCCCGCCGTAATCTCCTCGCGCAGCTCCGCCTCGGACATGTACGGCTCGTGCCAGCGATCCGCGGGGATCACCCCGCGATACGCTTCGGCAGCAGCGTTGACGATAGCGAGCATCGTCGCGAGATCTTCTTCACCACAGCGGCGGATAGCGCGCATGCGGCAAAGTGTGTGTCCCGCGACGAAGCTCGTCTTGGACAAAAGTGCATCAGCTGCGCGGCAGCGCTCGAGCGAGGAAATCGCCGATGAGCCGCGCGATCTCGTCGCCCTGGTCCTCGAGCGCGAAGTGGCCGGTGTCGAGCAGGTGCAGCTGCGCATGCGGCAGATCCTTCAGGTAGGCGCGCGCGCCCTCGGCCGGAAAGATCACGTCGTTCTTACCCCACACGATCAGCGCCGGCGGCTGACGCTCGCGGAAGAACTGCTGGAACTGCGGATACAGCGCGAGGTTGGTGCGATAGTCGTAGAAGAGATCGAGCTGGATCTCGACGTTGCCGGGACGATCCAGCAGCGACTGGTCGAGCACCCATGCGCTCGGATCGACGCGCGAGGGATCGGCGACGCCACCGAGGTACTGCGAGCGAGTGGCTGCGAGTGTCGTGCCCTCGCGCAGCGCGTTGCGCTGTGCCGACTGACCGCTCGCCCAGTAGGCTTTGATGGGCTTCCAGAACTCCTTCAGCCCTTCCTCGTAAGCGTTGCCGTTCTGAATCACGAGCGCCGTGACCCGCTCCGGATGCTTGATAGCGAGTCGATAGCCGACAGGCGCGCCATAGTCCATCACGTAGAGCGCATAGCGCTGCACGTTGAGGCGCGTCAGCAGTGTGTCGGTGATCGCGGCAAAGTGGGCGAAGCTGTACTCGAATTTCGCGCGCTCCGGCATGTCGCTGTGGCCGAAGCCGGGATAGTCCGGAGCGATGACGTGGTAGCGATCGGCGAGCGCCGGTATGAGATTGCGGAACATGTTGGAAGAGGTCGGGAAGCCGTGCAGCAGCACGATGGCCGGTGCGTCTGCGGGTCCCGCCTCGCGGTAGAAGACGTTCACGCCGTCGATGGCCGTGGTGTGATACCGGACGGTCGGCGCCGCGCCGGCCGGCAGCGTCCAGAGGAACATGACTGCGAGCAAAGCAAGGTATTTCACGGGAAGCTCCTTCTGTTGTAACCTTTCACCAGTTGTTTTATAGGTTACCGCGCTGTCACCTGTAAATTCATTTTTAAATGGTTACAATAGCCGCCTCGCATGAACACCATCGCCCCACAGCCGCTGTTCGTCGCCGGTCACCCGGCAGTCGACTTCCTCAACACCGCCTACGCGCCGGGCGGGGAGCAGGTCGAGACCCTGGTCGACGGACGCACGCTGCTCGAATGGATGGTCGGCGCCCGGCTCCTGACCGAAGACGAATCGGCAGCCTTGCGGCGGCGTTTCAGCCGCAAGGCACTCGATACGGCCGCGCATGAAGCGCGGGATGTGCGGGAATGGGCGCGAAGGTGGCTGACTGCCTGGCGCGCGAACCCTGCGCGTGACTACAGCGAAGAGCTCGAATCCCTGAACAAGCTGCTGGCGCGGGAGGACCGGGAGCGCGAGCTGGTCGTCGTGAAGCGTCGCCTGGCGCTCGTCGATCGCTCACGCATCGCTGATGCCAGTGCGCTGCTGGCGCCGATCGCCGTCGCGATCGCGCAGCTCGTGTCGCAGGAAGACCCCGCACTGGTCAAGGCGTGCGCCGGCGCGGATTGCACTCTGTGGTTCCTCGATCGGACCAAGGCGCACCGACGCATGTTCTGCAGCGCCGCGGCCTGCGGCAATCGCGCCAAGGTCGCGGCCTTTCGACTCAGACAGCGCGAGTAGCGTAGCGACGCGGAGTCACGCCGAACTGTCGTACGAACCAGCGGGTGAGATGGCTCTGATCGCAGAACCCCGCCTCGGTTGCCACCTCGGCGAGATCGTACCCCGCTCGAATGAGGCGCTGCGCCAGTGCGATCCGTCGCTGCAGGATATATGCATGCGGCGTGAGGCCGAGCTCGCGCGCGAAAGCGCGGATGAGCTGATAGCGGCTCAGACCCGCCTCCGTTGCCAGCTCGATCAACGTCAGAGATGACGCTGGATCGGCGTCGATCCGCTCGCGCGCACGACGGATGCAGGCGGTCGGGCCTTCGTCCCTGCGCGGCCGCGTAGTCGAATGAGCGGCGAGCCTCGCGATCAGCCGCAGAACTGCGGTCTCGCACGGCATCGTGTCACCCTGAACTGCCTTGTGCCGGAACGCGGCGTCGAACAGGCGATGCAGATCGCGATCGGCGAACACGGGCGTGGCGAATGTGAACGAGGGCGAGGAGCCGTCGAGGACATCCGCCCGCAATTCCGCCAGCACGGCTGGCTCGAGATAGAGAATGCGCCATGTGCGCGGGCAGCCGCCAATCGCGCGGCCGTCGTGAACTTCGCCGGGATTGACGCTGATGAAGTGACCGGGCGCGGCTTCGACCTGGCCGCGGCCGCTCCACGAGGCATGGCCACCGGCGTCGATGACACCGATGCCGTACTGATCGTGCGTATGCCGCGGAAAAGCGCGCGCCGTGGACGCCGTCATCGGATCGATGCCGGCGAGCGGAAAAGCGTGAAAGGCAATGGCATCAGACACGGGTGCGACCCCCACTCATATATAGTGTGCCCGCCGTGAAGCCTATGAACATAATGATTTTCGGCGCCACCGGCATGGTGGGCCAGGGTGTGCTGCGCGAGTGCCTGCTGGCGAGCGACGTCGAGCGCGTCCTGATAGTCGGCCGCACGGCAAGCGGCGTCACGCACGCGAAGCTGCGCGAGCTGCGAGTGCCGGACCTGATGGACTATAGCGCGGTGGAAGCCGACCTCAGCGGTTTCGACGCGTGCTTCTTCTGTGTGGGCGTCTCATCGGCAGGCATGAGTGAAGCACAGTACGCGCGCATCACCCATGACTTGACGTTGGCAGCCGCCGAGGTGCTGGCGCGACTGAATCCGCAGATGACGTTCGTCTATGTGTCAGGCGTCGGCACCGACAGCAGCGAGCGCGGCTCGATCATGTGGGCCCGCGTGAAGGGCCGCACCGAGAACGCGCTGCGGCGGTTGCCGTTCAAGGCGAGCTACATGTTTCGGCCAGGCGTGATCCAGCCGATGCATGGCGCGCGCTCGAAGACGCGGGTCTATGCCGTCACGTACCTGCTTGCAGGGTGGTTGCTGCCACTGCTGCGCGCGATGTCTCCGCGTCGCGTTCTGACCACCGAATCGGTCGGTCGAGCGATGCTCGCCGTCGCGCGCCGCGGCGCGCCGCAGGTCGTGCTCGAGCCGGGTGATATCTACGACGCCGCGCGCGGCGCATAGACCTCCGGCGGCAGCGACAGGCCCGGGCGCTCGTTGTCCCAGACGATGCTCATCACGCGCCACTGCCCGGCGTCGTGCACCAGCGTGAAGAAATTGACGCCGCGGCCGCGCACCGTCTCCTTTGCCGACTGCCGCGTGTACTCGTACACGCTCGTGAGGCGCGCGACGTTGCCGAATACGACCGATTCCTGCGACACCTCCACTTCGGAGAAGCGCACGCCGTCGAGCATCTGCCGGACATTCTCGATATAGGCGTTCAGCGTGAACACGCTGACGAATGGCGTGCCGTCGGGATTGAGACCGGTGCGCACGAGGCGCGCTTCCGGATGGTAGTAGTGCCGAATCGCGTCCCAGTTGCGCTGCTCCGGCGGCGCCGACACCACTTCATACAACGCCCGCGTCAGCTCGCGAAAATCTGTCCTGGCCACTATCGCACTCCCGCTCATTGCGCCAACTGATGGTCGTAACTGAGCACGCGCGCCAGGCGCCAGTGCCCGTTCTCTTCCTTCCACACCTGCGTGAACTGCGCCGTCTCGGTCAGGCGATCGGGCTTGCCCTTCTGGATCGCGTAGAAGCGATGCGTGCCGGTCTCGATCGCGCCGTAGTTGTTGAGCGGGTAGACCTTCATCGTTTCGGTCACGAGCTTGCGAGTCGACAGGAAGTCGACGCCCTCCTCCTGCCGCTTGCACTTGTCCTGCGCCGCTTTGACGAACTCCGCGCCGGAAGTGCTGACGCGACCGCCCTTGTCGTGAAACATCTCGAAATCGTCGGTGACTGAGCGGCGCACGGTCTCGATGTCGCAGGTATCGAAGAACGCCTTGAAGAACTCGGCGTCGGCCGCAAGGATTTCCTCGTACAGACCCGGGCGGGCCTTGGCGCCCGGCGTGAGATTGACCTCAGCGTCGCGCTTCGGCTCCGGCCGCTGCGGCTCTGCTGCCGAACACACGACGGATACGCTGAAGAGCATGGCGAGCATGACAGTGCGCATTGCAGATCCCCAAAAATCTCCACGTAGACTACACGGGATCAGGATGCCTTGTGTTCGATCGTAACGTCCGTTTCGAAGCCGCTCGTCGGACATGCCTGAACGCGGGACCGAGACGGAATGTGTCGCGCACTAGCTCGAAAGCTCGGTATCGATAGAACTAGCGGCTTCTGCGAACGGCGCGGCAAGCGCTCACTGCGTCGTGAAGGCTCCATCGATCGTGTTCCAGGAATCGCTGCTGCCGGTGCCGGAGAAGACGAGCGTAAACTCGAGCCCGCCGTTGCGGAACCACTTCGGCGCGAAACTCCACTGGAACACGCTGTGCTCGAGCTCCGGTGCGAAGCGGTCGTGAAAGAAGACGGTCCACGGTCCCCACGGCTGCGGCGCCTCCGCCATCGTCAGCAGCGATTGCGTAGCCTCGCTCCCCGAACCGGAGCCGTGCTGGTTCGTGTACACCATGCGCTCGAGTCCGGGCACGAAAGTCATCTGTGGAAACGGACCGACGCCGTCGGAGTCTTCGTAGATTGCGAAGCGGTTGGCGGGGTCGGCTGACCACTCCGGCTGGCCGGTGCTGTCGAGTCCCGCGAAAAACTCGTAAGCGCCGCGGTCCTCGATCGCGAGTGCCGGCACGCGCACCAGCATCACGCGGCCGGGCCGTTGCACGATGTCCAGCGAGCTCGTATCGGCAACCTCAGTAGCGACGGTGTAGAGATATGCATCTGGCGCCGCGCCGTTGTTCTTCCCGAACTGCACGAAGCTGCCGTAGCTGATGTGATCGCGCGCCTGCGTGAACGTCACGTCGAGACGCGTCCACGCACAGCCCTTGTCGTTGCTGCGGTGAAGAGTGAATTGATCGTAGCCGGCGGCGCCGGACGCGGGCGTGATCCATGCGTAGAGCACACCTCCGACGCTCAGCGGTGCGCCGTGCGCTTTCCCATCAATGCTGGACTGACACTCGCCGCTCACGCCGCCGTAGCGGTTGACGCCGCGATAGTCCTCGCCGTCGCCTTCGATTCGCGCGACGCCGAGACTCGCGCGCCCATCGCTTTCGGTGCCGCCGAAGCCGCCGCCGTCACCCCAGATCGCGTACTGGTTGTCGTCGTCCGACCAGGTCAGCGGCCAGTTGTCGCTGCCTTGCGCTTCGCGACGATGCGACGCGGCGTCGAACGTGACGCCAGCGATTGCGGCGGTCGAACCGCCATCGGCCGGAGGAGGAGGAGGCGGCGGCGATGGACTGCCAGGTGGAGGCGGATCGCTGACGCTCGACTGCCCGCCGGATCCGGAACCGCAGGCGGTGATGAGAACCAGCGCAAAAGCCGACGAGAGACCAAGAATATTTTTCAAAGACAGAAAGGCCATCGCTTATCAACGTGGGCAGCGCTGGTGGGTTCCTAAGCCGTGGACCGCAATCCGTAGCGCTCTACTCGGAGCGCGCTTTGCGCTGCCGGCGCCTCTCACTCAGCTCCTTGCGGTGAGAGGCGCCGACTTCGCGAACGTCGGTGTCCGACTTGCCGGCGCGCAGATCCTTGCGCGCCTGCTTCGCCAGCTCGCGATAGTCGTGGCAGATGCGCTCCAGGTCCGCGTCGTCGAGATCCTCGAGATCCAGCAGCGCCAGGTGCGCGCCGTCGATCGAGCGGATCAGCTCGTCGAGCTTGACCTGGATCGCCTCCGAATCGCGGTTCTGCGTGTTCTGGATCAGGAACACCATCAGGAACGTGATGATCGTGGTGCCGGTATTGATGACCAGTTGCCACGTGTCGCTGAAGCCGAAGAAGGGACCTGACGCGGCCCACAGCAGGATGATGGCGACCGCGACGCAGAAGGTCGCCGGATGGCCCGCAGCGCGCGCGGTGGATTTGGCGAACCGGGTGAACCACGATCCGCGGCTGAACGATCGACCTCGCATGGACGGACTCCTCGCAATGCCCTGCCCGGCTAATGCGAGAAGCTCACGCCGCGTTCCGCGTAGTCACGACTTCTGCAGCATCGCCGCCATTTTCTGATGGATCAGGTTGATCGCCTTGAGCGGCCGGATCAGCACCTTGAACTCGACGATGCGCCCGGCGGCATTCCACTTGATCAGGTCGATGCCGTTGACCGCGATGCCGTCGATCTCGACCTGGAACTCGAGAGCCGCATCTTGCGGCCCGACGATCTCCCGGACATAGCGGAACGATTCGTTGAAGAACACGTGGAAGGCGGCGGCCAGATACCGTGCGGTGATCGCCTTGCCGAGCTGCGGCGTGTGCACGACCGGCGAATGAAACACCACGTCGTCCGCGAGCAGTGTGTCCAGGCCCGCGACGTTACGCGTGCGGACCAGCTCGTGCCACGTGTGAAGAGCGTTCATGGCTGTAAGGAATGACCGGGCTTTGGCAGGCTCGGGCCAGCATAGCAGAGGTGATCTGGCGGGCTGATTGCGGGCTATAATCCGCGGCGATTCGACGTAATCACACTAGAACGCGACGCGGATCACCCGATGCAGCAGCCCGTAACCCAACTGCTCGCTCAATGGCGCGACGGCGACGAGCGCGCCTTCGCACAGCTTTCCGGGATCATGTACGAGGAGCTGCGCCAGCTGGCGCAGCGTCACCTGCGGCGCGAGCGCTCCAATCACACGATGCAGAAGACGGCGCTCGTGAACGAAGCTTTCGTGCGACTGGTCGGCCAGCAGTCGGTCGACTGGCAGAGCCGCGCACACTTCATCGGACTGGCCTCGAAGCTGATGCGTCGCGTCCTCGTCGACTACGCGCGCGCCCGGCTCGCCGAGAAGCGGGGCGGAGGCGCGGGCGTGCTGAGCCTCGACGAGATGGCCGCGCCGTCCGATCCGGACGAAGCGCCGAGCACCACTCCCACGGCCTTGCAGCATCTCGACGCACACACTCAGGACGAGGTCTCGGCGATCGACCAGGCGCTGCTGCGACTCGAGCAGATCGACGCGCGCCAGTCGCAGATCGTCGAGATGCGTTACTTCGGCGGACTCACCGTCGAGCAGACGGCCGAGGCCCTCGGCATCTCCGAAGCAACCGTGAAGCGCGAGTGGACGCTCGCGCGCGCGTGGCTGCGGCGCGAGCTCGGCAAGAATTTCTGATGACTCCCGAGCGCTGGATCCGCGTCAAGGAAGTCTTCGCCGCGGCCCTCGAACAGGAAGCGGCGCGACGCGCCAGCTACGTCGAGCAGGCGTGCGGCGGCGACGCCGAGCTGCGCACCGAAGTGATCTCGCTGCTCGAAGCGCACGACACGGCTGGAGCATTCATCGAAGAGGACGCTGCGCAGCGCATCGGGCTCGCCAGTGCCGTGCCCCGCAAAGAGTGGATCGGACAGCGGCTCGGCCCGTATCGCATCGTCGACGAAGCTGGCCGCGGCGGCATGAGCCAGGTCTTCAGGGCTGTCCGCGACGACGAGCAGTACGAGAAGCAAGTAGCGATCAAGCTGCTGAAGCCGGGGCTCGACACCGAATCGCTGTTGCGCCGGTTCAAGGCGGAGCGGCAGATTCTCGCGCAGCTGAGCCATCCGCACATCGCGCACTTGCTGGACGGCGGTGCTACCGACGATGGCGCGCCCTACCTCGTCATGGAGTACATCGAAGGCAATCCCATCGATGTGTATTGCGACGTGAAGCAGCTTGGCGTGAACGAGCGGATCGATCTGTTCCGCGACCTGTGCTCGGCCGTGCACTACGTCCATCAGCACCTGATGGTCCACGGCGACATCAAAGGCGGCAACGTCTTTGTCACCGAGCGGGGCGTCGTGAAGCTGCTCGACTTCGGTATCGCGAAGATCCTGGGCCCGACGCCGTCGGCGGTTCGCGAAGCGACCGGCTTCCTGGCGCTGACGCCTGAATACGCGAGTCCGGAACAGGTTCGCGGCGAACCGATCACGACGGCGAGCGACATCTACTCGCTCGGCGTGCTGCTGTATCGCCTGCTCTCCGGCGCTTTGCCGTACGAGGCAACGGGCTCGACGACATGGGCGCTCGCGAAGCAGATCTGCGAGCACGATCCGCGTCCGCCGAGCGTCACTGCCGAAGAAGCGACGACCGGTTACGGCCGCTTTGCGAAGACCCTGCGCGGCGATCTCGACAACATCGTGCTCAAGGCGCTGAAGAAGGCGCCCGAGGAGCGCTATCCCTCGGCGGAGCAGTTCGCGGAAGATCTGCGGCGCTACCTGCGCGGGTTTCCGGTCACGGCGCGGGCGGACACGACCGGTTATCGCGTTCGCAAGTTCGCGCAACGTCACAAGTCCGCAGCTGTCGCGGGCACTTTGTTCGTCGTCGCGCTGATCGCCGGCATCGTCACCACGAGCTGGCAGGCGCATCGCGCAGAGGTGCAGCGACTGCGAGCCGAGCGTCATCTGAACGAAGTGCGCGAGCTCACGAGCGTGTATCTCGCGGAAGTCTACGATGCGGTGGCCTTTCTTCCCGGCGGCACCAAGGCGCGCAAGCTCCTGGTCGAGAACTCGGTCAAATACCTGGCGGGACTCGAGCGCGAAGCACAGGACTCGCCGCAACTGCAACGCGATCTCGCGGTCGCGTACGACCGCCTTGCCGACGTGCAGGGCGACTACATCGGCGCAAACATCGGCGATACGGAAGGCGCGCTGGAAAGTCATCGACGCGCCTTGCGCCTGCGTCGCGCGCTCGTCGAAAGCGAACCGTCGCTGGAGGCGCACCGCGAGCTGCTGCGCAGCTGCGTGAAGCTGAGCGAGCTGCTGATGGGCCAGAGCAGCGTCCCGGAGGCGCTGAGCCTGGCGCGCGAAGGTGCGCAAGTGGCGGACAGCCTGCTGCAGGATAAAGCAGCAACCGCACGTGAGCGCCGTTACGCAGCGGCGGCCTACATGAACTATGGCTGGGCCCAGGGCCTGGCCGGCGAAGTCGAGCCCGGCATGAAATGGCTGGAGAAGGCGCGGGCGTTGCACGAGCAGCTGGCAGCCGAGAATCCGGCGGACGCCGACGCGCAGCGCAGCGTCGTGGTCGATTACGGACGCATGGGTGACGTGTACAGCGAAGGTGTCGACGAGCCCGCGAAAGCACTGCCCTACTACGAGCGTGCGTTGAGCCTCGTGGAACCGATCGCGGCGGCAAACAAAGACGATGCCGAGCTGCAACGCATGAAAGCGTTCACGCTGTCATCGATCGCGGACTTGCAGAACAGTCTGAAGCGGCCGGCTGAAGGGCTTGCAAACTACCAGCGTGCGCTCGCCATCCTCGAGCCGCTGCGCGCGGCCGATCCCGACGACCAGTTCGGGCCGCAAGCGATAGCGTTCATGCTGAACGGCCGCGGCGACAGTCACCTCCTCCTCGGCGACACCGCAGCAGCACTGCACGATTTCAGCGAAGCGGAGAAGATCCTGCGCAACGGCCCGCCGCCACAGCCCACCGACATGGCCGAGATCCGCATGCTGCCCGGCGTCACGTATGCGAACCTCGCACGGGCCACCGCCGTGATCGCGCAACAGGATGCGACGCCGAAGAACCTGCGAGCCAACTACGTGCGCGAAGCCGCAGAGTGGTCGCGTCGCGCACTCGAAACCCTCGAGCCGCTGACGAAGGACGCGCTCGAAGGCCGGCACGCGCGTCAGGTCATCGACGAGATGAACGCAGCCACTGGTGGGCTTCTTCCAGACTGCCGAAAATCCGGATCTGCACCCGCGGATTGTCGTTGAGCATCTGGAACATCCGCGCAAAGCCGAACTGAACCGGCTTGCTCGCGACCAGCGCCGAGCGAATCGGCTTGGGGATGTGTCGCTGTGCGCGCTTCACTGCCAGCGCGAACACCTCTTCGAATCCGACATCGATGCGCTCGAGCGCTGTGAGATCGGTGAGCCGATCTTTGGTGGCGACGTCTTCGAGGCGTTCGACCTCGGCCATCACGTCGATGAGATCGGTCGGGTCCAGGACGCCGAACAGGCGCGCGGAGTAATACCCGCCTTCGTCGTGAATCTCGAACGGCATGAGCCGGGCCTTTGCCAGCGCCAACGCTGGGCCCGGCAATAGTCCTCGCTCGTCAGCCTCCTGCGCAACTGTGCATCGCCGCAGGACTTCTTGCCGAAACGTCCGCCCCCCAGGAAAAAATGAGCCGATTCGCCCGCGGTTTCCGCATTACCTGAGCAAGAGGTTTCGATTCACTTATCACTCACTTGGAGAGCGAAATGACCTGCAAATTCGAAGACCTGGGCGCGTGCGCGCCGATCCTTGGCAAGCGTGTGACGTTCGGCACGGCGGCTTCGCTGATGGCAACTTTGGTGGTAGCCAGCGTCGGCTTGCTGTTCTCCGTGCCGGGCTCGGCGACGGCGATCAAGGCCGACAGGGCCTTCGTCGAACACGTGGCAACGGCCGCGTCGAACAGCGCCGCCCGCTAGATGGACGAAGACGCCGCCGCGCGGTGAGCGCGGCTGCTCTCATCTCTTTACGACGATGTCGACGCTCTCCACTACAGGATCGAAAACGATCTGCGCTTCGCCGCGCTCGAGCTGCCGCAGGACGTGCGCCACCTTCTGATCCAGCGAAACTTCGCGCTCGCCGTAGTCCGTGCCCTCCCTGAGCACGAACGATTCCAGCACGCCCCGCAGAGCCGTTGCGGACAGATCGCTATACGGAACGACGATCGGCTCGGGGCGCTCATTCTCCATGAGCGCAGTATGCCTCAGTCGTAGTTGGGCACACCGGTGTCGAGCGGGTCCATCCAGGCCGGAGCCGGCTGCGGTCGTGCGCCGTTCGCAGCGATCCGCTCGCTCGGCAGATCGATCTCCAGCGAGACGAACGGTTGCGACCCGCTCGTCGTGCCGAGCACGCGGCCGTCCGGCGCGACGATCCAGCCCTGCCCTTCGAACGGCGCCGATCGATTCGACGACAACGCGAATGCACCGACTCCGGTCGCTACCGCGCACGCAGACTCCAGACGCTGAGCGAACTGCTCGGCACGCGTGCATCGCGGCATCGCGACGATGTCGACGTCGCCGCGAACGTAAGGGAGCTCGCCGCGCGCCGACAGTTCCGGGCCGATCATGAACCCGATGTCGATGCCGTCGATTTCGAGCGGCACGAAGTCATGAGTCGCCTGTGCGTGCACGGAGCGGAACCCCGTATCAGCCGTCCACACGAAGCCTTCGTTGTAACGCTCGGCACCGAAGTCGACCGGACAAGTGCCGAGCACTAGCGCGGCGCCAAGCTCTCCTAGCCGATGCTCCCACGCGGCGTACAACCATGGGCTGAGAGCCATGTCAGGCAGCAGCACGAGACTGCTGCCCGCTTGCTTGACGTGCTCGGCGAGCTGCGTCCAGCCATCCTCGAAGCCTTTGCGGTGCTCCGGCAATTCGCAGACGGTGACGATCATGGCGCTCTCCCGGGAAGCAGGCTCGAAAGCTCGATCTGCAGTCTCAATCTCCCGGCGTGCTTGCAGGTTCCGTGCTAGCTTTTCGCAATGGCAAGGCTGGTCATCTTTTATGCGATTGCGCTCGCGCTGGCGGTTGCGGCACTCGAGTGGCTCGAATACCGCTACGTGACCCGGGCCTTCTCGACGGAGATCTACATCGTCCTGCTCGCGGCGGGCTTCGCGGGTCTCGGACTGTGGGCGGGGCAGCGCCTGACGCAACGCCGCGCACCGGCCACACGCGGATTCGAGCGCAACGACGCCGCGGTCCGCTCGCTCGGCCTGACGCCGCGCGAGTGCCAGATCCTGGAGCTGCTCGCGTCCGGCCAGTCGACCAAGGAGATCGCCCGGCAACTGGGGATTTCACCGAATACGGCCAAGACCCATCTCGCGCGGGTCTACGAGAAGCTGGAAGTGCAACGGCGCACGCAGGCGATCCACAAGGCGCGCGAGCTGGCCCTGATCCCGTAATCCGTTCGGTCGAAACACCGAAATCACCCCTCCGGGTGATGGCGCCTGCGGTCTGCGCAGCCGAACTTGGCGTCCCACCCGCAACCGGAGACCGAGATGAGATATGCGCTGACCTACGGACTGCTGTCCGGCTTCGTCATCATCGTCACGATGATCGCCGGGATCACGCTCAGCGACAGCGGCAGCTTCTTCAGCTCGGAATGGTTCGGCTACCTGGTGATGCTGGTCGCACTGACGTTCATCTTCGTCGGCGTGAAGCGCTATCGCGATGTCGAGCGCGGCGGCGTGATCAAGTTCCTGCCCGCGTTCGCGATGGGGCTGGGCATTGCCGCGGCCGCCGGCGTGGCTTATGTCGCGGTGTGGGAAGTGTACCTGGCGATGACCGACTACAAGTTCATGGATCAGTACATCGCCGGAATGATCCGCGCCCGGCAGGCTGCAGGCGCTTCGGCGGAGGCGATTGCCGCGGAGACGGCCAGGCTGGAGCCGATGCGGGTCAACTATCGCAATCCGCTGTTCCGGATTCCGATGACGTTCCTGGAAATCTTCCCGGTGGGACTGCTGGTCGCACTCGTCTCGGCCGCGTTGTTGCGCAACCCGAAAGTGATGCCTGCGACAGCACGGGCCTAACCGCTTGCGAAAGGCGTGGCCTTCGCTGCGCTTTCAATGGCGAAAGTCGCCGAGGCGCTTTTCGCTTGTGCCGCACTCAGCCCATCAGCGATTTTGCGAACGCCTGGAACGGCGCGCTGTAGCCGATCGCGAATCGCAGCGGCTCCGAGAGCAGCGTGATGGCTCCGCCCCACAGCGTGACGGGATGGAGCCGCCCGCGTGCGTAGAAGTCGTGAACGACCATCGCGATCAGAAACACATTGACGATCACCATGGCACCGACGACGCCGGGTACTGCGCCGTGCGTCGACTGACTGACGATTCGAGCCATGGCCGGAACTATCATGCTGATCGTGGCGAGCATCATGTAGCGCTTGTGAGCCTCGGAACGCTGCCTGTTCAATATTCCGAGCGTTGCGAACAGGGCGAAGAGGCCTACGCTGAAGAAGGGCATGGCCAGGAAGACGTACGGATCGGCCAGCGTGTCGGCGGTGGCCGCCGTGTGAACGCGCCGCTCGCTGTGAATCGCGACGTAGAGACCGGTGACGAGCACTGCCAGGCCGATCGCCACGCCTGCGAATCCCGTCAGCTTGTGAATGTCGCGCCGGCCGTAGGCGATCAGCCGCGTTTGCACGATCAGCAGCAGGATCCAGGCTGTCGACAATGCGCCGTGCAGGTGAACGGTCGGCGTGAGCACGGGCCGCGGACCGTCATTGAATGCTGCGAGAAAGTAGGTGCGCGCAAAGCCGGCGAACACGACGGCCGCCATCGCAGCGGACATCCAACTGAAGAATCGCCGGTCGCTGAGTGGTCTTACTTGTGTCGCGACGCTGACCATGAATGGCCTCCCCCACGCACATTTTCAAGCCACGCGCACCCTAGCAGACGCAGCATGAGCCGACCACCTGTACGAAGGTTCGCCCGGTTCAGCCGGGATCGGTGGTCTCCCCTTCGCCGACCTTCTCGCTCATCGTCTTGATGCCGTTCTCGAACCCGCCGCCCGAGCCGTTGTAATACATATAGATCGGCTTTTCGTTGCGGAGCAGGTCGACGGCGTTGTGAAAGTCGTCCAGGTGGTAGTGCAGCTGCGCCTGGCCGCTCACGACGTTGTCAGCCGGCAGCGTCGCGCCGTTCGGCATGAAAATCATCTGGGCGACATAATTACCGGCGTTCTTGAGCGCAATGCGCGGCGCAAAGCCGTTCGCCGAGTAGAACACCTCATACGCATCGATTCGCATCTGTGCCATGGACGACTCCCTGCCGCGAGCTCCCGGCACTATACAAAAAGGCCCCCGCATCTGCGATGCGAGGGCCTTCGGTCGGATCGACGTCGGCTTCAGTGCTGGTGATGCTTGCAGGGCCGGCCGCCGTCCCGCTCGTCGAGCGGCAACAGGAAGTGATCGAACACCCAGTCAGCCACGCGCGTTCCCTGCGTGCGCGCCACCTCGTCTGCAGTCCGGAAATGAATGCCGGCGTAGATGCGCGCCACCACCATGTCCGCCTGGGCATCCGAGAAGCGGCGATACGTCCGCGTCTTGTTGACTGCAAGCGGCGCCAGGCTCGTGACTTCGAACGTCATGCGATCCGTGTCGAAGAACAGCGCGAGCGTCCGGGTGATCGCGGCAGTGACGTTGTTGGCGCCCGAGGTGTAGTCGGGATAGTTCGGCGTGTTGAGCAGCGGCTGCCAGTTCGGATCCGCGGTCGTGCCAGGATTGCCGTCGTTCGCCGCTTCCCGGATTGCTGTCAGCGGCCGCCAGAAAGCGTAGTGCCGCTTGCTGTCCCACGACGTGATGACGGTGTCGGCCAACGCAAGATTCGCCAGCGCGAACATCCGGGCGCTGTCGCCCGTCCGATTGAGGTGCTGCTCCGCAATTCCGCGCAGAGCGCGGTTCCACTGCGTGAAGAAGTTTTCGCTGTAGAAGTAGGCAAGGTCCGTCTGCTCCGGCGTGCGAACGGTGCTCGCGTAGGCGCCCAGCGCCTTCACTTCATCGAAGTCTTTCTTGTAGCGCGCGCTCGTCAACGCCGGCGGCGGCGCCGGACGGAAACGTGTCGGGCTCGTGAGCGTCATCGGATCGATGCTGCCGAGCCACGGGGCTGCCATCGGCAAGAACGACGTCGGCGCGCCGGGCAGGAACGACTCCGTCGGACGCCATTGACCCGGCTCGGTGCCCCCGATGAACGGCGGCGGCAGCGGATCGGGCGTTGCACGGCGCAGCGGCAGGATGCCGGCGGCGACCTTCTGCCCCACGACCAGGCCCGGATCGCCTGTCAGGCCTTTGTCTGCCAGATAGCTGAAATAGGTCGCGTCGAGAGTGGTCGCCTGGCTCGGATAAAGTCCGACAAGCACATCGTGCGCGGCGGCAGCGACGGCGGCCGAGCGGCGTCCCTGGGCGCCCTTGATCTCCACGTGATACGGCTCGAAGCGCCGCTCGATAGCCTGCACGGCATCGTGCACGGCGACCTGCACCAGGGCCATGTCGAGCGTGCCCGGAGCTCCGGGTCGGCCCAAGGTCACGGCGTTCATGGTGATCTCGTTCCAGTCCGTCACTGCGTCGGCGGCCGCCGGTGCGGTCCAGCTCAGCGCTCCACATACGATCAGGCCGGCAAGGCCTTTCATCCCAGTCATTGGCGTCTCCCGTCAGGTGTTTTTGCTAGGGTTCCAGAACGGTAAGGCAACACCGTTGGCGCCAGCGTGGTAGAAAGCGTGGAAACGTAAGAAGAAGGCTTCATGTCCGGCCCGACGCTGCACTTGCGACTCCTCGGCCCGCTGGCCGTTCTCAGGGACGGCGTCGAGGTGCCCCTGCCCGCTTCGCGCAAAGTGCGTGCACTGATCGCGCTGCTGGCTGTCGCGAGTCCGGTCACGCGCAGTCGACTCTGCGAACTGTTGTGGGACGTCCCGAACGATCCGCGCAGCGAGTTGCGCTGGTGCCTGAGCAAGCTGCGCGGTGTGCTCGATGATCAAGCGTGCGCGCGAGTGCGGACCGAGGGTGACAGCGTTGCACTCGAACTCTCCGATTGCTTCGTCGACATCGCGGAGCTGGAGAAGGCGCTGCAGGCGGGCACGGAGGAAGTGGATCTCGCCTCCCTGCAAGCGATGAACACGCTGTTCACCGGCGACTTCGCGGAAGGACTGGAGATCGATCGGAATCCGCAGTTCGCGAGCTGGCTCAGCGCTCAGCGCCGTCGCTTCCGGCTGCTGCACGTCAACGTGCTCGAAGAGCTCGTCGGCCGGCTCCGCGATCCATCGAAGGAGCGGCTCGGGTTCCTGGAGCAGTGGCTGCAGGTCAGCCCGTTCGACCGGCGCGCTCACGAGCTCATGCTGAAATCGCTGTTGCACAGCGGCCGGGTTCGCGAAGCGGAGGAGCACCTCGCCGCGACCATTCAGTTGTTCGAGACCGAAGGACTGGATTGGCTGCCGATCCGGGCATGGTGGAATGCGGCGCGCGCGCACACACCGGATGTCGAGACGCAAGCACGAGCATTGCAGCAACCTGCAGCGACAACGCCGCGTCGCGCAGCGATGTGCATCATGCCTTTCGCCGATCGAACGCCCGGCGGTGCGCAGCGCGTCGCGTTGACGGACGGTCTCACCGACGACCTCATCACGCGATTGGCGAAACTGCGTGCATTGTTCGTCATCGCGCGCGGCAGCGTCTTCGCGCTGCGCGAGCGCAATATCCCTCCGGACGAGGCCGGGCGCCTGTTGAACGTCGACTATGTCGTCAGCGGCTCGCTGCAGCAGAGCGGCGGCCGGATCGTCGTGCACGCCGAGCTCGCCGACACGAAGGCGTCACGGGTCGTCTGGGCGGACGAGTTCACCTGCAAGGCCGACGATGCGTGGCGCGTGCCCGATGACATCAGCAATCGCATCGTCGCGTCGGTCGCCGAGGAAATCGAAGCTGCCGAGCGCAATCGCGCGATTCTCAAGCCGCCGAATTCACTGGATGCGTGGGAGGCTTACCATCGCGGGCTCTGGCACATGTACCGCTTCAGCAGCGACGACAACAACCGTGCGGCGCATTTCTTCCAGATGTCGTTGCGCCAGGATCCGACTTTTGCGCGAGCCCACGCCGGACTGTCGTTCACGCATTTCCAGAACGCCTTCCTGCATCGTCCGCAGGAGCGCCAGCAGGAAATCGATCGCGCCTACCAAACTGCCGGCAACAGCCTGGTCGCAGACGACCGCGATCCGGCGGCGCACTGGGCGATGGGACGCGCGCTGTGGCTGCGCGGCAATCAGGATCAGGCGCTGCGCGAGCTCGAACAGGCGCTGAGCCTCAGCCCGAACTTCGCGCTCGGTCATTACACGCTCGGTTTCGTGCACGGTCAGTCGGGCGACCCGCGCGTCGCGATCGCATCGTCCGAGTACTCGCGCCAGCTCAGCCCGTTCGATCCGCTGATGTTCGGGATGCTGTGCTCACGCGCACTGGGCCACCTGCGGCTCGGGCAATATCAGGACGCTGCGGACTGGGCGTGCAAGGGAGCAGCGCGGCCCAATGCTCACGTCCACATCCGCGCCATCGCGGCGGGATGCCTCGGAGCAGCGGGTCGCATCGACGAGGCACGCGCAGTCGTGACCTCGTTGCGCAAGAGCACGCCCGCCTATCGCGTCGACGATTTTCTGGCGGCGTTCCGCTTCGGCGCGGACGGCGCGGCGCTGTTCCGGCAGCAGGCTGCAACGATCGGCTGGGACTAGAGCGTTCGCAGATCCGCCGATTCGGAACGCAGGTCACGCAGGAACTGTTCGAGCTCTCGGGCACGTTGCGGCGCTCGCGCCTTGCCGGCCTTCGAGATGATGCGTGGCGGGACCGACGTCAGCGACATCTCCAGCCGCTTCACCACCGTCGGACCGTCCGGGCTGCCGCCGTTCGGATCGACCAGACCGAACACGCGAGCGACGCCGATCGCTCCGAGCCAATCCAGCGCGTCGGCATCGTGAAGATAGATCGCTTCGGGCCCCTCCGGATCGCGAGCGAACATGTGTGTGCGGATCGCGCCGCGCACGGCCTCGATCTTCGCCATCGGAAAGCCCGTGCCCGCCAGCATCGACTCGACGATGCGCGCGGCTTCGTCCTGATGGTCGACGTCAGCGTTCCGCCACGGCGCGAAGGCCGCCACGTCGTGCAGGTAAGCGGCTGCATAGAGCACGTCGTCGTCCAGCTTCACTGCGTCCGCGGCCGCAAGCTCTTTCGCCAGCTCGTAGTCGCGCACCGAATGCGATAAACCCCATGCGGGATGCTTGAGATTCGCCTCGGCAAAGCGATGCACCGCTGCGCGCCAGTCGCCTGTATGTTCGATCGTCGGCGTCGGCGCATCGGCCGCGAGCGCAGGAGCCGCCAGATTCATCGCGGCCACTGCAGCGAGAAGCGCGACCATCCTCATGACTTCACCATGTTCATCACCTGCGCTGCATCGAGAGAGCGCGCCTTCTGCTGAATCTCGCCCGAGAACTGACCTTGCATTTGCTTCGCCTGGCCGAGCAGCGATTGATACGTCTGCTGCAGCAGGGCCGTGTTCATCTGCCGTCCGCCGGCGTAGTAACGCTTCGCGAGCTGGCCGAGCGCGTACGTCGTCGCGAACGAGAACGCGGCGCCGGTGGCAACGCTGCCGAGTCCGCGGCCCAGTCCGCCGGCGACGACACCCAGTAACCCGCCGAGAAGTTTGCGGCCGACCTGCTCCACGTACTGCGACGTCAGGCCCACGCCGGCGGTCGCCAGAAATTCCTTGATGTGGCCTCGGTCCATCTCGTAGCCGTACGACTGCCCGATGCGATAGACCAGCTTCATCTGCAGCGGAATGATCGCCATGGTCGCGAGCGACTGCGGCAGCAGCTCGATCGCACCGTTCACGATCGAATGATTCAGGATGTACTTGTCCATCTCGGTATCCGACATCGAGCTGGCGCCGGGCGGCGCTGCCGAACCTGCGGCGAGAGGCGCGGCCGCGAGTGCGTCCGCCTGGCGCACGACTTCGGCCGCCTTCCCCGCATCGAGCTGCAACGCATCTCGCAGCTCGCGCAGGAACTGCTGCTCAGCCGGACTGGCGACTCCATCGGCGTCGCAAACGCAGACCGCCATCTCGTACGCCAACTGCTTGTGCGCGGGATCGGCGAGCGCCGCGGCTGCCTTCGCAACGTCGATTCGCTTGAGGAGCACATCCTGATAGAGCGTGCTCAGGTGCTGACTGCCGCTTTCGCCCGCGAGCGACTCCGCAATGCGGCGGATCTCCTCGCGCTCGCGGTCGTTCGCTCCGTCGGCGAACCCGGCGAGCAGGGCGATGGACAGGATGGCTTGTTGCTCGGGAGTATTCATGTGGATCTCTCGGGGCGCGAAGGAGTATGTATCATGGACGAAAACAAAGCGGGAGCAGGAAGCCATGAATGCTCGCCTCGCTGCAGGATGGTTGACGCTGTGGGTGATTGCCGGGCCCGCTCATGCGCAGTGGGTGGAGGTCAGCAGCGATCATTTCGTCATCTGCAGCGATCAGAAGGAGAAGACGGTCAGAGAGTTCGCCGACCGGCTCGAGCGCCTGCACGCGTCGATGGCATACCTCTTCGGGAAGCTACCCACCAAGCCTGGCCCGTCCAATCGAGTCACGGTGTATGTCCTGCCGAACCCGGCCAACGTGCGCAGAGTGCTCGGAACCGATCACCGGTACGTCGACGGCATTTATATTCCGCGCGCCGGAGGCTCCGTCGCGCTGGTCCCGAAACTGCGCGGCGCATTGAAGTTCGAAGCGACCGGGGAAACGATCCTGTACCACGAATACGCTCACCATTTCATGGCCGCCAACCTGACCAACCGGCCGTATCCGCGCTGGTTCACCGAAGGGTTTGCGGAATTCTTCTCCAATGTCCTGTTCAAGGAGGATGGCGGCGTCGTGATAGGCGCCGTAGCCCACAACCGGGCCGCCGAATTGATAGACGCCCCGCACGTGCCGATCCGCAAATTCCTCTCTTTCGATGGCGGAGCCGTCGATTCGAGATCCCCCTACACCTCGTTCTATGGACAGAGCTGGGTGCTGTTCCACTATCTGATGATGGCGCCCGAGCG
The DNA here is from genome assembly GCA_044866955.1 of Steroidobacteraceae bacterium. Lineage (GTDB taxonomy): Bacteria > Pseudomonadota > Gammaproteobacteria > Steroidobacterales > Steroidobacteraceae > Steroidobacter. Next base: position 29,787 of record JBIOUH010000058.1, read on the forward strand.
CGCGAATCAATGGAGCAACTATCTGCGGTTGCTGGAAGCAGGCAAGCCGGCGCTGGAGGCGGCCGAGGGCGCGCTCGGCGATCTCGACAAGCTCGAGAAAGACATGGACCGCTACATGAGGCGCGCCACGATGACCGCTCGCATCGTCCCGCCCAGCGTGCTCGCGATCGGCCCGATCGCGGTGCGCGAGCTGCGGCCGGGCGAGGCCGCCATGATGCCGACCATGATCGAATCGAACGTCGGCGTCACGCGGGAAGAGGCCCTCGAGCTGCTGCCTGAAGCGCGCCGGGTTGCCGCCCTGTACCCAAAGGATGCCGCGGTGCTCGCGGCGCTGGCGGAAGCCGAATTCGACGCCGGCAACGACGATGCCGCGATCGCCGCGGCCGATGCCGCTGTCGCGATCGATCCGCGGCAGGTCAACGCGCACATCGAGAAGGGCTACGCTCTCGCGCGCAAGGTCGAGAGCGGCGCATTGCCGAAAGCCGCGTGGAAGGACGTGCGCCGCCAGTTCATCAAGGCGAACGGCGTCGAGAACGATCATCCTGTGCCGCTCGTGCAGTTCTACCTCACGTACCTGCAGCAAGGCGAACGTCCCACGCAGAACGCCATCGACGGGCTCGAATGGGCGATGCAGCTCGCACCGTTCGACAGCTCGCTGCGCTGGCTCGTCGCGCAGCAGATGGTTGCGGATCAAAGATACAAGGACGCCGCGCAGATGCTCGGAACGCTCGCCTATAGTCCGCATCCGGACAAGAACACCGAGGCGGCGCTGCGGCTGCTGCAGGAAGTCGCAGCAAAGCTGGAATCCAGTCAGGCGCCTGCCCCAGAATCACCTCCGGTTCAGTGAGGACGAGTCATGAAACTACAACGTCTTTCCGTGCTGGATATCGTGGCGATGAAGCGTCGTGGCGAACGCATCGCCGCACTCACTGCTTACGACTACACCTCGGCGCAAATGGTCGATGCGGCGGGGGTGCCGTTCATCCTCATCGGCGACACGCTGGGCATGGTCGTGCAAGGACACGATACGACGCTGCCGGTGACGCTCGATCAGATCATCTATCACGCGCAGATGGTCGAGCGCGGAACGCGCCGCGCGCTGCTGGTCGGCGACCTGCCCTTCATGACGTACCAGATCTCGCTCGAAGACGCATTGCGTAACGCCGCGCGCCTCATGAAAGATGGCCGCGTCAACGCCGTGAAGATCGAAGGCGGCGCAGAGATCGCGCCGACCGTCGAGCGACTGGTACAGGCCGGCATTCCGGTTTGCGGACACCTGGGCTTCACGCCGCAATCGACGCACGCCAAGGGCGGTCCGCGCATCCAGGCGCGCGATCCGGCTCAGGCAGTGAAGCTCGTCGCGGATGCGCAGGCGCTGGAGCAAGCGGGCGCCTTCGCTGTCGTGCTCGAGCTCGTGCCTGCAACCGTTGCGGAAGTCATGTCACAGCGCCTGACGATTCCGACGATCGGCATCGGCGCGGGGCCGCACTGCGACGGCGAGATCCAGGTCTTCCATGACCTGTTCGGGCTCTACACCGATTTTCAGCCGCGTCACACCAGGCGCTATCTGAACGTGTCGCATGACATCGTCGAAGCCATGCGACAGTTCGTGCGCGATGTCAGCGCGCGGACGTTCCCCGGGCCGGAACAGACTGCGGATCTGCAGCCCGAGAGCGCGCAGCGATTTCGCGAGCTGCTGGACGCGTGATCAGATCGCGCGCGACGCGGAGGCCGACGCTGCCGCTGCGATATTCCCATTCGGAACACGAGCGCAATGGTTGCCAGGACGGAGTGAAAGACCACAGGCGCTCTCAACTGCGTGCGAGCGACTCCTCGAGCAGCGAGCGCATGACCTGCCACGAGCGCCGATCGGCGCGTGCGTCATAGGTGAAGCCCGGAAGATTCCAGCTATCGATTTCCGGGTTGGTGAAACTGTGGCCGACGCCGCCGTAGACGTGCATCTGCCAGTCGACGCCGGCATTCGTCATCTCTGCGGCGAATGCGCTGCGCTGCTCGGCCGTGATGATTGGATCGTCGGCACCCTGGCAGACGAGCACCTTGCCGCGAATCGCGCCTCGCTGCGCCGGAGCCGTCGTTGCGAGCCCGGCGTGAAAGCCAACGGTACACGCGATGTCAGCGCCGCTGCGAGCGAGCTCCAGAACGGTCGTACCGCCGAAGCAGAATCCGATCGCAGCGATGCGCGAGCCGTCCACGTTGGATTGTTGTCGCAGCAGTTCCAGTGCGGTCGTGGCGCGCGCACGCAGGGTCGGCAGATCGTTACGTAGCTGCTGAACTATCCTGCGTGCTTCATCCAGCGGCGGCCGCGGATCGCCAAACAGGTCGAGGGCGAAGGCCACGTATCCGAGCTCAGCCACCTTGCGCGCGCGATCTTTCGGATGCTCGGTCAGATATCCGCCACCCTCGTGCGCAACCAGCACACCCGGCGCCTCGCGTCCGCCCGAGCCGTCCGCCACATAGCCGGTGTAGGTTGCGGAGCCGATGCGATACGTCAACGGCTGGAGCATCATTGCGATCGGCTCTCGCGCAGCGAACCCCGATACACGCACAGGACTTCGTTGCTGCCCGGCTCGTGAACGATCTGCCAGCCCCAATCGCAGAGCTGCCGTTCTTGACCTTCGACAGTGACGACGATGTCGCCGGCCTTGCAGCTGCGTTCGGGTTCGCTCTTTGCGGAGCAGTACTTCCCCGTGAGGTGGGTCTCGACCAGGCCCGTGTAGTTGACGGACTGATCGCAGCCGCCGAGCGGGAAAGCGATAATGCCGGGCAGTGTCATCGATAGTGGGCGCCTCATGCGATCAAGCTATAACGAGCAGATGACCCGAGGCAACCGACGAGCCCTGCTGCGGCTCTGCCGGGCTCGGGAATTGCTCGCCGACAGGCAGTCCGCCAACGTCTCGATCGAAGCTGCGGCCCGGGAGGCGAGCCTGTCTTCGTGGTATTTCATCCGCAAGTTCGCCGCCGTCTTCGGCGAAACGCCGCACCAGTTCCGCACCCGGGAGCGACTCCAGGCTGCGCAGAGATTGCTTGCGTGCGGCCACTCCGTGACGCAGGTGTGCTTCGAAGTTGGCTTCCACAGTCTCGGGTCGTTCAGCACGCTGTTCGCTCGGAAGATCGGCGTCTCGCCGGCGCGCTATCAGCAGAGCCTGCGCTGCTCCGTCTTCATTCCCGATTGGACGCCGCATCCTCCGTCCTGCCTGCTGTGGATGGGAGGACCCGAGGCGATCGCAGTTTTCGAGAAGACATTGCGCCGCCAGTGAGCAATGCTCGGCGCGTTGCGAGCCAGTGAGGACCCATGCAATGCGGATCAAGCTGATCAGTATCTTCGTCGACGATCAGGACAAGGCGCTGCGCTTCTACACGGACACGCTCGGCTTCAGAAAGAAGCAGGACTTTCCGGTGGGCGGCGCGCGCTGGATTTCGGTCACCTCTGCCGAGGGGCCGGACGATCTCGAGCTGGTGCTCGAACCGAATGGACACCCGGCCGCGAGCGCCTATCAGTCCGCGCTCCTGAAAGACGGCATTCCATGCACCGCGTTCGAGAGCATGGCGATCCATGACGAGGTCCGTCGTCTCAAGGCGCAGGGCGTGGTCTTCACGATGGAGCCGACGGCTGCCGGAAAAGTCACGATCGCAATCTTCTCCGACACCTGCGGCAACCTGATCCAGATCTATCAGCAGTGAAGCTGCAGCGCTCTAGTGCGGCGGCGGCTTCGTTGGATCGTCCGGCGGCTGCTGCGGACTGGTCGCGACGACGTAATCCTTGATCTCGTGCCGGATCAGCTCTTCGACGTTCTGCGCGAAGAGCTTGAACCCCGTCTTATGCGTGAGCTTGAGGTAGGGTCCCGTGAGTTGCAGATAGTTGAACCCTTCGCTCACGATCAGCTCGGTGGCCATGCGCTTCTCGCGCCAGATCTCGCCGCAGCGAAGCACGCCTTCGAGACCGGTACAGATTGCGACGACCAGGCTGACGACGATCGAGGCGACGGCAAACAGCCCGTCGGCGCCTTCCAGCAGCCGCAGCTCCCTGAGACCGACGAGCGCCGGGATCGATGCCCCGCCGACCACGACCAGGACACGCAACCACTCGTAGCACGCCTTCGACTTGCGGGCCCGCATGTCCCACCACTGCACGTATCGGAGCCAGCGAGCATTGACGTACTCGTTCATCTTCGGATCGCCGAGCTCGAGGGCTGCGATCAGCGTCCGCAGCTCCTCGACATTGAAACGCTGGGGGTCGTTCTTCTTCATGACTCCTCCCGATCTCATGCTGAGAACCGCCGTTGCACGGCGATGGAGACGAACAGCGCTATCACTATAAGCGCGACTGCCACCATTCCGGACCTGTCCGCATGGCCGCTGGCAAGGGTCCATCCGCCCAGCGAGGTGCCGATCGCCTGTCCGGCGTAGAGCAACGAGGTATTGAGAGCCACGGTGGCGGAGGCGGCATTCGGATCTGCTGCGATCAACCGCGCCTGCTGCGCAGCGATGGCGGGCGAAGCCCCTGCTCCCCAGAGCACGAGTCCGAGGCCGGCGAGCACCAGGGATGCCCCGCTCAGCGACCAGATCGACATGCCGAAGATCGCGAGCACGAGCGACACGCGGGTGGTCCGCGGTCCGCCGAACCTGTCGATCACGCTCGCCGCGATCGTCGCGCCGATGACGCCCGCGAATCCGTAGACAGCGAACAGGATCGCGATCGTCGGCGCGCCGGCGCCCGCCGCGGACTTCAGATGCGCAGCCACGAACGGATACTCGGTGAATTGACCGGCCAGGAAAATGCAGGTTACGGCGAGCAGCAGTTGCACCTGGCGATTGACGAACACCGCCTTCCAGGCCGCGACCGACAGCGGCGGAGTCGTCAATCCGCCCGGCACCGTCGCTAACACCAATAGCATGGCGACCGAGCTCGCTCCCGACAGCGCCAGGTACGTCGCCGACCATCCGAAGTGCGCGCCGAACAGGCTGACCAGCGGAACGCCGATCGCCAGCGCGACCGACCAGCCGAGGAAGATGAAAGCGACCGATCCGGCGCGATGCTGTTGCGGGATGAACAGGCCGATCGCGCTCGCGGCTTGCGGAGTGAAGATGGCGGCGCCGCCGACCATCGCGAGCCGAATCGCGAGCAGCACGCCGAAACTCGTTGCATACGCGGACAGCAAGTGCCCGACCACATATAGCACGAGCGCGGCCGTGAGCAGCCCGCGCCGGTCGACTCTATTCGTCAGGAAGGCGAGCAGCGGCGCCTCGACGCAAAGAACAGCCGCGCCGTAGCCGATGAGCGATCCGGCCCGCGGAATGTCCACAGCGAACGCGCTGCTGATCTCGTTGATGAGACCCGCCGGCGCGAGCACGCCGGTGCCGATCACGAAGTTGCCGAACAGCAGAGCCCTTCGCGCCCGCCTCTGCGCATCGTTCATTGGGTGTTCCGAAGAGCGACGCCCGCTACCGCTTCGTGATCGACTTCGCGCGCACAGCGTGAAACTCTGAGTCCGGACGCCACTGCGGCCAGCGCGTCGAGTTCGCGAGGTCCTTTCCCATCGTGTGGAAGAGCTCGACGTCCTGCGCCGCGCCGCGGAAGTCCAGGCTCGCATCCCAGGCATCGCACGCCTGGTGATAGCAGCGCATGTAGCCTTCGAGCCAGCGGTTGCCGGCTTCGCGGCCGCCCTCGCGGAGGTCCGCGGCGCCGCTGATGCCCATCAGCAGCAGCACGGGCACGCCCTTGCGGGCGAGCGGAAAATGATCGGCCCGATAGAAGAGCCCGCGCTCCGGCAGAGTTTCCGGCGTGACGGTGCGACCCTGCGCCGCTGCCGCACGAGCCAGGTCGTCTTCGAGATCGCTCTGCCCTGCCCCGACGAGCAGCACGTCCTTCGCCGGTCCTGCGGTCTGCAGAATGTCCAGCGTCAGGTTCGCAACGGTCTTCTCCAGCGGATACAACGGTTTCGCCGCGTACGTTTGCGATCCGAGCAGGCCGCGCTCCTCTGCAGTCCACGCAGCAAAGACCAGCGTGCGCTCAGGCTTGGGGCCCGCTTTGAATACGCGCGCGAGCTCGAGCACACCTGCGACGCCGAGCGCGTCGTCATTCGCTCCCGGCCGGATCTTGCGGCCTTGCGCATCGGGCGGACCGATGCCGTACGCGTCCCAGTGCGCGGCGAACATGATCGTTTCGTCGGGACGCTTGCTGCCCGTGATCTTGGCGAGCACGTTGCGACTCTCTGCCTGTGTGGCGGTCACCGGCAGATTCGCGGTGAACTGCACGTTCTCGAGCTCGACCGGTTTGAAATCGGCGCGCCGCGCCTGCTCGCTCAGAGCAGCGAGATCGAGGCCGGCGGATTTGAACAGTTCGTTCGCGGTCGCACTCGCGATCCAGCCTTGCAGCTGCAATCGCTCGTTCGGGTTCTCGACGACGATGTCGTAGTTCTCTCCCGCAGGCGCGACGACTGTCTGCCAACCGTAGCCGGCGCCTTCGGTGTCGTGAACGATGAGCGCCGCGAGGGCGCCGCGGCGTGCCGCTTCTTCGTACTTGTACATCCAACGGCCGTAGTACGTCATGCGCCGGCCACCGAAGCGATTCGCGACCGGCTCGCCTGGCCTGGCGTAGAAGTCGGGATCGTTGACCAGGTACACGGCGACCTTGCCGTGCAGATCGACTTGCTTGTAATCGTCCCACTTGCGCTCCGGCGCGGTGACGCCGTAGCCGACGAAGACCATCGGCACTGATTTGATCAATACGCGGTCGACCTTGCGAACGGTGCTGACGTAGATGTCGCTGCTCTGAGTCAGCGCGCGTTCCTTGCCTTGCGCCGTGATGCTCATCGTCGCCGGCGTGCCGATCTGGGTACGAACGAGCGGAACCGCCTGCGTCCAGCTGCCGCGCTCGCCGCCGGGCTCCAGGCCCAGCTCACGGAAGCGGTTCGACAGCCACTCGACCGTCTTCGTCTCGCCCGGCGTTCCCGGCGCACGACCTTCGAATTCGTTGGAGGCCAGCATTTTCACCGACTGTGAAAGGCGCTCGGGATCGATTGCACCGGATGGCTCTGCTGCGAAGGCAGCGGGGATGCTGAGCAAGGCAATGAAGGGAAGCAGGCTGCACTTTGATATGAGTGTCATTTCATTGGACTCGACTGGGAGATGGGAATGTCGATGTGGCTGTCGTTGAACCATTCGATGCTCAAGGGTTCCCTGGCATCTGCGATGGACTCGTCGCTGACGTCCTTCCCCGTTCCATAGTTGACTTGAGCGAACGGCCCGCGACTGACATCCACGACGACGAGCAAGCGACTGCCCTTGCTCAACTGTCGGCTCACCAACAACGTATTGGCGAGCCGGATGGTTTCGACTCGGCCGGGTGTGAGCAGCTCTCGGTGGGTCATGTCCGCTGCGTAGCTGGCGCGCTGGACGGTGTACGACAGATGGAAATACTTCCCGTCCGGCATCGCTTCATACAACACCACAGCCAGGTCGAGATCCTTCTTGTTGATCGTTGCTTTCAAGGTCGCAGTGAAGAGGCCGTTGACCGAGACCGGCCGATCGAAAGGCTCACTGACGAAGGCAAGTCCCTGCGCAAGCCCCAGGTCGCCCGTGACGATTTCCGCAGGGTAGTCCTTCGCGCTGACGGTGTTGCGGTCGGAATAGTCAACGAGTCTCAGCAGCGAACCGCGCGTGGCGGGCTTGCTCCTGGCGAAGCGATAGAAGTCCCCGTCCTTTTCGCTGTCGAGATAGAGAGTGAGCACGGACTCGCTCATTTTCTCGACCGATGGCGCATGCCTCCAGACGTTTGCGCCCATCACCTCATAGTTGATCTTGTCCTGCAGCAGCTGCGGCTTCTTCGCTCCTTTGAGGACGTAGTCGAACCAGTCGAAGGTGAGATCCGGGGTATCCAGCTGCGCCACCGGGTCGATGGAGTACCCACGGAGCACCCCGGGCTTGGTGGACTGCTGCGTCCCGAAATGGTCGTAAGGACCGATCACGAGGTAATGCTCGGCTTGCGGCCGATACCTGTAGTGGTCCCGCAGACGGCGGACTGCGTTGTTCTGGCCATCGTCGTAGTAGCCATCGATCGCGAGTACCGGAATATCGAGCTTCTCGTAGTCGCTGCCGTTCGTGGTCATGCCCTGCCAGTAGCTGTCGTATGCGGGATGCTTCAACCACTTCTGCAGCCACGGATTCGGAGTGCCATCGACCTGGTCGACCTCGCGATACGATCTGCCGCTGCGATACCAGTTCCAGGGAAGCTCCTGCCAGCGCTTCGTGTTGGAGTACGTCTCGTTGTCGAGCTGCTTGTTGTTGGTCGCGTAGAACACCCAGCCGTAGTTGGCCATCAGAAAAACGTTGTTGTTCATCGGCAGCCCGAACCCCGGATCGACCGGACAATACGGCACGATCGTTTTCAGCGCGTGTGGCAAATGCTTTGCCGCAGCCCATTGCGTGAAGCCGTTGTAACTGCCGCCGTACATCCCGACCCGGCCGTCGCTCCACGGTTGCCGACTGATCCAGTCGATGACTGCGCGGGCATCTTCGCCGTCGTACTCGTACGGCACCACGCTGTTCGGACTCGCCCACTTTCCTCTGGTGAAGCCGACGACACCCACGTAACCGCGGGCGGCTGCCTGCTGCGCTCGCTTCAGCGCGGAACGATCGGCATAGATGGTGAACTGCAATGCTGCCGGCAGCTTGCGTGTCTCGTCACGCGGCCGGACGACGAAAGCGCTGATCTGCGCTGCATCCCCGCTCTTGATCAGGACATTCTCATCGGAGATGTAATCTTCGTCGGCACTGACGGCGCACACAGGAAACACGCTGGCAGCAACGAGGACTGACCCTAGCCAGGGAGCCGGTGTGAGCGTCATACGCTATTCTAGTACCAGCCAATCGCCGCGTGAGGAACGACGCCATGGACCATCGCTGGAATGCAGCCACCCTCGCGGTCTGCCTGATTGAGCGATGAACCTTGATCTGCATCCCGACCTGCGCCTGCGCCGCCTGGCGATCGGCACCGAGCGCGCACCGCTGCTCGTGATCGACAACTTCGTCGCCGACGCGGAGGCGCTGGTCGCGGACGCGTGTGCGCGAGCGTTCACCGTGCGCAGTCGCTACTTTCCGGGCATCAGGGCCGAGGCACCGCCCGCATACCAGCAATTGCTTCTCACGCGACTGAGGAGTGCGCTGCTCGACTGTCTCGGCATGCCGGACGGGGCGCTCACACTCTCCATGTGTCACTACTCGGTAGTCACGACACCGGCGCAGGAGCTGGCGCCTCCGCAACGGATTCCGCACGTCGACTCATTCGCGAAGTCCGGGTTGGCGACCATTCATTACCTGTTCAAAGCGAATCTCGGCGGCACCGCGTTCTACCGCCACCGCAGGACCGGGTTCGAGTCCATCGACGAGACGCGCCGCGCGGCCTACTCGCGGGCGCTGGACGAGGAACATTCGGGCCCTGCCGCGCCCGGTCGGCAGTACATAAACGGCAGCACCGATCTGTTCGAGCAGATCGCAAAACAGGACGGCGTTTTCAACCGGATGCTGGTCTACCGACGCAACTCGCTGCACTCGGGTTGCATCGAGGCCAGCGTCGCCCCGGACCCGAACCCCGCGACCGGTCGCCTGTCCATCAACAGTTTCATCGATTGGGCGCCGCCGTAGCGACGATTCTTACGCGGCGCGAAAGATCCGCGTGCCGTGCGCCAGCGGCCTGAGCTTCGCCGCAATGTCCGGCGCCGGCCACTCCGCCTCGCCGAGGCATAGATAACCTTCATCGCGCACAGCGCGACGAGCAGCGTGCAACGCCAGGTCCTGCACCTCGTGGCCGAGGTAGATGAGCACATTGCGGAAACAGACGAGGTCGAACTCACCGCTCCCCGGCGGCGGCCGCGACGACAGGATGTCGTGGTGACTGAAGCGAACCTGCTCGCGCAGCGCCGCAGTCACCTGGTGCGAACCGTCGCTTCGCACGAGGTAGCGCTCACGCAGGTCTTTGGGCAGCTCGATCAGTGCGGCATCGGCGTAGTAGCCGTGAGCAGCCCTCTGCAGCGCGGCTGGGTCGATATCCGTCGCTTCGATGACGCAGCTCAGGCCTGCTTCTGCGAATAGCATCGCGAGCGTGTATGGCTCCTCGCCGCAACCGCATCCGACGCTCCAGGCGGCGAGCGGCCGACCGTTCGCTTGTCGCGCAAGCTCCGGCAGCACTTCCCGGCGCAGCGCATCGAATGCGGGTGCGTGACGATAGAACCGGCTGACCTTGATGGTGACGTGCTCGAGCAGCCGCGCCGCTTCGCCTTCGCGATGGCGCAGGAACTCCAGATAGTCCGCGTAGGTCTCCGCTCCGACCGAGACCATGCGATTCACGGTCCGCCGGGCGACAGTGGGCAGCCTGTAGGACGCGAAATCCGTGCCGGTGCGCTCGCGCAGGAGCTGCAGGATTTCGCCGAACGCAGGGTCGTCAATAGCTGGGACGCCGGTCTCAGGACCAGCGGGCAGTGACATGTCGAACTTTCTCCCCGGATCGCTGCGCGAGATCTCGGCGCAGCTCGGAATGGATTTGAGCAAATACTTCGCACCGCTACAACGGTCGAGAATTCTTACACTCTGCCGCAAGCGAACACGGCGCGGGACGCTCTGCAAGTTACAATTGCGCGATCGACACGGGGATATGAGCCCTAACAATGCAGAAGTCCCGCTCTCTGGTCTTGCTGGCTGCAGGTGTCTCAGTTGTCGTACTCATTGGCGCAGGCGTCGCCGCCTACTTTTCGGTCCGGACGCTGTCCGATGCCAGCGACCGGCTGGTGCGATCGAAAGAGGTCTCGATCGCGCTCGAGCAGGCTCTCTCGTCGTTGCGGGACGCCGAGACCGGGCAGCGCGGCTATCTCCTGACCGGGCGCCCGGATTACCTCCAGCCGTACGCAGCGGCTGTTGCGAGCGTCAACCAGCGACTCGCCACATTGAGAGCGCTCGGCGATGACGATCCGATCGCGCAACAGCGTCTCGCAGAGCTCGAGCGCTCGGTCCGGGTCAAAATGGAAGAGCTGGCGCGGACGATTACGCTGCGTGAAGCGGGCCAGTCCGAGGCCGCGTTGCAAGTCGTGCTGACCGATGAAGGCAAGCGGAGCATGGATCGGATCCGCGAGCTCACCGAGCAGATGCAGGCCCAGGAAGCCATGAGCTACGGCCAGTATCGCGACCGTGAGCGCAGTGCGCGGACGTTGAGTCTATGGAGCGGGTGGACTGTATCGACGCTGGCCATCGCACTGCTGGCGCTGCTCGGGTTCATCGTCCGGCGCGACACCGCCAAGGTGCGGACGAGCGAGGAGCGCCTGGCGATCACACTCCGAAGCATCGGCGACGCCGTCATTGCAACCGACCCAGCGGGGCTGGTGACGCTGATGAACCCGATCGCGGAAGCGTTGACCGGCTGGCCCGCCGCGACTGCGCGCGGCGCATCCCTCGACTCGGTCTTCCGCATCATCAATGAAGAAACGCGCAACACTGTCGAGAGTCCGGTAGCGAAGGTCCTGCGGCACGGCGGGATCGTCGGACTGGCCAATCACACGCTGCTCATTCGGCGTGACGGCACTGAAGTGCCTATCGAAGACAGCGGTGCGCCGATCTTCGACAAGGAAGGCGACATCCTGGGCGTGGTTCTGGTCTTCCGGGACGCTTCGCGCGAGCGCGCTGCCGAGCACGCCATGCGCGACGCGGATCGCCGCAAGGACGAGTTCCTGGCGACGCTCGCACATGAGCTGCGCAATCCCCTCGCACCGATCCGTCAGGCGGCCAAGGTGGCCCGGGCCCCGACCGCGAACGAGTCCCAGGTTCGCTGGGCTCACGACGTGATCGAGAGACAAGTCCAGAACATGGCGCGACTCCTCGACGACCTGCTCGATGTATCGCGGATCACGCGCGGCACGATGGAGATCCGCAAGGAGCTCATCGAGCTGCAGGAGGTCATCGATGCTGCCATCGAGATCGCCCGCCCCGCCATCGAAGCGCGCCACCACAGTCTGAGCGTCGACTATCCACCTGGCACGAAGCTCTACGCCGATCCGCTGCGCCTCGCGCAGGTGATCGCCAACCTGCTGACGAATGCAGCGAAGTACACCAATCCGCACGGACAAATCCGCGTCGCAGGACAGTGCGAGGCCGACACGCTGATCCTCGAGGTGAGTGACACCGGCATCGGCATCAGCACCGAGATGCTTCCGCGCATCTTCGAGATGTTCGTCCAGGTCAAGAGCGTCCTCGACAAGTCCGAGGGTGGGTTGGGAATAGGCCTGGCCCTGGCGAGGGGTCTGACCGAGTTGCATGGCGGATCGCTGGACGCGCACAGCGCAGGACTGAACAGCGGAAGCACGTTTACGCTCCGCTTGCCGCTGCACCAGACGAGACTCGCACGCGCTCGCGACGAAGAGCCAGCGCCTCCGGTAACTCCCGGGCTGACACGACGCGTCCTGATTGCCGATGACAATGTCGATTCCGCGGAGTCGCTGGCGATGCTCCTGCGCTTGCATGGACATCATGTCGAAGTCGTACACGATGGCGCCGAGGCGATACGTCGCCTCGACGAGCTGCGTCCGCAATTCGCATTGATCGACATCGGGATGCCGAAGATCAACGGCTATGAAGTGGCGCGACGCACGCGCTCCGAGCCGTGGGGCGCCGCCATCAGGTTGATCGCGCTCACGGGCTGGGGACAGGAACAGGATCGCCGCGAGGCGCTGGAGGCCGGTTTCGACGACCACCTCGTGAAACCGGTCGACACGGGAGTGGTGCTGCGAACACTCGCAGATCCAGCCGTCTTGCAAACGTGATACAAGTGGGTCCGCGATGCCTCGGCTGGTGATCCGGATCAAGCTGCCGCCAAGAGATCTGCCACAGGCGCCTGCGCAGCGCCGCTCGAGCAGAGGTGCGCTGCTGTTGGTTGCGGCAGTTGTGGTCGTACTGCTGATCGTTGTTGGCATCAGCGTCTTCAGAACAAAGCCGACACCCGCGCCTGCACCGAGCACGGTTGCGCCGGCCGTCAGCCATCAGGCGGCTCCGCAGCCCGCTCCTGCAACGGTCGAACCGAAACCGGTCGAGGCGCAGCCAGTCGCGCCGCCCTCGCCCTTCGATGAAGTGATCCCGGAGGTCCCGCAGAGCGCGCTGAACACGATTCGCGGCACCATCCGGGTGACCATTCGCGTGATCGTCGATCAGGAAGGCAAGGTGGTCGACGCAAGCGTGCAGGAGCAGGGAGCCAGCCGCTATTTCGCGCGGCTCGCCCTCGAAGCATCCAGGAAGTGGACGTTTGCACCGTCTACTTCGCCGGAGCAGCGGGTCATGCAGGTGCGGTTCTACTTCAAGCGTAGCGGCGTGACGGCGCGCGCTAGCCCGTAAACTGCACGCACGACACTCGCGGGTTCCAGTCGGCGAAGGTGCCGCTGGAATTTCTCTTCCATGCCCACACGTGCAGCTCGTAGTGCGCCGGCAACCGCAGCCGGTTGGGTGCACCGACATAGTTGAACAGCTGGCCGCCCAATACCGGCGGCGCGTCGTTCGCAGCGTCCCATTGCTGAGCGTCGACGAAGTACTCGACAGCGACCAGTCGCAACTGGCCGTTCACCGGTTCGTAAACCAGCACCTCGGGTCGCTGCACGTCAAGCACGCCGTCGGAGACGTACGCGTCATTGACGTAGTGCACGCCCATCGCGCCCTCGCTCTGTCCGCTCGCGCAGTTTTCGGTCGAAACGTAGCCCGCTGCCGTTGCCGCATTCACGTCCTGGAATCTCTGGGTCGTGTGGCGGACGTCGCGCACCAGGCCGGGGGAAATCTCCGGATGATCGCCTTCGTGCTGTGCGTGTTGGTCCTGTGCGACTGCTATGGGCAGCGATGAGGCAAACGCGATCGCTACGAGCGTACTGGCTGCAAACTGCTTGGGTTTCATCGGCGCACTCCTTGATGTCCACGGCAGTAATACGCAGCGGCTGGATTACGGTGACATCGGCTTGACCCGTGCGCCGGCACGCAATAGGGTGTGATCGCGGCGACGATGCCCGCCAACGACAACAACAACAATGGAACGCGGCACTCCTTCCTGGGTGGTGATTGCCCTGAGCTGCATCGTCGCAGGTTGCGCAAACGAACCGCGCTTCAGCATCGACAGCAGCAGATTGATGAGCTTTCCGCCGGACAAGCAGCAAGAGATCATCCGCAGCGTATGGCCGGCGGGAATTCTGGAAACCGTCGCAACCCGCTCACGAGCGCCCGCGAGCGATCACGAGCAGATTCTCGCCGTCATAGGCGAGCTCGAACGCCAGGGTACAGCGGTCCATCCGCCCTGCAATCAGTTGAAACTGATCGCCATCGAGAACTGGCAGCCGGTACGAATCTTGTTTGCCGCGACAGATTTTCTGGTCACGCCGAAAACCTATCTCGATCATTGGCGCGTCGCAGGTTGCGGCAACGACCATTCATGGCTCGTCTACGACGACAAGTCGCGCGGCGGCGAGCTCACGATCAGCCACGCGGAGCTGCCAATGAAGGGCCAGCCGACGCAGCGGAAGCGAATCAGTTGAGCTAAATCTGCGAGCTGTCCGCCCGTTCGATCTGACGAACTTTCGATGCCCAGTCGCGAGCCTTATCGTCACAGCGCTGGGCGTCAGCGAGGCGGCCCTCCAGGCGTGCCTGCACAGCGCGGCCTTCCCACATTCGAACCTTCGCCGTCGCAGTCGCGAGGTCTTCGCGTGAGTCAGCATCGGTGGAACTCGGTTTCTTCACAAGGCCGCCATGTCGGGTCGACTATGAGATCAGGTCGGAGGGCGAAGTGATCAGCAGGCACGTGCAGCCTGTCTCGCTCCAGACGCGCTTGTCCGCCGTATTCGCCACGGCGCTGTTGTAGTCCCCGGGAGAGAGTTTTCGATCATCGATCCAGAGCTCGCCGTCGAGCAGATAGAGCTCCTCGGTTGCCGCATGCTGGTGCGGCGGATATTCAGTGCCGGGCGCGAGTCGCACGAGCATGCTGACGCAATCTCTCTGCAGATCGCTGGAGAGGATCTTGCACATGATGCCGGGGGCCACATCTTCCCACTCAGGTTCGACCCACCCGGCCGCGGACGGGTAAGGTGCGTTGCCGCGGGGCTCAGCGGCGATACGAGTGACGAGCTGGTCCCATAGCGATGGCGATGGCCGAAGGACTGCCGTCGCGGGCCAGGCAGCCAGAGAGTCTACGACGGGCCGCAACGATCCCAAGTGCTCACGACAGGCTTCGCATGACCCGAGATGTGATTCCAGGTCGCGAGTCTCATCAGGCGACAGCGCAGTCAGCGCGTAGAGGCAGACCTCGTCCGCACGGCTGCATCGGCCCTTGTCCGATGTCGAGCTCATGGCATCCTCGTCTTGCTTGCAAACGCGCGCCGCAACTTCTCCAATCCGGAACGGATCCGGGTCTTGACGGTTCCCAGCGGCTGACCCAAGCGTGTTGCGGTCTCAGCGTAGGTCAATTCCGCAAAGAATGCGGTGTGGATCGCCTGTCGCTCGTCCGCAGTGAGCGTTGCAAGACCGGTCATCAGCATTCGACGCTCATCGCTGGTCTGCGTCGCGCGATCGGCGCCGGGTTCTGGAGCAGTTTCGCCCGCGCGAGCGGTGCGTTTACTGCGCTGCTCGTAGCGCAGACGATCAATCGCTCTGGAGCGCGCCTGGTTCATCAGCCAGCCGAGCACCGGACCGTTCTGCGGATCGTAGGTAGATGCACGTCGCCACGCGTCGTGAAACACGTCCAGCGTAAGCTCCTCGGCAGTCTGCCGGTTGCCAGTGATGCGCATGGTCAGCGTGAAGACGACTCGGTGAGCGCGCTCGTACAGCGCGCGTAACGCGGCTTGATCGCCCGCAGCCATGGATCGCACCAGCGCGACCCATTCCTGCTCGGATACGCGGCGTTTCTGCCGGTCCGCGTACAGGAGATCGCCGAGAGTGCGAATCGCGCCGTCATGATGGTTATCGTTTGTAGGAGGGGCGCTCACGGTCGGAGATCGTGACGCTCGCGGGTTCCGGTGGCAAGGGGCCGGCCTCTGCCGCCAGGCCGAGCCGGCGCCGGCACTCCTGGTCCCATGCCATGAAGCAGTGAAGATGAAGGTGGTACTCGACGGTAGGACCGTGGCCATCCCACTCCGCGAACTGCAGCTGATAGCCGATTTCATCGGCATTCACGAGGTTGGCGCAGATCACACAATGCGTGCCGTAGCCGCTGCCGCGCCAGATACGCGACGGTACCCGGCCCGGCAGCTTGCCTGTCTGGATCGCCTCCCTGGCATGTGCCTGCAATGCGCCCTGGTCGATCATGCGTTCCTCCGACTCGCTCGCGGTCGAGTCAGAGATTAGAACGACAGGCGCATCGAACTGGATTGCGAAACCCTGGAATGCCTGTTAACTGTAGTCATTCGTCGGGAGTGCCTTTCATGACCCAGTTGCGGACAGCATTGATCTCCATCGTCGGGCTTGCCTGCGTCCTGGGCGGTGTCGCCGTCCAGGCGGATTCGAGCGCGCTGAAACAGAAGGTCGACGCGGTGATCGATCAAGCCATCGCGGAGGACCGCATCGTCGGCACCGTCGTGCTCATCGAACAGGACGGCAAGCTCGTGTACCAGCGGGCGGCCGGACTGGCCGACAAGGAATCGCGCAAGCCCATGCAGTTGGACACGCAGTTCCGTTTGTCCTCGGTCTCGAAGCCGATCGTGACGGTCGCGGCACTCGCTCTCGTGGATCGCAAGAAGATTTCGCTCGACGATCCCGTGACGAAGTGGCTGCCGGACTTCAAACCGAAGCTCGCCGACGGCACCGCGCCGACGATCACCGTTCGCCAGCTTCTGACGCACACCGCCGGTCTCAACTACACCTTCGCGGAGAAGCCCGACGGGCCGTATCACAAGGCGCAGGTCTCCAGCGGGTTCGACGGCGTGAAGGTCGACCTCGCCGAGGAAGTGCGGCGCCTGGCGAGCGTGCCGCTGCTCAACGAGCCTGGAAAGCAATGGCAGTATTCGCTGTCGATCGACGTGCTCGGTGCAGTCATCGAACGCGCGACAGGTCAGCCGCTCGGCGCTGCGGTCGCGGACCTCGTGACCAAGCCGCTCGGGATGACGCATACCTCGTTCTGGGTCGATCGAGCGCAGGCCGATCGCGTCGCGACTGCTTACTTCAACGGACCGTCGGGCACTGCGCGCATGGCGGACCCGCAGAGCATTCCGTTCGCTTTGAGCGCGCTCGTCTATTCCCCCTCGCGCGCATTCGACTCGAAGGTGTTTCCGTCGGGCGGCGCCGGCATGATCGGCAGCGCACCCGATGTCATGCGCTTGCTCGAAGCGATGCGCAAAGGCGGCGCGCCGGTGCTCGGGAAATCGACCGCCGAGTCGATGTTTCGCAATCAGATCGAGGGTAGCGGCCCGCAACCGGGAGTCGGATTCGGCTTCGGCGGTGCCTTCGTCATCGATCCGAAGGTCGCGAAGACGCCGCAGTCAGCGGGAACGCTCTTCTGGGGCGGTGTGTACGGACATTCCTGGTTCGTCGATCCGGCGAAAAAGATCACCGTGGTCGCGATGACGAATACCGCGCTCGAAGGAATGGCAGGGAAGTTTCCGAACGCGCTGGTTGCTGCGGTCTACGAGCAGACACAGTAGCCGTTCGCCGGTATCCAGACGCAATTCGCCGGTTGTCTCACCTTGCGGTGTAACCCCGCAGGGCTCCGCCGTGTCTTATCGCCAAGCCCCGCAATAACGCGGAAAGCGCAGAGAAGAGACCGAGGAGACCGTCATGCTTACTTCAATCAGCCGCAAAACCCAGAGCGTCGTCTGCATGATCCTCTCGGCTGTCATCGTCAGCGGCAGCCTGTCGCTCGGCGCCTTCGCCGCAGAACGCGCCGAACGCGCTGCTGCACACGAAGGTTACTCGGTGACGATCACGCAGATTTCGTAACCCCCTGCCCCCCTCCCGGCGTCGCCTTTTGAGGCACGCCGGCAGGCTTTGGCTCTCGCCTCACCTGCTCCAGCTTGATTCAGTTGTACGGCCGCAAACATCGCGGGCAGACACTGCGCCCGACCTGCGGCCGCTCGACCGTGATCTTCGCGCCAACGTAGTTGCACTCCTTGCAACGCAGACGCTTGCCGGTTTCCAGGACGTTCGCGCGCCAGCCCACCCGTTGCGCGATTTCGTCCAGCTTCGCGACTACGAAGCGGTTACAGCGATTGCAGACGATGTAGACGGTACGGCCGCACTCCGCGAGATATGCCAGCGTGCCGACCGGCGGCTGATGCTTCGCTGGCATGACACGATCAGTCGCAATTCAGGCACTCACGGAATTGCAGCTGCGCACTGCTCGCGGACAGATTGCCCTGCGCGGTTCGCAATCTCGGGATCAGGATCTTGATTGTCTGCAGCGCTTCCTTCGCCGCCAGCGCCTCTACCGGCAGCTTGTCGGGCGCGTGGATGCGCTCATCGACCTCATCGGCAAAGTAGGCAGAGATCGTTTCGAGCTGGTCGATGGTGTCGGCGATGAGTTGTCGGGGCTCGATGAACATGGGCACCTCCGGTATGGCTGTATTGATATACAGCTCCGGCAATGCAAGGTCAAATCCAGGGATCGATGCCACACCTAAGCGAAAGCTAACTATTGGTGTCGCCAGATTTTTATCGCGCAGACGAAAAGGATGGCTGCGAGACCCGGCAGCAGAATCGCGCTGGGTACGATCCGGAGCAGCGAGCCGCCCACGAATTTGCCTGCCCATGGACCCGAGCGGCATCTGCGCGCCCCGCACGGTCGAACAAGACATCCGTGCGCGCGATCGTCGCTTGACGTTTGTGGATCACGCAGGCATATAGGCACGTGCGTGCCTATATACCGCCAACCGGTGACGTCAAGAGTTTGCCGTGAAACCAAAGACGACTGCTTCGCGCCACGAGGCAGCCCAACAGTGCGTGGCGGTGTTCGACACGGGATTCTTCAAGGCACTCTGTGAGCCGGCCCGCATTGCTGTGTTGCGCGAACTCATCCTGTTGGGCCGCGCGGACATCGCCGCAGTCGCCGATCGTCTGCCGCAGGACCGATCGGTGATCGCGCGCCATCTGCGGCAACTGGCCACCGCGCGTATCGTGAATGCCCAGAAGGAAGGCCGACACGTTTTCTATGAGATCGATGCACACACCATCGCCGGCCGGCTCGAGGGAATTCTGGAGATAACGCGCTTGCTCGATGCAGCCATGCAGACGAGCGCCGGGCGCAAGACGAAACGGTCCAAGTAGCCCCGGACATACGGAAGCAAGACCAGTGACAGAGGGAGTTACGGCGATCGCTGGAATCGAGATCCCCTCGACCTCCCCGGTCTTCCTGATCATCGTAGGATTCCACATCCTCCTCGGGCTGACCTGCGTCGTAACCGGTTTGGTGGCGATGATGAGCCCGAAAGGTCGTGGCCGTCACTCTAGTTGTGGCACGGTCTACTACTGGTGCCTGTCGGCTGTCTTCGCCTCCGCCACCGCGTTGTCCGCGATGCGGTGGGCCGAGAATTATCACCTGTTCGCTATCGGAGCCCTCTCCTTTGGAACAGCTCTTCTCGGTCGCGCAGCGGCTCGCCAGCCGCAGCCCCGGCGGCGCTTCGACTTGCATGTCACCGGTATGGGCCTTTCCTACATTTTCTTGCTCACGGCGTTCTATGTGGACAATGGAAAGAACCTGCCGCTTTGGAAAGAACTACCGGCGATTGTCCTGTGGCTGCTGCCCGCGGTTGTCGGAATCCCGATCATCGTACGCGTGCTACTTCGGCATCCACTTCTCAGGCAACCCAGAAACTAGGTGCTTCTTTACAAGCAAGGGCCGTTCTGTAAGTCATTTGAGCAGCCGATCCCGTCCTCTCCTGCGCGCGTTTCGGCGGGTATGAATTTGCACGAACGCTGCCCGGCGCCGGTCTAAAATCGAGCCATGTGCTACTCAGCCAAGGTCGAACAGAACATCCGGGATCTGGCGCGCCACTTCGCCGCGACCATGGACTACTCCGAGGTCGAGCGCCTGATGATGGAACGCCTCGCCGGCCGGCCCATCCGTCTCGCGCGCGGCTTCGAGTGGAACTTCGCCCACCCGAGGTCGACGGAAGAGCGACGCATCAAGGAGCTCGACGAGGAGTATCGGTCGAAGAAAGTAGCCGAGCTCGAACAGGAGGTCTTCAAGCAAAAGAAGCGCCTGGGCGAGGCCGAGCGCAAGCTGAAGGTCAAGCAGACCAAGGCCGCGCTCAATGAGCAGCGAATCGCCACGTCCAAGATCGATGCATCCCTCGAGCGCATCGCGCTGCTGACCGGAACGCAGCCGCACGAGGATGACAATCGCATCTTCCCGATGACCTACGCCCCGATCATCCTGAAGCGCGACGGCCGCAACGTGATCACGCTCGCGCGCTATCACCTGCGGCAGAAGGGCAAGCCCGCATTCACCGATCAGAAATTTCCCGGACTGTACAACGCGCGGCGTGACAACCTGGAACGATTCTGGCGTAGCGAGTTCGGCCGCACGCACGCCCTGATGGTCGTCGACTCCTTCTACGAGAATGTCGAGCGCGATCACAAGAATGTCGTGCTGCACTTCACGCCGCGACCTGCGTACCAGATGCTCGTCGCTTGCTTGTACGCCGACTGGAGCGACCCGAAGGAAGGACGCCTGCTCTCGTTTGCTGCCGTGACGGACGAACCGCCGCCGGAGATCAAGGCGGCAGGACACGATCGCTGCATCATCAATCTCAGGGCGGAGAACGTCGAGGCGTGGCTGACGCCGCAAGGTCGCAGCGATGAAGAGTTGCAGAAGTTATTGAGCGATCGCCAGACGCCTTACTACGAACACGAGGTCGCGGCAGCGTAGATGAGCAAGGCCACTGACGTCTTCGCCGACCCGCAGGCCGTGGCCAACTATGCGGAAGGTCCTCCGCGCTTGGTGCCGGGCTTCGCCGATCTGCAACGCATGTCGATGCTGTTGCTCGCGGAGTCGGCTCCACGAGACGCGCGAGTGCTGGTGGTCGGCGCCGGTGGCGGCCTGGAACTCAAGGTGTTCGCCGAGCACCAGCCGAACTGGCGATTCGAGGGAGTCGATCCGTCTGCCGAGATGCTGAAGCTGGCCGAGGCTACGTTGGGCCCGCTCGTCTCTCGCGTCGATCTGCATCATGGCTACATCGATGTCGCGCCCGAAGGTCCGTTCGACGCAGCGGCGTGCCTGCTGACTCTGCACTTCATTCCGCCGGAGGAACGATCGCGCACGCTGCGCGAAATTCAGCGCCGCCTCAAACCCGGCGCGCCGTTGGTGGTCGCGCATCTCAGCTTTCCGCAAGGGGAGAAAGAGCGCTCGCAATGGCTGTCGCGGTACGTCGGCTTTGCGATTTCCTCGGGTGTCGACGCTGACAAAGCAGCGACCGCGCGCTCGGTCATGGAAGCGCAACTTCCGATCCTCACGCCCGAACAGGACGAAGCTATCCTGCGGCAGAGCGGCTTCACGAACCTCAGCCTGTTCTACGTCGGATTCACGTTCCGCGGCTGGATCGCATACGCGGAACGACGATGACCCTCCGAGGGCGCAAGCAAGTCACCGCTTGACTGCCTCGAGGCGAGCAGCGGCATCGGCCGACATCGATTCCTGGTAGCGGACACCACGAACGTGCTGCGCGAGAAAGCGTTCAGCGACTGCCCACGCAACGATGTTGTTCAGCGGCTTGGCAAAGCCGTGTCCCTCGTCATCGAAGACGAGATACTCGACCGGTAGATGCCGCGCACGCAGAGCGGAGACCATCTGATCGGACTCTGCTCGCGGCACGTTGGGATCGTTGGCGCCGTGCATGATCACCATTGGGATCTTGATCTTCGACACCGCGCGCAAGGGCGACTGGCGCTCGAGCTGCGCGCGGCCCTCCACCGTGGTCGGATCGCCGATGCGGTCATAGATGACTCTTCGCCAGGCCTCAGCAGACGCGGGCATGCCATTCAGGAGCGTGACCAGATTCGAGGGCGCGACGATGGCTACTGCAGCGGAGTACAGATCCGGCGTGAATGCCGCGCCCGCGAGCGCACAATAGCCGCCGAACGAGTACCCCATGATCGCGACACGCTTGGGATCGGCGATTCCCTGCTCGATCAGGTAGCGAACGCCGGCAGTGATGTCCTCCTGAATGCGCTCGCCCCACTGCCGGTCGCCGGCCGCGCGAAACTTCTTGCCGTAGCCGATCGAGCCGCGAAAGTTCATCGAGAGAACTGCAAAGCCGCGGTTCGCGAACAGCTGCGCCGCTGTCGCAAAGCCCCAGCCCTCGCGCGCCGTCGGTCCCCCGTGCGGAAAAACGAGCAGCGGCAGGTTGCGGCCCGGCACACCGCGAGGCAACGTAAGGTAAGCCGGAATCTCCAGCCCGTCCGTCGACCGATAGCTGATCGTCTCCATGTGGGCCAGATACTCACGCGGCAGATTTTCGCGAATCCTGAACTGGAATGTGAGCTGCCGGGTACGCCGGTCGTAAATGTACGTCTCACCCGGCTCGACGTCGGAGCTCGCCGTGAAGAGCATGACCTGCTCGTCGCGCGTGATCCCGCCGAGGTACAGCTCCTTGCCAGGCAGACGTGCAGCGAGATCTCGATACTCGCGGTCCCAATCCGCGTCGCGCCAGTTGAAGCGCTGCCGGTCGCCCATGTAGACGGTGCCGATCAGCTTGCCGGTGACGTCCGAGAAGATCGGCGCATAGAGATCGGCGCGCTTCGCGGGGTCGGACTCGACGAGCTCTTCGGCGCCTGTATCCACGTTGAGCACCGTGAGCCGCATCAGATCGACGTCAACGCCGGCGTTCGTCACGAGATAGACGCGTCGGTTGTCGGCATGGAAGCGATTCACGCGGCACTCGTCTCCGACCGGGCAGCTGTGGATGCGCGTCAGCTTCTCGCCTTCTATCCGCAACAGCTCGCTGCTGCCGTCATCGGCGACGCGCGTCGCGAGTCGCAGCCGATCGTCGTTGTCGAAGAATAGCTCCGCCAGCCGCTCGGTGTTCTTGCGCACCAACGCCCGGGAGCCGGTTGACAGCCGCAGCTTGTAAAGATCGTGCCATGCGCGATCGCGATCGTTGATGCCGACGTAGACAGCATCGGGTTCGCTGACCGGCAATCGATAGATGATCACCGTCGATCCGGAGACATTTGTCAGGTTGCGAACACGCGGAGCCTTGCTATTCGTTTCGGCAGTCGCGGCCGGACTGACGGCATAGAGGTTGTAGTTGCCATCGCCGTTATCGTCTTTCACAAACAGGATGTACTTGCCGTCCACGCTCCAGAAGTAACGGTCGACCGGTGTGCCCCGTTCGGCAGTGATCGGGCGCGCCTTGTCGAACGGCTCTGCGACAGCCTTGATCCAGAGATTGCGCGTGCCCTCGTACGGACGGATGAAGCTCATGAGCTTGCCGTCGGGCGACAACTGCGGCGCGGCGATGTCGGGATCGTCAAAGAAGCGCTCGCGCTCGATCAGCGGCGGCAATTCGCTGCGCTCGGCCGTCGCGGCAGTCTCGCAAAATGCGAGACAAGTCAGGATGAGGAAGAAGAGCCGAGCAGCCATGTCCCGACCTCCGTGACGAAAGCCAGTAAAGCGTGCCCGGCGGAATCAGGTTCCTCATGCCCGGGAGGCGTTCGCCGGTCTCCCGGTGCTGTTCACCGGTTTTTTCACTTTCGGTGTAACCCTGGAGCGGTTTGCCGTGTCTTATCGTTAACCCCGCAATAATGCGGACAACGCAAAGAGAGACCAGGAGACCGTCATGTTTACCGCCATCAGCCGCAAAGCCCAGACCGCTGTCTGCATGATTCTGTCGGCTGTCATCGTCAGCGGCAGCCTGTCCCTCGGCGCCTTCGCCGCCGACCGCGCCGGACACGACGGTTACTCGGTGACGATCACGCAGATTTCGTGACCCCGCCCCCTGCCGGCGTCGCCTATCAAGGCACGCCGGCAGGCTTTGGCCCCTCAGCAATCGACGCTTCTGTCCCGGACGAAAACCGATTCCTGATCGAGGCGTCCCGCTTGTAGATCTCGATGTAGCGCTCGAAGAAGGCCGCCGGCGGCTGGTTGAACAGCTGCTGCACACACTGACGGCCGCAGCGCTGATCAATGACTCTCGTCATCTCATGGCCGACGAAATAGAACGGACTCTGCGGTCCTGCAAAGCCGCGGGCGTACGCGTCGTCCCATGACATGCGCCTGGCCTGCAGATCATTCAGCACCGTCTCGAACAGCGCAAAATGCTCCGCGAGCTTTTGGGGCGTCGTGTTCTGCGCGAAACGGTCACGCCACATTTCGAGGTACGGACCTGAACCCTGGAGATGGCGCGGATCGGCAGCATAGTTTGCGGAGCCTTCCCATAGCGTGGTCGCAAGCAACCGTTGCGCGAGCTCGAGCTTCTCCGGCTCGTCCACGATGGAGCCCAGTCCCGCGCGCCGCGAAGCACTCTGCTGCATCACGTGATAAATCTCGTGCGTCAGGTTCGACTCGACGCCCTCGAGGTCTCCTCGCGCGCGCGTCAGGTTGACATAGAGCGAAGGCTCGCGGCTGCGCTCCGGCACAAATCCGTCCGAGACGCCGCCCGCGACGAAGTACACCGTGATCGTCAGCGGTCCGGTATCCGGCCGGAAGGGCTCCAGCTCTCGCAGCGTTCTGGCGATGATCCGGCTCTCGTCCGCCTCGAGCTTGCCGATGAGTCCTTCGACTTCGCCGCGGGTCGCGAGCACTCGTTTGAAGTCCCAGACTGTGTAGCCGTTGTGTCCGGGCTCCTTTCCCGTCTCGATGAACTTCAGCAGATGCTGCTCGAACTCGCGCCGCGTGACCTCCGGAATGAACCGCGTGACGTTGTCGACCATCCCGGCCAGGCCCTGCACTTTGTAGAGCTCAGCGATGTCCTGCGATGAAAGCTCGCGCTGATTCAGGGCCGTGAACAGCTTTCTGGCGCCAGCGTAGTCGAAGCGCAACTGGATCTGATCGGAACGCGTCTCCGCACGAGCCTGGACGCAGGCCGCCACTGCCGCGACGCTCAGAGTCAGGACGATCAGGAAGCGGTGACGAACCGCCGTTAGTGGCTTCATGCTGCACTCTCACTTCGACGATCCCCGAGGTGAGATGCGACGGACCCCTGCAGGGTTTACGTTCGACGCCCGCGGGCTAGGCCGGTCGACACACGAACATCATGTGGCTGACGGTGAGGCGTTCCAGCTCTCGCTCGATGTGCAGGCCGGCGCGCTGCACGCATGCGCGCATCTCGTGCGAGCTGTACATCTTGCTGTTGCCGTTGGCCAGACAGGCGAAATACAGCGACGTCATTGCGAGCACGAAGCGCGCGGCAGCGTGCTGCTGACTGTCCCAGTAGGTGTCGACGATATAGATGCGGCCGTGCGGCGTCAGGGCACGCCGCGCCCGCTCGAGAATCGACACGATCTCGTCCTCGCCGAAACAATCCAGAAACTGGCTCATCCAGATCGCATCCTGGTCGGGCGGGAATTCGGCAGACGCGTCCAGGAAATCTATCGGATGGTAACTCGCGCGCGACTCGTGACCTCGCGCAGCGATCGCGCGGCGCGCCATCTCGAGCTGCCCGGGAAAATCGAGCAACCCGATATGCACCTGCGGGTCGTATTCGAAACAGGCGAGCACGAACTTGCCGGTGTTGGCGCCGACATCGAGCAGCCGCTGCGGCTTGCGTGCAAAGACCAGCGGCAGCGCAGCGGGAAACATGTTGTCCGAATAGTAGTGATCGAACGCGAGCCAGCTTTGCTGCAGCTGCGGCTGCAACTGCGAGAAGCCCTCGTAGATGGTCTTCCACGAGCCGAGCTCCCGCAGTCCCGCCGGCTTGCCGGTCGTCACCGTTTCGCGCAGGTGCGCCATGCCGCGATAGCAGATGTCCGCCGTGAAATCCATGTTCACGCGGGTCATCGTGTCCTGGAGAACCAGCAGCCCGAGCTGGCGCAGACGGAAGCGATCGCCTTCGAGCGCGACGAGATCGCACATCACGCCGGACTCGAGCAGCACCTTCACGCCATAGAGCGGCAGGCGCCTGAGCTGCGCGATCTGTTCGGCCGAGAGCCCGTCCGGCCCACGCTCCGCCAGCGCCGCAAGAATGCCGAGATCCCTCAATGCGAGCGCGGCATGAAAGGCAAGCGGCGCGAAGGCGAGCTTCTGGGCATCAATGAGGGCGTCGTAGAGCGGTTTCTCCTCGCGACCGGGTCGTCTCGGCAATTCGATCACCCGACTATGTGACTGACGAGGGGCGATTATAAGGACGTCACTCCGAGAGCGCGACCGAGTGAATGCTCGAGGGCACCACTTGATAGCTATACGGCACGAACAGCGCCAGCTCCAGCAGACCCATCCGCACCCACCGCACCGGACGATCGATGCCGGTCGTCACGATCCGGTAGTCATCGCCCAATGCAGCGGCGACCTTCTTGGCGTCTGCTGCGTAGAGCGCGACGATTTCTTCGCGATAGCGATGGGGCGAGACGATGCTGATGTCGACGCTGCCGCTGGCTTCGAGCCTGGTGCGCCCGACTTCCTTGACGCCTGCGGTGAAGTCCTTGAGCTTGCTGATCAGCGCCTGCCCATTCGCCCCTGCAGGCGGGATGCGCGTCTTGACGCTGATGCGGGTGATGCTCGTATCCGGTCTGTCGCCCGGCGACAGGACGACCGTGGCGGAGTCGACCTTGAGGGCAATGACCAGATCGCTTTCGTCGATGACGCTGAGCTCGATGGTTCCATCCCGATTGGCGTTGGCGAGCGCATTGCGCAGCGTCGCGTAGATTTCTTCCTTGCGCGCCGCCGCTTCGCGCGTGTCGTTGCGAACGTTGACCTGCAGCAGCAGGAAGTCACCCGTTTTCCGTAGAAACGTTCCCGGCAGACCACCCTCATCGCTGCGGCTGCCCGTAACGATGACTTCCTCTACACCTTGAGCGAAGCAGGCGTATGGAACGCCCAGCAGAATGGTCATGAGGAGCAGAGCTCCAGACCAGGTTGCGCGTTGGCCGATACGCATATGCCCTTCCCCTTTGTTGTTGTCTGCGACGTTGGCATAGTGCAGGCCTCGCGAGGTGAACGTCGGCTGAATCGAAACCTCGCGCGAGCACGCCAGGCTTCCTTTAAGCTAAGCCGACGCATTCGTTGTGGGAGGAACGATGGACAAGCCGCGCATCTTCCTGGGCTCATCGGCAGCACAAACGAAGCTCGTGCAATCGCTGACGCGCGGTCTTCAAGACATCGCGCACGTGGAACCCTGGACCGCTTCATTCAACCCCGGGACCACGACACTGGGCCGTCTCCTCGAGCTCACGCGCGAGGTCGATTTCGCCGCCTTCGTGTTCGCGCGCGACGACTGGACGATCAAGGGAGCCGCAGCCCCGGTCAGTGAAGCCGGACAAGCCTCGCCGCGCGACAATGTCGTCTTCGAGGCTGGATTGTTTGGCGGCGTGCTCGGCATGGAACGGACTTTCATTCTCCACGCCAGCGGCGCAAAGCTGCCAACCGATCTCCTCGGTCTCACGTCCATCAGGTACGGGGAGGAGCTGACCGCCGCCGAAATGAAGGCCATCAATCAAAAGCTTCGCAAGGCAATCGAGACCGAAGGTCGAATCGTCGGCATCGAGGGCCTGTGGTGGCAGTTCTCCCTGACGGAGCGCACCGCCGAGGAGCCTTCCGCCATAAGCCTGTTGCGAATCTCGCGAGACCGCAACGGGATACTGGAGGTGTCCGGTCGCTCATGGCAGATGGATGGAACGTTGTCGGCCCGATACCGCAGTGAAGCTGCAACGGAGAGGAAGGATCCCGCGGGCGTCTTCTATTACTGGAAAGGCGAACGGCCGCGGAATCCGAACGCACCGCAAGTGGATGGGACCGGTGAGATCAGGATCGAGTCAGCAGATCGCGCGACCGGTTACTGGACGACTTTTCTTCCGAGTCTCATCACCCGAACGGCGGGAGTCTACTTGCGCGCCGATGCCGAAGACCTCGCCACCCTCGATGGGCGCGACGACAAGAAGCGCACCGAGCTGATCGCACAGCAACTGCAGCGCTGCGCATCGATCCGGAACGCGTGAGGGCTCAGAGTCGCGTGGCGTTCGCGCGGCTGCGGACTTCGGCGAAGGTCCAGTCGCGCAGCAGAGCTCCGTTCTCCCAGACCGTCACCATTGCATCCTCATATCCCGGCGGCTTGACAACGTCGGCCAGTGACCTTGCTTCCGGCGGCACCGGCACAGTCTGGAAGGTGCCCAGCTCGCGATGGTGGAGCAACGTCATGCGGCCGCGCTTGCTCTGCTTGCCCTTGTCGGTGACCGGTTCCTTGTAGACGTCGATCCAGCGACCGTCGATGCGCGCCGCCGAGCACTTGAGCGCAAACTGCTGCGTGTCCCGATGCAGCTGCTGCAGCAATCCGCCGCCCATACCGAACGTGAGATTGTCCGTGGCGTATCCCGCGCCGGTCACGCGCTCGAGGATTGCACGGATGCTGCTCGGGTTGATCCCGTCGCCCTGGATCACGCGCACGTGGTTCAGCACCTTGTAGCCCTTGCTGGTCAGCGTATGACCGAAGGCCTCGTCGAGCAGGACGAGGCACTGGTGCACCACCGTCACCGGATCGCCTGAGTCGGGTCGCACGACCAGTGTGGCGCCGGACCTGATGACCTCGTCCTTGAGCGTCTTGCCCCAGTGCTCGCGGATTGCGTGGTAGATGTCGTAACTGTCCGAGACCACCGCGACGACGGAGCCTGGCCTCGCGAACTGCCGCAGCATGTTGCGGTAGGCCTCCACCTCGTTCTCGCGACCCCAGCTGGTGATCGTGCTGTGCTCTGCCGCGGGAATCGAGAAACCGGCCATCGGCTCGTGGTAGTGCGCACGCGCTGCCAGCAGAGCCAGTACGTTGTCCGTGCCTGAAAAGTTGACGAGGTGCGCCGCGCCGCCCAGCGCCGCGGATTCGGCACTCGATACGCCGCGTGCGCCGAAGTCATGGAGCTTGAAAGCCAGCTGCCCTACCGGATCGTCGCTGGTGCGCTCGAGGAACTGCCGGACGGTCTGCTTGATGTGCCAGCTGATGGTCGCCACCGTGACCGGATACCACAGGCGCAGCAGCAGAGTCTCGAGGTACGAAGGCACCCAATAAGCGGCGGGATCCGTGGATTCGATCGTCACCAGCGCGTTGTGCGTCGGCACGACGGTGCCTTCAGGCACTGCACGGATGCGGATGGGCATGTGCCCGCCATGCCGCTCGATGATGGAGCCCCAGCCGGCCTCGTTGAACGGCTCGCCGTGAGCGGCGAACACGTCGCGAGCTTCAGCGACATCCGCACGCGTGATTGGCCTGGAGAGGTATTCCTTCAGGATGGCCTGCAGGCCGTAGAAAGGCGTGCGGTCGTAAAGGCCGCCGCGGGACTCGACGTAGAAAAAGGTCGCGTCAGTCCCGGGCGGATACTGCAGCCAGTGACTTGCCTTGTAGCTGTCGGTATTGAGGAGGAGGTTGCTGAGGCACTGCATGGTGCAACAAGACTAATACCTCCTTGACAGTTCAGCACACTCGATTGCCCGGCTCATTCTTGTTCGTCCGTGCCAGGGCAACTAGTATGAGCAACGCGAAAGCCCAATCCGGGAGTCATCACGATGAACAGAACATTTTTCTTGCGAGAGCGTTCTCTCGCCGGCGCAATCGCTCTGGCGCTGGGTCTCTCGGCACTCCCGCTTGCGGCTCTCGGCGCGCAAACGCCGGCAAAAGCGGCCGGCAACTGGGTCGCCCCGCGCACCCCTGATGGCGTACCCGACCTGCAGGGCAACTGGAGCAACGAAACCCAGACGCCTTTCGAACGGTTGGGAAAGGGCGGACCCACCCTGACCGACGAACAAGCGCTCGCGCTCGAAAAGCGTGCTCAGGACGTGGAGGAATTCCGCGACCGGCCCACGGACCCCGGCGAGAAGGCGACCAAGGACAACGGCACCTACGACCTGGCGGCGGTACCGGGCCAACCCACGTTTGTCGAGCGCATTGCCCAGGCGGCCGGTGGCAACGTCGGCGGCTACAACGGCTTCTGGCTCGACCCGGGCAACAAGGTCATCCGCATCGACGGCGTTCCGCGCAGCTCCATCGTCGTCGATCCAGCCGACGGACGGATCCCCGCGATGACCGACGCAGGCAAAAAGCGCATGGCGGAACGCATGGGCTTCGAGAAGAAGGTCGGCGAGTTCGACGGCCCCGAAGTCAGGTCGCTCTCCGATCGCTGCCTCACTTCGTTCGGATCGAATGCCGGGCCGCCGATGCTGCCGAACTACTTCTACAACAACAACTACACCATCGTGCAGACGAAGGACCACGTCATGATCATGACGGAGATGGTCCACGACGCGCGCATCATCCGCTTGGGAGCAGCCAAGCACGCGCCGGCGCAGGTCCACTCCTGGTTTGGCGATTCCATCGGGCATTGGGAAGGCGACACGCTCGTCGTAGAGACGACCAACATCCATCCCACCCAACTGGCTGAGTCGTCGCCGTTGGGGCCGTATCGCGGGGCATCCGACAAGTTGAAGGTGACTGAACGCATCACGCGCACGGGTCCGGATGTCCTGAACTACAAGTTCACCGTGGAGGACCCATTGGCTCTCACCGCTTCGTACAGCGGCGAGCTGCCGTTCAACCGCATCAACGAGCCGATCTACGAGTACGCGTGCGCCGAGGGCAACTACGCGCTTCCGGGGATGTTGGCGGGCGCGCGTGAGCAGGAACGCACGCAGGCGGACCAGAAAAAGGAATAGCGGCGATGTCCGTGATGGACGACTTACTGTCCTTCAGGACAGTCGAGCCTTCCGGACACTGAAGACGAATCTGTCTCGATGGCATCGTTGCGCTGACCCTCGCAACGATCAGGAGACAGTTCATGATTCGCATCAAGCCAACGCATGTGATGTTCGTCCTGGGGCTGGTCGCGCCCCTCTGCAGTAATGCGGCAGACTTCTGCATTGCGACGAACGGCGGTTTCGGCAAAGGCGGCTCGACGTTTGTAGGGAAAAATTTCGTTCTGCCTGCTGCAGGCCTCTGCGTGCCGTGGTCGGGCTTTACAAAGACCGCCAGCAGCGTCATCGCGATCTCGGCGGGCACCGCGTGCCGTTCCACCGATGGCAAATCGCTGGAGCTCAGCATTTCCAGCACCGATCCGTCGTTCCTCGGCTCGGGCACCATTGGCTCCGATCACATCAAGTTCTGTCCGGCCGGAGCCTCGACCTGCCCCTATGGCGGTGGTACGGGAACTGGCACTTTCAGCAACGGCAGCGCGGCGAGGCAGACCTGCACGACTGCTCTCTTGAAGCTTCCGGCGATACACGACTGATCCATTTCCCCACGGTCGATGGTGTCGGTTCTGGCGGAGCTCGATCGTCCTTGAGAAGCTAAGCTTCAACAGGAGGGCTCCAATGACCGCCACCATCACCGCTTTTGAAAAGTCGCCCGATCGAGGCCGGGGACTCGCGCGCGACATGCGCGTTCGCTGGGCGCTCGAAGAAGTGGGCCAGCCTTACGACGTACGTCTGCTTTCATTCAAGGCAATGAAGGAACCTGCGCATCGCAGGCTGCATCCTTTCGGTCAGATTCCGACTTATGAAGAGGGCGACCTCGCTCTCTTCGAGTCGGGAGCGATCCTGTTGCATATCGCAGAGCGCCATGCGGGGTTGTTGCCCGCTGATGCAAACGCCCGGGCGCGCGCGATCGCATGGATGTTTGCTGCGCTGAGTACAGTGGAGCCGCCGATCGTCGAGCGCTCGATGGCGATGATCCTGGAGCGCGACAAGAGCTGGTACGAGGAGCGCCTGCCCATGCTCGATGAACGCGTCCGTGTAAGGCTCCGCGAACTTTCCAGTCGCCTTGGGCGTAGCGACTGGCTCGACGGTGACTTCAGCGTCGCTGACGTTCTGATGGTGCACGTACTGCGCCGGCTGGGGGGCTCGGGTCTGCTCGAAGAATTTCCGAACGTCGCCGCCTATGTCGCCCGCGGCGAAGCGCGGCCGGCCTACCAGCGTGCGTTCGCCGCTCAATTGGCGGTTTTCAAGGCGGCCGACTCAGGCTAGGAGCGATGGCTGCCTTCTCGGCTCATACCGCATCGCCACCGCACCCGAGCCGAACTCCTGCCGGCTCACGAGCTTCAAGTCGACGAGCTTCGCCAGCCCCGCGAACAACGTCGGACCGTGGCCCGCCAGCCTCGGGTGCACGATGAACTCGTACTCATCGATCAGCCCCAACTCCGCCAACGCCCGCGGAAGCCTCACACCTCCCACGAACAGTCCTTTGCCCGGCTGCTGCTTGAGCTGCTGAACGGCTTGCGCCAGATCCCCGCGCACGAGCTCTGCGTTCCAGTCGACTCGCTGCAGTGTCCTCGACACGACGTACTTCTTCGCCGCGTCGATCGCCCGCGCAAAGGGCTCCATCCATTCAGGCATCCAGCCCGGCCGCACTCCCGTCTGCACCACGGGGCGCCACGCGGCCTCCATCATCTCGTAAATCACGCGGCCAAAGAGCAGCGCATCCGCCCGCGCAAAGTTCTCGACCGCGTGACGATGCAACTCCTCGTCCGCGACCATGACCTGGTGATCGCAGCATCCGTCCAGCGTAACGTTGATGGAGTAGCGGAGCGGCCGCATGACGCGAGAGTACCCCCGATAGGGTAACCTCGGGAACTGGCATCAGGGAGCGGGACGATGGTCACAAGAGCCAGGCGACGTTTTCTGCGCGCTACTGCAGGGCTTCTCGGCAGCCTCGTGCTTGCGCGCACAGGCACGGGCGCAAGCTCAACAAGCAGACTGATTCTGCTGGGGACGGGCGGCGGACCGAGACCCAGGAAGACCAGCTCCGCTTCGTCCCAGGTGATCGTAGTGAACGACACAGCCTATGTCGTGGACTGCGGTGACGGCGTCGCGCGGCAGCTGGTCCTCGCGGGGATTCGCCTGCCGCAGCTGCGCCACATCTTGTTGACGCATCAACATTCGGACCACAATGCCGACTATGGCAACTTGATGCTCCTCGCGTGGACTGCGGGGCTCAAGACTCGCATCGACGCATGGGGTCCCCCGCCGCTGCAGCAGATGACAGCGCATTTTCTCGCCATGAACGCGTACGACATCCGAACCCGGATCGAGGACGAAGGACGGGTGGCGCTCGAGCCTTTGATCAATGTGCACGAGCTGACAGACGGCGGTTTGGTGCTCGAGGACGACAACGTCCGGGTCAGGGCGGCGCTCGTCGATCACCCGCCTGTCACGCCGGCCTTCGCGTATCGCTTCGATGCTCCTGACCGCTCGATCGTGATCTCCGGCGACACGCGGCCGTCGCAGAGTCTGATCAAACTCGCCACCGGCGCGGACATTCTGGTTCACGAAGCGTTGTTTCCGGACGCGATCGATCGGCTGGTCGCAGGGGTGACGAATGCAGCGACACTCAAGCAAAGCATCCTCTCGCATCATACGAGCGCCGAGGATGCCGGGCGGGTTGCCAGGCAGGCCGGCGTCAAGACTTTGGTCCTTTCGCATTTCGTGCCTCCGGAAGATCCGGCGATTACCGAGCGAATGTGGATCGAGGCAGCAGGCATGCACTTCGATGGGAGGATCGTAGTGGGCAAGGACTTGCTCGAGGTTTAAACCCCGGGTGCGTGCCATGCGTCTCAACGCGTATGCACCGATCGAGCTCGCTGTTCGTCGCCGCGATCTTAATGCTCGCCACGTCCGGCGCCGTTCACGCGAAAGATCGCACTTCCGCATGGCACGAAGATCTGACCGTCGCGCGCGACGTCTTCCTGCAAAAGGACCGAAGCTACTCGGCGGCGACGAGACAAGCGGCGTACGAAGAAATCGAGCGCACACGCACGCGCGTCGATCATCTGACCGATCAGCAGATCGTTGCGAGCCTGGCACGCGCGGCAGCGCTGTCTGACAACGCACACACGCGCGCGTATCTCCTGAGAAATCGCAGCTACTGGCGGCGCTATCCACTTCGAATCTGGAGATTCTCCGACGGCTGGCATGTCGTTGCGACGAGGACGCAGGGCATCCCACTGGTCGGCGGCAGGCTCACACATATTCAACGTGTTCCTGTCGATCAGGCCTTCGAGAAAGTGCGCACGCTCTACGCCGGCAACGCCGCTTGGGCTGACTACATGGCCAGCTACACGCTGACCAGTCCGGATGCGCTGCTGGGGGTGGGGCTCATCGACGAAGAGCTCGCCGAGTTCTCGGTGCAAATCGACGGAGTTTCGCGCTCGGTTCGGCTCGACGCCGAGCCGCTCGATCCGCGCACCGGACCCGAGGAGAGCTGGTGGTTCCTCTCTCCGCAACACCCGGCGGCAGCGGGCTGGACTCACGTGCTGGCAGCACGGAATCTGCCGCCCGCACTGACGTCACCCGAGCTGAACTACAGCTACGCTCGATGCGACCGCGAAGTGCTGTATGTGCGGTACAACCGTTCCGCCGATTCACCAGGACACGAAACTGTTCGCGCATTCAGCGAGAGACTGCTGACGGCTATCGCGACGCAGCCGCCGCGCAAGCTGGTGCTGGATCTGCGTTTCAACACGGGTGGCAATCTCGAGTTGGCACAGCCGCTGATGGACGCGCTGGCGCAATCACGGCTGGGCAGCGAGCCCGGACGTCTCGCGGTGCTGGTCGGTTCCAGCACATTCTCCGCCGGCATCACTGCAGCGGCGTCGTTGCGCTCCAGGAGCAAAGCCATCCTGATCGGCGCGCACCCGGGCGATCGACCTGACTTCTGGTCCGAGGGCGGCAACGTGATGCTGCCGAACTCTGGTATCGCCATGCACTATGCAGACGGTCTGCATCAGTACTCGGACGTGCCACCGCCCGCAGGCGTGAAGGAGTTTCTGCCTTTGGGCATTGATGTGCGCGATCTCGAGCCGGACCTCGCAGTCGACTGGACGTGGCGAGACTACGTCGCCGGTTCCGATCCCATAGCGGCTACTGCGGCGAACGGCCCGCTGCGCTGTGTGAATTCATCGACGTTCTAGCTGCTTCTTGTCTTGCGAAATTTCGTTCACGCGCAGTGACCACAGCTGCGCGAGACCGCGCCATTCGGAATCCGCCTTCACTGCGGCGAAGGTCTCGCGAGCTTGCCGCGTCTCGCCGCTCTTCAGGTAGGCGACACCAAGATCGATGCGCGCCTGGTCCGAATGTTCGAGTCCACCCTTCTGAATGCCTTTGCGCAGTGCTGCGATAGCCTGGTCATACATTCTCTGGCTGAGGTAGATTCGACCGATGGCTGCGTCGGGCTGTCCGCTGCTGGCGCGTTGCGCCTGCTGAGCGAGATCCTTCACCCCGACCGAACTCTTGCCAGTCTCTGCCTGTGCATGAACGAGCATTCGTCTGAAACGGGGCTCGTCCTTACCCGCAAGAACACCTTTGCTCAAGCCTGATTCGAGCACGCGAACCGCATCTTCAGGCATTCCGAGATCGATTGCTCCCAGTGCCAGCGTCTCGTAGTCGTCGGGATCGTCGAGCATGCCCACATCGAACTTCAAAGCGAGATAGTAGAAGTCCACCCGCTCGGAATGCGGGCGGGCGGACTGGAGCTCGAGGACATTCCGCCAGTACTCGGGCTTCGGATAGTGTCGCAGGAGCGTCTCCCAGGTCTGCGCGATCTCCTTCTGATCCTTCAGCCGGTAGTACGAGTCCAGGAGTATTTGCAGCGACGCTTCCTGCGGCTGCCCTCCCCTGCGCTCGGTTGCTGCCACGAGCTGAGCGATCCTGGCGGCCGCACCGCGAAAATCCCCGGCGAGATATCTGGCCTGACCAGCAAGCTCCAGCAGCGCGGGATCGTTCGGTTTCTTCTCGAGGGCTGTCTCCGCGACACGCGCCGATTTGTCGTACTGTTTCGCGCGCAGGTAGAGCTGCGAAGCTTTCAAGAGACGCTCGTTGCGCTCATCAGGCGCAGCCGATTCAGATTTGGCGAGCTGCTCGAATAGCGCGCCTGCTTCGGCGTACTGCTGCTGCTGAGTCAGAACGTAGACCTTGTACTCATCGATCTTGTCCCGGGTATAGGGAGACGTGTCGGGAACACGCTCCGCTTTTTCCAGTGCAGCCCAGGCGGCATCCCACCGCTTGCCGCGGACGAGGTCCTTCGCTTCGGTGAGGTATTTCGCAACGTCTTTGTTGCTCACCGCCTGTTCGGCGGCAGTACCTGGCATCGCTACGCAGCAGAGAATGAATGCTGCGATCGTGGTCTGAACGGATGTGCGAGCTGCCCCAGTCATTTGCCACCTCCCCATACAGGCTGACCAAGATTGAGACCGATGCAACTGCGCGAAAGTTCGATCGCGCGGTAGGGGGAATTGTCACAGAGGGAGTCGTTGTACGGTCATAACGTGCTTCGGCGTTGCGCCTCGGCCCGTTCGTCGGTTGACAGCACAACCGCCGGATCCTTCGGAGTAGTCTGTTACGTTCAAGGAGATGAACATGCATGAGCGTCCTGCACGGATATGCGCCTCGGTCACGCTGGCTGCACTGTGGAGCCACCCTGCAATCGCAGAGCTGCCGACGCACGTGACAGTCGCCGACCTCGGACCAACGCTCGCAGAGGCGCCCATCGGTGACGAGGACATTCCTCGGCACCAGCCTGATTTCGGGGCTGCCGTCGCCATTCGCAATGGCATCGCATTCGTTGGCATCCCCGAGGCGCTCCCAACCGCGCACGTGGCGGTCTACGGTCAAACGGCCACTGGGTGGGTGCGCACCGCCACGCTTTCGGTACCCGACGTTGTACCGGCCGGCGTCTCCAGCAACGGCTTTGGTCGCGCCCTCACTTTTCGGGACGGGTTGGCGATGATTGCCAGCAATTCGTTCGTACACGTCTTCAGGCGCAGCAATGGCGTGTGGACCGACGTCCAGAAGCTCGGGCCGCCGACACCCGGCCCCACCGAAGTCCACGCCATGCGATACGAGAACGGATTTCTGGCCATAGCCTGGAGCTCCTTCGGTGTGGTCGACGTCTATGAGTTGGCTGCCAACGGCAAGTTGGTGAAGCGCGCTACGCTGAAGGCAACTGACGGCACTACGGGTTTCGGGGCGGATGTGGCCATTGCAGGGAACGCCCTCGTGGTCGGCGCCGACGGCGCAGCGTATGTGTTCCGGCGCAGGAGCGACGGCACCTGGGTCAAGACTCAGAAGCTGATCGGGGCGGACAGCTCGCCAGTCCGCTCGTTCGGAGCGGCCGTTGCGATCGATCAAGGCATGATCATCGTCGGCGCTCCCGACCACGACTGCTTTGACAACGGGAGCCATTACTTTTGCGTCCTCGACGGCCCGACCAGTGGGGCAGGTGGCGCGGCATATGGCTTCGTACCGTTCAACGGGCAGTACGTGCAGGTATTCAAGCTGCGGCCGGGAGCGCAGGAGCACTCCAACTATTTTCAGTTCGGGCGCAGGATCGCAATGATGGGCAAGTACGTAGTGATTGACGCAGCCAAACAGGAATTTGTGCGCGATCCAGACATCTCTTTCGCTGTCATTCCCGGGGTCGCATTCACGTATACGCGCGACGGCTCGAGCCTGACGGCGCGGGGACTCGCGCAAGGTCACATCATGACCGACTCGATGGGGCTGGCCAACAACTGGCTGTTGCTCGGTTCGGTAGAAGATGGAGGGATTGGTTGTACCGCGTTCGGCAGCTGCTTTGGCGGCGCGGCGATCTTCGACCTGAACCGCTTCGCGAACTAAGTAGCCTCTAAGGCACGCGGCCGATAACAGCCTCCCCGTCCGAGTCGAGCCCATCCGCTCCCGGCTTGCGCGACGGCGCGATCATGCCCATGACACTGAGCAGCGCGGTGATCACGAAAAAGACACTCAGCGCGAACGGCTCCCATCGCTGCAAGTCCAGCAGCATGAGCGCGAAGTAGAGCGACAGGAACACGACGCAGGCGATGCACGAGTAGACGCAGGACTTCACTACCAGGCCGATCGTGTGCACGCGCCCCGCATGCGTCTCATACGGATTGGGCTTCTTGCCGTACAGCATCGCGTACACCGTGAAAGCATTCACTGCGTAAACCAGCGTGATGCCGCCGATGTTGACGAGACCGGCAAAGCCGAGGAATGGGTGCTGCTGCAGA
The DNA here is from genome assembly GCA_044866955.1 of Steroidobacteraceae bacterium. Classification (GTDB taxonomy): domain Bacteria; phylum Pseudomonadota; class Gammaproteobacteria; order Steroidobacterales; family Steroidobacteraceae; genus Steroidobacter. Next base: position 67,926 of record JBIOUH010000058.1, read on the forward strand.
TAAATCACGAACGCAGCGAACAGGAGATAACTCACGCCCGCAACGACAACCACGAGCGGCGAGATGAAGTCGAACAGCCCGCGGCGTTGCAGAGTTGCTTTGCGCTTTCCCTCCAGCAAGGAGGCCTTGCGTCCCATGTTGAATCTGACGCCGACCCAGAGGACGAAACCCAGCGGCACCAGCGCCTGCACGAGGAAATAGAGGGTGATCAGGACTTCCATCGGGCCGTCATTCCAGTCCGGGCGCCGCATGTAGCTGAAGAACCAGCCCAGCAGCAACGAGCCGAGCACGGCGATGCACGCAGTCAGCGTGCGGTATCGAGTCAGAAAGCGCTCTCGAGCAAGACAGATGTCGACACCCGGATAGATCTGCGCGAGGCGTTCGGCGGGGATGCTCGTCGCCTGTCTGCGGCAGTACCTGATGAACAAGGCCGGATACAGGACCGACATTGCCAGTATCTGCAGCGTGAACATCGCAAGGAATGCATAGGCTTCGATCATGACGGCACCTCACTTTCCCGGCGGTTGCCGGCTGATGGCGCCGGCGAACGCATTGCGGATCTCAGAATCGGTTACACCCGCCTCGCGCAACTCGGCGATCGTTTCGCTGAGCTTGCGCAGCGTCCACGCCTGCAGGTTGAACTTGCAGTTCGCTTTGGCCTTGGGGTGGACATAGGTCCCGCGGTAGCCCTTCGTCTCGATGATCGAATCGCGCGCCAACAGCTGGTAGGCCTTTGCGACGGTCTTGCTGTTGAGCTCGAGATCGTTGGCGAGCTGGCGGATGGACGGCAGCGCGTCGCCCGGCTTCAGCACGCCGGCAGTAACCGCAGCCTTGATCTGCTCGATGAGCTGCTCGAACTGGGGCACGGGGTTGTCGATGTCGACGGTGATTTCCATCGTCGCGGCCGCTTCCTATGTACCACTTGTCCCCATGGTACAACTGGCCGATCCAGGTTGCAAGGCTACGCGCTTCGCGGGATGGGCAGCGACACAGTGAATTTGCTGCCTGGGCTGGCACCCGAGCTCGTGGCTTGTACGGAGCCGCCAAGCAGGGCGGACAGGATGCGATTCGCAGATGGCTGGCTGACTGCGGTTGGCACCGCTCTTGCGCTGCTGGGGGCAAGAGCGCTGCGGTCTCTCAGTCGTCCGCACCCGAAATGTCAGCAGACGATCCCATACCCTACTTAAGGTGCATGCGGTGAGTCTGTACGTTTTCGCACATTCGCATCAGATAAGATCCGCACGTCGTGCGGGAGCGGGTCCCCGACAGATCGAAAATTTCTCATGACGATCATCAATGAATCGTCAGAGATATACCCATAGGTCGATGCAAACCAATGGACGTTTCGCGTCCCACCATTGTGATCGTCGAGGACGAAGAGGCTATCAGCCTGTTCTGGGGCGATTGTCTGCGTGAAGCAGGATTCGACGTGCAGGTCTTTTCGGATGCGACGGGCGTTCTGGAGTTCCTGGATGGCAGCGCGCACGTGCGCACTCATGTAGCTGCTGCCATTGTCGATATTGGACTTCCGGGGGTGCAGGGCGATGAGTTAGCCCGCCATTGCCGAGATCACCTCCCGATGCTGCCGATCATTCTTGCGACGGGCTATGAGGAACGTCGTTACGCCGGCGCCTGCGCGGCGGACCCGCTGCTTGGCATTCTCGGCAAACCATTTGACACTCCGCGGCTGCTGATGCGGCTGGAGCAGTTTGGCGTCTACGCGCCATCCAGCAACTGACTCGAGAGCCCAACGCGTCTTTTCGGAGAAGTGCGAGAACGTGAAATCGTACAGCTCGAACATGGTCCCTCCTGCCAATGCAGGAGCGTCCGCAGAAGCTCGACGCTCCTGCGGACGAACGACCGGGCCTAGTGCCGACGCGGCCGCATGTAGTTGTCGTAAATGTAATCGGCGACCTGAGTACAACTCACTTCGCTTGCATCGATCTCAAATCTGAAGTGGATGCCACCCCAGATGCGGCTGAGCGCTTCATCCCTGGCGAGAGCAGAGAAGCTGGTGTACGGCTGCGCGTGAACCACTGCAGGGGGATTCGTTCCCGTGTACCACGTTGCAGTGAACGCCTGCGCATCGCTGCGAAATACGTTGGCGAGCATGCGAGCTCCGCCGACACCGAGGCAAGTCATGTTGCTCGAATGGGAAGGATACGGCGGAGTCACGAGCAGCGGCGGCCACCCGGCCTCGGCTATCGTCGCAGGATTGTCATCGACACCTGCCTGATCGATTGCAGTCTCCGGCCGCCACAGACGATAGATGAACTTGCTCGTGTGCGACGTCTGCAGGCTGTCGTGAATCGATGCGCTCATCAGTGCATATAGCCGTGCTGTCCGAGTCAGCGAATACCCCCTGCCCTGCGAGACGTCGCGCGCAACATTGCTCCACAGCCGGAACGGCGTCGTGACGTTGAGGTACGGGCCCGGCGCCGCGGCAAACAGCTGCGCGAAGCGCGTCTCCTCGAGCGTTCGCGTCGATCCCGTCGCGCGCCCCTTGCTCTTGACCTCGTTGAAGGCTTCCGCATATTCCGCACTTTCGAGCTGCGGGTGCGGACTAGGCAGGTACTGCGTTGGCGTGAGTAGCCCGAACGGCTCCACATCGCCGAGTCTGGAGAACTGTGCCGGCCCTAACGCGGTCGGCCTCCAGATGCCGGGCAGCGTGGAAGGCAGGAAGGGTGGAGGTTGCGGATTCGCAGCCGCAAAACCGTCGTTCTGACGCCACGCGAGAATCTCAGCCGCGGCCCTCTTGCCGACGCTCACCCCGCTCGCGCGACGCCCCGGTGAAATGTTCGCCAGCCGCGCCCCCAGAGCCGTGTCGAAGGTCGTCATTCCGGCCGGAATCAACACGACGAGAACATCGTGCGCAGCCTGCGCGGCTGCAGCTTCTGCCGAAGCACCCCGGGGAGCCCAGACCCGAGCGCGATACGGCCGGTACTCGTCTTCGATCGAAACGACGGCGTCAGCCATCGCGATGTGCATCATTGCGTACGTGCGTGCTTGCGCGAACGGCGGTCCACTGACGTTCTGCTGCAGCAGCTGATTCCATTCGATGATGACTTCGGCATTCTGGTGGTTTGCGTCTGCACGCGGAGCCAGTACTCCCAAAGATGCGACCGTGATCGTCGCGGCCGCCAACAAGCGGTTGCTCTTGCGCATGATTGCCCCCTTCGGAATATCGATTCGTGATCGGCGGTGACACCCCCCTGTTGACCTGTTAACAGGTGCAATGTTCTCGCACTTCGTTCTGCACCCCTTGTGCACGACGCGCACAGATGCTTCAGGCATGGCGCCGCGTCATGTCATGTCATGTCATGTCATGTCATGCAATGTATGCCATCGCACAGACTGCTCAGACGCGCGGCGAAGTTCGAGTGCGCGTTGAAGGACAGTTGATCTTCAACAGTGTCGGACTACGCCTTGCCTCCGCCTCCCAAGGCGCATGGCTGAACTCCGTGATCGGGGCACTGGAGCAATGCCGACATACCTATTGCGCCTGCCGCGGGAAACGCGACCCTGCTAATCCAATGAGCGTGCTTCATGTCTCCATCGAAGGCCTTGACCGTCGCAGCCTGACGGCACTCGGAACCCGGCATCGCATCGTGGTTGTCGGGCATCGCGAAAACGCCCGGACCGGCAAAGTCACCATCGATGCCTATGTCACCCCGCGACAGGAGCAGTGGCTCCACCGGCACGGTTACGGCGTCACGCGGCTCGAAGAGATAGACGCCTCCGCACGTGAACGACAGAAGGAAGGTCGTCGCGGCACTGCGAAGCGAATCGCCCGAGGTCGCTATGGTGACGTCATCTGGGGTGGCGGGTATCTGAACGCCGACGAGATCGAGCGGGCGATGGTGCTCGGCGAGCGGAACCATGCTGACTATCTCGAGCGCTTCGCATTGCCTCACAAGACATGGGAGAACCGCCGTTGCCACGCCGTGCGCATTTGCAAGCAGGGTGGCGCCAAGCGCGTAGGCATCTGCTTCATCAGCGGCGTGCACGGCCGTGAATGGGGCGGCCCGGATATTCTCGTCTACTTTGCCATGCGACTGTTGCGTGCCTATCGCGATCGCCAGGCGATCCGATTGGGCAAGAAGTCATTCACACGCGCACAGGTGCGCCGCATCGTCGAGAACAGCGACATCATCATCTTCCCGCAGGTCAATCCCGATGGCCGGCACTTCAGCATGGCGCGGCACCCGATGTGGCGGAAGAACCGGCGTCCGGCGCCGCCGGGCCGCGGACACAAGTGCATCGGTGTCGACATCAATCGTAACTTTCCGATCCTGTGGCGATTCGATCGCCACTTCGCGCACGGCACGGTCGCGAGCACTCACAAGCCCGGCGACTACGAAACCTACGTTGGCCCGCGCGCGGGCTCCGAGCCCGAGACCAGGAATGTCATGTGGCTGCTGAATCGCTTTCCGCAGATCCGGTACTTCATCGACCTGCACAGCTACGGCGAGACACTGCTGCACAGCTGGGGGAGCGATCAGAATCAGTCGAACGATCCGGACATGTGTTTTCGGAACAAGGCTTACGATGGCAAGCGCGGTCTCATCCACGACGACGTGTACCGCGAGTACATTCCGGCGGCCGATCACAAGCTCGTGCTGCAGCTCGGTAACAAACTCGCGGCCGCCATCCGGCAGGTGCGCGGCAGAAAGTATCGTGTCGAACAGTCGGTGGGACTCTATCCGACAGCAGGTTCAACCGACGACTACGCTTACAGCCGGCACTTCGTCGATCCATCCAAAGCAAAGATCATCTCCTACACCATGGAATGGGGCCGCACGCGCGTCTCGACACCGTTTCACCCGCCCTATCCGGAAATGCGCAAGGTGATGCGCGAAGTGACAGCAGGCCTGCTGGAGTTCTGCCTGCAGGCGACGGCACTCAAAACCAGACGTCGGAATGATTAGACACGCCCGCAGATGCACCTCCAGTCCCCGAGTCCTCACGGACGGATGCGGATGATCGTCTTGCCCTTGCGTCGCTCGGTCGGGTTGAAGGCGGCGACGGCATCGTCGAGAGCCGAGACGTTGCCGATGTTCGTCCGCAGTCGTCCATCCCGCACCCGCTGAACGATCTCACGCAGTTGGGCACGATCCGACTCGACAACGAAGTCGACCGCCATGCCGTCGTCGGGCCGCGCCTCGGGCGGCCCGACGATGGACATCAGTGTTCCTCCTGCTCGAATAAGGCCTGCGGACCGCTTCCCGATGTCGCCACCGATGACATCGAACACCAAGTCGACTTCGCGGACGTCTTCCAGGACGTCGTTGTCGAGGTCGACGAACTCCTTCGCGCCGAAGTCGAGCACCGTCCGACGGTCGGCGGCGCGTCCTGTGCCGATGACGTAGGCGCCGGCGTGTCGTGCGAGTTGCGTCACCATCGATCCTACGGCGCCCGCCGCGCCGTGCACGAGCACGCTCTGCCCCACCTGAAGGCGGCCGTGCTCGAACAGTCCCTGCCACGCAGTCAAGCCCGAGATGGGCAGGCTCGCGGCCACCGTGAAGTCGATGTCGCCCGGCAGCGGTGCCAGGTTGCGTGCCTCGACGGCCGCGTACTCCGCCAGGGTGCCGTCGCGAGTCCAGTCCGACAGGCCGAACACCCGCTGTCCCACCGACAGTCCTCTCGTGCCGTAGCCGAGGGCGGTAACCACTCCGGCCAACTCGTGTCCGGGGATCGACGGTGTTCGGTCACGGTCGAGGCGATCGGTCCAGGTCGAGGGCCACGCGAGCTCGGTCGGGACGAATCCCGACGCATGAATCTGAACGACGACGTCGTTTATCGCTGCCCGCGGCTCGGGCCGCTCCACCAGCTTCATTCCGGCTGTTCCTGCCGCCCGGTCCGTCACCACGATCGCCTTCATGGGAATTCTCCTCGGCCATTGGTCTTCGTGGTGGGAATGCTGTGACGACTCGATCGGGAGCCGCAAGCGTGATTCGTCCCACATCCGCTTTCTGGTTCCGGCGGGTGCGCGTGCTGGGTAGCGCGGGTCGATCGTACGATGAAGTAGATGCGCAATCGTGGTGATTTCCAACTGAGCTGCACGCTGCGCCACATGAATGACTGCTTTCGGTGCCAGAAGCGGACGCAGGCCAATGCGAATCTCCAGGGGCGCCCCTGCGTTGCACATCCTTCGCGTCCGAGAGCAGACTCGCGCAGGACTGTTGCATCGCTGAGCGGAGGTCCAAATGAAGTACTCGTTGAGGTACCTTGCATTAGCGATCTGCTGGACGTGGGGAACTGCCGATGCGCAAGTATGCTCGTGCGTTCCCGGCTCTCCCGAAGCAGGTTTCGACCGCGCCCAATACGTCTTTACGGGGAAGGTCGTGAAAGCGGAGCACCACGTATGGCTCGTCGACGTCGAGCGTGTGTGGAAAGGCCACGAAAAGCTCCGACACACGATCGAGCTGATGGACGTCTATGCCAGGATGGATTGCGAGTTTTATTTCGAACTCGGGCAGCGCTATCTCTTTTTCGCGGTTCTGGCGAAGGGCAGCCGAGACGTCTTCTTTCACCCGCAAGCCTGCAACTGGACGAGACGCTTGCAATCGACGCGCGTCCTCGCTCCCGAGAACGAGTCTCTATGGCTCGAGGACTTGATCGTTCGGCAACATGGCCCGGGAGAACCACCGCGCGATGCGTCGGTTCGTTAACGGCTAAGAGCGATCCGGACCAGCTTCATGCGCCCCGACGCGCCGACCTTGATCGACACCGCACTCCTGCCGCACCCGAACTGCTCCGCGACCAACTCAATCAGTTCCGCATTCGCTTTCCCATCGACCGGCGGCGATTTCAGCTTCGCGATCCACGTTCCGTCAGACGCCTGCGTCAGCGAGGACTCTCGCGATCGCGGAGTGACCTTGACTTGAATGATCTTTGCCGCCATGGGCGGCGATCATGACATCTTCAGCGGCAGCGTGCGCAAGCGCTGCCCGGTCGCGGCAAACACGGCATTGGCAACTGCGGGCGCGGCGAGCGGCACTCCGGCCTCGCCGAGTCCGCCCGGCGCTTCGTTCGATTCGATGAGCTCGATGTCGATTTGCGGCACTTCGTTACTGCGCAGGATCGCGAAGTCGTGGAAGTTCGACTGCTCGATGGCGCCTTCGCGAACGGTGAGCCCGCTCTTGATCGCTGCCGTCAGCCCGAAGATGAAGCCGCCATACAACTGCTGCTCGGCAGCCGAACGATTGACCACCGTTCCAACGTCCACAACCAACCACACGCGCGAGACGACGATCTCCTCCTCGCGCGCACTCACCTGTGCCACTGCGGCTGCGTAGCCCTGATATGCGAACTGGACGGCGAGTCCGTTGCCCTGCCCTTTCGGCAATGCTTTGCCCCACGACGAAAGCTCTGCGACGCGCTGGATCACGCGCTCGAGCCGACGGCGATCGAACGGCGGGTTGTACGCTTCTTGCGGCAGTTGCTTCGCGTTGAATGCTGAGCCTTCGCGCAACCAGCGCAGTCGGAACGCGAGCGGATCTTCGCCGTTGCGCGTGGCAAGCTCATCGACGAACGACTCGCTGAAAAACGTATTGAATGAATGCGCGGTCGAGCGCCATGAGCCGACTGCGATTCCGAAATCCATCCAGTGATGCGCGGCCTTCATGAATGGCACCGGATAGAGAAACGGCACCATGCCTTCCAGCGTCGAGCCGTCGAAGCCGCCGCGTCGCGCGCGGATGCGTTCGACATCCTGTGGCCTGGTGATGAAATAGCTCGGCCCGGCCCAATGCACTTCGAGCGAGCGCGGCAACTTGTCCGGCCCGAGGACTGCGGAGAGTCGTCCGACTTGCGCCGGGCGATGCGGTCCGTTGTGCATCTCGTCTTCGCGTGTCCAGATCACGCGCACTGGCTTGCCGAGTCGCTGCGCGAGCACCGCCGCTTCGACGGCGGCTTCAGGATGATATTTTCGACCGAAGCTGCCACCCATCGTCTGCGGCTTCACCTCCACGGCAGTTCGATCGAATCCCAGTGCCGTGCCGACCGATCTTTGGACATGAGCGATGTTCTGGGTCGCCATCCACACGATGCACTTGCCGTCGCGGACCTCTGCAATCGCGCTGGTCGGCTCGATCGCCGCATGCGCCTGATACGGAACTTCGTAGATCGCCTCGATTCGCGTCCCTTCCGGGTGCGGCGGCAGGTGATCGAGCGGCACGAACGTCGGCGGTTCATCGAGCGCAGCGCGAAGACGTCGGCTGATGCGTTCGGAGTTCAACTCCATCGCACCGTAGAGCTGCCACGTGACCTGCAACGCCGACCGGCCACGTTGCGCAGTCCAGAAATCCTTGGCCACGACCGCTACACCTTGCGCGAGCTTCTCAACTGCGACCACGCCCGAAATCGCGCGTGCTGCCGCATCATCGAAGGTCGCAAGTCTCGAGTTCGTATTCGGCGGCCGCGCCAGCACTGCGGTCACCGCATCCGGCAACCGAAGATCGAGACCGAACTGCAGCGTGCCGGTCACGATCTGCGGCGCAAGAACGTTTGCGATGCGTTGCCCGATCAGCTTTGGCTCAGCGCGCAGCCGCGGCTCCGGATTCAGCACTGCCCCTGCCAGATCCCCGGCCAGCGCCGCATATGTATATGAGTGACCTCCGGCCCGGCGCACGACCCTTCCGTCCTTCGTTCCGCACTCCTGCGCCGCAATCGACCAACGCCTGGCCGCCGCCGCGACCAGCAACTCGCGCAGCCCGGCCCCGAGTCGTCGCATCGGCAAATACAAATCCCGAACCGACGAGCTCCACTCCACACCGTAAAACCCCGGATCCGTGAACGGCGGCCGCACCGGCGCCCATTCGACGTGCACGCGATTCCACGCGACGTCGAGCTCCTCCGCCATCAACATCGCAATGGAGGTCAGCGTGCCCTGTCCCATCTCCGGCTTGTTGACGCGGATCACGACTTCGTTGTCCGGCCGCACGAGCACGAACGCGCCAGGCAGTTCGCGCGCGGCTGTTGCCTCAGCCGCGACGCCGCGATTCCCGGGCCAGCAGACGCCGGCAAGCAGGCCGCCCGTCCCGAACGTCAGGACCTGGATCGCTTGTCGACGGTCGAGCATGATGGGCACCATACGACGACTGTCGCCGAGCAGGGTTTCAGGAATTGCAGATCGAGCGACGCATTTACCCGCGAAGGCAGGCATTCGTGACGCGAAACACCAACAAGAAGATCGACGCAACCGATGCCCAGCTGCTGGCGCTGCTTCAGCGCGATGCGCTCAAGCCCGCACGCGTGCTGGCGCAGACGCTGCACATTTCAATTTCGTCGGTGCAACGGCGCATCCGTGAGCTGCGTCAGCGCGGCGTGATCGAGCGCGTCGCCGCCCTGGTCGAGCCGTCGCTCGTCGGGCGTCCGGTCACCGTGATCGTCGACGTATGGCTCGAAAAGGAAGACGTGCGCTCGGTGAACGACTTCAAGCGCCTGATGCGCGACACGCCGGAAGTGATTCACTGCTATCACGTCACCGGTGACCACACGTTCGTGATGATCGTCGCGCTGCCGAGCATGGAAGCGTTCTCGGAATTCGCCGCGCAGGTCTTCGAATCGACCCGCGCCGTGAGCAAGTTCCGCACGAGCGTGGTGATGAACCGGGTGAAGACCTGCGGGCCGCTGCCCGTTTCCCCGGGATGAGAGGAGAGACACGTGGCAACAGTGGCCTTCATCGGACTGGGAAACATGGGCGCCGGCATGGCGCGCCGGCTGCTGCAGGCCGACCACGATCTGCACGTCTATAACCGCACGAGATCCAAAGCGACGGAGCTCGAGCGGGCCGGCGCGCATGTCACGGTCGGCAACACCCAATTGAAGACGCACGCGAAGGTGGCGCTCGTCGTGCGACGCACCGAGTCCGGGCTCCGCACGTATGCGCACGTCGGCACCGGCAACTATCACGTCACCGGTGACCACACGTTCGTGATGATC
>JBIOUH010000059.1:0-10428 GCA_044866955.1 Steroidobacteraceae bacterium
AAGAGGAGGTAAGAATATCTCTCGCCAAGACGCCAAGACGCCAAGGAGACGAAGAGCTCTGAACTTCCGAATTTCGGAATTCCAGATTCTTCCTCAGGCCATTGCGAGAGTCTTCGCCTTATTCCCAGTAGAACCGCGCCGGCTTGCGTTGTCCCGTGAGCTTCTCCGTCATCGTGCCGCCCTCGTAGATGCGGCCGTTCTGCACGACATAAGCGATGTGATCCGTAACGCGAATGTTCTCGAGCGGATTGCCGTCCACGATGAGCAGGTCGGCGAGCTTGCCGCTTTCGACCGAGCCGAGATCGCGCGCCAGGCCGAGGTGCCTCGCCGGGTTGATCGTTGCCGCCTGCAGCGCCTGCATCGGCGACATGCCGCCGTCCGCAAAGCCCCAGATCTCCCAGTGCGAGCCCAGACCTTCGCGTTGGCCGTGCGCGCCCGTGTTCACGAACACGCCGAGCTCCAGCAAGCGCTTGGCATTTGCGGCCGAATCGCGGATCGCCTGGTAGTCGCTGAGCGGCGCCATCTGCCGGCGCACCGAGCGCGGCTGCAGGATGTGCGGCGGCACGTAGCGCGACAGGATCGGGTGCTGCCATACCTCCGATTCCTGATAGAAGAAGAACTCCGCGCCCGGCCCGCCGTAGGTCACGACCAGCGTCGGCGTGTAGGCCGTGCCCGTCGGTTTCCAGAACTGCAGCACGTCGTCATAGAAGTGCTCCGGCGGCACGTTGTGCTCGATGCTGGTATTGCCGTCGGCGATCATGCTCATGTCCATGTGGTAGAGCGATCCGCCTTCCGGGACCACCAGCATGCCGGCCTCGCGCGCCGCGGTCACTACCATCTGTCGCTGCTCGCGTCGCGGCTGGTTGTAGTTCTTGATCGAGATCGCGCCCTGCGCCTTGAGGCGGCGGATGTGATTGCGCGCGTCATCGAGCTTGTCGATGCTCGCGAAGTTCTCGGAGTGCGCGCCGTAGACGACGTCGCCCGTCGAGAAGATGCGCGGCGCCATGATCAGTCCCGCCCGCTGATATTCCGCGGCTGCGAAAACCTCGGTGGCATTGTTCGACGGATCGTGGATCGTCGTGACACCGAGCGCCAGATGCGCGAGAGCCGAGTAATTCTGCTGCGGAATGACGTCGCTCACGCCCTGCGCTCCGTGTGCGTGGGCATCGATGATGCCCGGCATGACCGTGCGGCCTGCGAGATCGAGTTTCTGCGCGTCGGCCCGAACGTCTACCGAGCCGTTCGCGCCGACGGCCACGATGCGATTGTCGCGAATCACGATCGTGCCGTTCTCGATCACCTGCCGCGAATCGTTCATCGTGATGATGCGTGCACCAGTGAGCGCTACGACGCCGCGCGGCTTATCGGCGGCGCGCGTCATGCTGAGGTTTGCGACTACCTTGCCGTGCGTGTCGTCAGTGCTGCCGCTGGCAAAGAGCTCCGTCGTCTCGGCGCGATAGAGCGATGCACCGAGCGTCCACGACAGCGTGTCGCCGTCGACCCAGTTGATGTAGTTGCCGCCGACGTCGGTGGCGCGCCGCTGCGGGACTGCTTTCGTTTGCAGCGACAAGTCCATCTGGCCGCCGGGGGGCATCGGCACGACGTAGATGTGGAAGTTCTCCAGGAACGCCAGCCACTCGCCGGTCGGCGAGACCTCCATGTTGGCAGCGTAGTTCGAGCGCGCGTGCGTGCGCCGGTCCTGGCCGTTCGCGTCCACGCTGACGAGCTCGTGCGCCGGCTCGGTTTCCTTCGGCGCTTTGTCCGACGTGAAGTAGATGCGGCCGTCGTTGCCGACGAAATGCGGGTCGCGGCCCTCGTCGGTGAGGCGCACGGCCGCGCCGCTGTCGACAGCGATGCGATAGATGCCGGGATCCGCCGACCACATCGGTGAAGTCAGCGTGCCGTCGGTCGAGCGCTCGACCACGACCGACTTGCCATCGGGACTGAAGCGCGGATGCAGGTAGTGGCCCGGCTGCTTCGAGATGGCGCGCGAGCCGCCGCCGCCGGCGCTGACGACATGAACCTCGCCGAGGCCCGCATCAGTCCAGCGCACGAAGGCGATGCGCTTGCCGTCACGCGACCACGAAGGGAACAGCTCGCACGCCGGCGCTTCCTCGCGCGTCAGGCGTCGCGGCGCGCCGTCGGCCACGTTCTTCAGCCACAAGCGTCCGAACGATTCGAACACGACCTGCTTTCCGTCCGGCGAGACGCTCGAGAATCGCACCATGTGCGTCTGGATCTCGTCCGGCGCAACCGGAGTTTCGACGCGCGGCGGCTGCATCGCCGCACGTGTGTCTTTCACGTGAAACGGGATATCGCTGACCGCGCCGGAAGCAACGTCGATGCGCTTGATGCCGCCACCGGCCCAGAAAACGATCGTCCTGCTGTCCGGCGTCCAGTCCATGTTCGGATAGAGGCCGTTGATGGCCCACGTTTCCTGCATGTCGCGGTCGAGGTCCATGTACAGCGACCGTTCCTGACCGGACACGAGATCCTTGACGAACAACGCGGACTCGAACGCTTTGTCCGTGCGCACACGATGCACGAACCCGAGCAAACGGCCATCGGGCGACGGCGTCGGACGAACTCCGCCGCCGGGCTCGCTCACCGCATCTTCGCTTTCGCCCGTTGCCAGCTCGTAGCGGCGGATGCTGAACACCGCCCTGTTTACGTCCTGCGCGTACTCGAAGGTATTGCCGGGCGTGACGTTCTGGCTGAAATACAGATATTTGCCGTCCGGCGAGAACGCCGGCTCGCCGAGCTCCTTCTGGAATTCCTCGCTCGGGCGCTTGACGAGCTGAACGCCGTCGCCGCCGTCGAGGCTGTACAGCCAGATCTCGCCGGTGCCGAGCGAGCGACGGGTGGTGAAGTGTTTGCGGCCCGCGATGTAGCGGCCGCCCGGATGCCATGCAGGGTCGTTCAGCAGCCGGAAGCTCTCTTTGGAGATCTGCCGCGCGTTGCCGCCGTTCGCGTCCATGATCCAGAGGTTGTCGCCGCCGCCGCGATCGGAGGTGAACGCGATCCACTTGCCGTCGGGCGAGTAGCGCGGCTGCATGTCCCACGCCATGCCCGAAGCGAGCGAGCGTGCTTCGCCGCCTTCGATCGGCAGATCGTAGATGTCGCCCAGCATGTCGAACACGATGCGCTTGCCGTCGGGGCTCACGTCGACGCTCATCCACGTGCCGCTCTTGGTGTCGATCGGGATGTCGCGGCGCTCGCCGGGCGGTGACGACACGTTCCAGGGTTCTTTCTTCTCTTCCTGCGCGGCGAAGGTGGCCGCTGCGGCGGTGGCGAGCAAGCTGGCTGCAACAATCGATCGAAGCTTCATGAGGATCCTTTCCGGTCGAGCATCTGTCGGATGGCCACTTCGCCGAGGGGCTGTCTCCCACGAACGCGCAGGCTGTCCGCCCACTCGCGCGCGAAGTCACGTTGCAGGGCGACGTTGATGGCGGCGGTGGCGCACATCGTGATCAGCGCGCCGAGCGAGGCGAGCGCCATGTCTTTGTGGGCATCCCATACGTCGCCTTGCGTGCCGAGATACGCCTGGCCGAGATCGCCGCCCACGATCTCCGCGGCGGCCCATTCGATCAGCTCATAGAGCATGGAGCTGGACATCGTCAGATCGAGCGGCAGGAAGTAGCCCCAGAAGCCGCGCACATTGGCGACACGCAGGAACACTTCGCGGATCGGGTAAGCCAGCAGCAGCCCGTACGCGAAGTGCACGACCCGGTCGTAGTTGTTGCGCTCCCAGCCGAACACCTCGTTGAGCGAATGGCCGGTCAGCGAGCGCCACGCATCGTCGTACGGCACTTCGGCGTAGGTGTAGTGCGCGCCGATCGTGTGCAGGCAGAAGAAGACGAAGAGGGTGGTGTACGAGACGGTAGAAAGCGGGAACGAGCGATGCGTGACGACGAGCAGCGCCACGCCGCCGAACAGCAATGCGTTCTCCAGCCACCAGTCGGAACGGTCGAACGGATGGAACGCCAGCGCGGTCCACAGCACCGCGAGGATTACCGCCAGCGTCCCCAGATACACGTTGCGCGACAAGGTGTTGGCTCCGGCCTCCGACCCGGCCCGGGAGTCTATGTCATCCGCTGCCCGCGAAGCATCACTGTCCGCCGGATGTATACTGCCGCCAACTCTCTGTGGGTCAGGCTGCAGCCTGAAAATCCCGGTTCGTCATGAACTACGTCGAAGTCGCGATCCCCTTCTTCATCCTGGCGATGCTGGTCGAGTTCCTGTACGGCAAGCTCGTCAAGCGCCAGACCTATCGGCTCGCGGACACCGTCAACAGCCTGCAGCTCGGCACGCTGAGCCGCCTGGTCGACGTGCTGCGGCTGGGTTTTTCCGCGGTGGTTTTCGGCACGCTGGTGCAGTGGCTCGGCATTCATCAGTGGTCGATGGATTCGGCGTGGCAGTGGGTCGCAGCTTTCGTTGCCTACGACTTCTGCTACTACTGGAAGCATCGCTTCGGCCACGAGTGGCGCATCATGTGGGCCTCGCACATCGCCCACCATCAGAGCGAAGAGTTCAATCTCAGCACGGCGCTGCGCCAGACCGGCACCGACTACATCGGGTTCGTGTTCTACATTCCGCTGTATCTCGCTGGCGTGCCGGCCGCCGCGGTGATCACCGTCGGCAGCCTCAATCTGATCTATCAGTTCTGGGTGCACACGGAGCACATCCGGCGTCTCGGTCCGCTCGAGTGGCTTCTGGTCACGCCGTCCAACCATCGCGTGCATCACGCGCGCAATCCCGAATACATCGATAAGAACTACGGCGGCGTCTTCATTCTGTGGGATCGTCTGTTCGGCACTTTCGAGGACGAGCGCGCGGAAGTGCCGTGCGTGTACGGCATCACCACCGGCCTGAAGAGCTGGAATCCGCTGTGGGCGAACCTGCACTTCTGGTACGACACCGCGAAGCTCGCGTGGCGCACGCGCAGCTGGGGCGACAAGCTCCGCATCTGGTTCAAGCCGCCCGCTTGGCAGCCGGCCGATCTCGATCCGCATCAGAAGGTCGATCCGAATTATCCCAAATTCGATCCACCCGCGAGTCGCTACGTGCGGGCGTATACGTTCGCGCAGTACTGGGTGCTGACGTTTGCGTCACTGTGGCTGCTGCAGGTGGAAAAGACATTGCCGCGCGCCTTCGTTCTGCTGGTATTCGCGTGGATGTGCTACTCGCTGTTCGTGCAGGGCTCCGCACTCGAGGGCCGCGCGTATGCACGCAAGCTGGAGTGGCTGCGTGTCGGATTGACGCTCATGCTGGCCGCGACCGCGTATCTCGTGTGGCCGCAGGCTCTCACGACCGCTGCGTTCGGGATTGCTGGCTATGCCGTAGTCAGCGGCGTCGCATTCGTGCTCGGGACATACAACCATGACAACGATCGGAACCCCGCTGGCGCCTTCGGGTAGTCGCGTGATGATGCTGGGCTCGGGCGAGCTCGGCAAAGAAGTCGTAATCGAGCTGCAGCGCTTCGGGTGCGAGGTGATCGCAGTCGATCGCTATCCCAATGCACCCGCGATGCACGTCGCGCATCGCTCGCACGTCATCAATATGCTCGAGGGTGCTGCGCTCGCTGCGGTCATCGAGAGTGAGCGGCCGCAGCTGGTCGTGCCGGAAATCGAAGCGATCGCCACGCCGACATTGCTGGAGCTGGAGAAGAAGGGCTTCACCGTGATCCCGACCGCGCGCGCCGCACGGCTGACGATGGATCGCGAAGGCATCCGTCGGCTGGCCGCCGAGCAGCTCGGACTGAAGACCTCGCCGTACCGCTTCGCGGACTCGCTGGCCGAGTATCGCGATGCTGTCGGCGAGCTGGGCATGCCGTGTGTCGTCAAGCCGGTGATGAGCTCATCCGGAAAAGGTCAGAGCGTCGTGCGCACGCAGGCGGATGTCGAGCGCGCGTGGGAGTATGCGCAGCAGGGCGGCCGCGCCGGCAAGGGTCGCGTGATCGTCGAAGGGTTCATCAAGTTCGACTACGAAATCACGCTGCTGACGGTGCGCCATGGCGGGCGAACGACGTACTGCGAACCGATCGGCCATCTGCAGATCGACGGCGACTATCGCGAGTCGTGGCAGCCGCAACCGATGAGTGCGAAGGCGCTCGCCGAGTCGCAGCACATCGCGAATGCAGTGACCACCGAGCTGGGCGGCAATGGCATCTTCGGCGTGGAGCTGTTCATCGCCGGCGACGACGTGTACTTCAGCGAAGTCTCGCCGCGCCCGCACGACACGGGACTGGTGACGCTGATCTCGCAGGATCTTTCGGAGTTCGCACTGCATGCGCGCGCGATTCTTGGCTTGCCGATTCCGGTCATTCGCCAGCGCGGTCCGGCCGCATCCTGCGCGTTGCTCGTCGATGGCAACTCGAACAACGTGCGCTTCGAGAACGTCGAGCGCGCGCTGACTGAACCTGATACGGCGATTCGGCTGTTCGGCAAGCCCGAGGTCCGCGGTCACCGGCGAATGGGCGTGTCACTCGCGCTCGGCAGCACGATTGACGAGGCGCGGGCGAAGGCGCGAAAGATGACGGAGCTGCTGAGTGAGGGAGTCAGGTGCGAGTGAGCGCTACATTCGTTGCGTCACTTGCAAGTCCAGCTGCAACGTTTTGCAGTAGTCGCTGACATCCGCGACGATCGCGGCATCCGGCAACGAGACGCGGCTATCCGGCGTCGGCACCCAGAATACGTACTCACTGACTGCCAGCACAGAGAGCTGTCGTTTGAGCGTGCTCAGGTCAGTAGCCGCTGCGACGACCTCGGCCTGTGTCTTGTTGCGGTTCGTGCCAGGGAGCAGGGCGTAACGCCAATTGCCATCGGCCTGCCAGCTGTACAGCTCGTATCCTTTGGCTGCCAGCCTCGACGCTCGCTCGGGTTCCGCAGCAAAGCCCGCCAGAGCTGCGCTGCTGAGTAAGACTGCCATCAGCAGCCTGGCCCACAGAGTCATGCGTCGCGGATCCACACTTCGTGCGCGTGCTGAGTATCCAGATACTCGCGGACTGCGCTGATCTTGCCGTCGCGAAACTCCATGAGGAAGTGATACTCCTGCCGATACAGGCGGCCGTTCTTCAGGTCGCCTGAAGAAGTAACTTCGAGCGCGACGCGGTTCCCTGCCGCGATGGAGGAGAGAACGGTCATTTGCAAGCCGGTGGAGAGATTGTCGATCATGCGGCGGAACAGCCGGCCGATGCGCTCTTTCGTGTAGACGCCGGCAGTCGGCGTCAGCTCCTGCTTGCCGGGGATGCGCCACGTTGCGTCGTCCGTCATCAGCGCCAGCACGCCATCGATGTCGCTGGCCGAGAAGAGCTCGAAGAAGCGCTGTGCGGTGGCCGTGTTGCGATCCGTATCCATGGTTCTCTTGTCAGCTCATGGTAGCTGCAAGCTACTGCGGCCGCGTCCACAGCGTCAACCAGACGCAAGAATGCATGCGCACCATCCTTGGCACGCATGCACCGGGAGCCACACCGGACAAGGCTACTGGAACGCGACCGTGATGACGCCGAACAGGCCGGACGTTTCGTCGTTGGGTCCTGCAGCGTAGAAGAGTGCGTTGGTCTTCTGCGCGAGGATCCCGTTGCCGAACTGAATTGCCCACAGCCCGTCGATGCGCAGCTTATTGCCATCCGGACCACGCAGCGCGCCGAGGAACGCGCCGGTGCGCGGCGCGAACGCGTTGATCGTACCGTCGCCGAAATTGCCAACCAGCAGCGCGCCGCCGAACTTGCGGAAGCTGTCCGGTGCGAGGGCGACGCCCCAAGGCGCGTTTAAAACGCCGCGCGTCGCGACGCGGCGAATCATCCGGCCTTCAGGATCGAACACATTGACATAGCCGAGCCCCGGGCCCGTGACCTCTTCTTCGCCGCCCTCGGCTTGCTTGGCGTACGTCACGTAGATGTCGCCATTGATCGCTTGAACGCCGAACGGTGCGAAGTTCGACGGCACGAATTTGTCGACGAAACGGCCCGCCGCGAGTTCGACCTTCGTGAACGTGCCGTCGAAGACATCGATGCGACGCTGCCGGAAGTTGGCCGCGTACAGCAGGTGCGTCGTGCCGTTGCCGCCCAGCGCCAGTCCCGTATAGACCGACTCGTCCGTGTCCTGCGCTCCCTTCGGCACGAACACGGCATTGTTGACGTCGACGTTCGGTGCCCAGCCGGCGAGGTTGCCCTGCTCGGTGGCGAAGATGAAACGCGCCGGCCCGGACACGCCGCTCTTGGTGACGACGAAATCTGCGCCGCCGGAAAACACGATGCCGGTCGGATTGCCCTTCGATCCGTCGGGCCCAGGGACGGCGACGATCAGCCGCTGCGGCTGCGGCGAGGGATGGCCGCTGCCGTCGTAGAGAACCGAGACGTTACCGTCCGCGGAATTGACCCAGGCGAAGCCTGTAGGATTGAAGGCAATGCCCCAGGCATTCACCAGATTCCTGTCGAAAACCCGCGCGTGCAGGCCGCCGTTGGAGACCAGCGGCGTGTTGCGGTAGAACTGCTCGGCGTCGGCGGCGCCCGCGACGATGCTCAAGGTCGCGGACGCGAGCAACACCCGCAGCGAAACGGATGTGGTGTTCATCTTCGTGCTCCTAGAAACGAGTCTTGCAGAAAGTGGCCAGGCGAGCTCGCGTTGATGTGCGCGAGTGAGTGACGGCGGGACGCGCGGCGGTTCTGCCGCAGCGTTACGAAAACGACACGTTAGTCGTCCGCAGGGCGACTATGAGTTAGTCCCGCGGGACTTCAGCGTTGTCGTGTCATCGGTGAACCAGCGCATCCGATACGCGTTGGTCGCTGTCCGGCCGAGGCGCCGCACCAGCCGGTTGTTGACGATCACGCCGACCGGCGCGCCCACGATCGGCAGCAACTGCGCAAGTTTTGCAAGGTCGATGTAGTCGCGATACTCCTGCTGGAAGCTGCGCCAGTCGAAGGCATCGAGCGATTGCGGCAACTGCTCACTGTAGGCGCGCCAGTCGCTGATCCGGCGATAGACAACCAGGCGATGCGCATCGCTCGAGAACGCGAGCTGGAACACGTGCAATAGATAGATGCGCTCCCGGTAGTCCTGGCCGGAGTAGCCGTACGCCGCGCCGATGTCGAATAGCAGCTTGAGCTTGATGCTCAGCAACAGCGGGAAGTCCGCCAGCCCGAGGAAAAATCCGCCCGCGCCGGTAACGCCGCCCTCGATGGCGGCCGTGCGGCTGTAGTTCTCGATCTTCTCGGCAACCAGGATTTCGCGTTGCGAAAGCGTGCGGTTCTGCAGTGGCGCCGGCGCGGTGAAGCTCGATCCGGCAATGACCGCGCGCGTCATCTGTTTGATGACCGACGTGACGGTTTCGTGAACGCGCTCCGGAATCAGCCCATTGATTCTCCGCTGCAGGCCGCGCGTGGCCTGGCTCCACAGACCCGGCCGGTCGCTCATTTCTTCCTGCCAGCGGCGCAGCTCGGCGCGCGCCTGCCGCTCGTAATCGTCGTGGTGCAGGATCGGAAGGGCCATGGCGCTATGAGAAAGCGCCATGGCCCCGTTGGCAAGCTCAGAGCGAATCGAGGAAAGCCAGCACCTGATTCTTCTGGGCAGTGGTCAGCGCATCGTAGCTGGCGCGCACGCCTGCGGCCTGGTTGCCGTGCCTTGCGATCGCCTCCTGCTTCGTGAACGACAGGCCATCGTGCATCAGCCTGTTGCGCGTTCGCAGGGCCCACAACGGTGCGGTGCGCATCAGCGCACTGGTCGCCGCGTACTCCGGCCCCGGCAGCACCGGAATGCCGTCGCCCGTGCCGATGTCATGCGACAGGAAGTCGCTGTAGGGATGAAAGATCTTGTTC
The DNA here is from genome assembly GCA_044866955.1 of Steroidobacteraceae bacterium. GTDB lineage: Bacteria > Pseudomonadota > Gammaproteobacteria > Steroidobacterales > Steroidobacteraceae > Steroidobacter. Next base: position 9,815 of record JBIOUH010000059.1, read on the forward strand.
CCCAGTGCGAACGGCACCCGGAACGCGCCGCCGTTGATCAGCGTGCCGGGCCGGACGGTACGCAACGTGGCAACGTGGCAGCCGTTGCAGCCGACCTGGTTGAACAACACTTCGCCCGCAATGACGTCCCGCGTGATCCGTCCGCGGGCGGGCGCCTTGGTGGAGCGCATGAAGTTCGCGAACGCTACTACGTCCTCGCCCTCGTCCTCGGGCTCGGGTACCGCATCGTAGCGAGTGCCGAAGCCCACGAAGCGGCCGCTCGAAGTGTTCTCGTCCGGGAACAGCGGGCTGGTGATGCCCATCTCGTTGAGATACGCATCGGCCGAGAACGATTCGAGGCTGCGGTGCTGGTTCTTCCAACCGAAGCGGCCGACGCCCATGGCGTTCCTGCCTTCGAGTGCCGGCACCATCACGGCGGTGCCGCGGATCGCCGCAGGCTGCGCATCGCGGATCGCCAGCAGCGTTTCGTTGGCGACGCATTCGATGAAGCCGTTGCCGAGCGTGTTGGTCGAGATGCGGAATGTGCGGACGTCGTCTTCGAACGCGACGCGCTCGACGACCTCCGAGTTCGTGGCTCGCGAGTGGATCAGCGAGCCGCCGAGCGATTCGAAGAA
>JBIOUH010000060.1:0-15124 GCA_044866955.1 Steroidobacteraceae bacterium
CGGCCGATCTCAAGAAGAAGGGCGTGGCGACGATCGCCTGCCTGTCGGTGAACGATGCGTTCGTGATGAAGGCGTGGGGCAAGTCCCAGAACACCGACGGCAAGGTCGACATGCTGGCCGACGGCAATGGCGAGTACACCAAGGCGCTCGGCCTGGAGCTGGACGCGACCGGTTTCGGCATGGGAATGCGCGGCCAGCGCTTCTCGCTGGTCATCGACAACGGCATCGTCAAGCAGGTGAACGTCGAGGCGAAGGGCGAGTTCAAGGTCTCGAGCGCCGAGCACGCCCTCACGCAGCTATAGAGCTTTCTCCAGCTCCGGCAGGATCGTGAACAGGTCGCCGACCAGACCGATGTCGGCGACCTCGAAGATCGGGGCTTCGCTGTCCTTGTTGATCGCGACGATCGTGCGGGCATCCTTGATGCCCGTCAGGTGCTGGATCGCGCCCGAGATGCCGATCGCGACGTACAGCTCCGGCGCGATGATCTTTCCCGTCTGACCGACCTGCAGATCGTTCGCTGCGTAGCCGGCATCCACCGCGGCGCGCGACGCGCCTACGGCCGCCCCGAGCTTATCGGCCAGGCTGTAGATGATCTTGAAGCTGTCGGCGCTGCCCAGCGCGCGACCACCGGACACGACACGCGACGCCGTCTGCAGATCCGGACGGCCGGTCTTCGCAGCGGAACGCGAGACGAAACGCGTATGCGTCGGCAGCTCCGCCGACACGTTCGCCGCTTCGACACTGGCGTTGCCGCCGGACGCAGCGGGCTGGAACGACGCCGTCCGCACTGTCGCCACGAGCTTCTTGTCTGGCGACGCTTCCACGGTGATGACCGCATTGCCCGCGTAGACCGGACGGCGGAATTTATAGTCGGACTCGACCGCCATGATGTCGCTCAACTGACCGACGCCAAGCAGTGCAGCGACGCGTGGCATCAGATCCTTGCCGAATGTCGTCGAGGGACCAAACACGTGCGTGTAGTTCGCGGCAGCAGCTGCGACCTGCGGCGCGAGCACCGCCGCCAGCGGCTCAGCGTTCGCAGCGTTCTCGATCTTCAACACGCGCTTCACGCCCTGGATCGCCGCGGCTTCTTGGGCAACGGCACCGGCGTCGGCAGCGAGCACCGCGACGTCGATCTCCGCGCCCTGGATGCCGCTGGCGCACGCCACGCACTTGGCGGTGGCGGGATTGAGCTTGCCGTTCGCATGCTCGGCAACGATGAGAATCTTGGCCATTACAACAGACCCTTCTGCTTGAGCGCGTCCACCAGCCCGGCAACGTCTTTCACCATGATGCCTTTCTGGCGCGAGGCGGGTGGCTCGTACTTCAGCGTCTTGAACTGCGCACCGGCATCGACGCCGAGATCCGCGATTGCGAGCGTGTCGAGCTGCTTCTTCTTCGCCTTCATGATGTCCGGCAGCTTCACGTAGCGCGGCTCGTTGAGGCGCAGGTCGCTGGTGACCACGGCCGGCAGATCGATCTCGATCGTCTCCAGGCCCGCGTCGACTTCGCGCGTGACTTTCGCCTTCGCGCCGTCGAGCTCGACCTTCGACGCGAACGTCGCCTGCGGGCGGTTCCACAGCGCGGCGAGCATCTGACCGGTCTGGTTGTTGTCGTCGTCGATGCCCTGCTTGCCGAGGATCACCAGCTGCGGGGATTCCTTCTCGACGAGCTTGAGGAAGATGCGGGCGGCGGCGAGCGGCTCGACCGCGCTGTCAGTCTGAACCAGGATGGCGCGGTCCGCGCCCATCGCGAGCCCGGTCCGCAGCTGCTGCTGGGTATCGCCGGGGCCGATGCTGACGACGATGACCTCGGTGGCGCCGCCTTTCTCCTTGATTCGCAGCGCCTCTTCGAGCGCGATCTCGTCGAAGGGGTTGATGCTCATCTTCACGCCGTCGGTCACGACACCCGTGCCGTCCGGCTTGACGCGGACGCGGACGTTGTAGTCCACGACCCGTTTCAGGCCCACCAGAATCTTGCTCACACCGGCTCCGTACGCGGAAAAATGCCGCCGGACGGCGGCGCGCCACGGTAAGGGAAACGCCGCCTGGGAGTCAAACGAGGCAAGAAGCGGTTAGCGGTTGGCGGTTGGCGGTTGGTGCGGAGGCGGGCTTTGATGTGTGATGCATCCTACAGAGCGGAATGCTGCTGCGAGGGTATGGCGCCAGATAGGGCTAGACTTGGCTCTCCACTAACCGCCAACCGCTAACCGCCAACCGCTTCCATGCCCGACGCACTCGCACCGCGCTTCAAGTTCGGCGTCCTGGCCCCGGCCACCAACACGATCGTGCAGCCGGAGTTCGACGCCATGCGGCCCAAGGGCGTCACCAATCAGATGGCGCGGGTCGTCATTCCCGACACGCCGGTCGGCACCGACAGCGAGTTCGAGACGATGATGACGCAGGTGCGCGCCTCGATCGAAGGGGCGCTAGCGACGGTCCTGGCGTGCTCGCCGGGCGCGGTCATCCTCGGCATGTCGGCGGAAACGTTCTGGGAAGGCGTGATGGACGCCGGCGCGCTGCTGGCGCACCTAGAATCGCGCGCGGGCGTGAAGGTGATCCTCGGCGCCCAGGCGTGCCAGGCCGCGATTCAGCGCTATGGCGGCATCCGCCGCATCAGCCTGATCACTCCCTATATGCCGTCGGGCGACGCACAGGTCCGCCGTGCGTTCAGCGACAGCGGTTTCGAGGTCGTCAACCTGCTCGGCTTGAAGTGCAACAGTCCGCTGCTGATGGCGCACGAGTCGCCGGAGCGGCTGCGGCGCGCGGTGCGCGAAGTGGACGATTCGAGCGTCGAGCTGATCCTGCAGGTGGGCACGAATCTCGCGTTCGCCAGCGTCGCCGCCGAAGCCGAGCGCTGGCTCGGCAAGCCGGTGCTCGCGGTGAACACCTGCACGTACTGGCATGCGCTGCGCAGCAGCGGCATCGAGGACAAGATCGACGGATTTGGCTCCCTGCTGATGGAACATTGAAGACCGGATAGACTCTCGCCACGATCGCCAAGGTCAGAGCCTCAATAGTCAGGATTTTTCTTCCTGGCGATCCGGGCGATCCTGGCGAGAGAAATTTCTGAGTGTTTTTCTAATGCGCACGATTCGTCCCAGCTCCAGTCTCGCCAATGTCCGCTACGAAATTCGCGGCGACCTGGCACGGCGCGCTCATGAAATGGAGCGGCTCGGCTACGAGATCATCCCGCTCAACATCGGCAACCCCGGCCTGTTCGGCTTCCGCACGCCGGAGACGATGCGCCTGGCGATGATCGAGAACCTGAAGTCGAGCGAAGCCTACTGCCACCAGAAAGGTGTATTCCCGGCGCGCGAAGCAGTGGTGATGCAGCAGCAAAGCCGTGGAGTGCGCGGCGTTACCGTCGAAGAAGTCTTCATGGGCAACGGCGTCAGCGAGCTCATCGACCTGGTGCTGCGCGCGCTGTTGTCGACCGACGACGACGTGCTGGTGCCAAGCCCGGACTATCCGCTATGGACTGCCGCAGTGAATCTGAACCACGGTCGTGCCATTCACTATCCCTGCCGCGCCGAGAACAACTTCGAGCCCGATCCGCGCGACATCGAGGCGCTGGTCACGAGCCGCACTCGCGCGATCGTGGTGATCAATCCCAACAATCCGACCGGTGCGGTGTATTCGCGCGCCACGCTCGAAGCGATCGCCCAGATCGCCGAGCGCCATCATCTCGTCGTCTTCAGCGACGAGATCTACGACCAGGTGCTGTACGGCGACGCTGAGTTCGTGCCGATGGCGACGCTCGTGAACGGCACCCTGTGCTGCACGCTCGCAGGCCTGTCGAAGGTCTATCGCGCCTGCGGCTATCGCGTCGGCTGGGCCGTGTTTTCGGGAGAGCTCGAAGGCGCGCGCGACTATCTCGGCGCGATGGACAAGCTCTCGTCGCTGCGCCTGTGCAGCAACGTGCCGGGGCAGTGGGCCGTGCAGACCGCGCTCGGCGGTTACCAGAGCATCTACGAGCTCACTCGGCCAGGTGGTCGGCTGTTCCAGTCGCGCCAGGCGATTCTCGACGGTGTGGCTGCAAGCAAGTATCTGCAGGTGCGCGCGCCGCGCGGCGCAATCTACGCGTTCGTCGGCGTGAAGGAGGGCGTGCTGCCTGGCTTCAACGATCAGCAGTTCGCGATGGATCTGCTGGAGCACAAGCACGTGCTGCTCGCGCCCGGCACCAGTTTCAATACGCCCTACGCCACGCATTTCCGGATCACGAATCTGCCGCGGCCGGAAGTGATGGCCGAAGTGTTCCGCCGCATGGAGGAGCTGCTGGACAGCTACGCGGCCGGCGCCGAGCCGGTGTCGCGTCCCGCCCCCGAGCTGCGGATCGTCACGAAGTAGGGTGCATCTCTACGCTCTCCTCGAACGAGACGTCGCCGTCCTGACGGCGAGTCGTCGGCTTGCGCACGCCATCCGGCTCGGTTACGCACGTCACGCTCAGCAGCAGGGATTCAGCGCCTGGCGTACGCCGCACGTGCTGCCATGGAGCGCGTGGCTGCGCCAGCAGCATCTCGAAGCGCGCGCGTCGGGATCACATCGAGCCACGCGCTCGCGGGTTCTGACTGCCACGCAAGCGCGAATCCTCTGGGACGACATCGTCACGGGCAGCCGCGCGGCTCGCGATCTCCTCAATCCGTCGAATGCAGCGAGGCTGGCCGCCCGCAGCTGGCGCCGTTTGCACGACTACCTGATTCCCCTCGAGCGGCTGCAGGCTTTCGATACGCCGGAGGCACAGGCGCTCTACGCGTGGAGCCGCGAGTTCGAGCGCCGCTGCGCTGCGCTCGATGCAATCGACGAGTCGCGACTGGCGCAGTGGGCGCACGATGCGGAGCTGCTGCCGACAGAGCAGCTCGCCTTTGCTGGTTTCGACGCGATGGCGCCGGCGATGACGCGGTTGGTCGAGCGCTGGCGTGCGCAGGAGCGGGTGGTCGACGTGGAAGCGCCCGCACCCCAACCCTCCCCCGTACACGGGGGAGGTCAGGGAGGGGGTATCGAAGTCGTTGCAGCCGATGACGCGACTGCCGAGCTCGATCTTGCCGCCGAGTGGGCGCGCGATCGGGTCCTGGCAGGGGCGGGCAACGTCGGCGTGATCCTCGCGGATCTGGCGTCGCGGCGCGAGGAAGTGCGGCGCGTGTTCGAGGATGGCTTCCTGCCCGCTGCGCGCCAGACTTTGAGCGGTTCGTTGCCGGTCCCGGTCGTGATCGCGGCGCCGGCGCCGATGTCGGAGTACCCGATGATCGACGCGGCGCTCCTGGTGCTGCAACTCGCGGCTCGCGAGTGCACGAGCATCGATGCAGGACGGTTGCTGCGCTCGCCGTTCATCGCCGGCGGACAGAGCGAGCGTGCACGCCGCGCACTCGCCGATCTGCGGCTGCGCGAAGAGCAGCGCGATCGCTGGAACTGGTTCGAGCTCGAGCGCTGGGCTGCTCTTACGGATTGCGACCGGTTGCTGCACGTGGCGCGCGACCTGAACACTTTGCTGCGCGGGCTGGACAGCGCGTCTGCCAGCGAATGGACGGAGCGCTTTCACGCGCTGTGGCTCGCCGTCGGCTGGCCGGGCGATCGCCCGCTGACGAGCGCAGAGCACCAGACGCTCGAAAAATTTCACAGCGTGCTTGCAGAATTCGGCGCCCTCGATGCGGTGACCGCTCGAATGACGCTGCAGCAGGCGCTCGCTTGTCTGCGCGATCTATTGAACGACACGCAGTTCGAGCCTGAAACGACCAGTGCTGCGGTCACGGTGATCGACAGCACCACCAGCGCGGGGATGCTATTCGATGCGCTGTGGGTTGCGGGTCTGGACGCAGATCGACTGCCAGCGCCAGTGACGCCGGATCCGCTGATTCCACTCGAAGTGCAGCGAGCCGCCGGAATTCCCGAAGCGACTGCGAGCGGCGTGCTGCAGCAGGCAACGGCGCAGTTGCGACGCTGGACGAACAGCGCTTCGACAGTCGTTCTGAGCTGGCCGCAACGCGATGGCGACATCGAGCTGGTCCGCAGTCCGCTGCTCGGCGAGATCCCCGGAGCGCTCCATCGAGCGGCGCAGTCGACACCCGCGGCCTCGTTACGGCGCGTCCTGTTCGAGCAACGGCCGACGCTGCAGACGATTCGAGACGATCGTGCTCCACGATTGCCGCCCCGCGAAGCTCGCGGGGGTGCGCGCACGATCGAACTGCAATCGCGCTGTGCCTTTCGCGCGCAAGCGGAGATCAGGCTTCGCGCCGAGCGGTTGCCGCGGGTGAGCCTCGGCGTCGAGCCCGTCGATCGCGGCGCGCTGCTGCACCGGGTGCTCGCGGAAGTGTGGGGAGGATTCCGCTCGCAACAGCAACTGTTGGCGCTTGCGGACGATGTGCTCGAACGCCTGGTGCGCGACAGCGCTCGGCGACACGCTGCGCAGGCGTTGCCAACCGACATTCGCTATCGGCATCGTCTCGCGTCCCTCGAGATCGAGACGGCCGTACGGCAGGTGATGAAACTGCTGGCACTGGAGAAACAGCGTCCACCGTTCGCGGTGCGCTTCGCCGAGGCGGCGGAGCCGTACGCGATCGGCGGGCTGTCGATCACGCTGCGCCCGGACCGCATCGACGAACTCGCCTCGGGCGGCGAGATGCTGATCGACTACAAGCTGGGCAACGCGAACATGCCGCGCGACTGGCTCGACGTCTGGCCCGGTCGACCGCGCAGTCCGCAGCTGCCGCTCTATGGTCTCGCCCATGCGGAACAGCTGAAGGCGCTCGCGTATGTCGTGCTCGCGCCGGGCGCGGTCGAGTATCGTGGCTGGACCGACGGGACGAACGTCGGCGCAGACCTCTGGCCCTATCCGAAGGGGGTGCGGACCGACCTCGGCGATGCTCCGGACTGGACAGGGCTGATGCACCGTTGGCGCTTCACGTTGACGAAGCTGGCCGAGCGCTATGTCGCGGGCGAGGCCATCGTCGATCCGCTGCCGTTCGAATGCGCGACCTGTCACCTGAGCACGCTGTGCCGGATCAACGAGCTGATCCTAAGCGAGCGTGAGGCCGAGATCTTCGGCGATGACTAGCGACGCAGCAGCGCGCAGCGCGGCGCTCGATCCAACGCGCTCGTTCATCGTCCAGGCGCCGGCGGGCTCCGGCAAGACCGAGCTGCTGACGCAGCGTTATCTGCAGTTGCTCGCAACGGTGAAGGCGCCCGAGGAAATCCTGGCGATCACCTTCACCCGCAAGGCTGCAGCGGAGATGCGCGCGCGCGTTCTACAGGCGCTGGAAGCCGCAGCGCAGCCGGCGCCGGAGTCTGCGCACAAGCGATCGACCTGGGACCTGGCCCAGGCAGTACGCCGCCGAGACAGCGATCTGGGCTGGAACCTGATGCAGCATCCGGCTCGTCTGCGTATTCAGACGATCGACGCGTTGAACGCCGCGCTGGCGCGGCGCCTGCCGGTCTTGGCGGGCACAGGCGCCGCGCTCGAACCGACGATCGATACGCTGCCGCTCTACGACATGGCGAGCCGGCAGCTGCTCGAGCGTCTGGGCGACGGCTCCAGGGTTGCGGACCATCTCGACGTCCTCGTGCTGCATTTCGCGAACCGCGTCGACCGCCTGGTGACGCTGCTCAACGATCTGCTTGCGAAGCGCGATCAGTGGTTACACGTCGTCATCGATGCGCGCGCCCGCACCAATCTGCGTGCGACGCTCGAAGCGACGTTGCAGCACCTCGCCGAGCGGCACCTGGAGTCGCTCTGCACAGCGCTCGGTCGGCAGCGTTGCGAGCAGCTCCTGGGACTGCGCCGCTATTCCGCCCAGAATCTGCTGGCAGAGAACAAGCTGCCGGCCGCGGGTCGCGCCGCCATGGAAATCTGCGCCGCTTACGCGGCGCCATTGCGCACGGACAGCGCGAGCCTGCCGGTGTGGCGCGAAATCGCAAACATGCTGTTCAAGAAGGATCGCAACAAGGACGAGCTGTACGAGAGCGTCGATGCGCGCCAGGGATTTCCCAAGACGAACCGCCAGATCAAGGAGCACATGCTCGACCTGTTGCGCGCGCTGAGCGCGGACGAGCGCTTGTGCGAAGACCTGGCGACCCTGCGCAGCATGCCGGACCCCAGCTACAGCGACGATCAGTGGCGCGTGCTCGAAGCGTTGCTCGAATTGCTGCCAGCCGCGGTCGCCGAGCTGCAGCTCGTGTTTCAGTCGCAAGGCAAGGCGGACTATGTCGAGGTCTCGTTGCGCGCCTTGCGCGCACTCGGTCCGGCGGAGGAGCCGACCGATCTCGCGCTGGCGTTCGACTATCGCCTGCAGCACGTGCTGGTCGACGAGTTCCAGGACACGTCGTTCAGCCAGCTCGATCTGCTGGAGCGCCTGACGGCGGGCTGGACCGATGGCGACGGCCGTACGCTGTTCTGCGTCGGCGATCCCATGCAGTCCGTCTATCGCTTCCGGCAGGCCGAGGTCGGTCTGTTCATCGATCTGCAACAGCACGGGCTGCGCAATTTGCGGCTGGAGCCGCTGCGACTGGAAGCGAACTTCCGTGCAGTCCCGGCGCTGGTCGATTGGGTGAATGCGGCGTTCCCTGCAGTGCTCGCAGCGCGTAACGATGCGGAGCAGGGCGCTGTGCAGTACAGCCCGAGCACAGCGACAGTCGCCGTGCAGCCTGGCGGCGTGCATGTGCACGCATTCGTCAACGCGGATAAAGAAATCGAAGCGGGCCGCGTTGCGACGGTGGTTCGCGAAGCGCTCGATAGCGATCCCGACGGGACGATTGCCGTGCTCGTCGCCGCGCGGGCGCACGTGGACGCCATTGCTCGCGAGCTGGCGGGAGCGGGGATCGACTTCCAGGCGGTCGAGATCGAGCAGCTGCGCGACCGCCCGGTCGTCCAGGACCTGATCGCCTTGACGCGTGCTCTGGTGCACCTCGCGGATCGTACCGCATGGTTCGCAGTGCTGCGTGCGCCGTGGTGCGGACTGGCGCTCGCCGATCTGCATGCGCTGGCCACGCATCCCGGAACGACGATCGAGGAGATCATCGCAGCGGCGATGGCCTCGAGACCGGACGATCTGTTCGCTGAAGGTCGCCTGTCGGACGACGGACGTGAGCGTTTGCAGCGTACGGCGCACATCCTGACTGCAGCCCTCGAAGAGCGCGGACGCTGGCCGCTGCGCATCTGGGTGGAGCGTACCTGGAACGCGCTCGGCGGTCCGGCAACGCTGCTGCGGACTGGCGATCTGGAAGATGCCGAGGCGTACTTCACGCGTCTCGAGCAGGTCGAAACGACTTCCGACCTCGACGACGTGGCCCGGCTCGAAGACCAGCTGCAACGCCTGTACGCGAACTCGCGCTATGCGGGCGACTCGCGGGTCGAGATCATGACGATTCATGCTGCCAAGGGCCTGGAGTTCGACACGGTGATCGTGCCCGGCTTGCAGCGTCTCTTGCCGCCGCCGCGTCGCGAATTGCTGCGCTGGGCGCGGGTCGCGGGGCCGCACGGCGGCATGATCCTGGCGCCCGTCAAAGCGGAAGGCAGCGATCCGGATCCGATCTACAGCTGGATCCACCTGTTGGAGCGGCGGCGGCAGCAGCGCGAGCGCGCAAGACTGTTGTACGTGGCCGTCACGCGCGCGAAACGACACTTGCACATCCTCGGCAACGTCACGGCGAGAGAGCGCGACGGACGCCTGGTCCCCGACGATCCGTATCGCAACTCGATGCTGTGGATGCTGTGGCACGCCGTCGGCGCAGCGTTCGACGAGACTGAGCCGTCTGCGCCGGTGCCGGCCGGCTACAAACCGCCGCCGCCGCAGCGGCTGCGCCGGCTCCCGATCGAATGGCGTCCGCCGCGCACGCAGCTGGTCACGCCGGCGCCGGGTGCGAATGTCGTCGAGATCGAAGACGAGCGCCCGGTGTTCGACTGGGTTTCACAGGTGAGCCGTCACGTCGGCACGCTGGTGCATCGTGAGCTCGATCGGTTGTGCCGGCCGGGTGCAGGGCCTGCCGCCGAAGCATTGCAGGCGGCGCGGGGCCGATTGACCGCCGAATTGGCGGAGCTGGGTGTACCGCCAGAGCGTCTCGGATCCGCGTGCGATCGCGTGATCGCGGCCATGGAGCACACGCTCAACGATGAGCGCGGCCGCTGGTTGCTCGGCCTCGATGGCGGCATTCGGGAAGCCGCGTCGGAGCTGGCGTTGAGCGGCGTGGTCGAGGGCCAGATTCTCGAAGGCGTGATCGACCGCACCTTCGTGGACGAGGGCGGCCAGCGCTGGGTCGTCGACTTCAAGACCAGCACGCATGAAGGCGGCGGGCTGGAGGCCTTCCTGGACGAAGAGGTGGCACGTTACCGGCCGCAGCTGGAGCGCTACGCCCGGCTGATGCGGGCCTTCCGGCCGGGAGAAACGGTCCGGGCGGCGCTGTATTTCCCGGCGCTGCGCCAATGGCGGGAAGTGGCGGTCGCCAGCTAGAAATTGCGACCCAGGACCGCGCCGCGGCCCGAGGCGGTGCTACGCTGCGCGCCAAAAAGGGAGGACTTGCATGCATATCGTGATCGCCGTGATCACGGCTGTGGCCGGGCTGCTATGGGCGGTGAACTCGCTGCAACGCTCCGGCTTCCACTTCAGCTCGCTCAACCCGTTCCTCGCGTACCGGCGCTGGCAATGGAGCCGCAACTACGGCGAGCGCCCGATCTACCGGCTGGAGCGGCCGATGGACGTGGCGGCCGTGCTGCTGCTCGGTGTCGCCAAGGCCGACGGCGCGATCACCTCCGACCAGAAGCGCGAGCTGCTGGCGATGTTCCAGAGCGAGTTCTCGATCTCCCGCGACGAAGCCAGCGACCTGCTGCTGGCCAGCTCGCACCTGATCCGCGACGAGATCTACCTCGTCGATCATCTCGACAAGATCCTGGCGCGCAGCGCGGACCGCTTCGAGCCCGACGCCATCGGCTCTCTCCTCGGAATGATGCGCAAGGTGGCGGCGCTCGACGGCAGCATCAACGGCGAGCAGGAGAAACTGATCGACGCGACCGAGCGGTACTTCGCCGGCCGCAACAAGCAGCCGGCCAACAAGTGGGCGTGAGCTAGCCCCAGAGCTTGCGCGACGGCAGGCTCATCACGCCGTCGCGATACTCGATCCCGTCCGGCCAGTCCTCGGCCTGCAGCAGCGGGCCGTCGAGGTCTGCGATCTCGCACAGCTGAGCGACGACCATCGCCGGCGCCATTGCCAGCGACCCGCCGACCATGCAGCCAACCATCAATCGCATGCCGGCCGCACGCGCAGCGTGCGCGAAGTCGAGAGCCGCGGTGAGCCCGCCGCTCTTGTCGAGCTTGATGTTCACGAAGTCGTAGCGATCGACCAGCCGCGGCAGATCTTCGACGGTGTTGGCCGGCTCGTCAGCGCACACCGGCACCGGCAAGTCCAGTCGCGCGAGCGGGGCGTCGTCTGTGACGCGAACCGGTTGCTCCAGCAGGTCCACGCGCAGCTGCGCCAATGCTGGCGCGAGTTTCTGCAACGTCTCGACACTCCATGCCTGATTGGCGTCGACGACCAGGCGCGCCGTTGGGGCGCCGCGACGGACGGCCGCTACTGCCTCGAGAGGCTTGTCGTCGGACACCTTGATCTTGATCCACTCGTAGCGGGCGAGGGCGCGTGCCCGCGCTTCGTACTCGGCGAGCGAGCGAATGCCGATGGTCTCGCAGGTGGAGATCGTCCGCGGGCGCGCGATGCCCGCCAGCTCCCACACCGATGTGTCAGAGCGCTTCGCCTCCAGGTCCCACAACGCTGCGTCGAGCGCATTGCGCGCGCCGCCCGCGGGCAGGATTTCCAGCAGCTTGCGGCGATCGATGCCTCGCTCGATCATCGAGCGCACGCTTTCGACCTGCTCTCGCATCGAGTCGATGGTTTCGCCGTGATAGTCGACACCGACCGCTTCGCCGCGGCCGATGTGTCCGTCGGCGGCAAGGTGCACGACGATGACCTCGCACGTGGTCTGGGAGCTGCGCGAGATCACGAACGGCTCGCGCAGCGGCCAGACACGCGTGTCGATCGAGAGCTTCATTTGGAGAGGAAGAAATCGAGGGCAGCTTTGAGCGGCGTCTGCAGCGGGTCGAAGCAGGGAACTCCCAGCTCGTTCTGCGTCTCGGCGATGACGCGAGCACGCTTCGCTGCATCGAGCATCGACGTGTTCAGGCTCACGCCGCCCAGTCGCGCGCCGCGATTCGTCAGGCGCGCGGCTTCGAGATAGCGCGTCGCCGCCGTTTGCAGATCCGGAATGGGGAAATCGGGGAAGCCGTGAATGTTCGGCCGCGTCGGATCGTGGCACAGGATCATGACGTCCGGCTGCGAGCCGTGCACGAGCGCCAGGGTTACGCCGGCATAGGCCGGATGAAACAACGAGCCCTGACCCTCGATCACGTCCCAATGATCGGGCGCCGCGTCGGGCGACAGGGTTTCCGCAGCCCCGGCTGCAAAGTCGGCCACCACGGCGTCGAGGGCAACGCCACCGCCGGCGATGAGGATTCCGGTCTGACCGGTCGCACGAAAGTCGGCGGCAATGCCGCGGGCACGCATCGCTTCCGTCAGAGCCAGGGCGGTGTACTTCTTGCCAAGCGCGCAGTCAGTGCCAACCGTGAGCAACCGCTTACCGCTGCGACGTCGGCCAGTGGCGGCCGGAAAAGCATGCCGGGGCAAGCGCACGTTCACGAGCGCGACGCCACGCTTGCGCGCAGCCTCGGCCAGGCCGGGCACGCCCTCGAGCGGTCGGTGCATGCCGCTCACGACATCGAGCCCGGCGGCGACCGCCGCGTGCAGACTGGATTCCCATTCGGCCGGTATGCCGCCGCCGACAGGTGCGACGCCGATGACCATCGAGCCGGCGCCCGCGCGGGCCGCGGCTTCGGGAGTCATGTCCGGCAGGCCGAGATCGACCTGCGTTTGCGGCAGTCGGAGCTGCGCGAGACAGGCATCGCGCGCCCAGTCCCGCAGACCGCATGCCGTTTTGGCATCTGCCTCGTCCTCGGCGTTGCCGATGAACAGCAGATAAGGTTTGCGCAGCTTGAACGCGGCAGAGGAGGTCACGTCGTTCATGGTCCCGGCAGCATGAAATGAACAGCAGACCTCATCTATAACAAATCACCCGCTCTTTAGTGAAATATAAACAGGCCTCCCGCGAGCACGTGACCCACGACGCCACCCGGCAATCGCGCCTCCATCGCCTGGCGGCTGGCGTCCTCGCCGAGCTCGCGCGCCTGGGCGGGCGTCAGCCCGTACAGCAGACGATGCATCCGTGTGAAGTGCGAGGCGTCCGAGAACTTGTAGACGTGCGCGACCTGCGCAATCGACATGTTGGTGTGGTGCAGGCTCCAGTGGCCGTGCGCCAGGCGCATGATGCGGAAGAAGCGGGCCGGCGATTCGCCGACCGCCTGCTCGAACGCACGATACAGCGTGTTGTTGCTGACTTGCAGCCGGCGCGCGATGTCCGTGACCGACAGCTCCTTGCTGATGAAGCGGTCCATGATCGTGATGGCCCGGCGCACGAGCGGTTTGCGAATCTCGCCGAACCAGACGGCTTCGGCATGCGGTTGCGGCGAGCGATTGCCGCGCATCGCCTCGAGCACCATACCGGCGGCGGCCTTGCGCGCGCTGGCAGCCCCGCAACGCTTGCCGATCAAATGCAGCGCGACGTCAGCCGAGGATTGACCGCCGGGGCAGGTGATGCGATCGCCGTCCTCCAGGAAGATCGTGTCGGACTCGACGCTCAGCTCGGGGAACTCCTCTTCGAAGTCGAGCCGCGCATTCCAGTGCACGCAGCAGCGCCGGCCTTTCATCACGCCGGCGCGCGCGAGCACGAACGTCGCGGTGCAGACGCCGATGATTGCCACGCCACGGTCGGCGACGCGGCGCAGATACTCGAGGATGCGCGGATCGGTGTTGCGCTGGGGTTCCATGCGTCCGCCGATCACGACCACATAGTCGAACTGCGCGGGATCGGGGAACGTCTCCCACGGCGTGATCTCGACGCCGCAGTTGGCGCGCACGGGCTGCAAAGTCGGTGCAATCACCGTCCAGCGGCATTCGCGCTGGCGGCTGTTGTCGAACTCGTCGCCGGCGATGCGCAACGCGTCGACGAAGCCGGAAAACGCGAACAGCGTGAACTCGTGCAGCAGGATGAACGCGACCGAGAGCTTGGGCTCGGCCGCCGCGGCGAGCTTCGCTTGCACCACCCCGGGGAGGTAGTGAACCGGAGCGCGCTGCGGCCGCGTTTGTTCTAGCGGTCGAACGGACTCAGGAACGCGATCAGATTGAGCGGCAGTGCCGGACACAAGTAGCCTCCTTCCTGAACGATGACGGTCGGCAGCGCGAGTCGTGCGATGGCGCGCGCCGCCTGCGAAAACCCTTGTTGAGTGACCTTGAGCACGCCGAGCGGGTCATGCTCCGAGGCATCCAGACCGAGCGCGATCACGAGCGCAGCGGGCGAGAACGCGCGGATGCGGGCGAGGGCAGTGCTCAGTGCTTCCAGGAACGGTGCATCGCCCGAGCCGTGCGCCAGCGGCACGTTGAGATTGAAGCCGAGGCCGGCGCCGCGTCCGATCTCTTCGGCGTAGCCGGCGTAGAACGGGAAGTAGTTGGACGGATCGGCGTGAATCGAAACCGTGAGCACGTCGGGGCGCTCGTAGAAGATGCCCTGCGTGCCGTTGCCGTGATGCACGTCGACGTCGAGGATCGCGATGCGCTGACCCGTCCTGGCGCGCAAGCGCTCGGCCGCGACCGCGGTGTTGTTGATGTAGCAGAAGCCGCCGGCGCAATCGGCGAAAGCGTGATGACCCGGCGGGCGACACAGCGCATACGCGGCGCCTTCCGCGAGCGCGGCGTCGGCCGCAGTAATTGCGGCCTGCGCAGCGCCGTAGACTGCATTCCAGGTCCCTGCGCGCAGCGGAGTCGAAGTATCTGCCGTGTAGTAGCCGAGCAAGCCGAGCAGACCGCCGGGGCGGCGATGCATCTGCGGGCGCGCGAATTGCGTGGTCAGCAATTCGACAGCCGCGGGATCGATCTCGGCGCGGCGGTTCCAGCCGTTGGCGACGAAGTCGACGTATTCGGCGGTGTGGACTGCGTGCAGCGGCGCGATGCCATGGTCGGCAGCTTCGCGAACGTCGAAG
>JBIOUH010000061.1:0-33590 GCA_044866955.1 Steroidobacteraceae bacterium
TCTCTCGCCAAGACGCCAAGACGCCAAGAAGAAAGGAGAAGGGAAGTCGAACGTTTCCGAATTCCGGATTTTGGATTCCTTGTCTTGCCTTGGCGTCTTGGCGAGAGTAATTTCTTCCGTTCGAACCCACGGTGGATAAAAAACACCTCCGCATACCCGCCCGGACTTCTCCCTCTCCCATTCGGCAAATGTTTGACATCTAAATTACCCAGTTCTAAAGTTCCTGCCGTGAAACGCATCGTCTGCATGGGGGGTGGGCCGGCGGGCCTGTACTCGGCGATCCTGCTGAAGCAGGCGTTGCCGCGCACCCGCATCGAGGTGTACGAGCGCAACCGGCCGGACGACACTTTCGGCTGGGGCGTCGTGTTCTCCGACCAGACCATGGCGGGGTTCGCCACGGCGGACGCGCCTTCTCATGCCGCCATCGTCGAGAGCTTTCATCATTGGGACGATATCGACGTCCACATCCACGGCGAGAGGGTCCGCACCGGCGGCCACGGCTTCGCCGGCATCGAGCGCAAGCGGCTGCTCAATATCCTGCAGCAGCGGGCTGCGAGCCTCGGCGTGGAGCAGAGCTTCCAGCACGAAGTCCGCGACGAGGCGGAGTTTGCGGATGCCGATCTGCTGATCGCGGCGGACGGCGTGAACAGCCGGGTTCGCCAGCAATACGCGGCGGCCTTCGAGCCTGACGTCGACGTGCGCAAGTGCCGTTACATCTGGCTCGGCACGACGCAACGTTTTCCCGCATTCACGTTCGCGTTCGAGCGCAGCGAGCACGGCTGGTTCCAGATCCACGCGTACCAGTTCAGCAAGGATCTCTCGACGGTCATCGTCGAAACGCGCGAGGAGACCTGGCGCGCGCACGGCCTCGACCGCGCCACGACGGATGAATCGATCGAGTTCGCCGAGCGGATGTTCGGCAAGTATCTGGGCGGCGCGCGGCTGCTGAGCAACGCGCGGCATCTGCGCGGCTCCGCGTGGCTGAACTTCAACCGTGTCCTGTGCCGGCGCTGGTTCACGCGCAATGTGGTGCTGATCGGCGATGCTGCCCACACCGCGCACTTCTCTATCGGCTCCGGCACGAAGCTCGCGATGGAAGATGCCATTGCGCTGAGCCGTGAAATCGCCCGCGGCGGCGACGTGAGCGAGGCGTTGCATCGCTACCAGGAAGAGCGCGAGCTCGAAGCGCTGAAGCTGCAGAGCGCGGCGCGCAATCGCATGGAGTGGTTCGAGAACGTAGCGCGTTACACGCACCTCGAGCCGCTGCAGTTCACGTACAGCTTGCTGACCGGAAGCCAGCGCATCGGGCACGACAATCTGAAGCTGCGCGATGCGGGATTCGTCAGCGAGATCGAGCGCAACCTCGCAGAGCGCGTCGGTGTCGCAGATCGCCGCTGCGCTCCGATGTTCCTGCCGTTCAAGCTGCGCGACCTGGAGCTCGTCAATCGCGTCGTGGTGTCGCCGATGGCGCAGTATTCGGCGGTCGACGGCTTGCCGGGCGACTGGCATCTCGTGCACTACGGCTCGCGTGCGACCGGCGGCGCCGGTCTCGTCGTCAGCGAAATGACGTGCGTGTCGCCGCACGGGCGCATCTCGCCCGGATGTACCGGCTTGTGGAACGAGACGCAAAGAGACGCGTGGCGCCGCGTCGTCGACTTCGTGCACGAGCACACGCAGGCGAAGTTCTGCCTGCAGCTCGGTCACTCCGGACGCAAGGGATCGACGCAGCTCGGCTGGGAGCAGGCCGACTATCCGCTGCCGTCCGGCAATTGGCCGATCATTTCCGCCTCGCCGCTGCAGTACATCGAGGGCGTCAGCCAGGTCCCGAAAGAAGCGAGCGAGCAAGACATCGCGGAGATCACCGCGCAGTTCGTTACCGCGGCGCAGCTTGGACTGCAGGCCGGCTTCGACATGATCGAGCTGCACATGGCGCACGGCTATCTGCTTGCGAGTTTCCTGTCGCCGCTGACGAACCAGCGGACCGACCGCTACGGCGGCACTGTCGACAATCGCTTGCGCTTTCCAGTGCAGGTCGTTCGCGCCGTGCGCGCGGTAATGCCGGCGGGAATGCCGCTCTCGGTCAGAATCTCCGCGAGCGACTGGGCGCAGGGCGGCCTGTGCGACGAGGACCTGATTGCAATTGCCCGGGCGCTCCACGAAGCGGGCGCGGACCTGTTGGACGTTTCGACTGGCCAGACCGTGCCGTGGCAGAAGCCGGTCTACGGGCGCATGTACCAGACGCCGTTCTCCGACTTCATTCGCAACACGCTGCGGATTCCGACTATCGCAGTCGGCAACATCTACGAGCCCGACCACGTCAACTCGATCGTCGCATCCGGTCGCGCTGACCTGTGCGCGGTCGCGCGGCCGCATCTCGCGAACCCGAGCTGGACGTTGCAGGCGGCCGCACAACTACAGCACTCCGAACAGTGGTGGCCCCAGCAATACCTGCCAGGCAAGAGTCAGCTCGAACGCAATCTGCAGCGCGCGGCGTTGCTCGCGGGTGCCGTATGACCAATTCTTCGCGCCTTGAGCACGCAGTCATCACGGGCGCAAACCGCGGCATCGGCGCGGCAATCGCGCACGCGCTGGCGCCGACCGGTGCGAAGATCAGCCTGCTCGGTCGCAATCGCGAAGCGCTCGAGAAGGTTGCGGCGGAGCTGGGCACTGAGACCTCAGTTGCGGTCACCGACGTAACCGACGGGGCGAGCGTACAGGCGGCGTTTGCGCAGGCAAAGGCGAAGTTCGGTCCCGTGACGATCCTCGTGAACAACGCCGGCCAGGCGCGCAGCGCGCCGCTGCATGTCGGCGACGAGTCGTTGTGGAACGAGATGCTCGCAGTCAATCTCGGCAGCGTGTATCGGTGCATTCGCTGCGTGCTGCCGGACATGTTGCAGGCCGGGCGCGGGCGCATCATCAACATCGCGAGCACCGCCGGGCTGACCGGCTACCCGTACGTGACCGCCTACTGTGCGGCCAAGCACGGTGTGATCGGACTGACGCGTGCACTCGCAATCGAGCTGGCACGCAAGAACATCACCGTGAATGCAGTGTGCCCGGGTTACACGGACACGGACCTGTCGCGCGACGCTATCGCGGCGATCCAGGCGAAGACCGGGCGTTCCGAGGCGGACGTCCGCGCCGTGTTCACGGCACACAATCCGCAGGGCCGCATGGTCACTTCGGAGGAAGTCGCGCAGACCGTGCTGTGGCTGTGCACGAACGAGGTCGCCAGCATCACGGGTCAGAGCATCGCGGTTGCCGGCGGAGAACTGATGTGAGCGCCGACACGCGACCCATCGATGCAGAAACGCGTGCGACCAGCGATGACCATCACGCGCTGCGTTTGTGGCTGCGCCTCTATGCCTGCACGAGCCTGGTGGAGAGTCGCGTGCGCCGCCGTCTGCAGTCGCGCTTCGGCACGACTCTGCCGCGCTTCGATCTGATGGCGCAGCTCGACCGCTCACCTCAGGGTCTGCGCATGAGCGAGCTGTCGAGCCGGCTGATGGTCACCGGCGGCAACGTAACCGGCCTGACCGACAATCTGGAAGATGAAGGACTCGTGGTGCGCGAGTCCGACGGCGCGGACCGGCGCGCATTGCGGGTGAAGCTCACGCGCGAAGGTCGTCGCGTATTCCGCGCGATGGCTGCGGAGCACGAGCGCTGGATCGCGGAACTGTTCGAAGGTCTCTCGGCGCGGGAAGCCCGCTCGCTCGCCGAACGGCTGCACACGCTCAAACAACACATCCTCGACCATGTTCCGCTCGACGAGCGAGGAACGCAGTGATGATGCAACCCTCCCATTTCCAGTGGTCCGTCGACGGCGGGCTCGGACGCGTCGTGCTGAACCGGCCGGAGCGCAAGAACCCGCTGACGTTCGAGTCGTACGCGGAGCTGCGCGACCTGTTCCGCTCGCTGAGTGGCGAGCGCGCGGTCAAAGCCGTCGTGATCAGCGGCGCCGGCGACAACTTCTGCTCCGGCGGCGACGTGCACGACATCATCGGACCGCTCACGAAAATGGACACGACCGGCCTGCTCGCGTTCACGCGCATGACCGGCGATCTGGTCAAGGCGATGCGGGCGTGTCCGCAGACGATCGTCGCTGCCGTTGACGGCGTCTGCGCCGGCGCTGGAGCGATCATCGCAATGGTCAGCGACTTGCGCGTCGGGACGGCGCGCTCGCGCACCTCGTTCCTCTTCAATCGCGTCGGTCTCGCGGGCTGTGACATGGGTGCGTGCGCGATCCTGCCGCGCATCATCGGCCAGGGACGTGCGGCGGAGCTGCTGTACCTCGGCCGCAGCATGGGCGGCGAGGAAGCGCTGCAGTGGGGCTTCTTCAACCGGCTCGCTGCGCCGGAGCAGCTGGCGGAAGTCTCGACGCAGCTCGCGCAGGAACTCGTCGCGGGCCCGTCGTTCGCGAACGGCATCACCAAGACGATGCTGAATCAGGAATGGAGCATGAGCCTGGAGCAGGCGATCGAAGCCGAGGCCCAGGCGCAGGCGTTGTGCATGCACACCGAGGATTTCCGGCGCGCCTATCGCGCTTTCCTCGCGAAACAAAAACCCGTCTTCGAGGGCAATTGATGACCGAGTTCCTGCAACCGCCGGGCTGGCCTGCGCCGAAAGGCTATTCGAACGGCGTGATCGCGAGCGGACGGCAGGTCTTTCTCGCCGGCCAGATCGGCTGGAACGAGAGCCAGCAGCTGGTCAGCAGCCGCTTTGCTCTGCAAGTGCGACAGACGCTGCAAAACATCGTCACGCTGCTTGCACAAGCAGGCGGCCGACCGGAGCATCTCGTTCGTCTCACCTGGTTCGTCACCACGCTCGATGAGTACCGGGCCGAGCTCAAGGAGGTCGGCGCGGCGTACCGCGACGTGATCGGCCGGCATTATCCGACGATGTCCGTGATTGGCGTTGCCGGGCTGGTGGAGCAGGGCGCGAAGGTCGAGATCGAAGCGACCGCAGTGATCCCGGACTAGGTCACCGCATCTCTTTGGTGCGCACGTGCAGGCTGCGCAGCGCCGCGGTCAGCACTTCGATGTCGTACGGTTTAGACATGAAGCGAATGTGCGGATCGTTGCGAAGCGCGGCGTGATCCGGCAGGTCGCCATAACCGCTGGCGACGATCACGGGCAATGACGGCAGCTGCGTGCGCAGCTCCGCGACCACGTCCAGACCGTCGCGATCCGGCAGGCCGCGATCGACGATCGCAACGTCCACCTGCTGATGACTGCGCGCCTTGCGCAGCCCTTCGGCCGCCGTGCCTGCCTCGATCGCCTCGAAGCCCAGGTCCTGCAGCTGGTCGAGGATGAACATGCGCACGAGCGCTTCGTCTTCGATGACCAGCACCAGGGGCTTGCGCGGGCCGACGACGGGCACATCGAGCACATCGCGAATCCGGGTCGCGAGCTGCGCGCGGGTGAATGGCTTGGTGATCAGCTCCACGCCGGGATCGAGCCGTCCCTGGTGCACGATCGCGTTGCGCGCATAGCCCGTAGTAAACAGCACCTTGATGTCCGGGCGCAGCTCGCGCGCGGCCGCTACGAGTTGCGCACCGTTGATCCCGGGCAAGCCGACATCGGTGAACAGCAGCTGCACCTCGGGGTGGCGCTCCAGCTGCTTGAGCGCCGACGGGCCGTCGCGCGCTTCGAGCACCGTGAAGCCGAGCTCGCGCAGACTCTCGGTCGTGAAGAGGCGCACGTCGTTGTCGTCCTCGACGACCAGCACCACTTCGTGCTGTCCGCCGCGCAGCGGCGCCGTGAAAGTCGGTTCCTCTTCTTCGGCGCCCTGACTGAGCATGCGCGGCAGGTAGATTTTCACGGTCGTGCCGTGCCCGACCTCGCTATACAGCTTGACGTGACCGCCGCTCTGCTTGACGAAGCCGTACACCTGGCTCAGTCCCAGACCCGTGCCCTGGCCAATCGGCTTGGTGGTGTAGAACGGCTCGAAGGCGTGCGTGATGACTTCGGGCGACATGCCGGTGCCGGTGTCCGTAACGCACAGGACCACGTACTGCCCGGCCTTCAACTCGGGGTACTGATCGGCGTAGCCGTCGTCGAGATGCGCGTTGGCCGTTTCGATCGTCAGCTTGCCGCCGTCCGACATGGCGTCGCGCGCATTTACCGCAAGGTTCAGCAGTGCATTCTCCAGCTGGTGCGCGTCGATCTCGACGCGCCACAAGCCGCCGGCGAGCACCGTCTCGACGGCAATGTTCTCGCCGATCGTGCGGCGGATCAGGTCCGACATACCGGCGACCAGCCGGTTGATGTCGGTAGGCGTCGGGTTGAGCGGCTGGCGTCGCGAGAAAGCGAGCAGCTGCTGCGTCAGTGTCACCGCGCGCTGCGCACCCCGCGTCACCTGATCGATCGCGCGGCGCAGCTTGCCGTCATCGGCCGGCGCGCTGCGCCAGATCGTCTCCAGGTTGCCGACGATGACCGTGAGCAGATTGTTGAAGTCGTGCGCGACGCCGCCGGTGAGCTGACCGATCGCCTCCATCTTCTGCGACTGTCGCAGCTGTTCCTCGATCAGGCGGCGCTCGGTCAGGTCGCGCGTCACCTTGGCGTAGCCGATGTGCGTGCCGCTCTCGTTGTAGATCGCGTCGAGCACGATGCTGGCCCAGAAACGATTGCCGTCCTTGCGCACGCGCCAGGCCTCGGCTTCGTACTTGCCGAGCGTGGCCGCGGTCGTCAGCGCACGCTGCGGCATGCCCTTTTCGCGATCCTCCGGCGTGTAGAACATCGAGAAATGCTGCCCGATCGCCTCGCTGCGCGAGTAGCCCTTGATGCGCTCTGCGCCGGGGTTCCAGCTGACGATATAGCCCTCGGTGTCGAGCATGTAGATGGCATAGTCGACCACCCCGCTGACCAGCTCCTTGAACTGCAGCTCGGAGCGGCGCAGATCATTGGTGCGCTCGGTGACGCGCCGCTCGAGCTCCTCGTTGAGCTTGCGCAGCTCGTTCTGTGCTCGCTGGCTGTCGCGGAAGAGCCGCGCGTTGTCCATCGCGATGGCGGCCTGCGCAGCAATGCCGCCGATGATCAGCTCGTCGCGATGCGTGAACACCCCCGGCTTGGAATGGCCGAAGAACAAGCCGCCGTGCACGCTGCCGTCGCGCGAGATCACCGGCACTGCGAGATAGCTGCGAACGGGCAGGTGGCCCTTGGGCATGCCGTGGTACGGCGCAGATTTGCCGTAGTCCGGATGAGCGAGCACGTCGTCGATCCGCACGATGCCCTCGCCGCGGAACGTGGGGCCGAACAGCGCGGTCGCGCGCGGCATCGGGAAGTTCGCGAACGCTTCGCGCGGCGCGCCGGACAATGTGTAGAGCATGAAGGAGCCGCCCTCGGGATGCTCCACGTTGTAGAAGAATGCGCCGAACTCGGCGTCGGCCAACTGAACTGCCGCATCGGTAACGCTCTGCACGACCTGCCCGAGATCGCGCTGGCTCGCCAGCGTGATACCGATCCGGTGCAGGATCTCCCACTTCTCGGCTTCACCGCGCAGATGTCCTTCGGCCGACCACTGTGCCGTAACGTCGCGCATCGAGGAGCGCGTGCAGACGAACTTGCCGTCGACGATCAGCGGGCTGGAGTTGATCACCAGGTCCTTGGTCGAGCCGTCCTTGCAGCGCATCTGGACATGCTCGTCGCGCAGCGTTTCGCCGCCTTTGACGCGGGCGAGCAGGGACGCCGCCTGGCCGGGTTGCACCACGAAATCGGCGACGGGCCGACCGATGTATTCGCCGGGCTCGTAGCCGAGCAGCTCGAGCTCGGCGCGGTTCGCCCAGCTGACGATGCCGTCGGCGTCGATCCTGTGCAGGCCGACGACTGCGTTCTCGAGGAAATCGGTCAGCTCGGCGAGCTGCGCTTCGAGTCTGGCGCGCTCGGGAGTTATTGGCATTGAATGAGTGCTGCCCTGAAGCGTTTCGTTATCTACGGTCGACGGAGCGCCGCCAAGAATCTCCAACGCCGCGGCCGGCCGGGAAGTTCCGGCAAGCGAGGGATCAGGCGAAGTGCTCGTCCAGGTCGGCCAGCGCCGACCACAGCAGCGGGGCGTCGAAGGGCTTGCCGATCACCCGCAGTCGCCCGTCGTCCTGGAAACGCCGGCCGAACTCGGTTTCGGAGAAGCCCGTGGCGATCACGATCGGCAGCCCGGGCCGGGCAGTCCGGATCGGCGCCACCAGCTGATCGCCCGGCGTGTCGGGCAGGCCGACATCTATGATCGCAGCGCCGAGGCGCGAGCCGAGCGTTTCGATGAGCTGCAGCGCTTCGGCGGCCGTCGCCGCGACGGCGACCTGCAGCCCACGCTCTTCGAGCAGCGTACGGATGAAGAAGCTGACCACGGTCTCGTCTTCGACGACGAGGACGGTCGTAGCGGAGGGGGAGGTGTGCAGCACGAAGTCCGCGTCCGCACCTGGCGGGCGGCTGGCCGCATGCTGATTGTTCGTGTACTGCCTCATTCCAGACTCCCCGGGACGCGTCATCGTACAATAGCGGCGCTTGCGAAACATCCGTGTCGTTATGTCGCAGATCAAAGTCGGAATCCTCGAGACCGGCAGTCCGCCGCCCCCGCTGCAGGAACGATTCGGCTCCTATAGCGCGATGATCCGGGAGCTGCTCGGCCCGGATCTCGAATTCAGGACGTTCGACGTGCGCAACGGCGAGCTCCCGCAGGTCGCTGAAAGTTGCACTGCCTACGTCATCACCGGTTCCGCTTCCGGTGTATACGACGGCGATCCCTGGATCGGTGCCACCAGGGAGTTCGTGCGCGATGCCAGCGGGCGCGCCGCGATGGTCGGCATCTGTTTCGGACATCAGCTGATGGCGGAGGCGTTCGGCGGCAAGGTGATCAAGTCGCCGCGAGGCTGGGGTATCGGGCTGCATCGCTACGACGTGCAGGATCGCGCCGGGTGGATGGACGATGCACACTCGATCGCAGTGCCGGCTTCGCATCAGGACCAGATCGTAGAGTTGCCGGCCGATGCGCGCGTGCTCGGCGGCAGCGAGTTCACGCCGTACGGCATCGTCGAATATCCGCAGCGGCGTGCAATGTCTCTGCAGTCGCATCCCGAGTTCACGCCGGAGTATGCAGCGGCGCTGATAGAGCTGCGCCGCACTTCGAAGTACACGCCCGAACAGGCGGACCGCGCGCTCGACAGCCTGCGTCGGCCGAACGATCGTGAGCGCGTCGGCACCTGGCTCACCCGGTTTCTGCGCACCACCAGCGGTTGATGCCCGACCCATTGCTCATCGCGCTCTTCGATGCCGCGTTGCGCGCCGCTCGCGGCGAAGATCTGCTGGCGGCGAGCTCGGCAGTCAGCGCCGATACCTGGCGCTACTTCGGTGCCGGTGAGCCCGTCGAGATTCCACTTCGCGGCCGCGTTTTTCTGACGGGTGCGGGCAAGGCGGCCGCATCGCTCGCGCGCGGGCTCGAAACAGTGCTCGGCGATCGCATCGAATCGGGCGTCGTGCTGGTCAAGCATGGCCATGCACTGCCGTTGCGGCGAGTTCGTGTGCTGGAGGGCGGCCATCCGGTGCCGGATGCAGCGGGTCTCGCCGGCACGCAGCAGTTGCTGCAGACGGTCGAAGCAGCCGCGGCGGACGACACGATGTTTTTCGTGCTGACCGGGGGCGCATCGGCGTTGCTGGTCGAACCTGCTGCGGGTCTGTCATTCGCCGAGTTGCAGTCCGCGAGCCGACTGCTCGTCAATGGCGGAGCCGGGATCGATGAGATCAATTCAGTCCGCAAACATCTCTCGGCGGTGACGGGCGGCCGCCTGCGGCAGCGTGCGAAGTGCACGACGTTTTGCACGCTGGCGATCTCTGATGTGATCGGCGACTCGCCGGCTGCGATCGGCTCGGGTCCGACCGTCGCGGATCCATCGACGTTCGCGCAGTGTCTCGCCATCGTGGATCGCTACAGCCTGCGCGACGCGTTACCTCGCGCGGTGATCGACCATCTGGAAAACGGCGCGGCAGGCCGCATCGCCGAGACGCCGAAGGAGACGTCGGAATTCTTTCGCAGCTCGCCGTATCGCATCGTCGCCAGCAATCGCATCTCGATGGATGCAGCCGCGCACGCCGCCCGCGAAGCGGGATGTCGCGTCGAGATCCTGACGGCTGAGATGCAGGGTCACACGCACGACGCTGCACATCACTTCGCAGCGGCGCTCCGTCGAGCAGCAACCGTACACAAAGACGCCAGGCCGCTCGTGCTGCTTGCGGGCGGTGAGACGACGCTCGCGGTCGCAGGCGCAGGTCGCGGCGGACGCAATCAGGAATTCGCGCTGGTCGCAGCGCTCGACCTGCAAGGCGTCGACAACGTCGCGCTGTTGAGCGCTGGCTCGGATGGCACCGACGGACCGACGGATGCGGCCGGTGCATTCATCGATGGCTCGACGATTGCGCGGGCGCGAGCGCTCGGTCTCGATCCGCAGGAGGCGCTGCGAGGCCACGATAGCTACCCGTTGCTGGACGCACTCGGCGACCTGCATCGCACCGGCCCGACCGGCACCAACGTGATGGATATAGTGATAGGACTGTGCTATCAATGCGGCCCATGACGCATCGCTATTGGTTCTGGTACTACTACTACCCAGCCCCACCGCTGGCGGAACCGTTGCGCTCGAACTGAACCGATCCATTCCGAGACACGCAAAAACCGCCAGACCCCTGGCGGTTTTTTTTTACATATGAACATTCGTACCGACGACCTGCGCATCCGCGACATCCGTGAGCTCAGCACGCCCGAGGAGCTCATGGACGAATATCCGTGCGTCGAGCAGGCCTCTGCCACGGTCAACACGGGGCGCCGCGGCCTGCAGCGCATCCTGCACGGCGCCGACGATCGTCTCGCCGTCGTCATCGGTCCGTGCTCGATTCACGATACCGGCGCGGCGCTGGAGTACGCGGGCCGGTTGCGCGAGCAGCGCGAACGGTTCAAAGGCGCGCTCGAGATCGTCATGCGCGTGTACTTCGAGAAGCCGCGCACCACGGTGGGCTGGAAGGGACTGATCAACGATCCGGACCTCGACGGCAGCTTTCATATCAACAAGGGCCTGCGGGTGGCACGCGGCCTGCTGGTCGATATCAATCGGCTCGGCCTGCCCGCCGGGTGCGAGTTTCTCGACATGATCACGCCGCAGTTCATCGGCGACCTGGTCGCCTGGGGCGCAATCGGCGCGCGCACGACCGAGAGCCAGGTGCATCGCGAGCTCGCTTCCGGCCTGTCGTGCCCGGTCGGCTTCAAGAACGGCACGGACGGTAACGTGAAGATCGCAATCGACGCGGTGCAGGCCGCGGCGCATCCGCACCACTTCCTGGCGGTGACCAAGCAGGGCCGCAGCGCCATCGCGACGACCGCCGGCAACGACGACTGCCACATCATTCTGCGCGGTGGCAAAGCGCCGAACTACGACGCCGCCAGCGTCGCGAGCGTCTGCAACGCCATCGTCGGCGCCGGCCTGCGGCCGCAGGTCATGATCGATATCAGTCACGGCAACAGCAGCAAGCGTCCGGAGAATCAGCCGGGCGTGGCGGGCGACCTCGCACGTCAGATCGAGGCCGGAGAGCGGCGCATCGCCGGTGTCATGGTCGAGAGCCACCTGGTCGCCGGCCGCCAGGACCTGACGCCGGGCCGCCCGCTCGTGTATGGCCAGAGCATCACCGACGGCTGCATCGACTGGGCGACCTCGGTCGAGGTGCTCGAAAGGCTGGCGGCTGCGGTGGAGAAGAGGAGAAGCCTCTAGGTCGGCATTCGGCCCGACTCTGCTACAGTCGGCACCATAACGACGGGTGCTCGCGATGCTGACGCAGGCCATCGACTATCGCGACGAATGTGACGCGTTGTACGCGTTGCTGGCCAACGTCGACGCTGCCCGCTTCTCGCAGCCGACGCAATTCAAGCGCTGGACTCTCGACGACGTGCTCGGTCACCTGCACATGTTCGACTACGCGGCGCGCCTCACCCTCGAAGGCCCGCACGCCTTCGCAGCTTTCTGGGACAGTCTCGCGCACTCGCTCACGGCCGGGCGCTCGATGGCCGACTACACGCGCATCTGGTTGCGCGGTTGCCACGGGCCAGACCTCTTGCAGCGCTGGCATGAGTTCTCGCGGCAAGTCGCCGATGAGTACGCCGGTCTCGATCCAGCTGTGCGCGTGAAGTGGGCCGGGCCGGACATGAGCGTGCGGTCCTGCATCAGCGCTCGGCAGATGGAGACGTGGGCGCACGGACAGGCTGCGTTCGATCTGCTCGGTCAGGCGCGAGTCGAGCGCGACCGCATTCGTAATATCGTCATCATGGGCGTCAACACTTTCGGCTGGACCTTCGCGAATCGCGGGCGCGCGGTGCCGTCCGTGAAGCCGCACGTGCGGCTGCGCAGTCCGTCGGGCGAGTGGTGGACGTGGAACGAGCCTGACGAGCGCAATCGCGTCGAGGGCCCGGCAGTGGAGTTCTGCCAGGTCGTCGCGCAGACGCGCAACATCGAGGACACGACGCTGCGCGTGAGCGGCGAAGTGGCGCACGAATGGATGTCGATGGCGCAGTGCTTCGCCGGACCGCCGGAAACGCCGCCGCCGCCGGGCAGCCGGTTCGTGCAGTCCACGCGATGACGCACGCGAATACACCGGTCATCGTCGGCGTCGGTCAATACACCGACCGTCTCGACTCGCCGCAGTACCGCGGCCTATCCAGTGTCGAGCTTGCAGTCGAAGCTGCGAGCCGCGCGTGTCGCGACGCGCTGGACAACCCGCGAGTGGTTGCGCAGATCGACGGCATCGGCGCGCTGCGCACGTTCGAGGATTCGATTCCACGCTACTCGACGCCGTTCGGCAAATCCGACAACTTCCCGCATTCGATCGCACGACGGCTCGGTGCAACACCCCGCACTGCTGTGTGGGCGAGCGTCGGCGGCGATACACCGCAGACGCTGGTCAGCGAGTTCTGCGAGCGCATCGCGTCGGGCTCGCTGCGCTTCGCACTCGTCGTGGGCTCGGAGGCGATCTCGACGTCGAAGCATCTGATCGCGAACAATCTCGCTGCAGACTGGGCGGAGTCGATCGACGCGCCGGTTGACGATCGCGGTCCGGGGCTGGAAGAGCTCAGCACTGCCTACACGCGACAGCACGGTCTGGTGCAGGCCTCTATCTCGTATGCGGTATTCGAGCACGCTCGCCGCGCGCGATTGGGCATGTCGCGGCAGGAGTATGCGCAGGAGATGGGGCGTTTGTTCGCGCCATTCAGCGCAGTCGCGGCTGCCAATCCTTATTCGACCGCCCCGGTTGCGTACACGCCGGAGCAGCTCGTCACAGTGACCGAGCGCAATCGCATGATCGCGGATCCTTACACGCGTCTGCTCGTGGCGCGCGATCAGGTGAATCAGGCTGCTGCGGTGTTGATTGCATCGGCCGGCGCGGCGCAGGAGCTCGGCATCGATCCGGCGAAGTGGGTCTACCTGCACGGTTACTCGAAAGTGAAGGAGCGCGAGATCATGAGCCGCGAGGATCTCGGCGCATCGCCGGCCGCGCGGCTGGCGTGTCGCGAAGCGCTCGCCGCGGCGCGCATTTCCGTGGACGAGGTGGCGCTGTTCGATCTGTACAGCTGCTTCCCGATCGCAGTCTTCAATATCTGCGATGGCCTGGGCTTGTCGCCGCAGGATCGGCGCGGGCTGACCGTGACGGGCGGGCTGCCGTATTTCGGCGGGCCGGGCAACAGCTATTCGACGCACGCGATCGCGTCGATGGTGGAGAAGCTGCGCGAGCAGAACGACGCATTCGGACTGATCGGCGCGAACGGCGGACACATGTCGAAGTACGCGGTGGGCATCTATTCGACGCGGCCGGCGCAGTTCGGCCGCTGCGACAGCAGCCCGTTGCAGTTGCAGGTCGATTCATGGCCGGCGCCGACCGTTGCGGACGAAGCGGACGGGCCGGCGACGATCGAGAGCTACACCGTCGTGCATGGCAAGACCGGGCTGTCGCACGCCGTCGTCGTCGGTCGTCTCGACGGCACGGGCGAGCGCTTCCTCGCCAATACTCACGACGAAGACGACCGGACGCTGCAATCGATGATCGAGGACGATCCGCTCGGCGCAACCATCCACGTGCGCTCGTTCGAGTACGGCAACAGGTTCGTATTTGCGAAACCGTCGCGCTGACTATTCGGACGTCAGCTGCGCCATGTCCGCTGCGGCAGCGGCGAAGTCTTCCATGAACTCGCGCACCACGGCTTTCGAAGTCTTGACCTGATCGAGCAGGCCGACACCCTGGCCGATGTAGTAGCTGACGAGGGCTTCCGCCTTGCGGTTCCCGCGACTGGCTTCGTGCTCCGCGCGCCGGAACGCGGGCTCGCTGAGGAACAGCTGCAACGGCATCGGCAGCGGGCCGGGACTGTCCGGTCCGCTCCAGGCATCCGTCCACGCAGAACGCAACTGACGCGTGTACTTACCGGTGCGGCTCTTGGAACGCACGGTGTCACGCGACGTCGCAGCGGCGAACTTCTCCTGGAGCAGCGGCGATGCTTCCGACTCGCTCGTCATCAGCCACACCGAACCGGTCCACGCGCCCGCTGCGCCGAGCGCCATCATCGCTGCCATCTGCCGGCCGGTGACGATGCCACCTGCGGCGAGCACGGGCACGGGACGGATCGGCTCGAGCGCGCGAATCACTTCGGGCACCAGCACCAGCGTCGAGACCTCACCGCAGTGACCACCGGCTTCCGCGCCTTCGGCGACGATGATGTCGACACCCGCCTGCACCTGCCGGACTGCGTGCTCTTTCGCGCCCACTAGCGCAGCGACGGCGACGCCCTGCGCTCGTCCGCGATCGATCATGGATTGCGGCGGCAAGCCGAGCGCGTTGGCGATCAGCTTGATCGGATGCGAGAACGCTACGTCCATCAGGCGCGCCGAGACTTGCGGCAGCAGGGGGAAGTCGCGCCTTGCCATGATCGGATCGTCGAGGTCGACCGTCACGTCGTAGCGGGCGAGCAGCGAGCGCACGAACTCCTTGTGCTGCGCCGGCACTCGCGCGCGCAGTGTCTGCGCATCGACGTTCTCGTCGCGCCCGAGCATGTTCTCGGGGATCAGGATGTCGACGCCGTACGACCGGCCGCGCACGTGCTCGTCGATCCACTTCAGTTCCAGCTCCAGTTCTTCAGGCGTGTGGCGGCTCGCGCCGAGCACGCCGAAGCCGCCGGCGTTGGTCACTGCTGCCACGACATCGCGGCAGTGGCTGAAGGCGAACAGCGGGAACTCGATACCGAGCAGGTCGCACAGCGGAGTCTTCATAAGAGTGCGACAATACACCCTCATGGGTCCCCTTGCCGGAATCAGGATCATCGAGATCGCCGCGATCGGACCGGCGCCGTTCTGCTCGATGATGCTTGCCGATCTCGGCGCGGAAATCGTGCGCATCGAGCGCGCTTCTGCGCAGCGGAGCGAGTCGCCCCCGCCCGATCCTCTGCTGCGAAACCGGCGCTCGATCGCCCTGGACCTGAAGAACGCCACAGCGATCGAGGTCGTGCTGAAACTGCTGGAGCGCGCCGACGTTCTGATCGAAGGCTTCCGGCCCGGCGTGCTGGAGCGCCTCGGTCTCGGGCCGGATGTTTGCCTCGCGCGCAATCCCCGGCTGGTCTACGGCCGCATGACCGGTTGGGGCCAGGACGGACCGCTCGCACCTGCCGCGGGTCACGACATCAACTACATCGCGCTCTCCGGTGTGCTGCACCTGATCGGTACGCCGGGCGGCAAGCCGGTGCCGCCGCTCAACCTGGTCGGCGATTTCGGCGGCGGCGGAATGCTGCTCGCTTTCGGCGTGCTCGCTGCGCTGCTCGAGTCCCGCCAGTCGGGACGCGGCCAGGTGGTGGACGCCGCAATGGTCGATGGCTCAGCCGCGCTGCT
This sequence comes from Steroidobacteraceae bacterium, assembly GCA_044866955.1. GTDB lineage: Bacteria > Pseudomonadota > Gammaproteobacteria > Steroidobacterales > Steroidobacteraceae > Steroidobacter. The sequence goes on from JBIOUH010000061.1 coordinate 15,893, forward strand.
CGCGATGTTTTACGGAATGCGGGCGCGCGGCATGTTCCAGGACGCGACCGGTACGAACTTCCTGGCGGGTGCGGCGCCGTACTACGACACCTATCGCACCAAGGATCACAAGTACGTCGCGATCGGCGCGCTCGAGCCGCAGTTCTTCGCGCAGCTTCTCGACAAGCTTGGACTGGACTGGCAGCGCTACGCGCGCGTCGGCTTTCCGGTCGTGGACCCGGCGACGAAGGAGTGGACCGAGCTGCGCTCGGCGATCGCCGCAGCCGTCGCATCGCGTACGCGCGACGAATGGTGCCGCATCATGGAAGGGACCGACGCATGCTTCGCTCCGGTCCTGACGGTGGAGGAGGCGGCCCGCCATCCCCACAACGTCGCTCGCGGCACGTTCGTGACCGTGAACGGCGTCGAGCAGAACTCACCGGCGCCGCGATTCAGCCGCACCCCCTCCCAAACCCCCCAGGCTCCTCGCCGCCCCGGCGAAGACACCGAAGCAGTTCTTGCGGACGCCGGGTTTACAGAGAAGCAGATCGAAGAACTCCGCGCGTCGGGTGCACTGACCTGAGCCGACTGGAGGGGGCAGTTTCCATCGAGATCGCGGAAGGGAAGAGGAGGTAAGAATATCTCTCGCCAAGACGCCAAGACGCCAAGGAAGAATGAGAAGTTCGGAGTTCGAGATTCAGAATTTCATGATCCTGAATTCTTTCTTTTCTTCCTTGGCGTCTTGGCGTCCTGGCGAGAGTCATTTCTTCTGTTTGCACCCGACGGCGGACGCGCATCCTCCGCATACACCCTTCGAAACTGCACTTCTTCTCTCTCCTCTCTGGCAGGTTTAATCCCCGAAACCCGATATCCAGGGTAGATGGCCGAGTCAGACGCGCAGCTCATGCTTTGTTTTCAGCGCGACGGCGACCGGGCGGCGCTGGCGCGACTGGTCGAGCGCAACGGCAGCGCGTTGCTGAGCTTCCTGATCCGGCTGAGCCGCCACCGCGCGATCGCCGAAGACGTGGCTCAGCAGACATGGCTCAAGGTCATCGACGTCGCGCGACAGGGCACGTTCCAGGCGGCATCGGGCGTCGCGTTCCGCACCTGGCTGTGCACGTTGGCGCGCAATCATTTCATCGACGAGTACCAGCGTAAGTTTGCAGCTGCGCGCAGCGTGCCGTTGCCGGTCGATCTCTGCAGCATGCTTGCGGAAGCTCACCGCGTCGTTCCCGATCCCGGCGAGCCGCTCGATGAAATCCAGCAGACGGTGCGATTGCGCAAAGCGCTGCTGCGGCTGCCGGTCGAGCAGCGGCAGGTGGTCGCGCTGTGGGCGGATGGAATGCGGATCGGCGCGATCGCCGCGTTGACGGCGGCGCCGCGCGATACGGTGCTGAGCCGCAAGAAGTACGCGCTGGCGAAGCTGCGCGTACTGCTGCGGGCGAACGTGCGGGCTACTGCGAGCTAGGCGCTGCGATGACGCCGCAGGCGACGCGCTTGCCGGAGTTACCGGAGGGCTGAGTCGTGTAGTCGTCCGGGCCTTCGTGCACGACGATCGCCTTGCCCATGATGTCCGTGCCCGGATCGCCGGTCAGGCTCGTGCCGGCCGCGGTCACGTCGACCTGCGCCACGCCCTGGGCGTCCGACTTGATGTTCAACATGTCGCCGGCGTGATGGGCCGGTCCGGTCGGATTGCCGTGCTGGGCCTGCGTCGGGTTGAAATGTCCGCCGGCGCTGCTGCCATCCGGCGCAGTGCAATCGCCCTTCTCGTGCACGTGGAAACCGAACTCGGCATCGGGCTTCAAACCCTGGATCGAGCCGGTGATGTGCACACCCTGCGCCGATTGAGCCAGCGCGAGCGCGCCGGTGACGGTGTTGCCTTGAGTCGGCGCAATCTGCGCAGCGGCTGCCGGGGCGGCGGCTGCAGGCTCCGACGTCTTTTCGGCCGGGGCCGCAGTCGTGTCATCGGGTGCGCGGGGCGCGCCTTCGGGCTGCTCGCGCGAGCACGCAACCAGCAGCAGGGTCAGGCTCAGTACCAGGCCGGGATGCGGTCTCATGTCGTCTCTCCTCGTGTCTTCTCTTCGGGTCCGAAGGGGCCACGAAGTCTAGCACCGTGGAACGCGAGCAGAGGGCCGCACGTTCCCCGGGCACGATGACGATGCAGCAGATCCTGGCCTTTGCAGTCATTGGCGGCACGATGGTCCTGTTCGTGTGGGGCCGGCTGCGCTACGACCTGGTCGCGGGCATTGCTTTGCTGGTCGCGGTGCTGATCGGCGTCGTGCCGGCGGACCGCGCGTTCTCGGGTTTCAGCGACGACATCGTCGTCATCGTCGCGGGTGCGCTCGTCGTCAGCGCCGCGGTCGCACGCTCCGGCATCATCGAGGTGGCGCTGCAGCCGATCGCTCCGCACATCACCTCGGTGCGCGCGCAGATCGTCGTGCTGGTCGGGGCCGTCGCGCTGCTCTCGGCTTTCGTGAAGAACATCGGCGCACTGGCGATGATGATTCCGATCGCGCTGCAGATGGCGAAGCGCTCCAAGCGCTCGCCCTCGATCTACCTGATGCCGATGGCGTTCGGCTCGCTGCTCGGCGGCACCATGACGCTCATCGGCACCTCGCCAAACATCATCGTGTCGCGATTGCGCAGCGAGCTGTTCGGTCAGCCGTTCGGCATGTTCGATTTCACGCCGGTCGGGCTCAGCCTGTCCGCCGCCGGCGTGCTGTTCCTCGCGCTCGGCTATCGGCTGCTGCCGAAAGATCGCGCCGGCTCGGCGCCGCTGAGCGAGGCGATCGACATCAAGGATTACGTGACCGAGGCGCGCGTCAAGGAAGGCTCCGAGATCGCCGGCCAGACGGTCAGCGATCTGCGCAAGCACGGCGAGCAGGAAGTGATGGTCACCGCCATCGTGCGCGATAAGCAGCGCGCGGCACCGCTCCCGGATCTGGTGCTGCAGCCGAACGACATCGTGCTGTTGCAGGGCGAGCCGGCGGCGCTGGAGCGCGTCGTCGCGCGCTCGGACCTCGAGCTGGAAGGCGAGAACCGCACCAGCCGCACCGAGGAGACCACGAACGAGGAGATCGGCGTCATCGAAGCCGTGGTCGGCCCGAACTCGCTGTTGATCGGTCGCGCAGCGGGCAGCATCGCGCTGCACGACCGCTTCAGCGTCAACCTGCTCGCGGTCAGCCGCAGCGGCCAGCGTTTCACGGAACGTCTGCGCGACATCGAGCTGCGCAGCGGCGATGTGATCGTACTTCAGGGAGTGCTCGCGAACATGCCCGCGCAGCTGCGGACGCTCGGTTGCCTGCCGCTGGCTGCGCGTCAGATCCGGCTCGGCAGCGTGCGGCGCGGGCTGATTCCGCTTGCGGTGCTGCTGGCGGCGATGGTGCTCGCGAGCACCGGCACGCTATCGGTTGGCGTGGCATTCTTCGGCGCCGCGCTGCTCACGATCCTGTTCGGCTCGCTGACGCTGCGGGAAGCTTACGAGACAATCGAGTGGCCGATTCTGGTCATGCTCGGCGCGCTGATTCCCGTCAGCGAAGCGGTCCGTACGACCGGCGGCACCGACGTGATCGCGCAGCTGCTCTCCAGTTTCGCGCACACGCTGCCGGGCTGGGGATCGGTCGCAATGATGCTGCTGGCCGCGATGATGATCACGCCGTTCCTCAACAACGCCGCGACGGTGCTGGTAATGGCGCCGATCGCCGCGAGCTTCGCGCAGAAGCTTGGGCTCAACCCGGATGCTTTCCTGATGGCGGTGGCGATCGGTGCGGGCTGCGACTTCCTGACGCCCATCGGGCATCAGTGCAACACGCTGGTGATGGGGCCGGGCGGTTACCGCTTCGGCGACTACTCGCGGCTGGGTGCGCCGCTCTCGCTGCTGATCCTGCTGCTCGGCGTGCCGCTGATCATGATCGTGTGGCCGCTGTCCTGATGCGTTTCTGCTTCGCGCGTGCCGGGCGCTCGGACTTCGCGGCTTCCGTGTCGTCGACCGTCACCGCCACCGGCTCGTCCGCGTGCAGGCTCATGAGCGATTGCATCAGGCCGTCGTCGGCGCTCGAGCACACCCCGAGCACGGTCGCTTCGGTGCAGCCTTCGGCGGCTACGTACGCGTGTCCCATGTTCGAATCGATGTAGATCGACTCGCCGGCTTCCAGCACGATCGGGTCGTAGAACTCGGTATGGATCTCGATGCGCCCCTCGATGACGTAGATGTATTCCTCGCCCGAGTGGTGCACCAGCTCGCCGAACTCCGCGACGCTGCGCGCGCGGATGCGTGTCAGCACCGGGATCATGCGCTTGCGGCGCAGCTCCGGGCACAGGTAGTAGTAGTCGTAGTTCTTGGTGTTGACGCGGATCGCGCGGTCGACGCGACCGACGCTGCGCCGTGCCGTCACCGGAGCGTCCGGTACCGCATCGCCTTCCGCAAACAGCTCCGACATGCGGATGTTGAGCCGGTGGCTCAGTTGCTGCAGCTTGTCGTATGTCAGCGTGAGGCGGTCGTGCTCGACTTTGGAGAGCGTCGAGACGGGAATGCCGGTGCGTTCGCTCATCTCCTTGAGCGTCCAGTCGTTACGGGCCCGCAGTCTGCGCAGCAGGGTGCCGAGGGTCGCCTGTTTCGATTTCATGCCCGATAGGATAGCCGAAACCCCCGTTTCAGTACTGCAGCCGGATCGACAGGAAGTGGAAGGCGATGGCGCAGTAGGCCCAGACCAGGCATGCGGCAGCGAGCGCAGTCCGGCCAAGCGAGAGCGATAGCTTGCGCTCGGGCGCACGCCAGGTAGCGACAGCGACGACGACAGCCACGATCGCGCCGAGCACCGCGAGCAGCGCCGACAGCTGCACCAGCCGTACGAACCACCTGCCGTCGGATGAGATGACCCAGAACGATTCGCTGGAGAACAGCGTGAGCACCACGAGGCAGAGGGCGATGAACACTGCGCAACTGAGAATCGCTGCCAGCGAGCGGCGCCGGTTCGGGTCGGCCGCGACTGCAGGAGCGCCCGCGCGCGAGAAGCGTCGTCGCAGGAATCCGGCCACGCGCAGCAGCAGCGCGAGCGCAATGATGCCGCCCGCGACCAGGATCGCCGGCGCGAGCCACGCTTTGTTTCGCCACAGCGGCGGACGCTGCAGAAGGATGATGGCTCCATAGCCGTCCGGCACGAGGCTGACGACGCGCCCTTGCGGGTCGCGCGTCGCGGCCATGCGCTGCTCGCCATGTTCTTCCTGCCACAGCCACGGCTGGACTTCGCGAAACTTCTTTGGCTCGCCATTCAGGCCGTCCAGGCCGTTGACCACGAGGCTGCCGTCCTCGCTCACCTGCGCCGGTGTCTGGCCGAACATATAGAAGAAACTGAAGAGATTCTGGTCGGCGCGCCGACTGGTTTCGTAGTTGCCGGTCACCGCGGCGGCGTGCTCCTTTGCATCGGCGGGGGGCGCGACGGGGGCCGGCGTCTGGCGCGGGAAGTAACGGTCCATGAAGGCCTCGTACACCGCAGTGCGCACCTTGTAGACGGAGTTGTCCTTGCCGCTGCTGTTGAATGAGATGAACATCCCTACTTTCGCGGCAGGGATCAGCACCAGCTCGCTGTGAAACGCGGTGAGGTCGCCGCCGTGCGCGATCACGCGCACGCCATTGCGACCCTGCTCGTAGAAGCCGAGCGCCATGGCGTCGACGACCGGACCCGGGCGGTTCGCCACCGTGTGCATCAGCTCCGTCGTCTGCGGCTTGAGGATGCGATTCGCGTCGCCGCCGCCCGGCAGCAGGCCGCCGTTGAGATGCGCCATCATGAACTGCGCCATATCAGGCGCAGTCGCGGACAGGGCGCCGGCGGGCGCATCCGATCCGTATTCGAACGGAACCGGCTCTCCCGAAGCTGCGCGGTAGCTGTTCGAGAGGTGCTCACGCAGCCCTTCGGGCAGCGTCTGCCGGAAAGTCGCGTGCTCCATGCGCAGCGGCTGGAAGATGCGCTCTTCGATGTATTGCTCGAACGACACGCCGGACGCGCGTGAGACTATGTAGCCGGCGAGCGAGGCGCCGTAGTTCGAATACGCGGGCACGGTGCCGGGAGGATAGATGCGCGCTGGAATGCTGTGCTTCAGCGCTTCGCCAAGCGGCTTCACGTCCTCGACCTTTTCGACCAGCAGGTCGAGCAACGACTCCTCGAAGCCAGCCGTGTGCGTCATCAGATGTCGCAGCTTGATGGGCTGGCCGCCGTAGCCCTCGATCCTGAAGTCCAGGTATTCGTTGATGTCGTGGTCGAGATCGAGCTTGCCGGCCTCGACCTGCTGCATCACCGCCGTCCACGTGAACAGCTTCGAGATCGAAGCAGGGCGGAACAGCGTGTCCTGCGCGGAAACGGGAATCTGCTTTGCAACATCGGCAAGACCGTATGCGCGCGTTAGCAGCAGTGCGTCGTCCTTGACGATCGCAACCGTGGCGCCCGCCACGTCGCCGATCGCCATGGATGTGGGCAGCAGGCCGTCGAGAAAGGCCGCGGCATCTTCGGCCGTGAGCTGCACGGGCGCGGCGGGCCGGGGCGTGTCGGCGAGTGCGACGCTGCCAATCGATGCCGCCGTGGCGGCCAGGACTAACGATGCAAGCCTGATGCTCATGTCGAGATCCCCCATCAGTCGCTATTCGGCTTCAGCGCGTTGCGTTGGCCGGTTGAATGCAAGCAGCAGCGCGCCGGATAACGCGGCGATTGCCGCGGTTGCTGCGAAGAACTGCGGCGGCGACAGGCTGCTCCACAGCCTGCCGAACGCGCCGGCGAGCAGATTGCCGAAAAAGTTGGCGAGGAACCACAGCGCGATCGCCGTCGCGGCGAAGCCGGCCGGCGCCAGGCGAGCGAACAGGCCGATGCCGATCGGCAGGATGTACAGCTCGCCGGCCGTCATCACCACGAAGAAGACGATCAGCCAGATCCAGCCGTTGGCGACCACATTGCCGTCGCTCGCCGCCGCGACGGCCGCCAGTATCAGATACGAGAGAGCTACGACGCCGGCGCCGACCGACATCTTGCGGATGGATGAAAGCTCGTGGCCTTCACGCGCATGCCGGATCCAGCGTGCGACGAACCAGGGCGTCAGCAGCAGCACCAGCAATGGGTTCAGCGACTGGAACCAGGTCATCGGAATGACGAATGCGCCGACGGAGCGGTCGGCGTGCTCGATCCACAGCGGCAGCGTGTTGCCGACCTGCTCGTACGCGGTGCGGAAGATCACGACCATGCCGACGATGCCCGCGAGCAGAGCGAAGCGCCGTGCCGTTCCGCCTCCATACCAGTGTTGCCGCGCGATCGAGGGGGCAGGTGGCACGCGCGGCGGCTCCGGCGGCAGGTAGCGGCCGCCGATGATGTAGATGACGAGGCCGCTCACCATGCCGATCCCGGCGAGCGTGAAACCCCAGTGCCAGCCGTACAGTTCGCCCACCGTGCCGCAGCCAAGCGGCGCAAGGAAGCCGCCGACGTTGATGCCGAGGTAGTAGTAGTTGTACGCGGTCTTGCGACGCGGATCGTCGTGGCTGTACAGGCCGGGGATCTGGCTCGGCAGCGCCGGCAGGAACAGCCCGTTGCCGATGGCGATCGTCGCCAGCGCGACGAAGAACAGCGGCTCGAACGCCATCATGAAGTGGCCGAGCGCCATGATGGAGCCGCCGAGCACCACCGAGTTGCGCCGCCCGAGCCAGCGGTCGCAGACGATGCCGCCGACGATCGGCGTGAAGTACAGGAAGGCGTTGTATGCGCCGTAGATGAGCGATGCGTCCTGCTGGCCGATCGCCAGCTGCTTCGTCATGTAGTAGACGAGCAGCACGCGCATGCCGATGTAGGAGAAGATCTCCCACATCTCGGTGAGGAACAGGATCGTCAGGCCGCGCGGTTGACCGAACCAGTCCTTCTGCTGCGGCAGGACGCCCGCGACTTCGGTGCTCACTTCGCGCGGGCTCCGCCCCACACTTCGGGCGGACACCACACCGTGCCGTGCTCGTAGACGACGCCGGGCGAGCGATCGTTCTGCAGGAAGATCGGTCCGTCGAGATCGACGATGCGGCACAGCTGACCGACGAGTGCGGCGGGCGCCATCGCGAGCGCGGTGCCGGTCATGTTGCCGACCATCACATCGAGACCGAGCGAGTGCGCATGGCGCGCCATCGCCAGCGCCTCGGTGAGGCCGCCGCTCTTGTCGAGCTTGATGTTGACGACGTTGAAGCGTCCGACGAGGCCGGCGACGTCGTTCAGATCCTGCACGCTTTCGTCGGCGGCGATCGGAATCGGCGAGCGCAGGCCGTCGAGATCCGCCTCGCGGCCGATCGGAAACGGCTGCTCGATCAGTCCGACGCGGGCCTCGACCAGCACCGGCATCAGATCGGCGAGCGAGGCGCGGGTGAAGCCCTGATTCGCGTCGACCGCGAGCCAGGCTTCCGGGCGCGCAGTGCGCACTGCACGAACCCGATCTGCGTCGACGGGTGTGCCCGTGAGCTTGAGCTTGATCGCCTGCGCATCGGCGTAGGAGGTAGCCGTCTGCGCCATCTTTTCGGGATCGTCGGCGCCGAGCGTGAACGTGGTGACCAGCGGCACCGGCGCGTTGAGGCCCGCGATCTTCCATGCCGGGATCCCGCTGAGTCGCGATTCGAGATCCCACAGCGCGCAGTCGACGGCGTTACGCGCGCCGCCCGCAGGCAACAGGCGTCGCAGGGTCTCACGATCGATGCCCGCTTCGATGCTCGAGCGCACGGCTTCGATCTGCGTCGTCATGGATGCGGCGGTTTCGCCGCGATAGTAGACGCCGGCCGCTTCGCCGCGCCCCACGTGGCCGCCGCAGGAAATCGTCGCGACGACGACGTCAACGGCGACGAAGGTGTACCCGGTGATGCGGAAGGGCGCCTTGAGGGGCCATTTCTCGACGCTGACCTGCAGCGTCAGGCTCGCGAGCGGCTGGGTGACAGACATGATGCGACCAACTCCTCCAGCTCCGGCCCGTCGCGCATCGGATCGGCGACCGGCAGGCCGAGCTGCGCACGGTGCTCGGCCAGCACGGCGCGCGCGGCAGACGCGGAGAGCTTCGCTGTATTCAATGAAACGCCGGCGCAGCGCACACGGGGATTCGTGCGCCGCGCCAGCTCCAGGTGCAGATCGATCGCTTCATCGAGCGTCGGCAGCGGATAGTCGTCGAGGCCGAGGATGGCGGTGCGGCCGTGCTCGTGACACAGCACGAGCACATCGGGCTGCGAGCCGTGCAGCAGGCCGAGCGAGACGCCGGAGTACGAAGGGTGGAACAGCGATCCCTGGCCTTCGATCACGTCCCAGTGATCGGCGTCGGCGTCGGGGCTGAGCACTTCGGCGGCGCCGGCGACGAAGTCGGACACGACGGCGTCGATCGGCATGCCGCCGCCGGCGATCAGGATTCCGGTCTGGCCGCTGGCGCGAAAATCGGCGTCGAGGCCGCGGCGGCGGAATTCGCGCGCGAGCACCAGAGCGGTGTACTTCTTGCCGAGCGCGCAGTCGGTGCCGACGGTGAGCAGGCGCTGACCGCTGCGCTTGCGACCCGACGCAATCGGCAGGCCCGGCGGCGGCCGGCGGATGTCGATCAAGCGACGGCCGAGACGCTTCGCCGCAGCGTCGAGCTCGCGATTGTCCGAAAGTCGCGAGTGCATGCCGCTGACGATGTCGAGACCCGCTTCGAGCGCTTCGATCAACGCCGGCATCCATTGGGCATTCAGCGTGCCGCCGATATTGGCGACGCCGATGACCAGCGAGCGCGCGCCGCGTGCGACGGCCTCTGCTGGCTTCAGCTTCGGGAGGCCCGTCGTCACCGTCGCGGCGGGCAACGCGTACTCGCCGACGCACTTCTCGGGCGCCCAATCCTTCAGCCCGAACGCCGTCTTGGCGTACGGAACCTCGGTGGTGTCGCCCAGGAACAGCAGGTACGGGCTGGGGACGTCGACCGTCGCCGCCGCCTGCTGTGCCCCGCGCGGTTTAGCCGAAACGGTAGCCAAGGAGATTCCAGTAGTTGAGAAGTACCAGGAACAGCAGCGCGAACACCGCCGCAAACGAGTAGTGCAGGCGCGTGCCGAATGTCCACGTTCCCGAGCGCCAGGCGCTGACGGCGAACCAGCCGGCCAGCAGCGCGAACGGAATCGCCAGCAACGGCAGCGTCAGCGCCACGTACAGCGACGTCGGGATTTTGTAGATCAGGCTCTGGAAACCGCCGGCGAGGATCGAAGCAATCATCACCAGGAACAGAATCAGCAGCACGCCGGTCAATGCCAGCGCCGGGCGCGCCCAGCGCAGCTGAGCGAGCTGGCGATCCGCCTTGCGCTGGCGGATGGCGCTGACCAGCGTGGTGATGAACAGCAGGATGCCGACGCCGAACAGGAAGCCGTGCAGCTTGCTCGACTCGTACCACGCGATGCGCTGGGAAACGATCGGCGGAAACAGGCCGACCACGTGAGTCGCGCGACCGCCGTCGTCGCCTTTGAAGGCGGCGAACGCGTCGCTGTTCTGCTGCCGGAACACACCGTCGCCGACTTCGACCCAGCGGGCCGGGTTGCCGAAGATGTCGCCCATCATCAGCGTGCCGTCCGGCATCGCCGCGACTTCCTCGTCGCCGAACAATGCGAACGCCTTCTCGAACTTGGTGTACGAGTGGCGCAGGGTGCGGTAGCTGCCGGCGTAACGCGCGTTGCGCTTGGCAGCGTCAGCGGGCGGTTTTACGACCGGCAGCTCCGCGGGGTAGTAGTGCTTGAAGAACGCGCGCTCGAGCTCGACCGACGTTCGCCCGCCCTTGCCGCCCGTGTTCACCGAGGCGAACAGGCCGAGGCCGCTCTCCGGCATCAGGCTCAGCACGGAGTGGAAGAACTGCGTGTCGCCGCCGTGACCGATGATGCGGTGGCCGTTGATGTAGGTTTCGTAGAAGCCCAGCGCGTGGCCGTTGAGCGCGGGATCCGGGCTCATCACGCGCGTGTGCATCAGCTGTGCGGTTTCGGGCTTCAGAATCCGCCCGTCGCCGAGAGCGCCGTCCTGCAGATGCGCCAGCATGAAGCGCGCCATGTCTGTGGCGGTGGCGGAGAGCGATCCGGCCGGGCCGGCCGCGTGGATGAATTCGAAACCGTTGCTCTTGAATGCGCCGGCTTCGAACGTGTAGCCCTGCGACATGCGCGGCGCGAGCGCCTCCGGCAAGGGCTCGCCGAACGTGCTGCGAGTCATGCCGAGCGGTTGGAAGATGTGCTGCGCGACGTAGTCGTCGAACGACTGACCCGAGACGACCTCGACGACGTGTCCCGCGAGCGCGGTGGCCCAGTTCGAATACGAAGCGTGCGTGCCGTCTGCCCAATCGGTCGTGGGCGGGCGCACTCGCGCCGGCTGGTGCTTCGCGACCCACTCGCCGAGCGGCAGCAGATCCTCGGCCTTGGCGGCGAACAGATAGCCGACGCCGCCGTCCTCGAAGCCCGCGGTGTGCGTCATGATGTTGCGCAACGTGACCGGCTGCGGATAGGTCGACGCGACCTTGAAGTCCTTGAGGTACGTGTTGACGTCAGCGTCGAGATCGAGCTTGCCCTGCTCGACCAGCTGCATGACCGAAGTCCACGTGAACAGCTTCGACACCGAGCCGGGACGGAACAGCGTCTGCGCCGGATCGACCGGCACTTCTTTCTCCACGTCCTCGTAGCCGTAGCCCTTCTGGAAGAACACCTGGCCATCCTTCACGACGATGACGACGGCGCCGGCGACCGGACCAGCCTTCATCTGCGCGTCCATGAAGCCGTCGACGAAGGCTTCCATTTCTTCGGCCGTGGTCGGGCCGCGCGGCGCAAGCGGCTGCGCAGCCTGTTCGTTGGCCTTGTAGGCCAGCGAAGCGGTAGCACCTCCGCCGTCCTCGCCGTGAGCGAGCAGCGGCAGGGTGCAGATGGCGACGGCGAGCGTCGCGGCGATGCGAATGGTCATTCGGTTCCCCTTGCGCCTGGCTTGAAATCCAGGTCCTGGTAGTCGTAGCTGAAATCGGCGAGCGGCGAGACGGCTTTCATCGTGACCCGCGCGACGTGACCGTCCGCGTCGAGCGCGAAGGTGACATACGCGGGCTCGATCGACTTGTCGTCGAAGCGCGTGATGAAGCTGTCGTATTGCCAGTGCTCGAGACGTCCGCCCATGCGCGGCGTCGACTTGAAATCGATCGTCAGATCTTTGCCTTTCACCGCGACTTCGATGTTGCCGTACCACGGGTCGGTGTAGACGCCGGCGTAGCGCGCGAGCGGCAGCGACGGTCCGACCTTCGCGGGTTTGGCCTGCGTCGTGCGCAGCGCCTGCAGCGCCTCCTGCACGCGCTTCTGCTTGTACGCGATGAGCTTGGTCGTCCACTCCTCGTGCGCCAGGCCGAGATAGTGATCGAGCAGCTCGTACATCAGGCCGCGCGGCAGCTCGCCGTCCTCGCTGTTGATGCAGAGGGCGAAGCCGACATCCTGTTCGGGCATGAGCACGACCGCTGTCTTGAAACCGAACACGGCGCCGCCGTGCCACAGGATCTTCGCGCCGCGATAGTCCTGGACGTCCCAGCCGAGCGCATAGGCTGCGAACATCGGATCGGTCGCCTTGAATTCGGGCCCGAGGGATCCGGTCGGCAGCAGCACGACCGGTTTCCACATCTGTTCGTGGGCTGCTTCGCTGAAGAGCCGGCTGCCATCCGGCAGTTTGCCGTGCGCGAGCTGCAGCAGCAGCCACTTGTTCATGTCGTTCGCGCTGACCGCGAGGCCGCCGGCAGGCGCGGCGCTGCGGCCGAGCTCGTCGCGCTCGTCGAGCAGCTCCTGATCGCCGGCGCCGCGCAGTCCGCCGTTCATGCGAGCGTGCGGATAACCCCGGTCCGCAGTGGCGAAACGTGCTTCGTCGGTCGTGGAGTGCAGCATCTGCGCCGGAGCGAAGACGTGCTTGCGCACGTACTCTTCCCAGGGTTCGCCGCTCACCGCTTCGATGAGCTGGCCGGCCACCATGTAGAGCACGTTGTCGTAGGCGTAACCGCTGCGGAAACTGGTCGCGGGCTTGATGAAGCGGAGGCGTCGCACGGCCTCGGCGCGAGAAATGTTCGTGCGCGGCACGAACAACAGATCGCCCGCGCCCAATCCGAGTCCGCTGCGATGGACCAGCAGGTCGCGGATCGTCATTTCGCGCGTGACCCACGCGTCGTACATCTGGAAGCCGGGCAAGCGGTCGACGACCTTGTCGTCCCAGTCGATCTTGCCCGCGTCGACGAGCGTGGCGAGGGCCGCGACCGTCACGGCCTTGCCGGTCGATCCTGTGGGGAAAATCGTATCCGGCCCGACCGGCGCCGGATCGCCGAGCTTGCGCACGCCGAAGCCGCGCGCCAGCGTCGGTTTGCCTTGCTCGACGATAGCGATCCACATTCCCGGAACGCCGGCGGCCTGGCGCAGCTCCTCGGCGCGCGCCTCGAAGCCTTGAGGCGGCGCGGCCAGGACCGGGGTTGCAGCGAGCATCGCGACCAGCGTCGCGATGCCCGCGGCTCTCGCAGGAGAGAGGCTCTTCACGTGGACTTCAGAATGAGTAGCGCATCTCGACGCCGACCGTGCGCGGCCGGGTAATGACCTGGCGACCGCCGAAGGCGGGCTGGTCCGTGGCTATCACGCCGCGTTCGTCTGCCAGGTTGTTGCCGAACAAGTCGAGGCCGAGCGGTCCGCGCTGGAATGAGAGGCGCAGATTCGCCGTGTCGAAGGCGTCCTGCGTAACGACGACGGCGTTAAAAGGATCCGTCGGCGTCGGCGTCGGGAACTTCACGCGCACGTCGCCGACGTGCACGTAGTCTGCGCGCACGAACCCCGACCACATGCTGCCCAGCTCGAAGTTGTACTGCACGCCGGCGCTGCCATTCACCTTCGGCACCTCGGGCAGCCGCTCGCCGGGGCGGTAACCGCTCTCGGGGACGACGCTGTCGAACTCGGTGTTGTTGAACGACATCGAGACGTTGAAGCGCCATGCATCGACCGGCTGCGCGACCACCTCGAGCTCGGCGCCGTCGCTGGTGGCGTTGCCGGCGTTGAGGATCTGCGAGAACCCGCACTCGAGCGTGACGCCCAGCTGTACGCCTTCCCATTTCTGGCGGTACACCGCGCCATTGAGGGACACGCGGCCATCCGCGACCTGCGACTTCGCGCCGAGCTCGTAGTTCCAGAGTGTGTCCGGATCGGTGAACTCCTTCGCGCCGAGCGCCTGCGCCTGCTCCTGGCAGGTATCGGCGATCAGCGGGTTGACGACACCGCTGCGGAAGCCCTTGGCTGCCTGCGCGTACAACGTGGTGGTGTCCGTCGGCTCGAAGCGCACGTAAGCGGAAGGGTTGAATTCATGCGCATTGCCTGTCTGCGGCGGCTCCGGCGTCGTCGGACCCGGCTCGGCGCCGCGGATCAGGAAGCCGTCCGCTGCGATGTCGAAATCGGTGATCTCATCTTCCAGGTAGCGGCCGCCGACCCCGACCGTCCAGCGCTCGGTGATCGCGTAGCTGACCTGCGCGAAGATCGACTTCTGCTCGTTCTCGTAGAACTTGGCGAGCGGCGCGTCCAACTCGAAGTCCTGGCCGCGCACGACCTGGCCGAGGCAGGCCGGGCAGGAGTAGTCCGGAACGAACTGCGAGAACTTCGCCGACTGGTCGAGATAGTAGGCGCCGACGAGCCATTGCAGCGGCTGATCGCCGCGTGACTGCAAGCGCACTTCCTGCGTGAACACCTCGCCCTCGCTGGTGTCGTGCAGTCCCCACGGCAGCGGCGGCAACCCGCTGGCCGCCGCGAGGAACGCGATGTCCTGGTTGCCGAAGCGCTTCATCTCCGTCCAGCTGCTGGCGGACAACAGCGACACGGCATCCCAGTCGTAGCTGATCGTCAGGGTGTTGTTGTCCAGACGCTCGCCGTTGCCGCCGTCCTCGTACACGTCCAGGCCGCGGCTCTGGTCATAGTCGCCGACGGCCGGATCGGTGAATTGCTCGCTGTTGACCTGCACGTCCTGCGTGGAGTGCAGCAACTCGAAGCTGAGGCGATCGGTCGCCTGCCACTTCAGCGTGCCGCGCACGCCCCAGGTGTCTTCGGAATTGATGTCGCTGCGCTTGAACGCCGGAATCGCCGGACTGACCAGCGTGCCGGCCGGCGCGCCGAGGCCGGCGCTCCAGTCGATCTCGGGCTGGCCCGCGAAGGTGTTGTCGATGTAGCCGGCGATGTCGTCCTGGTAGCCCACTACGCGCAGGGCGAGCTTGTCGGTCACGAGCGGAATGTTGACCGCTCCCTCGACGTGATAGCTGGCGTCATCCGAGTGCGCGGTGGTGAAGCCGCGCGCGCCGACGTCCGCCTGGAAATCCTGCAAGTCGGGCGACTTCGGGATGACGCGCACGACGCCGGCCAGCGCGCTGGCGCCGAACAGCGTGCCCTGCGGGCCGCGCAGCACCTCGACGCGATCGATGTCGACCAGCCGCAGGTTCGGCTTGCCGCCATGGTTGGTGAGCACGCTGGTGACTGTTTCGCCGAAGTAAGTCGCCGTCGTAGAGGGCACGCCGCCCTCCGAGGCGCTGATACCACGGATGCGGATCGTGCCCGCGCCGGCGGCTATGTCCTGGAAGTACACGCCGGGGACCGAGTTCAGCATGTCGGCGTAGTTGGTGAAGCCGCGCGTGGTGATGTCGTTGCTGGTGATCGCGGAGATCGAGATCGGCACGTCCTGCAGGCGCTCGCTGCGCCTGGTGGCGGTGACGATGATCTCCTGCAACACCTGCATGTCGCGGGGCGTGTCGGCCGCGTTTGCGAGCGGCGCAACAACGGCGGTAGTCAGTAAGGCTGTGAACGGCAACCAGGTTGAGCGTTGGACGGCGGTCATGTGGTTTTCTCCCCCTGCAACAGACCCCTGCTGCGGCGTTTCCGAATCTATATGAAATTTTCCATATAGGGAAATTTTTCTTTTGGTACTATTTTTCGATGAACAGAGTCCTGCAGATGCTGCTTCTCGGGAGTGCCGCGCTGCTGTCGGCCGCGCCGGCCGGCGCCGACGAATTCGCCTACGACGTCGTGATTCGCAACGGCCGCCTGCTCGATGGACTCGGCAATCCGTGGGTTCGTGGCTGCATTGGAGTCAGGGACGGGCGCATCGCCGCCATCGGGCGTTGCGAGGGCAACGGTCGGCGCGAGATCGACGCGCACGACCGCTACGTCTCGCCGGGCTGGATCGACCTGATGGACCAGTCGGGCGATGTGCTGCAGCGGAACGGCCTCGCCGAGAACAAGCTGCTGCAGGGAGTCACCAGCGCGATCGCCGGCGAGGGCGGCACGCCGGTCGATGCCGGCCAGATCGACGCCTACTTCCGCGACCTGGAGACGAAGGGCATCTCGCTCAACTTCGGCACGTACTACAGCTCCGCCCAGGCGCGCGTTGCCGTGATGGGCGAGGGCGCTGGCGCACCGACGCCCGAGCAGCTGGAGAAGATGAAAGACCTCGTGGCGACCGCCATGCGCGCCGGCGCGATGGGTATTGCCACGGCGTTGATCTACCCGCCGGACAGCTTTCAGTCCACGCAGGACCTGGTCGAGCTGGCGAAAGTCGCTGCGCAGTACAACGGTATCTACGCGAGCCACATGCGCGACGAGAGCGCCGCGCTGCTCACGGCGATCAATGAGTCGATCGCGATCGGCGAGCAGTCCGGCATCCAGGTCGAAGTGTTCCACTTCAAAGGCGCGTATCAGCCCGGCTGGGGCCAGCTCGTGCCGCAGGCGATCTCGCTGATCGACAGCGCCCGCTCGCGCGGCGTGAACATCGGTGCGGACATGTATCTGTACGAGGCGGGCGGCACGGGACTCGACATCACCGTCCCGAACTGGGTCTGGGATCGCGGCATCGACGAGGGTCTGAAGCGACTGCGCAGCAAGCGCATCCGCGAGCGGCTCAAGCAGGAAGTGCAGGGCGGCTCGCTGCCCGGCTGGTCGAACCTCGTGCATGCATCCGGCGGCTGGGATCACGTCGTGCTCGCCAATGCTTTCGACGAGCGCTACGACCAATACCGGTACAAGAGCCTGGACTACATCGGCAAGCAGGTCGGCAAGGATCCGGCCGACGTCGCCTGGGACATCCTGCTCAAGGCCGCGCCGAAGAACCGTGCGATGGCGCTGTTCTTCATGATGAGCGAAGACGACATCGAGACGGCACTGCGGGCGCCGTGGATGGGCATCGGCAGCGACGCCGGCGCGGCGGAGAAGCTCGGCGAAATGGATGCGATCGGCCTGCCGCACCCGCGCGCATACGGCAATTTTCCGCGCCTGATCGCCGAGTACGTGCGCAAGCGCAAGGTGATCACGCTGGAGGACGCGGTGCGCAAGCTCACGTCGCTGCCCGCGACGCGGATGCGGTTATTCGACCGCGGCGCGCTGCGCGAGGGATTGTGGGCGGACCTGACGCTCTTCGATTTCGATCGCATCCAGGACAACGCGACGTACGAGAACCCGGTCGCTGTGCCGACGGGCGTCGACTATGTGCTGGTGAATGGCGCGATCGTGGTGGATGAGGGCAAGCACACCGGCGCAAAACCGGGCAAGGTATTGCGCGGCGGTGGGTATCTACCCAACTAACCCTTCCACGTATCCCCGAACACCCGCTGCAGATTCCCACCCAGAATCTTCTCGATCCGCGCTGCGCTGTGCCGCCGGTCGGCGAGCATCATCGCGAGCGTCGCCAGGCGCCGTGGCGTATTGAGGTCC
>JBIOUH010000062.1:0-30882 GCA_044866955.1 Steroidobacteraceae bacterium
GCACGTGGACCGACTTGCGGATTTCGTCGCCCGAGAACAGGAGCCGTCCGAGCGTGCCGCGGATGACCTGGTCGTCGTCCGACTTGGCGCGCCATTCGCTCATCCAGTTGAAGAGATCGATCTTCTTGGCGAACTCGGCCTGCGGATCCTGCGGCATGTAGCCCGGCTGCGCGTTTTCGACCCACGAGATCTTGCCCTTCGTCGGATGCAGATCGCCCGCGAGCAGTCGCATCAGCGTGGTCTTGCCGATGCCGTTCGGTCCGATGATCGCGACGCGCTCGCCGGCTTCGACGTTGAAGGAGACGTTCTTGAGCACTTCCACCTTCGAGTGCGGATAGTGAAAGCTCAGGTGCTCGACCGAGACCGCGTTGCGGTACAGCTTCTTGCCCTGGTCGAAGCGGATGTACGGGTTCTGGCGCGAGGAGGGCTTGATCTCCTCGATCTTGATCTTCTCGAGCAGCTTCTTGCGCGAGGTCGCCTGGCGGGCCTTCGACGCGTTGGCGGAGAAGCGGCGCACGAATTCCTGCAGGTCCGAAATGCGGTCCTTGGCCTTGGCATTGGCGGCCTCCACGCGCTCGCGGGCCTGGACGGATGCCAGCATGAAGTCGTCGTAGTTGCCGGGGTAGATCTTGATCTGCCCGAAATCCAGGTCCGCCATGTGCGTGCACACCTGGTTCAGGAAGTGCCGGTCGTGGCTGATGATGACCATCGTCGCGTCGTAGTCGTTGAGCACGCCTTCGAGCCAGCGGATGGAGTTGATGTCGAGGTTGTTGGTGGGCTCATCCAGCAGCAGCACGTCGGGGCGTGAGAACAGGGCCTGCGCCAGCAGCACGCGCAACTTCCAACCCGGAGCGACCTCGCGCATCGGACCGTTGTGATACGAGGCATCGATGCCGATATCGCTGAGGATGCTGGCCGCCCGCGCCTCGGCGTTGTAGCCGCCGTACTCGGCGAACTTCGCCTCCAGCTCTGCCGCCCGCATGTAGTCCGCATCGCTCGCGTGCGCATCGGCGTAGATCAGGTCGCGTTCCTTCATGGCGTGCCACATCTCGACGTGACCCTGCATCACGACGTCGAGCACGCGCTCGTCTTCGTAGGCGAACTGGTTCTGATTGAGCTTGCCGAGCCGCAACCCCGTCTGCAGCATCACCTCGCCGGAGCTCTGCTCCAGCTCGCCGCCGAGGATTTTCATGAACGTGGACTTGCCGGAGCCGTTGGCGCCGATCAGACCATAGCGGTTGCCGTCGGCGAATTTGACCGACACCTGCTCGAACAGGGGTTTGGCGCCGAATTGAATCGATACGTTCGCGGTGGAGAGCATGGATAAGAAGGAGTCGTGGGCGGACGCGCCCGGGGGCGAGCCCAAAAGGGGGCGGATATTACACTGCGGGCCTAGCCGATGCGACCCAGCACGAACTCGGTCCTGTCCGCCACCGAAGCCTGCGGCAGCGCCACCAGCTCGTAGCCGTGGCTTTCATAGGTTCGCGCCAGCGATTCGCAGGTGCGAACGGCCTCGTCGAAGGTCTGCTTACGCTCCGTATCCTGGGTGAAGATTTCGCGCCAGGGCGGTGCGATGAAAACGCGTCGGTTGTAGCGGTAGTGCTGGACGGCGTTTGCGACGTGCGGCGGAACCGGGAGCTGCATCAGGCGCAGGTAACCCTCTACATCGGGGACGCCGCGGTCGAAGAAGACAATGCCGGGCAGGTGAGTGGCTTCGTGATAGGAGCGCATTTCCCAGGCCAGCATCATTTCGGCGAACAGCCCCGGATCATTCTGCGGCTGCGCAGGTCCGCCAATTGCGAGTTGCTGCTGGATGATGGCGCGGCCCGCTTCGATCGTGCGCCCGAAGCCGGCGCTCGCGAGCGAGTCGATCAGGCTGCTCTTGCCGGAGCCAGGTCCGCCGGTGACTACGATGAAGCGGTCGCGGCTCACTTCACACCCGGGCAAAATCTATGAACCCCCGTTCCGGATCGACGTCGACGAGCTTGACCCGCACGCGATCGCCGACGTCGAGCCCGGCCGCGCCTCTCACGACTTTGCCCTCGGCGATGGGCTCGCCGATTCGCACCCACGTGCCTTTCTCCGACGCCCCGGTCACGATGCCGTTGAACTGTTGCCCGATGCGATTGATGAGCAACAGCGCAGCCGCGGCCTTGCGAACCTGTCGCTCGACCTTCGTCGCATTCTTTTCCTGCACTGTGCAATGAGCGGCGAGCTCGTGGAGTTCGTCGTCAGTGTAAGCGGCCGGTTTTTCGTCCAGCGCCGCCTTGAGCAAGCGCTGCGTGACGAGATCCGGAAAGCGTCGGTTCGGCGCCGTGGAATGCGTGTACTCGTTGACGGCGAGGCCGAAGTGACCTGCGGCGGGCTGGTTGGGCAGCTCGACCGCGTATTCGCCCGCACCGAGGAGCTTGAGCACGGACACCGAGAGCTCGGGAAATCCTGCAGGATCGGCGTTGCGACGCGCGGCGAGAAAAGCATTGAGAGCAAGGGCGTCCGGTTGCGCAGGCAGCTTTCCGCCCGCTTCGGCTGCGAGCGCGACGATTCGTGGCCAGCGCTCGGGTGAGCGCAGAACCCGGCGCAGCAGGCTGCGTCCTTTGCTCTGCAGGAAGCGCGCGACGACGCCGTTGGACGCGATCATGAAATCCTCGATGAGCTCCTTCGCTCGATTGCGTTCGTCAGCGCGCAGGTCTGTCAGCACGCCGTCGTTGAAGACGGGGCGCGCTTGCACCGTCTCGAAGTTGAGTGCGCCGTGTTCGTAGCGAACACGACGCAGCGCCTGCGCGACTTGGTCTTGCTGACGAAGCTGGCGATCGAGTCCGGCAACCGCCGCGACAGGTGCTGGCGGCGGTGCGTTGCCGTCCAACCATGCAGCGATGCTGTTGTATGCGAGCTTTGCCCGATTCACCACGAGCGCCCGGTACACGTTGGAGCCGGCGAGCTGCCCCTGGGCGCCGACGGTCATCTCGATGACAACGGCGAGGCGCTCCTGGTCCGCGCGAAGGGATGTCAGGTCGGTCGACAACTTCTCCGGCAGCATCGGAAACGTCCCGGCAGCTGTGTAGACGGACGTCGTGTTGCTGCGGGCGTGATCGTCGATGGCCGAGCCGCGGTCCACCAGTGCGTCGACATCCGCGACTGCCACCAGAATCTTGACGACTCCGCCCGCGAGCGGTTCGGCGACGACGAGCTGATCGAGATCCCGCGTATCGTCATTGTCGATCGACGACCAGAGCAGCGCGCGCAGGTCGCGAATCGCCGGCGCCTTCGAAGTATGTTGCGACAGAGATTCTGCTTGTCGCTCGGCTGCGTCGGAGAACTCGGGCTCCAGCCCGTGCTCGATCATGGCCCGTCGTGCGATGGCGTCGAGATTGTTCATGTGCGGGGACTAAACACCCGAGGGCGCCGCCGGGATCCGCTGATACATCACCAACGCATCGACATATCCATGCACCGGATGCAGAAAAGCACCAGGCAGCCGTCCAACGACCTCAAAGCCCAGAGACTGCCACAGTCGTACAGCGCGCTCGTTCGTGCTGACCACAAAGTTGTACTGCATGGCCTGGTATCCGCGCTCGCGGGCGTGTGTCAACGAGTGCTGACACATGGCTCGAGCTACGCCGCGTCCGACGTTGGTGGTCCGAGTCATGTATCCGCAATTGCACACGTGCCGACCGCCGCCGGCCTGATTCGCGCGGATGAAGTAGGTGCCGACGATGACGCCGTCGTCTTCGGCCACGAATGTTTCCTTCTCCGGAGCCAGCCAGTAGGCCAGCGCTTCGGCCTCGCCCATGTCCGTATCGAGCGTATACGTCGCACCTTCACGAATGATCGGCAGGATGATCTCGAGGATGGCGGGGCCATCGCTCGTCTGGGCCTTTCTGATCCGCATGAGCGCAGACTAGGGGCCGGCGTTCATGCCTGCAATGGGCGCCTCATCCATGCCCGATGCCTCGGACTGTCTGTTGAACGGCCGTGCGGTCCAGGGACTCGACGGGCACATTCACCAGCAGTTTTATGCGGGCTTCCAGTTCAGTCAGGGTCCTGCGGAATGCAGCTGCTCTTTCAGCATCGCCCTCGACCGCGGCCGGATCGGCAACGCCCCAGTGTGCGGTGATCGGCTTACCCGGCCAGACAGGACAGACCTCGCCGGCGGCGTTGTCGCAGACTGTGATGACAGAGTCGATGGGCGGCGCATCCGCCGCCGCGAACTCATCCCAACTCTTGCTGCGCAAGCCTGCGGTCGGCAGCCGCTTCCACTCGAGCAGCTCGATCGCGAGGGGATGCACCTGGCCTTGCGGGAAGCTTCCAGCGCTGAAAGCGCGGAAGCGTCCGCGGCCCCAGTGATTCAGCAACGACTCGGCGAGAATGCTGCGCGCAGAGTTACCCGTGCACAGGAAAAGCACGTGGTACGGCCGGTCGCGCATAGCTCACGCGGCCTTTGTTGGCTCACAACAAGGCTTGCCCTGATTCAGCCTGACAGGCGCGGTGCCGTAGGTCGTGCTTTCGCCCGTCGTCAGGAAGGTCTCCCATTGAACGCCCTGCGGATCTGCGATCCAGCTCTTTTCACTCTTGGCATAGCAACAGGTCGTGGCTCCCTCTTCGAGGATCGGCGCCTCGGCGCGCTGTAGCCGTGAATAGACATCAGCCAGCTCGGCCCGGTCTTCGACTTGAATGCCCAGGTGGCGGATACCCGTTGCACCATCGCGCTTGCTGATCGCGAAGTTCACGCGCGGATCCTCGAGCATCCATTTCGCGTAGTCGTCCTTGGTCACCGTGGGCTCGGCTGCGAAGAGCGTGCTGTAGAACTGGATCGACTTGGCCAGGTCATCGACGCTCACGTGCACATGCAATCGCTTCATGACAGGTACCTCGCTTGATGTATCGCCGTTGGCATGATCAGGCCACCTTCTTTCGCTTCGAGGTCTTCGACGTCGAGGCAGGTTTGCACGCAGTCGCGCAGGACTCGCCACTGCGAGCGCAACAGTTCTCGGTGAGATAGCCGACCAGACCGTTCATCGCGCCGAAATCGACGCTGTAGAGCAGGCTACGGCTCTCGCGCCGCTGCACGATCAGGCCGGCACGGTGCAGGTTCTGCAGATGGAACGTCAGTGACGAGGGAGCCAGCCCCACCGCCTCGCCGATCGCACCGGCGGACAATCCGTTGGGACCTTGCTCGACGAGCAGGCGAAAAATCCCGAGGCGGTACTCATGCGCGAGGGCGCCCAAGGCTTCGACTGCATGCTTCGTTTCCATGGCGCATACGATATTACGAGGAAACTCGTAATGTCAACGAATACGCAAGCCGCATGGGCTGCCACAGGCGGACAACGCAGTATCCGCGGAGTATCGTCGAGCCTCATCCGGGCTGCGTGGGGATGCCGTGATGCGAAAAGAACATCAGGCTCGACGCGAGACCCGAGTGGTGATCGTGGTGGACATGCAGAACGACTTCGGCTCGAAGCGCGGCATGTTCGAACGCGCCGGGATCGACATCAGCGGCATCCAGAAGGCCGTTACTCCGACAGCGCGCGTTCTTGCAGCTGCGCGTCAGGCGGGCATACGCGGCCTGAATGCTATAGAGATGCCCCCACAGGGTCTATGCTGCTGACGTATGGAGTCAGAGAGGTGCGGCATGAAGACCCTCCTTGGCTTTGCCGGCTTGCTGCTCAGCGCCTGCGTGCAGCTCAATCCATCGACCGTGGCCTTCCGGAATGTCACCGTCGTAGATGTCATCGACGGAGCGCTGCGCTCTGACCAGACTGTTCTCGTCACCGGCAACCGCATTGCAGCTGTTGGGCCCAACGACGAAGTCAGCGTCCCCGACGATGCAGACGTGCTTGACTCTGTCGGCGGCTTCCTGATTCCCGGACTGTGGGACATGCATGTCCATTCGGTCGCCAACGTGGCCGTGGACATGCGGGTCGATTCCGTGGCCGCCATGGACTGGCACTTTCCGCTGTTCATTGCCTGGGGCGTTACCGGCGTGCGCAACATGAACGACGGAACGGGCGATCTCGGTCTCGAGTTGACGAACTCGGTCAAGCGCCGGTTGGCCTCGCGCGAGCTGCGCGGTCCACGATTCGTGGCCAACGGGCCCAGTATCGATGGCGATCCTCCTCTGGGTTCCAACTCCGCCGTAGTCCGCACTGCAGGGGAGGCACGGGCGGCCGTGAACAAGCTCGCCGACAGCGGCGCGGACTTCATCAAGGTGTACGAGAATCTCTCCCGCGAGGCGTACTTCGCCATCATGGATCAGGCGCAACGCAGAGGCATTCCGGTGGATGGTCATGTGCCGTTCCGCGTGACGCCCGAGCAAGCCGCTGATGCCGGGCAACGCACGTTCGAGCACGTGCTGGCCATGGCGGCGGGCTGCTCCACGACCGCTGCAGCCGAACGCGAAAGGTTCGCGCATGTCCTTGCACCGATCGCCGGTGCGCCGGCGCTCGAAGGCCTGACGCCGATGACTTTGTTCAAGCATGAGCGCGCTCTCTACGACAGCCGGGATCCGGCCGCGTGCGCGCCCACTATCGCGGCCTATCTACGCAACGGGGTCGCTGACACTCCGAACATCGTCGCGTATCGCGACGTGGTCAATGCGAAAGAGATCCTTGCGGATGCGAATCGTATGCGGCCCGTCCCCGAGGTCATCGGCCGGAATTGGCAGGCCATGCTGGGTACGGATCTCTATCGCGAAATGCAATCGGTTCTGGGGCCGCTCGTCCCGCTCTACTCGGAGAATGCTCGCCTGTTGAACGAGGCTGGCGTGCTCTTGCTCGCCGGGACCGACGTCGGGATCCCGGCTTTGATACCGGGCATCAGCCTTCACGAAGAGTTGCAGTTGCTGGTCGAGGCCGGGCTCACGCCGCTGCAGGCGCTGCGCACCGCTACCATCAACCCGGCGCGCGTGTTGGGTCGTACTGGTTCGCTGGGATCGATCGAGGTGGGCAAGCTCGCGGATCTCGTTCTGCTGGAGGCCGACCCGCTCGCGGACATTCGCAATACGCAGCAGATTCGTGCCGTCGTCGCCGATGGTCGACTCTATCGCCGCGCTGATCTCGACCGATTGCTTGCACCGCAGCGGCATGCAACTAAAGGCGCAGGCAAAGACTACCCGGCAAATTGACATCCGAACTGCGACGGAACCGGCAAGGTGTAGCGCGGCGTTTGTCCGGTGACGGAGTCAAACGCTCACAAGGAAAGCACCGGGACGGATCATGTGGCGCATCAGACGCAAGCGATCGGAACTGCGTCGACGGGCCCTGCAGAATGTGGATGTGCTGGTTATCGACGAGACAGATGCCACTGCGGACCTCACTCTGCTTGGTATCCGTCGCGCTGCGCCTTCCGCGCAGGTCGTTCGGTTTCGCGATGCCACGAAAGCGCTGCGCTTCGTGCTTCTCGCCGAATCATGTCCCGATCTCATACTCCTAGACCTGGGGACTCCCATCGATTCGGGACTGCGTGTCCTGGAGCAGCTGCGAAGCATCCCGCGAACCAGCACGATCCCGGTCGTAGTCCTGACGACGATCCGTGATGCGTCGGCAGTTGCGGCGACCGAGGCGCTCGGTGCAAACGCCTACATCGCAAAACCCACCACGCGCGAAGAGTATTGCGCGCAGATGAAAAACATCGTCAAGCGCTGGCTCACGGAGAAATGGAAGCCAGCCAATTGACGATGCTATTCGCGAGCCCGAGCCGGGCGTCGGACCACGAATGGTCAGTTTCGAAGTGCTGCGCCTGAACGCGCGTACTTCCTTGCTTGCGAACGGCAGCAACCAGCGAGTCGGCGCCGGTCGCGAGTCCGTCATCTGCTGTGAGCACGAGCAGTGGAATCTTCGCGAGCCCGGGAGCCGTTCGAGCGAGCGAGAAGGCTTCTGACTGCGCGATCAGTTCATCCGCCATCTTCTGCGGAGTCGTGACGAGCGTTTCGGCATTTTCGGCAGCGGCCTGGACGACATCGCTGCGCGATAGCTTGCCGAGCCTGCCCATGTCAGCTGGCGCAATCAGGATAGCGCCGAGCAGCGTCGGATCCTGGGCCGCGACGCGAGCTGTCGCCCAGCCGCCCATGCTGTGTCCTGCGATGGCGATGCGATGCGGGTCGATGGCCAATCTGGCGGCCACTTCAGGTCGGCGCAGCCACGCAACGACTGCGGCCGCATCCTCGGACACCTGGTGGAAATGAAACTCACCCGCGCTGCCCCAGCTGCCCCGGTAGTTGAACGTGATCGCATTCCATCCGGCACGGCGTACGGCCTGCGCCAGATCCAGGTTCTTCTCGTTGCCGGGCCAGCCGTGACAGATCACCAGCGTGGGATGCGCGCCGGGACCGCTCGCAACGTAGGCGAGCCCGTTGATCTGCAGCCCCGCTGAAGGAATGTGGAGAACCTCGACTCTTGCCGGATGCGCCGGATCGCGCGGTGGATCGGCATCGGCCCGGACCTGGCCGACAGCGAGCATGATGAGGGCAATCAGCGGGAAGAGGCTGCGAAACATCTTGGACCTCGCGTTCAATCGCTGCAGACTACGCGCATGAGAATACCGAATGCCTTTGCACCATGCCTCATCGCCGTTGCGGCTGCTGCCTTCGGCGCAGCGAAGAACGCTCAGCCGACCGTCGACGAAGGTCGCATCCAGCAGCACATCGTCGAACTGTCGAAGTTCGGCGCCAACCCGCAAGGTGGCGTGAGTCGCGTGGCGTTCAGCGACGCGGACATCGCGGGCCGCGAGTACATCAGGAAGCTGATGGAAGATGCCGGACTGGTCGTGCGCGTCGACGCGGCGGGCAACATCATCGGCCGGCGCGACGGCAGGAACCCGAAGCTCCCGCCGATCCTCATCGGTTCACATACCGACTCGGTGCCGGGCGGCGGCAACTACGACGGCGACGTCGGCGTGATCGGTGCGATCGAAGTTGCGCAGGTCCTGAAGGAACGCGGCGTCCGTCTCCAGCATCCGCTCGAGGTCGTCGATTTCGCGGACGAGGAGGGCGGAACAGTCGGCAGCTTCGCGATGATCGGTCATCTGCAGCCGGCCGCGCTCGACCTGATGACTCACAGCGGCAAAACGATTCGCGAGGGTATTCGCGCGATCGGCGGCGATCCGGATCGCCTCGCCGAAGCGGCGCGCAAGCCCGGCGATCTCAAGGCATACGTCGAGCTGCACATCGAGCAGGGCGCGATTCTCGACGAGAGCGACATCGATATCGGCGTGGTCGAGGGCATCGTCGGCATTCGCTGGTGGGACGTGACGATCGAAGGCGTCGCCAATCATGCTGGCACGACGCCGATGAATCGCCGGCACGACGCGATGGTGAGTGCCGCGGAGCTCACGCTCGCCGTGAATCGGGTTGCGACGACGACGGCCGGTCGCCAGGTCGCGACTGTCGGCAGGATTCGCGCGGAGCCCGGCGCGCCGAACGTGATTCCCGGGAAAGTCGTGATGAGCCTGGAGATTCGCGACCTCGACGCTGCGAAGATCGCGTCGGTGTTCGCGGCGATCCAGGGCGAAGCGCAGAAGATCGCGCAGACGCGTCAGACGCCGATCGCATTCAAGCCTCTCGAAGTTTCGTCCGAGCCGGCGCCCACGGACGAGCGCCTGCGGAAAATCATTGCAAGAGCCGCGGACGCGCTCGGTCTTTCCAACAAGCTCATGCCGAGCGGCGCGGGTCACGACGCGCAGGAGATCGCGCGCATCGCGCCGACTGGAATGATCTTCGTGCCGAGTGTCGCCGGCGTGAGTCACGCGCCGAAGGAGTTCACATCACAAAAGGACATGGCGAACGGCGCGAATGTATTGCTGACGACTGTGCTGGCGATCGATCGCGGCGAGTTGCGTTGAACCTTCCGGTGCCGCCCGCGAGCACGCCGGCGTTGCCGGACGACGTGGTTCGCGGGAAGCACCAGGGGCACCACGCTAGAACTTGAAGTTGACGCCGAAGTTCACGGGGAAACTCCAGCGCGGGTCGGTGAAGCGCACATCCTGGACGCCGACCGATGCGAACGCGTTGGTGTCCTCGCTGCGGGCGTCGAGGTACTGCGCGCCCAGCGACAGACTCAGGTCGGCGTTGTCGGAGACCTGCCAGGCCACGCCGCCTTCGACGCCTGCATCGAACCGCGTGGTCTGCGGCAGGATGTCTTCGCTCGCGGGCTCAGGCATACCGGCGACGTGGACGTGAGCGTGCAGCGCGTCTGTGCGGTCTGCGCCGACGTAACCGGCGAGGTAGGTGCGCGCGGTGCCGGTGTCTGTGAGGAAATAGCGCGTGCCAAGATTGAGCGCCCACGTGTCCATGTCGCCGATGTTCGCGCGGATCGCCACTGGTGAGTCCTGCGTTGCCGGCTCGAGGACGCCGACCTCCTGATTGCGGCCGTTCAGCTGCGAGTAGCTCAGGCGCGCGAACGGCTCGAGGTTCGACTGTGCCATGTAGCCGGTCTCGAGGCTGAACGAAGGTCCGACGCGGAAGGCGTCGCGGAACTGCAGCCGGTCGACGCGGGCGTGTCCGGGGACACCGTCGAGCGAGGGATCGATGGTGCCGAGGTCGGCGACATCGCGCGTGACGTGCGGGTTGAACGATCCGGTCTCGAGGAATTCGCTGCCCGCCATGAACGACGTGACCCACTGACCTTGGTCCGCGGCCGATGCTGCCCCGGCGCCGCCGAGGGCGACGAGAGCAACGGGAATGATGGAAGCTTTCGGGAACATGACTGAGTCTCCTGTGTTGCAGACCACCACAGGCTCTCGCCGCGCCGTTGCGCAGGAGTTTCAGCGTTCAGGGAAGAAATTTCAGGTGAAATTCAGGCTGCGAACGCGCGACCCAGCGCTGCCCGCAGATCGCCTGCGCGTAACGGCTTGTCGAGCACTTCGATGATGCCCGCACGCAACGCGCGTGCATCCGTTTGCTTCTCGCGATGGCCGGTTACGAGCAGAATCGGAATATCCGCGCGCAACGCATGAATCATCGCTGCGAGCGTGGTGCCGTGGAGCACCGGCATGCGCTCATCCGTCAGCACCGCGTCGAATCGCTCCGGTGCTCGTCGGAAGGATTCGATTGCAGCCGATGCGTCGGAGAATCCAATCGCTTCGTAGCCGAGCGAGGCGACGATTTCCTCCGCGAGCCGCACCAGCTCCGGCTCATCGTCGACGATCAGGATTGCCTGGCCGGCGCCGGTGGGCTGCGCGGTTCGTAGCAAGTTCGCGCCGGCAGTCGCGGATTCTGCTTGCGGCCAGTACACGTTCATCGTCGTACCGGATCCCGGCTGGCTCTTGACCTCGATCGCACCCCGCATGCCGCTGACGATGTTGCGAACGACAGTGAGGCCGATGCCCGATCCTTCGCCGCTCGCGCGCGAGGTATAGAACGGATCGAAGATCGACTGCAGCTGCTCGGGAGAAAGGCCGATCCCCGTGTCCGCGATGGAGAGACGAATCCAGCGACCCGGCTGCAGCGTGCCTAGTGTGAGCGTACGGGGCGCATCAACCTCGACAGCTGCGACGCGCACTTCGAGCTGACCGCCTGCGGGCATCGCGCGGACGCCGTTAGTGCACAGGTTCATCACGACCTGATGCACTTCGGTCGCGTCGCCGATGATCAGGCCGGCGTGTCCGGGCCCGGGCGGCCGGACCGTAACCGATTGCGGCAGCCCGGGACGAAGCAGCGTCAGAGCTTCGACCACGATGGGCTCGATTGCGAGCGGACCGTGCACGACGCTGCGATGCGGATCGAACGTGAGCACGCGTCGCACGAGTTGCCTCGCGCGCTCGCTCGCGGCGAGCAGACCGTCGATGGTCGCGGTGACACGGGAGCCTTGATCGACCTGCGTCCGCGCCACTTCCGCATAGCCGACGATAGCGCCCAGCACGTTGTTGAAGTCGTGCGCCATCGAAGCCGCGAGAAACCCCACAGCCTCGGCCTTCTGGCTGTCACGCAGCCCCCGCTCGAGCCGCTGCCGCTCTTGCTCCAGGCGGTCGCGCCGACGTAGTACGCGTCGCAGGACGATGAGCAGCGCACCGGCCAACCCGGCGAGGGTCAGCGTACGCGCGAAGCTGGAAAGCTCCTGGTGGCGCCATGCGCTCAAGACACTCGACATCGGTTGCACGAGCTCGATGAGCAACGGATAGCCCTGCACCCGGCGCAACACGCGCAGCTGGGGCTTGGGGCGCGACGGTGGATCGCGTCGAACGAGCTCCGACCCGCGGATGTCTGCAATCAACGAGCTGCTGATCTCCTCGGCGCTCGCAAGAGTAGGGTAGTGCGCCAGCACCACACCGTCTTCGCGAACCAGCCGGATCGATGAGTCGACGCTGATCGTCGAATAGAAGCCGGTCAGGTATTCGAACGCGACGCGCGCAACCACGACGCCGGCGAACGCGCCGTAACGATCGCGAATCGCGCGACCGAGCGCGAAGGTTCGATAGTCCTGGCCGACCGGCTTGCCGATATAGAGTGTGCCCGGCGCCGCGTGCGCCAGGGTCGAGAAGAAGTGTCGTCCGCGATAATCGGCAGCGTCATCGGGCCCGGGCGCGGTCGTCGCGAAGAGGTCGCCGTCGCGGCCGATGATTTCCATCGAATGCACGAACGGAAAGCGCGTGACGTCGGCTTGCAGCCGTTCGCGGGCGGCTTCCCGGGCAGCGGGAGTGCCCTCCGCGGCACCCCAGCGCTGCGCCTGATCCGCGAGCACGACGTCGAGCTCCTGCACCATCCGTGCAGTCTGCTCGGCCGTCGCGCGCGCAATTGCGAGCTGTGTGTCCTCGCTGCGCAGGATCGCCGTGTCGTAGTCCTGCCACGCTTCGTAGCTGTCCGCGCCGATCATCAGCACGATCAGCAGGACTCCGGCGCCGGTGACCCAACGCTGCAGAGGTCGCGAGTCCGTCTCGCGCGTCACGAGTTCGCGAACGTCGCGTCGATCGTCTGTCCCGACGGCAACTGACACTGGCCTGCGCCTCCGCCCGACATCCCGTTCTGGGGATGCATGAGCGTGAAGTGACAACGCATGTGCTCGCCGGCGCCGTCGGCAAGATTCGCGACGACGCGCCCGCTGTAGTGCGTGACGAAAGCCGTATCGGGATACGGACCCCAGTAACGCCAGCCACGCCATGGACCCGCCCAGCCGTTCCACAGCGGAGCGAGGGTTTCCACGCGCGTGTCGTGCGTCACCTGGAAGAACTGACCCGAATAGGTGTCGCCGTTGCTCAGGTTGGCCGTCAGCGTGCCGGTGCGATCGTCGGTCGACTTCCAGGCGAAGTTCGCTTTCATGTCGCCGCTGCGCTCAGTGCCGACGCCGGTGCCCATCGTGGTGCACGCAGCGAAAGCACTGACGATTGCGAGAAGGCCCAGTGGGCCCAGGGTTCTAAAAGGAGTTCGAAGATTGAAGGTACGCATGGAGCTGTCTCCATTTCAGTTCAGGAAAACGGCAAGCGCCGCCACGAACAGAACTTTCCTCCCTCGATCTTCCGGCATGATGTCGGACGCAGCTTCGGGCATTGCAGCTGCAATGTTCAGCGCATCGCGCTGACCGCCGCCATGAACACGTAGCCCGCACCGCGCTCGGTGCGCAGCAGCTCGGGGTTCGACGGATCGCGCTCGATCTTGCGCCTGAGGCGCAGCATCGTGACATCGATCGCACGGTCGTACACCTCGAGCGCGTGTACCCGCGAGCGCTCCAGTAGTTGATCGCGGGTAAGCACGCGCTGAGGTGCCGACAGGAAAGCGCACAGAAGATTGAACTCGCTGTTGGTGAGCTCGACGCGGCGGCCGTCCGGCGAGATCAGGCGGTGCAGGCGCAGGTTCAGCTCCCAGCCGGCAAACCGATAGGCGCGCAGCTGATCGTCGCGCGGCGCGGCGGACTCGACGATCTGCGAGCGGCGGAGCACGGCGCGAATTCGCGCGAGCAGCTCGCGCATGCTGAACGGTTTGGTCACGTAGTCGTCGGCAGCGAGCTCGAGCCCCATCACCCGATCGGCCTCTTCGGCCTTGCCGCTCAGGATCAGGATCGGAATCGAGGAGGAATCGCGCACCTGTCGTGCGAGCGTGAGCCCGTCTTCTCCCGAAAGCCGCAGGTCGATCATCAGCAGGTCGACCGGCTCGTTCTCGATGACGTGCAGCATTTCGCGGCCGCTCGCGACCGCAGTGATCCGCAGGTCCTGCTCGCTCAGATATTGAACGAGCACTTTCCGGATGTCCGGATCGTCGTCCAGGGCCAGGACGTGCGGAGCGACGGCTTCCATGGCGGGTTAGTCGGCGCGTCGGCAGGGGAGTTCCGCCTACAGCCCGCAGATGAACGCGGCTTAATAGTGACAAGTGAAACAGAGCCGCCGTCGCCTGACATCGCGCAGTGATTTCCGGTCGGCATCGTCGCAGCCGTGGTGGAGGGCATTCCGCCGTCCGCAACTTGACGAGGAGAGCGACGATGACTACGACCCCTTTTTTCGCTGCCAGCGCGTTGCTCGCAGCGCTAGCAACCGTGAGCACTGGCGTCAGTGCAGCCGAGCTCGACCGCATCGAAATCGACCCCCCGGTCGTGAAGGTCGTCGAGCGGACTCCGATCGATGCGCCTGTTGAGGACGTGACGGTGGTTGCGCACGTCATTCCCGACCCGCAGACGCTGACCATGAAGTCGGGCATCAAGCTCCTCAACGACAACATCGTCGAGGCCGCGCGCGAGGCCTGCTACCGGGCCGATCCGCTCGACGACGATGACGGGTCGTGTGTCCGCAAAGCGGTGAGACAAGCGAAGACGCAGATCCCCGCACTCGTCGCTCGCGCGAAGGCCGACATGACCCCCACCAAAGTTGCTGCGATCGGTTGAGGCCATGAACGCGCGCGCACCGCTCATGTCCTTGATCGCTGCTTGCACCGTCTGGGGCTGCGCCGCCGAACCCGTAGCGCCGCCGCCCCGGCCGGAACCGCCGCCGTTGCCGGATACGAACGTCTACTTCTATCCGACCGCCGGACGCACCGTCCCGGCCGAGCAGCAGGAACGCGACAAGTACGAGTGCAACGAGTGGGCCGTGCAGCAGACCGGCTTCGATCCCAGCAATCCGCAGCTGCCGCCGCATCGACGCATGCGCGTCGTTGCAGGCGGACCGCCGCCCGGCGCGCAAGTTGGCGCCGGCGCAGTGACAGGCGCCGTCGTCGGGGCAGCCGTCTCTTCGCCGTGGGAAACAGGTCGCGGCGCGGTGTTGGGCGCAATTGCAGGCGCCGCAATCGGCGGCGTCGCCGCGTCCGAGCGCACCGCAGAGATCAATCGCATGCAGGCTCAGAACCAGGCCAGCGCTTCTCAGGTGCAGACAGCGCGACTGGAGCGACAAGCCACAGATTTTCGCCGCGCGCTCAGCGCATGCCTCGAGGCGCGCGGCTATAGCGTGAAGTAACCATCATGTCCAACAAGAAACTGCCATTGATCGCGTTGCTCGCAACGATTGGCGCAGCTGCGCTGCCGCTGACGTCGCAGGCCATGCATCTCGACAATCGTTTCGAGCACAACCAGTACTACCACGATCGCGGCGAAGTCGTCCCGGCCGTGCCTCGCGGCGCGTACACCGTGCGCTATCGCGGCGGCGACTACCTGTATCACGGCGGCGAGTGGTATCACCGCAACGGCAGAGTCGCGGTCGTGATCGCGGCGCCGATCGGCGCGTTCGTCCCAGTCCTGCCTGCGTTCTACTCGACGGTGTGGTGGGGCGGAGTGCCGTACTACTACGCTGACGACACCTACTACACGTGGAATGCCGGCGAGGACTCGTACGAGGTCGTGGAGCCGCCGGCCGGAATCGAGAACGGCGGCACGACGCAGGCGCCGCCGGCCGAAGCGATCTTCGTCTATCCGAAGAACGGACAGTCCGCCGACCAGCAATCGCAGGACCGCTTCGAGTGTCATCGCTCGGCGGTCGCGGCGACGGGCTACGACCCGACCGTGGCCGCAGGCGGAGTGCCCGCAGAACTATCGACCAACAAACGAGCCGACTACATGCGAGCACAGGCTGCGTGCCTCGATGCGCGCGGCTATAGCGTCAAATAGCTGGAGCCCTATCGTGACTTTCCCCCATTCGATCGGATCGGCCGCACCGGCTGCGATCTTGCTGATATCTGCGGCGGTGAGCGGATGCAGCTCGCAAGCGCAGCCGGCCGCGGCCGAACCTCTGCCTCCCGAAGTCGGCGTCGTGACCGTTCACCGCGCACAGGTGCCGGTGACCACTGAGCTGCCAGGCCGGACGTCGGCGTTCCTGGTGGCGCAGGTTCGCGCACGCGTCGATGGCATCGTGCAGCAGCGTGAGTTCGAGGAGGGGAGTGACATCAAGGCGAACCAGCGCCTGTATCAGATCGATCCGGCGCCGTACCAGGCAGCTTTGCAGAGTGCGCAAGCTCAGCTCGCGCGTGCGCGGGCCACCTTGGAGTCGACGACAGCACAGTCCGAGCGCGACAAGCTGCTCGTGGCGAACAACGCCATCAGCAAGCAGAACTACGTCAATGACGTGGCGGCGCGCGATCAAGCTGCGGCCGATGTGCAGGCGGGACTCGCGTCAGTCCGCACCGCGACGATCAATCTCGGCTATACCGATATCGTCTCACCGATCACGGGTCGCGTCGGGCCCTCGCT
This sequence comes from Steroidobacteraceae bacterium, assembly GCA_044866955.1. GTDB lineage: Bacteria > Pseudomonadota > Gammaproteobacteria > Steroidobacterales > Steroidobacteraceae > Steroidobacter. Next base: position 16,593 of record JBIOUH010000062.1, read on the forward strand.
CGTCACGCAAGGCGCCTTCGTGCAAGCGAGTGCGGCCACGCCGATGGCCAACGTGCAGCAGATCGATCCGATCTATGTCGATCTCAACGAAACGAGCGTCGAGGGCCTGCAGCTGAGGCAGCAGGTCGCGAGCGGCCGCATCCATCTCAACGGGCCGGATCAGACTCGCGTGCGACTCGTGCTCGAGGACGGCTCGACTTATGCGCGCGAGGGATTGCTGCAGTTCACGGATATCAGCGTCAACGAAGGCACCGGCTCGGTGACCGTGCGGGCGATTTTCCCGAATCCGGATCATGTGCTGCTGCCGGGAATGTTCGTGCGCGCGGTGATCGACGAGGGGACGGACGATCACGCCATGCTCGTGCCCGAGGAGGGCGTTACCCACGATCGCAACGGCCAGGCCACCGTTCTGATCGTGGGAAAGGACAACAAGGTGTCGCAGAAAACCGTGAATGCATCGCGCACGCTCGGCGACAGCTGGGTGGTGGAAGGCGGGCTGGAGGACGGCGATCGCGTCGTCGTCACCGGCGTGCAGCGAGTGAAGGCGGGCATGCCCGTACGCGCCGTTGCCGCGCTGGCAACTGCGCAGCCGGCATAGCGCCATGCCGCGCTTCTTCATCACGCGACCGATCTTTGCGATCGTCATCGCCATCCTGATCATGCTCACGGGCGGGCTGTCGATCGCGCGGCTCGCGATCGAGCAGTATCCCTCGATCGCGCCGCCTTCGATCCAGGTCTCGGCGACGTATCCCGGCGCCTCGGCCACGACTGTCGAGAACACGGTCGTGCAAGTGATCGAGCAGCAGATCAGCGGCGTCGATCACCTGGTGTATCTGTCCGCCACCAGCGACGACTCCGGCCAGTCGACGATCACGCTCGCGTTCGAGCCGGGTACGGATCCGGACATCGCGCAGGTGCAGGTACAGAACAAGCTGCAGCTCGCAGTGCCGTTGCTTCCGCCCCAGGTGCAGCAGTCCGGTATTCGCGTCACGAAGTCGGGTGTGTCGTTCCTGCTGGTCGCTGCCTTCGTCTCATCCGACCCGCATATGACGAAGTACGACATTGCCGACTATGTCGTCTCGCATGTGCAGGATCCGGTGAGCCGCATCAACGGCGTCGGCAACATCAACGTATTCGGCACCCAGTACGCGATGCGCATCTGGTTGGATCCGAACAAGCTGAATGGCTATTCGCTGACGCCTGTCGATGTGACGAATGCGCTGCAAAACCAGAACGTGCAGATTTCCGGCGGGCAGCTGGGCGGCACACCGGCGCCGGCCTCGCAGCGCCTGACTGCATCGATCACCGAGGCGACGTTGCTGCGCACGCCGGCAGAATTCGGCCGCATCCTGCTGAAGGTGAATCCGGATGGATCGCAGGTGCGGCTGAGCGACGTTGCGCGCATCGAACTGGGTGCGGAGAACTTCAACGTCGACAACAAGTACAACGGCCAGGCCGCCGCCGGCATCGCAGTGCAACTGGCGGCGGGCGCGAATGCACTAGCCACGGCGGAAGCCGTACGCGCAAGACTCGACGAGCTGTCGAAGTACTTCCCGGCCGGCATGCGCATCGAGTATCCGTACGACACGACGCCGTTCGTGAAGGTGTCGCTCGAGGAAGTCGTCAAGACGCTGTTCGAGGGCATCGCGCTGGTATTCCTCGTGATGTACCTGTTCCTGCAGAACATCCGGGCAACGATCATTCCCACCATCGCGGTACCGGTCGTGCTGCTCGGCACGTTCGGCGTGCTCGCCGCGGCTGGGTTCACGATCAACACGCTGTCGATGTTCGGGCTCGTGCTCGCTATCGGTCTATTGGTCGACGATGCCATCGTCGTCGTGGAGAACGTCGAACGCATCATTGCCGAAGAGCACCTGTCGCCGCGTGAGGCGACGAAGAAAGCGATGGGGCAGATCACCGGCGCGCTGATGGGCGTGGCGGTCGTGCTGTGCGCAGTGTTCGTGCCGATGGCGTTTTCGACGGGATCGGTCGGCGGCATTTATCGGCAATTTTCCTTGACGATCGTAGCGGCGATGGCGCTGTCGGTGTTTGTCGCTCTGAGTCTCACGCCGGCGCTGTGCGCCACGATTCTGCGCGGAGAGCACACGCGGGCAAGCCGCGGGTTCTTTGGGTGGTTCAACCGAAAGTTTGAGAATGGTCGCGACCGGTACGTGAGCGCTGCGCATCATGTGATCGCGCGCACAGGGCGCTGGCTGCTGATCTATGGCGGCATAGTTGCCGCCGTGGCGCTCATGTTCTTCAAGCTGCCCACATCTTTCCTGCCCGATGAGGATCAGGGATACATATTAGTGCAGGTGCAAGGGCCGCCCGGCAGCACGCAGGGGCATACCGCGCAGGCGCTCGCCGACGTGAGCGACTATCTGTTGCACCAGGAGTCGAAGATGGTCGATGCCGTGTTCACGATCAACGGCTCGAACTATGCCGGTCGCGGTCAGAACCAGGGACAGGTGTTCGTGCACTTCCGGGACTGGTCGCAACGCACGACTGCCGACCTGAGCGCGGCGGCGCTCATCAAGCGCGTCTCGGCGCGGTTTGCGTCGTATGGCGATGCGATTGTCATTCCCGTGAACCCGCCGCCGATCCGCGAACTGGGCACGGCGTCCGGATTCGATCTGGAGCTCGAGGACCGCGGCGGTCTGGGACATGACGCGCTCATGAAAGCCCGCGATCAGCTGCTCGATGCTGCGAAGAAGGAGCCGTCGCTCGGGTTGGTGCGCGCGAACGGCCTGGAAGACAACCCGACCTTCAAGATCGACGTGGATCGCGAGAAGGCGAGTGCGCTGGGTGTTTTGCCGAGCGACGTCGATCAGTCGTTCTCGATCGCCTGGGGCTCGCGCTACGTCGACAACTTCCTCGACACCGACGGCCGCATCAAGAAGGTGTTCGTACAGGCCGACGAGCCGTTCCGCATGAACCCGGACGACCTGCGTCTGCACTACGTCCGCAACTCGGCGGGCGCGATGGTGCCGATCTCCGAGTTCGCGACCGGTAAGTGGACGTTCGGTGCGCCGAAGCTGGAGCGTTACAACGGCGTGCCGTCCGTGGAGATCCAGGGCCAGGCGGCGCAGGGCTACAGCACCGGACAGGCGATCGCCACGATGGAGCGACTCGCCTCGCAGCTCCCGTCCGGTATCGGCTACGAATGGACGGGGCTGTCGCTGCAGGAAAAGCTCTCGGGTGCGCAGGCGCCGCTGCTGTATGCCATCTCGATCCTGGTCGTATTCCTGAGTCTCGCGGCGCTGTATGAGAGCTGGTTCATTCCGGTCGCCGTGATTCTGGTCGTACCGCTCGGCGTCGTCGGCGCGCTCGCAGCCGCGTTCATCTTCGGGATGTCGAACGACGTGTACTTCCAGGTCGGATTGCTCACGACGATCGGCCTCTCGGCGAAAAACGCGATTCTGATCGTCGAGTTCGCGCGCAACCTGCACGCAGAGGGCAAGAGTCTGATCGAGGCCGCGATCGAAGCGGCGCATTTGCGATTGCGGCCGATCCTGATGACCTCGATGGCGTTCGTGCTTGGCGTGTTCCCGCTGGCTGTCGCCACCGGGCCTGGCTCAGCGAGCCGCAATGCCATCGGCACCGGCGTCATCGGCGGCATGCTCAGCGCTACGTTCGTCGCGACTTTCCTGATCCCGATGTTCTTCGTCGTCATCGGCAAGTACATGAGCCGGCTCTCGCCAAGACACCAGGATGTTGAGCCGGAAGGATTCCGGCCTGTTACCCCCTGACCTTCCTGGTGCTCTTGGCGATCCTTCGTCTAACGTCGCGCGAGGCACCTCTGGTAGCGCTCGTCGACACGCTTCGCGAACCATTCCGTGGTGAGCTTGCGCGTGATCTTCGGACTTTCGAGGCGGATCTTCGGCACCACCGCGCGGGGCAGGGGAGTCTTGCGGCCCTTGTCGCCGAGATCGAAGACGCGCTTGTACAGTTTTGTGTCGGCGAAGTCGTCCTGATCGCCGTGCTCGAGATCGCGATGGATGGCGGATTCGGTGAGGTCGAGCTTCTCTGCGAGCTTGCGTGTTGCAAGCTCCGTCTGGCTCGGATCTGAGCTGCCATGCAATAGCAGATCGCCATCGAGTGCGAGCGTCGTTTTCGTCAGGATGCTGACGGCGTTCTGAAACGCTGCGTTGCGGCTGGCGTGATGCCCTGCGTTGAAGTCGGCGAAGCGATACAGCATGTCGTCGTACTGGGCCGGGTAGTCGAGCAGATGAGCCATGCCGAAGTACATGCCTCCGCGACGCGTGAAGACTTCGTTGCGGATCGTCGTGGCGACCGGGTAGGGATAGTGCTTCGCATCGGCGTGCTGTTCTGCGTACGCGATGCTGACCTGCATCGGTCCGGCGGTGCGCACGGGATTGAAGCTGCCGAACATACGCCCACCGAGTGGCACGATGCTGGTGAAGTCCGCGAAGATGTCGTTGAGTTCTTTTTCGGTCTTGACCTTGTCGAGACGCTCGCGATAGGTAGCGCCGGTCGGTGACTTCAGCGCCAGCGCGGCATTCACGGCCAGCATTGGGATGTGATAACGCGTTGCGCGGGTCTCGATCTCTCGCTGCGCGATGGCAGCGAGGCCGGGCACCGGCGGGTTGACCTGGAACGTCGACTCCTGCTCCGTCACTGCGATGACGGCGCAGATGTTGTCCGTCGTGGGGCGGATCGAGAGCGCTTCGAATGCGGCAAAGATGTCGATGGCCCAGCCGTCGCGATTCGCGATCTTCGGCGGGATGCGCTTGCCGATCTCGGCGCGGGCGACGTCCGGATCGATCGGCGGCTCGCGCAGTTCTGGGCTCGTGCACGCGGACAGCAACGCGATGCCGGCGAGCATGAGCGGGCGGGCGAGGGCCATGCGACTAGTCGGCATGGTCCGGTTCGCAGAAGCTCCACCTCACTTGCGGAAAGCGCTGCTTCAAGTCGGCCTCGATGCGGTTGATCGCGTCTTCCGCGGGCAGGCCGCCGCGCTGCAGCTGGACCTTGACCGCGACCATCAGGTCGTTGCCGAGCTGCAGCGTGATGAGATTGAAGATGCGTGCGATCTCGGCGCGCTCTGCGAAGAAGCGCTTGATTTCCGCGGTCACCTCGGGATCGGCGCTCTGGCCGATCAGCATCGCTTTGATTTCGATCGCGACGAAGACTGCGACGACGATGAGCAACAGGCCGATCAGCAGCGTGCCGATGGCATCCCACGCGACATTGCCGGTGATCACAGCGAGCAGGATCGCAATCAGCGCAAGCACGAGACCGAGGAGGGCGGCGAGGTCCTCGCCGAAGATGACGATCAGCTCCGCCTGGCGGCTCTCGCGAAACCAGCGGACGAGGCTGCGTGACCCGCGTGACTTCGCGACCTCGACGAGGCACGCGCGCATCGAGACCGCTTCCGCGATGATACTGACGACGAGCACGCCGACGGCCCACCACCATTGCCTCAGCGGTTCGGGGTGCTGCAGCTTGTGGATGCCTTCGTAGACCGAGAACATGCCGCCAACGCTGAAGAGCATGACGGCGACGAGGAACGACCAGAAGTAGATCGCCTTGCCGTAGCCGAGCGGATAGTCGGGCGACGCCGGCGTGCGCGCCTGGCGCATGCCGAGCAGCAAGAGGAGCTGGTTGCCGCAGTCAGCGAGCGAGTGCACTGTCTCCGCGAGCATCGCGCCCGAGCCGGTGATGAACGCCGCTACGCCCTTGGTGACGAAGATCGTGAAGTTTGCGCCGAGCGCAAACAGGATGGCGCGGTTCGAATCGCCCTGGCCTGCCATGTACCAGCCCCGCAGTCGGTTGTGACGCCGAAGTGTAGCAGTCTCCCCCGCGCGTGACGGCGGGGGGGACTGCGCGAGAGCTCTCCGTGGCTGGCTACTGGTGTGAGTCAGGCTTCAGCCTGCCAGACCCTAGTGAACGATGTACACCGCTCGCGGCTCCCTCACCGCGTCGTCCCGGGGTTCAGGCGGCGTGTACCGACCCTCCACCCGCGCTTTACGCTCGATCCTTTCGATCATCGGCCTGAGCTTCACGGGATCGAGATTGGCGACGACGTCGTCGATCAACATCGCTGCGAGGTGTGCAGCTTCTGCGTAGGTGGACGCGTCTTCGCCGTCTGCGTAGAGGAGAACTTCGTAGAGACAATGCAGAACGCTGTGGACCTGGAGCAGTCTCGCGCGTTCGGTGTCGATTGCCTGCTCGAGCTTGGACGTTTCAGCCGAAACGTTGGCGGTGGAGCGGGGCTGCTTCTTCGACGTGTCATCCGTGTTGGCCATGATCATCTCCTTGAGGTGGCTGCGGCGCATCCTAGCGCAGAGTCACATGGCCTGTATATAAGATCAGCCCGTTCAACGCGTGTGATACATCCCCTGCGTCGTGGCGAAACTGATCTCCCGATCGCCGTCGCCATCGACGTCGACGAAGTACAAGCTGTCGCGTTGGATGCTTCCGGTCAGCGCCGGCGAGCGCCACACATCGGCGCCGGTGGTTGGATCGATCGCCCAAAGCTCCGCAGGAGTGGTCGTCGGATAGCTGCCTGCGACTGCGAGCAGCAGGTTCTTGCGGGCGAACGCGGATTCTTCGACGAAGAGGGCAGTTGCCTGGACGCCGAGCGGGATGCTGCGCACGGTTTGCAGCTGCGTGTCCAGCACACCCAGCGTCGCATTGGCGCCAAAGGCCTGGCGCAGGACGTAGATCTCTGCTTCCCCGTCGCCGTCCAGATCGCTGGCCAGGACATCCATTGCGCCATCGAGCGCTACGCTTGCGCGCTCCAGGTAGCTCGATCCGGTCGCGGCTTTGCCATAGACGACGATGCGGTCCAGGAGCGCAACGACAATTTCGTCCTTGCCGTTGCCGTCCAGATCGGACACGGCGAGCGCAACAGCGTTACCCAGCTGGGTACTTCTCCAGAGCAACGATTGTGCATGCACGTCGTAGACACTGATGTAACCCGTGGTCGTGAGGCCGATGAGATCCGCGTAGCCATCTGCGTTCATGTCCGCGTGCGTGACCGCGATGCCCGTTTCCGCAAGCGCCGGCGCCGACTGCCATTCGATCGCATTGGCAGCAAAGTCGTACACCGCGAAGTAGCCGTCGTAAAGGCTCGCCGTGCCGATGAACAGCTCGTCGATGCCGTCGTTGTCATAGTCGGCGACGTCGAAAGCGCTGGCGCGAGCCCAGTTCGAGCCGACTTCGTCGCTCAACTCGAGCTCGCCGGTGGTCGGATGCAGCGCTATCGCGCGCAGACCTGCGTAGCCGCTATTCGTGCTCGGCGAAGCGAACATCAGCCGGGATGCACCCGCGCCGATGCGCGCGAGCATGCCGCCGAAGAAGGGGCTGTCGAGCTGCGCCTGCTCGGAGCTCTGCCATTTCACCCTGATGGCGGGCGTGAATCCGGCGACGACGAAATCGTCGGGGCCGCTGCTGGTCGCGCCCGTGCCCCACACCACCTCGTTCCCGGCGTTCGCATCGACGTTGCCGACGGCGATGCTGGTCACGCCGTGTTCCTGCGAATTGATCTCCCAGAGCAGCTGGGACTGATGGGTGCTCGTGTTGTAGCCGATCCCCATGACACTGCCCCACTGGCCGTTGCCGACGATGGCTTCGGCCCGCCCGTCGCCGTTGGCATCTGCTACCACCAGTGCATCCAGGTCCGTGAACTGCGGCACGTACTCCCACAATGGGGACTTCTGAACGGCACTGAACGCGCGCACCGGGCCCCAGTCCCCGATCCCGACGATTTCTTCCACGCCGTCTGCGTCCATGTCGCCCGTATCGACGGCAGTGCCGAATGCCTGACTGTACGACCATTGATTCTGGTGGCTCGTGCCGTCGAAGACGAAGCCGCCCGACGTCACGATCTCCAGCGCCGGGTCTGCATCGACATTGCCGACCGCCATCGTGCCGCCGAGCGGCAGCTCCGGAGTCGACCAGATTTCCGTTAGCGTGCTCGGGTTGAGCACCGCAACCCGCACGGCGGTACCGAAGATGAAGTCGCTGGATGCGGCGAGGCAGACGAGCTCGGCCGAGCCGTTACCGTCCAGATCGGCCAGCTCGAGCGAGCGGCAACGTCGCGAAGCGCGTGCCGCTTCGCGGCGCGATTCGCCGTCGAGTCGCAGCAGCAGACCGCCCTTCGAGAAGAAGATCTCCTGCGCACCGTCATTGTCGATGTCTCGCGCGGCGACCGCAGATATCATCTCCGTAGGGTCGTTGCTGCCGACAGCGAACGGGTATACCCACGACTGCTGATAGCTGCTGCCGATCCTGCTCAACACGTAGAGCGCTTGCAGGGAGCCGACGAGCATCTCGCGATCGCCGTCGCCATCCAGGTCTGCGATGCGCAGGCCGCTGTGTTGAATGGGAATCCGGACGCCGGTGCGGAGTACTGGATCGGCACGCGCAGCGTCCGTCACCTCGAACGAGCCCGACAGCAGCGAGGCAGCATCGCCACTCACTCGTATACCCCACGCAAAATCCACCACGGGCTCGAACATCGGACCGACCGCGGTCCACGTGACGTCGCCCTGGGCGGTGACTGCGAAACCTGCAGGCCCGAACGCAACTTCGAAACCGGGGATCGCATCGCCGTCAGCGTCGGTCGCCGTTACGCTGAAGCTCGCGGTCTCGCCGTAGTTCAGCGTGGTCGGCGGCGGTATGGGCATGGAAAGTGCGGCGGGCGAATCGAGGATTGTCGTGCTCGCCTCGACCGTGGTGTGAACAAATCCATCGTCGACAGTGATGCGCGCCGTGATGACGTCCTGCTTCGTAGTCATACTGGCCGGGAACGTGCTCGAGGTTTCCGAGCCGATCGGCGTGCCGTTGCGAAGCCACTCGTAGGTCGTCGTGATAGTGTCGTTGTCGGGATCCTCGACTTGCGCGGCGATGCTGAGCGTGTCCGTCGTGTAGGCCGCAGTCGGAGTGATTGCGACGTTCGCGACGTCCGGCGCGAAGTTTCTCACATTGACTTCGACTTCGGCGGCGTCGGAAGTGTGAACGCTGTCGCTGGCGCGCAGTGCAAATCTCAATTGCGCCGGCGTTTCAGGCGCGGCGAACGTTGGCGACAGCGTATTTGCATTTGCCAGCGTCACTGCAGGGCCGTCCACCTGCTCCCACGTATACGTGAGCGGATCGAAATCGGGATCGAAGGCCGTGCCGTTCAGCGTGACCGTCGCGCGACGCGGAGCGTCGAAATCGGAGCCGGCGCTGACCACCGGCGGCTGGTTCGGCAGCGTCACCACGATGACGTTCACCGTGATGTTGATCGTCACCGAGGTCGCTTCGCCATCGCTCACCGTCAGTGCAAACACGAGCACCACGGGAATGTTCGGAACCTGGAACTGACTGATCCCGGGCGCGACCGTAGTGATCGTGACTTGCGGACCGGACAGCTGCGTCCACACGAAGGTAAGAGAGTCGCCGTCCGGGTCGAAGCTCTGGGTCGCATCAAGCGTCGCCATCGACCCGAGCCCCGCCGACACCGCATTCGACGATATTGCGGTGGGAGCTGTGTTCTGGACTGTGATGCTGACGCTGTCGGCCGTCGAAGTGCTCTGGCCGTCGCTCGCGGTGAGCGAGAACGAGAGAGTGCCCGACTGGTTGGGCGCGGCAAAAGAGGGTTGGCTCGACGTGGTAGAGCTCAGCGCAACGGTCGGGCCGGACGTCTGCGTCCATCGATAGGCCAGCGCATCGCCATCCGGATCGGTACTGTCCGTGCCGTCCAGGGTCACTGTTGCATTGCGCTTCACCGTCTGGTCGCTGCCAGCCTGTGCAACGGGTACCCTATTGGACGGTGCGTCGCTGCCGCCTCCACCACCGCCGCAACCGGTCAGCGACAAGGCCACCAGCGCAATCAGGCCGAGCGCGGGTCCATGCTGAGCACGCATCGGAAAGTCCCTCTGCTTTTATGTTTTGAAGGTCCGTTCGCGAAAGCGCCGCGTGCGCTTCTATTCTATTGGTTGAATTTCGTCGGCAGAGTATATCGAACGTCGCGCCAAAAAAAGCGCCAGGTTTCGCTCTGCGGGTCGACCGGACGTTATGTCGCAGATCGAAGGCTGCGCTCACCGTTTCTTCTTGAACTTCAACACCGTCTTCTCACACATCACATTGCCTGCCGGCATTCCCGGAAACCCGCTGAAAGTTTCCGCACCGCCGAACCCGAGGCACGCCGTCTCGATGGTCTTCTCTGCATCCTCGCCGGTGAAGTTCCAACCATCGACAATCACCGCGAGATCCGACGCACTCGGCGCACTGGCACGAATATCCATCGACCCCGCAGGTTCGATGCGCTTGCCGAGCTTGAACTGCTCCGTCCAGAACGACCTTTGCTCCGACCCTCGCGGACAGCCGCGCGGCCCCTTGAGATATCTCGTCTCTTGCGTGTCACCGACATAGATCGGCAGCTCCAGCAACGGCCCGTATGGCGGGGTCCTCTCGCGCATCAGCCATGCATTCTTCACTTCGAACGACACATTGCCGTTGCCTTGCGAAGCTGCGTAGCAGGCTTTCGCAAGCTTCACGAGCATGGGATCGCCAACGAGCTTCGGCGGCCCGACATCGCGAGTGTGGTAGTTGAGCGGATGTGAGCCGTTGAACCCGGTGGGCGTGTAGCCTCTTGGAAAGTGAATTTCCAGATCGACCTGGGTCTTCGCGTCAGACCGGGTCGCCTCCGTCGCTCCGGCAATCGTTGAGTCGAACTCCAGCGTGTAGCGGCAATCGTGCTCGAGGTTCGACAGCGCAGCCTCGATGTAGATGCGCTCGGCCTGATAAGCCTCGATCTCCTCGCGTGCGTAGTCGGCAAGAGTCTGCCAGCGAGGAATGATCGTATCTGATACCGACACATGCGCGTTGGAGTGCACGACACACGCGTCCCTGTGCACTTGTTCGTGCTGCTCCATCAGTACCCGAAGGCATGCCGTGGGGGCATTGATGGTCGTCCGGCAGTCCGCCTTCGTTTCGGCAGAAGCGGTATTTGCCCGCGAGTCCTTCGCAGCAACCATGGACGGCTCGACGATGTCGAGCTGGAAAGCAGTGCGTGACTCTACGTCCGCGCCCGGAGCGCCGGCGGCTGTCCACGCCGCGAGCTGCTCCTGATACGTCTGCATCGCAGCCTTCACCTGGTTGTTGCGGCTTGCGAGGTCCAGCATGTCCGGGCACGTGCACGGCGCATCCTCGGCTATTGCCGGCAGCGCCGACAGACAAAGCAGCAGCGATGCAGTAGACGACCCAATCGAAGCGAGGACTCTCATGGCTCCTGCTCCTGATCGCAGTGTTCTTGCTCACGGCAACCGATCCGCCACCCGCCACGAACCGCCGGTGACTGAAACGATCTTACTCTTCTCATCGCGCGCAAAGCCAAGCAGCCGCTTGCCGTCATCGCGGACGAACAAATCCCGCCGCAGCGGCACCCACGTCTGACCCCACAATGACAGCGTGCCGTTCTCCTGCGTCTTCACCACGAAAACCTGATCATCGTCGAGCGGGCACGATCGGCAGGCGATGCTTGAAATGTAACGACCCGCGTACTCACCTAACGCGGGCGCGTTCTTCGCCTCGATGGCGGGGACGTTCGCGGGCCTGGCGGGGTAGAGCGCATCGAGCAGCGCCTGCTTCACGCGGAAACGCAGGTCGCCGCTTTCGCCGTGATTCACGATGAAGAATCCTTCGTGCTTGTCCGGCATCAACGCGAACAGCGCTGAGAATCCCGCGATGTCGCCGCCGTGCTCGGCGAGTGCGACGCCATTCACGTTGTCGAGCTGGAATCCGAGGCTCCAGCCAGGAAGATCGGGATGGTTGGTCGCCTGCTGCTGATGCATCGCACGCGTGAGCGTGGGCGAGAGCAATTGGTTGCTGCCTGCGCGCCCGTCGGCGAGATGCACGATGAGAAGACGCCCCATGTCCGCCGCCGTCGCGACCATCGAGGATGTCGGCGGCGTTCGATACCACTCATATTGAACTGTGGCGGCGTGGCCATCGTCGATCTCATACGGCGTGGCGACTCCCTTCTCATCCCCTTGACGCACCATCAGGCGAGCGCTGCTCATACCTGCCGGCGTGAAGATGTGCTGCTGCAAATAGCCCGCGTAACTCTGACCGCTCACATCCTCGATCAGCACGCCCGCGAGCGCGATGCCGTATGTCGAATAGGCAGTGAGCTTGCCGGGCTCGCGATATCGCACCAGCTTGTCTTTCAGAAACGCAGCCATGTCCGGCGCTTGCTTGCCGTCATAGCGTCGGCCCGGAATTTCATCGAGAGCGCCTGTGTGCGAGAGGATGTGGCGCAATGTCAACGGTGCGTAGCCTTGCGCTGGCACCTGCAGGCGTTTGAGATAGCGATTCAGGTCGTCGTCGAGCTTGACGCGTCCGTCCGCGACCAGCTGCAGCGCGCCCAGCGCAGTGACCGTCTTCGTGATCGACGCGATCGGCCACACCGTTCGCTGCGGATCGACCTTCGACTTGACCGCAACGTCGGCAACGCCGTAGCCGCGCTCGTACACCACGCTGCCATTGCGAACGAAAACGAACGCGGCGCCGGGGACGCCCGCAGCGATCTCCTTCTCCACGATCGGATCGACGACCGACGCAATCTGCTTTGCCGCGGCACCATCGGCCTGGGTGTCGGCGGCGACGGCGTTCGAGGCGCACAGGAGCATGCCAAGGAGGTGAATACGTATTCTCATTGTCGAACCCGCATTGGCCGTCGCGGTCGAATCAGCAACTGTCGCGATCGTAGCAGGGTGAGGGAGCCATGCGTGCGTACGCGGACGACGAACAGCCCGAATTACTCGACCAGCCGTCGCTCCTGTACTTCGGCGTCCAGGCAGCGCTGCTGCTGCTCGGGCTGAGCCTGTGGATGGCGAAGGATTTCGATCTGCTCGCGTCCTCGCAGGCGGAAGTCGCGTGGCAGGCGGCCATCGCGGCGCCGATCGATCGAGCGACGCCGCTGGTCTTCGACGCCACGGAAATCGTGATGAGACGCTCGGGATGCGAGGGCTGGTGTCCCGCCTACGAAGTCCGCATCCGCGCGGACGGACAGGTTCGCTTTCGGGGCGAGCAGATGGTGTGCTCGTTCGGCGAGCACAGCGCCACGGCGGATCCGTATGCAGTGCGGCACCTGATCCGAGCCATAGAGGCAGTTCGGCGCGGGCCAATGCCTGCGTCCACGTACACGGTCATCGATGCACCCACGACGACGTTACTGCTCGTCCGCGACGACAGCGTCAAAGGCGCGGTGTACCAACCTCAGGACGACGACGCGTTGATCCGCATGGGAGAGCGCGTCGATCAGGTCGCGGGCACAGCTCGCCGGTTACCGATCCGGACTGCTAACCGCCCCGAGTGTCCGCGGACGTCCGGAACAGTCCGCTTTCGCTGAAAACAGCCGTGGAGCTGCACCTAAAGGAATCGTGGACACGCCTCGGGGCGACGCCGATGGCCGCAGTCCCGATGACTACGTTCCGGGCATCAAGATCGCAGGCGCGATGAACATCGAGAGCGGAGTGCTGCCGAACAGCACCGCAAGTGCTCATCGACGGGCTGCGTCGATTCCGGCGTAACGGGCTACTCGACTGAACAGATGAGGTGATCGTTAGTCTGCTCGCCGGCGAGCTCGCACACGGGATCGGTCATCGGGAAGACGTTGGCGTTGAGCCAATCCATGCGAGCTTTCAGAACCTTGAGCGGCGTCTTGTCGGTGGGGGGCTCGAACATCCACTGCGGCCACTTTATCGGCCGCTCAGCGCCGGGAAGTCCGAGCTCGAGCAGATAGTTCCGAAAAGCCAGCAATTCGCGGGCGGCCGCTTTGATCGCGGCATCCATGCGAAATGCGTTGCTGGTGCTGCGCGGCTCGGACTTCGACTTCCGCGCCTGTTGCACTGTGGTCGCGGCCTCGGACGCACGAGCGATCAGCGCTGACAGACGTTCCGGCTCGATAGCGCCTTCGTCGAGCCCTGCCGTCTGCAGCTGCTTTTCCGAGAGATCGGGCTCGATGGCGTTTGCGATCGGCGGCGCCGCACAGCACAACGCGGACCAGACAGTTGCGGCGCACAGCTGAGACGCACGCATGACTCACCTCGCTATTTCTTCTTGGCGATGAACGCGTCGATGTTCCTTGCCAGCGTCACCATCGGCACGCCGCCGCCGATGACCAGTGCGTCGTCGAACTGACGCAGATCGAACTTCGTGCCGAGCGCATCCTGCGCCTTCCTGCGCAGGCGGTTGATCTCGCTGTGACCGACCTTGTAGCCGCACGCCTGGCCGGGCCACGCGCAGTAGCGATCGACTTCGCTCGTGACCTCGCCAA
>JBIOUH010000063.1:0-14709 GCA_044866955.1 Steroidobacteraceae bacterium
ACTCCAGCGCCGCGCCGACCATACAAGACGCCAAGGTAAGAACTCGGAAGTCCCCTATCAGAACTCCGAGCTTCAGAACTCGAAGTTCGACCTCTTCTTCTTGGCGATCCTGGCGATCCTGGCGAGAGATATTTCCGTGGAGCGCTCAGCCCGCCAGGGCTTTCTCGATGGCAGATAGCGGTGTCCCCGCATTCATGCGCTGGCACTCCGCTCGCAGCGTCTCCAGGGTCGCGCGGCTCCCTTTCTTCATTCCACTTTCGCCGACGTCCGCAAGCAGCCGCGCGCGCTTGATCAACATGTTGGTGTACGGCAGCGGCTCGGCCGACGTGTACGCTTCGAGCTTGTCGGCGTAACGACGCACGGACGCCCAGTCGCGCTCTTGCAGGCCGGCTTCGATCGCATTGCTGTAGAACTCGAAATAGCTATGACTCACGCAGCCGGCGGCAAGCAGGTCGTCGCCTTCGGCCAGCGCTGCCGCGCGTTCTGTCGGGCTCGACGTCAGGCGCGCGACCAGGCTCAACAGCATCGGACCGCAATACGACATGCCGGTCTCGCGTCCGACCACCAGCGCTTCCTTCGACAGCTGCAGCGCCTGGGCCGGATCCTCGCTCATCAGCGTCGCCGCAATGATGCCGGCGCATTCAGCTTCGAAGCGGCGCGCGCCGAGTTGCTTGGCGAGCTGCATCGCCTGCCGGGCATGACGGCGGCAATCGTCCAGCTGGGCCTGCATCAGCAATCCGCTTGCGAGCACCAGGTGGACCAGGAGCTCGCCGCGCAGATCGCCGACGCGCCGGGCGAGCTCGAGCCCCTCGCGACAACTCTCGCTGCTCGCGGCGGGCTCACCGCAATACGTGTGCGTGATCGCCAGCATCGGCAGGTTCGAGAGCAGCACGCCGACCAGGTCGTGATCGCGCGCCTCCTGGATGCAGCGGGCGAAGCGCTCGCGAGCCGTGACCATTCTGCCGCGCTGGTAGTACGCATCGCCGAGGCCGCTCAACGCCCGCGCGATCTCGACGTGCGACTGCGCCTGCAGCGCAAAGCGATGCGCCTGCTCGTGCGCCTGCATGCACGCGTCGAGCCGACCGAGCGGGAAGCACACGTTGCCGCGCAGCGTGTGAATGCGGGCGCGCGTCCCGGCGTCCGCGGATTCGCCGAGCGCGGCCTCCGCGTGTTCGAGGGCTTCGAGCGCCTCCTCGTGCCGGTCCATGATGCGCAAGGACGAGGCGATGCCGATCCAGGCGTAACCGTGGCCGTTCTGGTCGATTGCGAAGTCGAGCGCTTCGCGATAGGCCGTGAGCGCATCGTGCGTGCGGCCGAGCTGCAGCAGCAACTCGCCCAGCAACAGGCTGCTCCGGTGCAGGAGAGTCGGCTCGCGCGCCAGCGCGCTCGCTTTGTTCACGAGGCCCAGCGCGCGCTCGAATCTCAATGCCGCCTGCTCGGACAACGCGGCGTCGAGATACGCGGCTGTCGCGCGCTCGTCTTCTGCGGCTGCGAGGTGGTCGGCGCGCAGGGCAGGATCCCCGCTTGCGTACCATTCGGCGGCCAAGCGATGCAGCTCGCGCCGCTGCGACTTCAGCGTCGACTCGTAGATCGCGTCCCGGAACAGCGCGTGCACGAATTCGAGCTCGGTCCCATTGAACCGCACGAGTGCAGTTTCGGTCAGCGGCGTCGGGTCGTAATCCTCGTCGTTGAGAATGTGGCGCAAGGCGGTCAATGCAGCGCGGTGTCCAAGGACTCCTGCAGCCTGCAAACCAGCATGATCGCGAGCCGACAGCCGGGCAGCGCGTGCCAAAACGACCGAGCGCACCGATCCCGGCAGCAGGTCGTGACCGGCGCGTGCGGCGCGCAGCAATTGATCGAGGAACAGCGGATGCCCCTCGGCGCGCTGAATGCATGCGTCCGTCATGTCCTTGGGCAGCTCCGGAAAATGCGCGGCGAGCTCCTGCGCTTCGTCTTCCGCGAGCGGTGCAAGGTCGACAGTCGTGACCGGACAGCCGCGCGCCCGGGCACGCCAGCTGGCGTTGATCGGGTCGCCCTCGGGACGCGTGGTCATGATGAAGAGGATCTGGCAGTTGGTGACGACTGCAGCGATCTCGCCGAAGCGCGCCAGCTCGTCGGTATCTGCCCAGTGCACGTCCTCGACCACCAGCAGCTGCGGTCCGCGCTGCACGGCCGTTTCGATCAGCTGCGCCAGCGCGAGCGCGCGGCCGCGTTGCCGCGTGGCGATCTCCATCGCCTTCTCCAGCGCCGCCAGCTCGGAGTCGATCGGCGCATCGATCAGGTCGCTGAGGAAGATGATCTGGTCGACCGCGTTGCGACCGGACATCGCGCGCCTGACCGCCGACGCGCGCTCGTTTGCCGGTGCGTCTGCGCTCAGACCGAGCAGGCTCAGCGCGAGTGCGGTGATCGGCCGTCGTCCAGGCGACTGACCGAAGTCGAAGACTTGCGCGGAATGCACGGCGACGCCGCGCTCACGGGCAGAGCTGCGAACGGCGTTCACGAGGCTCGTCTTGCCGATGCCGGCTTCGCCGCGAACGACGATTGCGCGGCCATGGCGGCTGCTCGTGCATCGATCCAGCGCCGCGAGAATCATCGCCAGCTCCGGTCGCCGACCCACGAACGGCTGGGCCCCGGGGCCGATCTCGCTGCGCAGTCCTTCCAGGCTCCAGGCAGCGACGGGCTCGACGTGACCGGGCTGGACGCTCGCAGCTCGTGCGCCGCTGACCCGCTCCCCGAGCGATGCGCGCAATTCTTCGGAGATGAGAATCTCATTGTCGGCGGCGCGCGCGGCGAGGGTATGTGCGACGTGCGTCGGCCGCCCAGTCAGCGGAAAGATCTCAGCTCCACACAGCACCTGGCCCTGCGCGATGCCGATGCGCAACGCGAGTGCGCCGACTGTCGGCCACGGGGTGCTGGCGACCGTGCATTGCAGAGCAAGCGCGGCTTGCGCTGCACGCTCCGGTTCGTTGCCGTACGAAGTCGGAATGCCGAACACAGCGAGCACATTGCTGCCGACCCGGCGATCGACGCGCCCGCCGAACTCCGTCACCGCCTCGGTGACGCGGCGATGAAATTGCGTGGCGACGGCGTGCGACTCCTCAGGATCGAGGTGCGCTTCCAGCTCCAGCAGCCCTTCGAGCCGCGCTACGAGAATCGTGGCGTCGATCAATTGCGGGCGGACTGCCACCGGCGCGGCCGGCTCGGCAACGCGCGGCGCCTCGTGTGTCGCGGTGTCGTCGAGCGGCGCCTCTTCGCCATCGCTCTGACCGAGCGCTGCACGCCGGCGGCGCATCAGGTCGCGATAGAGCTGCTCGGTTGCAGGCTCCGGTGCTACGTCGAGCTCGCGTCGCAGGACGTCGCGACACACGCGGTACTGACGCAGCGCTTCGGCGTACGCGTTGCGCCTGGCGTGCAGGTCCATGACCATGCGATGCGCTGCTTCGTTGAGCGGTTCGAGCGCAACGAGCTTGGTCGCTGCCGCGAGTGCGCCTTCGCTGTCGCTGTTCGCGACACATATCTCGGCGAGCTTGTTGAGCGCGTCGCTCAGTTCCTTGCGCAACGTCAGGCGCTCGCTCGTGAGCCATTCGTCGAAAGCAGTGGAGCGCGCGTCGAAGCCGTCGAGCAGATCGCCGCGATAATGCGCCATCGCTTCCTGCAGTGAAGTGCGTGTCCCTGCAGTCAGCGCGCGACGGAACGCGTGCAAGTCGCTGCGCACGACCGCCGGGTCGATGCCGACCGATTCGGTGTCCGCGAGCAGCGCTTTGTGAGCGTCTGTGGGCAATGACTTGCGCAGCGCTGCGAGCGCCTGGCGCAAACTCGTGCGCGCCAGCTCTTCGTCAGCGTCTTCCCACAAGAGCGTCGCAAGCCGGTCGCGGCTGTGCGATTCGCCGGGGCGCAGTGCGAGATACGCAAGCAGCGCACGACCCTTGCGGGACGCAATACGAATTTCGGCGCCCGCTGAATCTTGCACGCGGAAGGCGCCGAGCACCTGGAGGTTCAGTTCGATCAAAGTATCCCCGGTCCGCTCGTTCTCTGGATCGTTCGTGCCCGCCATTTTCACGTATTTTTCACGACTGTCGAGACTGACCCCTCACGGGCCGTTCGTACAGTTGCCCCCGGATCACAAACTTCCGGAGGTTTCATGCTCACCGACGCTCGCGGCTGCCCCACTTCGGCCACCAGCAGTGCTTCCCTGCAGCAATACGAGCGGGCACTGGACCTCTGCGCCAGCTACGAGCTCGACCCATTGGCGACGATCCAGAAGGCGCTGGAAGCCGACCCAGCCTTCGCGCTGGGCCACTGCCTGCGCGCGGGGCTGGCGGTCATGGCGACCGATCGCGGAGCGGTGCCGATGCTGGCGGAGAGCGTGGCGGCCATCGAGTCGCAAGGCCGGCGCGCCCACGATCGCGAGCGGGCGCACGCCGCTGCGGCCCGCGCCTGGCTGGAGGGCGATTTCGCGGGCTCGATCCAGCGTTATGGTGACATCCTCCTCGATTACCCTCACGACCTGCTGGCGCTGCAAGTCGCCCACGTCGGCGATTTCTTTCTCGGGTCTTCTTCGATGCTGCGCGACCGGCTCGCGCAGGTATTGCCGATGTGGGATACGAGCACGCCGGGCTACGGCTACGTGCTCGGCATGTACGCGTTCGGCCTGGAGGAGACTGCCCTGTATTCGCGCGCCGAGGACATTGGCCGGCGCGCGCTCGACATCAATCGTCGCGACGCATGGGCCGTGCACGCGGTCACGCATGTGATGGAGATGCAGGGCCGCTTGCGCGACGGCATCGACTGGCTCGCCTCACGCGAGAGCGACTGGTCGGTGAACAACGGCTTCGCATTCCACAACTGGTGGCACCTGGCGCTGTTCCATCTGGAAGCGGGCAACTACACGCGTGTGCTGGAGCTGTACGACCAACGCATCCGCCCCGTGCCTTCGGAAGTGCCGCTGGAGATGGTCGACGCGACCGCGTTGTTGTGGCGCCTGGAACTGCGCTTGGCGCCTGTCGGCGATCGCTGGCAGAAACTCGCGGCGTGCTGGGAGCCGCTGGCCGAGCACTCGTACTATTCGTTCAATGATGCGCACGCGGTGATGGCTTTCGCCGCTGCCGGTCGCACAGATCTCGTGCAGCGAACGATCGCAGCGATGGAGCGCAAGACTGCGGGGACGGATACGAATGCCATGATGACGCGCGACGTCGGTTTGCCGCTCGCGCGAGGCGTCGCGGCGTTCGCGGCTGGCCATTACGCCGACGCGATTGCCCTGCTGCAGCCGATTCGCACGATTGCGAATCGCTTCGGCGGCAGTCACGCGCAGCGCGATCTCATTCACCTCACGCTGGTCGAGGCTGCCTTGCGCGCTCGCAAGCCTCGGCTCGCACGGGCGCTGATCTCGGAGCGCACGCAGCTCAAGCCGTCCAGCCCGTTCAACTGGCAGCTCACAGCGCGTGCAATGGACATGAACGGTGACAGCGCCGGCGCCGCCAAGGCGCTGGAGAGTGCAGAAGCGCGCAGCAAGGCGCAGTTCGGAGTCCATCGCGCCTACGCCTGATGCGGGCGTGACAGGTATTGCTGCGATTGCATCTCGACGAGGCGGCTCTTGGTGCGTTCGAACTCGAACGTAAGCTTCGCGCCGCGATAGGTTTCCGCGACCGGCGCGGCGGCGCAGACGATCAGCTTCACGGCACGGTCGTAGAACTCGTCGACCAGCGAGATGAACCGTCGCGCGGCGTTCTCCGCGTCGGGTCCGAGGACCGGGACGTCCGTGACGAACACGGTGTGGTAGCAGCGCGCGATCTCGATGTAGTCCGCCTGTCCGCGCGGGCCTTCGCACAACTCCTTGAACGTAAACCAGATCGCCCCATCGGCGTGGCGGTGTGCGCGCAAGCGGCGATGGTTGAGGATCAGCGTCGTGTCGGTCGCGCCCGGCTCGGCAGCGATTGCATCGAACAGCTTCTCGAGTGCGGCGGGAGTCGCTGCTTCCCGCGCATCGAACCAGGTGCGCGCTCGCTCGAGATGGCGCAGGCGGTAATCGGCGCCGGCATCCATGTGCACGACCTGCGTGTGCTCCTTCAGCAGGCGGATCGCGGGCACGAAGCGCGCGCGTTGCAGACCCTCCTTGTAGAGATCGTCGGGCCTGACGTTGGAGGTGGCGAGCAGCGTGACGCCGCGCTCGAACAGGCCGCGGAACAGGTTGCCGAGCAGCATTGCGTCGGCGATGTCGGTCACGAACAACTCGTCGAAACACAGCACGCGCGCTTTGCGGGCGAGCCGGTCGGCGACCTGGTCGAGCGGATCGCTCTGGTTCTTGTGCTTCTTCAACTCGTCGTGCACGGACTGCATGAAGCGATGAAAGTGGCTGCGCTGCTTGTCGCGGAACGGCAGGCTCTGGAAGAACAGGTCCATGAGCCAGGTCTTGCCGCGGCCGACGCCGCCCCACACGTAGAGCCCGCGCTGCAGCTGATGCAGCTTGCCGCCGGAAAGCAGGCCACCCAGCAACTTGTTGCCCAGCAGGCGCTTTGGTTGCGCAGCGATCAGCTTGTCACGCAGATCGTCGAGCAGCGCGACGACCTGGCGCTGCGCGGGATCGGGCTGGTAGTCCAGGCGAGCGCACTCCCGCTCATAAAGCTCGGCGACCTTCACTCCGCGAGCTCGGGCAGGTCTTTGAAGAAGTCGAGCGCCTGCGGATTCGCCAGCGCGTCGAGGTTCTTCACCACACGGCCGTGCACGGTCTCGCGCACTGCGAGCTCGACCAGCTTGCCGTTGATCGTGCGCGGCAAGTCCGGCGACTGCACGATGCGCGCCGGCACGTGGCGCGGCGTCGTATTCGCGCGAATGGTGTTGCGGATCTTGTCGCGCAAGGTGTCGTCGAGCGTCAGCCCATCGCGCAGGCGGACGAACAACACGATGCGCACATCGCCCTGCCACTGCTGCGAGATCGCGATCGCCTCGGCGACTTCTTCGATCTTCTCGATCTGGCGATAGATCTCGGCGGTGCCGATGCGCACGCCGCCCGGATTCAGCACGGTATCGGAGCGGCCGTGGACGATCAGGCCGCCGCGGGAAGTGATCGTCGCGAGATCGCCGTGCCACCACACGTTCGGGTAGCGCGCAAAGTACGTCGCGCGAAAGCGCGAGCCGTCGGTGTCGCCCCAGAAGCCGATCGGCACGGACGGGAAGGGCGCGCTGCAGACCAGCTCACCTTGCTCGCCCTGTAACGGCTTGCCGGCGTCGTCGTAGATCTCGGTCTTCATGCCGAGCGACAGTACCTGGATTTCACCTTCGTACACCGGCTGGATCGGGCAGCCGCAGCCGAAGCACGCCATCAGGTCCGTGCCACCGCTGATCGACGAGAGGTGCACGTCCGGCTTCACCTCGCGATAGACATAGCGATAGCTCGGCGGATTGAGCGGGGCGCCGGTCGAGATGACCGTGCGTAGGGCGCCGAGCTCGAACTCGCGGCGCGGCCGGATGCCGGCCTGCTCGCACGCGACGAGAAAGCGCGGGCTGGTGCCGAAGATCGTAACGCGCTCGTCGTGCGCAAGGCGCCACAGCACACGCGGATCGGGCTGCAACGGCGCGCCGTCGAACAGCACTACCGTGGCGCCGGTGGCGAGCCCGCTCGCGAGCGCGTTCCACATCACCCAGCCCGTCGTCGTGTAGTAGAAGTAGCGATCGTCCGGGCCCATGTCGGAATGCAGCGTGTTCTCCTTCAGCTGCTGCAGCAGGGCGCCGCCGGCGCTGTGCACGATGCACTTCGGCACGCCGGTCGTGCCGGAGGAGTAGAGGATGAAGGCCGGATGATCGAACGGCAGCTGCTCGAACGAGAGCGTTGCCGCGCGATCGCCAAAGTCGGCGAACATCACCGCGTGGTCGAGGCTTTCCACCGCGGGTCGTCCATTGAGATACGGCACCAGCACGATGCGCTCGATGCTCGCGATCTTCTCCTTTACCGTCCGCACGGTCGCCATGCAATCGAGCGACTTGCCGGCATAGCGATAGCCGTCGGCGGCGAAGAGCACTTTCGGAGCGATCTGACCGAAGCGATCGAGCACGCCACTCAGGCCGAAGTCCGGCGAGCAGGAAGACCAGACTGCACCGAGGCTCGTCGTCGCGAGCATCGCAAGCACGGTTTCCGGCAGATTCGGCAGGAGGCCCGCGACCCGATCGCCGGGCTTCACGCCCGCAGCCCGCAAGCCGTCGGCAATGCGCGCCGTTTCGCGCCGCAGCTCGCGCCACGACAACTGGCGCCGCTCGCCGCGCTCGTTACGGAAGATGATCGCGGGAGTGTCGTCGTCGCGGCGCAGGAGATTTTCCGCATAGTTCAAGCGCGCATCGATGAACCAGCGCGCGCCCGGCATGCGGTTGCCGTCTTCGAGGATCTGCGTGGCACGTGTCCGTGCGCGGACCTCGCAGAAGTCCCACAGCGCGCTCCAGAAGTTCTCCGGGAATTCGATCGACCAGCGATGCAGCGCTGCGTAGTCCGGCACCGGCGCCTGGTAGCGCTCGCGCACGAAGCGCAGGAAGCGCGTCAGCTTCGCGCGCTCGACGCGTTCCGAAGAAGGGGACCAGATCGGCTCCATGAAAGGCTGCGGTGCTTCAGAGATTCTGATAGTTCGGGCCGGAGCCGCCTTCCGGAGTGGTCCAGTTGATGATCTCGTACGGATCCTTGATGTCGCAGGCCTTGCAGTGCACGCAGTTCGCGGCATTGATCTGCAGGCGCCGCCCACCCTGGCCGTCGGACACCATCTCGTACACGCCCGCCGGGCAGAAGTTCTCGCACGGGTTGCCGTATTCCTGAGTGCAGCGGGTCACGCAGATCGAGGTGTCCTGCACCTTCAGGTGGACCGGCTGCGACTCGTCGTGCACGTTGCCGGCAAAGAACACCGACGCGAGGCGATCGCGCGGCGGTAGCGAGCGGTCCACCCAGCTGCGGTCCGGCGAGGTGTACTCGTCGAGCTTCTCCAGCGCTGACCAGTCGGCGGTATTGCGCATCGTCCAGGGCACGTGGCCCCTGAAGATCGAATCGATGCCGGCGTTGAACATCGCGAAATACAAGCCGCGCTTGAAGGCCGGCTTGAAGTTGCGCACGGAGCGCAGCTCGGCGTGGCCCTCGGACGCACGCCAGCGCGCGTCGAACCCGACGGTCTTGCCCGCCTCTGCGAGATGCTCGGCAGCGAGCACGCCCGAGCGGATCGCCTGGTGAATGCCCTTGATCTTGAAAACGTTGAGCGTGCCGCCGGCGTCGCCGATGAGCATCGCGCCCGGCATCTCCAGTTTCGGCAGCGACTGATAGCCGCCGGCCACGATTGTGCGTGCGCCCGCTGCGAGAATCTCGCCGCCCTCGAGCAGCGGCTTGATGCGCGGATGATGCTTGAACTGCTGGAACGCTTCGAAGGGCTTGAGCCGCGGGTCTTCGTAGTTCAGGCCGACCACGTAGCCGACGTACACGCGATCCTGGTCGAGGTGATAGAGGAAGCTGCCGCCGTAAGTGGCAGTGTCGAGCGGCCAGCCGAAAGCATGCTCGATGCGGCCCGGCTTCGCGCGGCCCGGCGGCAACTGCCACAGCTCCTTGAAACCCAGGCCGAACGTCGGCGGATCGACGCCCTCGCGCAGATTGAACTTCGCGATCAGCTGCTTGCTGATCGAGCCGCGCGCGCCTTCGGCGAGGATCGTCGTACCGGCGTGAATCTCGACACCGGGCGTGTAGCTCGGCCCCGGCGTGCCGTCCTTGTTGAGGCCCATGTCGCCGATGCGCACGCCTTTCACTGCACCTTGCTCGTCGAACAGCGCTTCGGCGGCCGAGAAGCCGGGGAAGATGTCGACGCCGAGCTTCTCCGCCTGCTGCGCGAGCCACGGCGTGAGCTGGCCGAGCGAGACGATGAAGTTGCCGTGGTTGTGCATCGGCGACAGCTTGATGGCCCAGCCCGGCAGCTTGAACGAGCCGGTTTTCGTCATCAGGCGCACGTCATCCTCCGCCGCCGGCACTTTCATGCCGGTGTATTCGCTGCGCCAGTTCGGCAGCAGCTTCTCGAGCGCCGCGGGTTCGAGCACTGCGCCGGAGAGCGAGTGCGCACCGACGGACGAGGCCTTCTCCAGCACGCAGATATTCTTGTCCGGCTGCAGCTGCTTCAGACGGATCGCGCACGCGAGGCCGGCCGGCCCGGCGCCGACGATCACGACGTCGTACTCCATCACCTCTCTATCTGTCATTCGCCACTCCGTCATTTGTCGGGCTAAAGCCCGACCTACTTCGGCGACATGCGGATCGCGCCGTCGAGGCGGATGCATTCGCCGTTGAGCATCGGGTTCTCGCAGATGTGCGCGACCAGCATCGCGTATTCCTCGGGCCGGCCGAGGCGCGAGGGGAACGGCACCTGCTTGCCGAGCGAGTCCTGCACCTCCTGCGACAGCGCCGCGACCATCGGCGTCTTGAACACGCCGGGTGCGATCGTCATCACGCGAATGCCGTTGCCGGCGAGATCGCGCGCCATCGGCAGCGTCATGCCGACGATGCCGCCCTTGGACGCGGAGTAGGGAACCTGGCCGATCTGACCATCGAACGCCGCTACCGACGCCGTCATGACGATGACGCCGCGCTCGCCTTCCTCGTTCGGAGTGTTGTTGACCATCACGCCGGCGGCCGCCTTCGCCACCAGCAACGTGCCGACCAGGTTGACCTCGATGACCTTGCGGAAGATCTCACCGGGCAGCGGGCCTTCTTTGTTGATCATGCGCCGTGGCCAGCCGATGCCGGCGCAGTTCACCGCGACATTCAATCCGCCCATGTCGCTGTGAGCCTGCTGCATCGCTGCGGTGACGGCCGCTTCATTCGTGACGTCGACCTTCTGAAAGCGCGCGGCAGCGCCGAGGGACTTGGCAGCTTCCTGGCCCGCGGCCTCCTGCACGTCGATCAGCGTCACTCGTGCGCCGGCAGCCACGAGCTTCTGTGCGACCGCGTTGCCCAGCCCGGAAGCGCCGCCGGTGATGACGGCGCGGATCTGATTCGATTTCATGCTCGCCCCTCGCAGGTCGGGCTTCAGCCCGACATCAAATTCTCTGCCCGCCGTCGACTTCGACGACGCGGCCGGAAAAATAATCGTTCTCCGCGATGAACAGCGCGGCGTGCGCCATCTCGCCCGGCTCGGCCATGCGCTTGAGCGGCACGGCGCTGACGGCGCGCTCGATCATCTCGGGCTTCATCGTGTCGAGGATCTCGGTGCGCGTAAAGCCCGGCGCGATGGCCCCGGTGCGAATACCAAAGCGCGCCAGCTCTTTCGCCCAGACCACGGTCATTGCTACGACGCCGGCCTTGGTCGCCGAGTAGTTCGACTGTCCCATGTTGCCGGAGCGCGAGATGCTCGACGTGCTGATGATCACGCCGCCATGTCCGAGCCCGATCATGCGCTGCGCGGCCTCGCGTGCGCCGAGGAAGACGCCGGTCAGATTCACGTCCATGACGGCGCGCCACTGGTCCAGCGACATCTTGCCGACGACCTTGCCCTCCTGGACTTTGACGAGCAGCGCGTCCTTGGTGATGCCCGCGTTGTTGATCATCACGTCGAGGCGGCCGAAGTCGCGCACCACGGTGTCGAGCGTCGCGGACACATCCTCTTCGCGCGTCACATTGCAGAGATAGCTGCGGGCGCGAACCGATTCGGCTTCGCACAGCTCGCGCGTGCGGTCGAGATCGGCCTGGTTGAGATCGAGCAGCGCAAGTTCGGAGCGCTTACGAGCGAAGGCGAGCGCCATGGCGCGGCCGATACCGCGACCGGCGCCGGTGATGACGACGAGCTTCCCGTCCAGCTGCATGCCCGGCCTCAACAAAAGGGTGGAAGATGTTAGCAGGTCACGCCTGTAGGTCGGGCTTTAGCGCGACTCCTTACTCCCCCGGATGCCAGTTCGGCTTGCGCCGTTCCAGGAATGCCGACAACCCCTCCCGACCTTCCGGGCTCACGCGCAGGCGGGCGAGCAGGCGTGCAGTTTCTTCACCCAGCACATCGCGATCGCCAAGCCCGGACATCCTGCGGACCAGCTTCTTGGCGGCGAGCAGCGCTTCCGGCCCGCCACGCAGCAGATGATCGACCTGCGTCGCGACCACCGCGTCGAGCTGCTCGGCGCTGGCGGTGAAGTGCAGGAGCCCGATGCTGCGTGCCTCGGCTGCATCGAAGGGTGCGGCAGTCAGGAACAGACGCCGCGCATTCCGGTTGCCGATTGCGGTGACGACATAGGGCGAGATCGCGGCCGGTACGATGCCGAGCCGCACTTCCGTCAGCGCGAACTTCGCGGTTTGCGCGCCGATCGCGATATCGGCGCACGCGACCAGCCCGACGCCGCCGCCGAAAACGTTGCCGTTCACGCGCGCGATGACGGGCTTGTCGAGCTCGTCGAGCGTGCGCAGACAGCGGACCAGCAGCAGGGCATCGTCCACGTTCTGCTGCTCGGTCGCACCCATCATCGAGCGCATGTGAGCGATGTCAGCGCCGGCGCAGAAGCTCGCGCCCGCGCCGGTCAGCACGACGACGCGCGCCTGGCTGTTGCCGGCGATCGCTATCAGGGCAGCGTGCAGTTCCTGCATCGTCGCGCCGTCGAGCGCATTGTGCTTGTCCGGGCGATTCAGCGTCAGCGTCGCGACGCCGCGCGTATCCACACTGGTGGTGATGAGTGACATGGGCGCTACCTACATGCGGAACACGCCGTACTTTTCGACGCCCGGCTTCGGCCCGCGCATCGCAGCGCTGATCGCCTGGCCGAGGACCCGCCGGGTATCGACAGGATCGATGACGCCGTCGTCCCACAGGCGCGCAGTCGCGTAGTACGGATTGCCCTGCGCCTCGTACTGCCCGCGGATCTCGCTCATGAACGCCTGGCGCTCTTCGTCCGGCCACGTCTGGTTGCGCGCCTTGGCGCCGTCGCTGCGCACGGTCGCGAGCACTTGTGCCGCCTGCTCTCCGCCCATCACGGAGATGCGCGCATTCGGCCAGGTCCAGATCATGCGCGGCGAATAGGCCCGGCCGCACATCGCATAGTTACCGGCGCCGAACGAGCCGCCGATGATCACCGTGTACTTCGGCACGCGCGAACAGGCGACGGCGTTCACCATCTTCGCGCCGTCCTTCGCGATGCCGCCGTGCTCGAACTTCTTGCCGACCATGAAGCCGGTGATGTTCTGCAGGAAGATCAGCGGCGCGCCCCGGCGGTTTGCGAGCTGGATGAAGTGCGCGGCCTTGAGCGCGGTCTCGGAGAAGAGGATGCCGTTGTTCGCGACGATCGCGACCGGGTATCCGTAGAGATGCGCGAAGCCGCACACGATGGTCTTGCCGTACAGCGGCTTGAACTCGTGGAACTCGGAGCCGTCGACGATGCGCGAGATGATCTCGCGGACGTCGTACGAATAGCGCGTGTCGCGCGGGATGACGCCGTAGATATCTTCCACGTTGTGCACCGGCTCGCGCACTTCCTGCTGCGCCAGCCACGGCTTGTGGTGGCGGGCAAGATGCTTGATCGCATCGCGCGCCATCGCCAGCGCGTGCTGATCGTTGTCAGCGAGCTGGTCGGCGACACCGGAGATGCGCGTGTGCACGTCGCCGCCGCCAAGCGTCTCCGCGTCGACGACCTCGCCCGTCGCGGCCCGCACCAGCGGCGGACCGCCGAGGAAAATCGTGCCCTGCTTCTTGACGATGATCGCTTCGTCGCACATCGCCGGCACGTACGCGCCGCCAGCCGTGCACGATCCCATCACCACTGCGAGCTGCGTGATGCCCGCGGCCGACAGCCGCGCCTGGTTGTAGAAGATGCGGCCGAAATGATCGCGATCCGGAAAGACTTCGTCCTGCAGCGGCAGGAACGCGCCGCCGGAGTCGACGAGGTACACGCAGGGCAGGTGATTCTCCGCGGCGATTTCCTGGGCGCGCAGGTGCTTCTTCACCGTCATCGGGAAGTAGGTGCCGCCTTTGACCGTCGCATCGTTCGCGACGACGACGACTTCGGAGCCGTGCACGCGGCCGATGCCGGTGATCACGCCGGCGGCAGGTGCACCGTCGTCGTACATGCCGTTCGCCGCGAGCGGCGAGAATTCCAGGAACGGCGTGCCGGGATCGAGGAGGGTACTGACGCGGTCGCGCGGCAGCAGCTTGCCGCGCTCAGTGTGCTTGCGTCGCGCATCTTCGCCGCCGCCTTCGGCCGCATTGGCGACGCGCTGCTTGAGCTCGTCCGCCAGTGCGCGCATGTAGGAGGCGTTGGTGTGAAAGGCCTCGGAATTCGGATCCACCCGCGTCGGAATCATGCAGTCGCCTCGAAGATTTCCCGTCCGATCAGCATGCGGCGGATTTCGCTGGTGCCCGCGCCGATCTCGTACAGCTTGGCGTCGCGCAACAGGCGGCCGGCTGCGAAGTCGTTGATGTAGCCGTTGCCGCCGAGCGCCTGGATGGCCTCGAGCGCCATCCACGTCGCGCGCTCGGAAGCCTGCAGGATACAGCCAGCGGCGTCGAAGCGCGTCACCTGGCCGCGATCGCACGCCGCTGCCACCGAGTACACGTACGCGCGGCACATGTTCATCGTCGTATACATGTCCGCGATCTTGGCCTGCATCAGGCCAATCGGTCCGCCGCTCAGCACGAGCCGCTCGGTGTTGAGGCCGGACATCAGCACCTTCACGCCCTGGTTCACTTCACCGAGGACATTCCCTTCGGGAATTTCGCAATCCTCGAACAC
>JBIOUH010000064.1:0-41464 GCA_044866955.1 Steroidobacteraceae bacterium
TCGATCGCGAGCTGCACTTCGCGCTCGCCGAGGCGGAACTCGCTCATCATGGCGCGCGCCGCGCGGATCTCGTCCTCCGAGACGCGGCCGTCGGCCTTCGCGAGATGGCCCATCGCCTGGAACGTGGCGCGGAAGAACGCTTCCTGCACCTGCGCCGGACTCGCCGCCGGCGCGCTGTCGTCGCTCGGCTCGCCGAGTGCGGTTTCCGCCTGCACGTCGAACAGGTGGCCGATGAACGTGCCGAACAGCGCGCCGACCGGTCCCGCTGCGACCACGCCGATCAGCGCACCCAACGCTTTGCCCTGCCATACCATCTACGCTATGGTAGCAGCGATGCTCGAATCGCACGTTCCCAGCCTGCAACGCATCCACCAGGGCAAGGTGCGCGACATCTACGCCGTCGACGAGCAGCACATGCTGATCGTCACGACCGATCGCCTCAGCGCCTTCGACGTGGTGATGCCCGACCCGATTCCCGGCAAGGGCCGCGTGCTGACGCAGATTTCCAATTTCTGGTTCGAGCGCACGCGCCACATCGTGCCGAATCATCTTGCCGACTATCCGCTCGCACGCGCCGTGCCCGACAAAGCAGAACGCGCGCCGCTCGAGGAGCGCAGCGTCATCGTGCGACGTCTGAAGGCGCTGCCGATCGAGGCCGTCGTGCGCGGTTACCTGATCGGTTCGGGTTGGAAGGACTATCAGCAGACCGGCGCCGTGTGCGGGATCGCCCTGCCCACCGGGCTGCGCCAGGCCGACCGGTTGCCGGAGCCGATCTTCACGCCTGCGACGAAGGCGGAGCTCGGCGCACACGACGAGAACATCGCCTACGACCGCGTCGTCGCATTGATCGGCCGTGGCCTCGCCGAGCAGGTGCGCGCCACTGCACTCGCCTTGTATGCCTTTGCCGTTGCGCACGCGCAGGCTCGCGGCATCATCATCGCGGACACGAAGTTCGAATTCGGAGTCGACGAGGCGGGACGCCTCACGCTGATCGATGAAGCACTGACGCCGGATTCGTCGCGCTTCTGGCCGGCGGATACTTATCGACCCGGCTCCAGTCCGCCCAGCTTCGACAAGCAGTACGTGCGCGATTACCTCGAGACGCTCGATTGGCCGAAGCGTCCGCCCGGGCCGAAACTACCCCCCGACATCATCGCCCGGACCAGCGAAAAGTACGCCGAAGCCCTGCGCCGACTCACCACCTGAGCCGGGTGCGCTCATGCCACGCACGATCGCGCTGATCTACGTCGCCTTCGGCGTAGTGTGGATATTTTTCAGCGATCGCCTGCTCGTGTCGCTGCATCTCGACCCCGAGCTCATCACGCGCGTGCAGACCCTGAAGGGCTGGCTGTTCGTCGTCGGCTCAGCAATCGTGTTGTACGTAGCGCTGCGCCGTTACGAGCGGCGCGGTCGCGACGCCGTCGCGGCACTCATCGAATCGCGCAACGAGGTGAGACGCGTGAATGCGGAACTGGAGCGTCGCGTCACGGAGCGTACGCGTCAGCTGGAAGCCGCGAACCGCGAGCTCGAAGCGTTCGCCTACGCCGTCTCGCACGACTTGCGCGCGCCGCTGCGCAGCATGTCGGGCTTCAGTCAGATCCTGCAGGAGAACGCGCCGCCGGGTCTCGACGAAAAATCGCGGCACTACCTGCAGCGCATCCACGACGCCAGCGTGCGCATGTCGAGCCTGATCGACGACCTGCTGAACCTGTCGCGCATCGGGCGCAGCGAGCTGACGGCGCGGCCGATCAGCCTCAGCCAGATTGCAGCGGAAGCGGCGGCCGCCATCCGCGAGCGTCATCCGGCGCGCGAGGTGCAGCTGGAAATCACGCAGGGGATGGAAGTCAGCGCGGACCCGCGGCTGTTGCGGATCGCACTCGAGAATCTGCTGAGCAACGCGTGGAAATACACGTCGCGCTCGCCGCAGGCGCGCGTCGCAGTCGGTACGCAGACGGGCGATAGCGGCCCCGTCTACTTCGTTCGCGACAATGGCGTCGGCTTCGACATGAAGTACGCGGACAAGCTGTTCGTCCCATTCCAGCGCCTGCATCCGGAATCGGAGTTCCCGGGCAGCGGCATCGGTCTCGTGACCGTTCAGCGCATCGTCGCGCGTCACGGCGGCCGCATCTGGGCGGATGCCAAGCCGGACGAAGGCGCGACGTTCTATTTCACGATCCTCGGTCAGGCCGTGGCCTGACTCTCCTGCCATTTCCTCAGCACTTCGTGGATCGCACGCACGCCGTCCGTGAGCGCAGCGGGTCCCGGCTGCAAAATGATCGACGACTTGATCTCGTGCAGCTGCCGCTGCGCCACTGCCGGCACCCGCTCCCAACCCGGCCGCGCGGCAACGGTATCGGGCCGGAACTTCTTGCCGCACCACGAGCCGAGGATGATCTCCGGCGAGCGCCGCACCACCTCGAGCGGATCGGCGATGATGCGGTCCTTGCCGAGCGCGTGCTGTGCGTTGTCGGCGAAGCAATCCTCACCGCCGGCGATGCCGATCAGCTCCGAGACCCAGCGGATGCCGGAGATCAGCGGCTCGTCCCACTCCTCGAAGTACACGCGCGGGCGACGCGCAAAGCGGGCCGCCCCCTCGCGGATCTGATCGAGCTCGCGCTCGAGTCGCACCGCCAGCGCGTCCGCCTTCGCCTCGCAGCCGACCATGCCGCCGAGCACGCGGATCATCTGCAGGATGCCGGCGACGTCGCGCTGATTGAAGATGAACACATTGAGCCCGAGCCGCGCCAGCTGTGCGGCAATGTCCGCCTGCAGGTCGGAGAATCCCAGCACCAGGTCGGGCTGCAGGTCGCGGATGCGATCCACTTTCGCGCTGATGAAGGCCGAGACCTTCGGCTTCTCGCGGCGCGCGCGCGGCGGACGCACCGTGAAGCCCGAGATGCCGACGATGCGCCAGTCCTCCTCCAGCAAGTACAGCGTCTCGGTGGTCTCCTCCGTGAGGCAGACGATGCGGCTGGGGTAACGGTCGGACCGTGCGCGGGTGGAAGTCGCCATGCGCCCATCTTGCCGCGTCAACGGGCGCGTGTCAGGCTCGCTGGCGATGATCGCAAGGCTCCTTGGCAACCTGGAACGCTGGCTGTTCGAGCCACCGGAGTCCATCTACGGGCAACCGCTGTGGAAGCTGACCCGCATCCTGCGTTATCCCTACGGCCTGATCCGCGACATCCTGCGCGGCGATCTCACGCTGCGCGCGATGAGCCTCGTTTACACGACATTGTTGCAAATCGTGCCGCTGCTGGCGGTGTCGTTCTCCGTGCTCAAAGGCCTCGGCTATCACCGTGAGCTCGAGCCCGTCCTGTACACGTTCCTCGAGCCGCTCGGCGAGCGCGGTTACGAGCTCACCAGCCAGATCATGACCTTCGTCGAACGGGCGCGCGGCGACGTACTCGGCTCCCTCGGCATCATCGTCCTGCTGTACACCACCATCTCGATGATCCAGAAGGTCGAGGAGAGCTTCAATTTCGTGTGGCGCGTCGCGCAGCCGCGCAGCCTGATGCGGCGGGTCAGCGAGTACCTGAGCGTCATGGTCGTCGGGCCTGCGGTGATCGTCACGGCGTTCGGCCTGATCGCCACCTTCGCGCATACCAGCGGCGTGCAGACGCTGAAAGAGTACGAGCCGTTCGGCACCGCGCTGGCGATTTTCGGCCAGCTCACCCCGTACGTGCTGGTGACCGGCGTGTTCACCTTCCTGTACGCATTCATGCCAAACACGCGGGTGTACCTGCGCTCCGCGCTGATCGGCGGTCTCTTCGGTGGCGTGGTGTGGGCGGCGACCGGCATGATCTTCACGCAGTTCGTCGTCGAGTCGACGCGCAACATCATCATCTACGCCGGCTTCGCGATCGTCATCGTGGCGCTGTTCTGGCTGCACGTGTCCTGGCTGATTCTCCTGCTCGGCGCGCAGCTGTCGTTTTACGTCCAGAACCCGCAGTACCTGCGGCCGGGCCGCGGCGAGATCAACCTCAACGCCAGTCTGCGCGAGCGCGTGGCGCTGTCGATCATGTACCTCATCGTGAACGACTACCGCAGCGCCGATCACCGCTGGAACACCAACAAGCTTGCCGAGCATCTCGATCTGCCGGGCGCGGCCCTCAGTCCCATCGTCAATGCGCTCGAGCGCGCCAAGCTCCTGCTGCTCGCCGACGACGAGACCTGGGTGCCGGCGCGCGATCCGCAGACGATCGAGCTCATCGAGGTGCTCGAAGCAGTGAGATACGACTCCGCCGGACCGCGCCTCGGCCGGATCCGCGACGTCGCGCCGGCAGTCGAAGCGGCGCGCAGCGCAGAAGACGCAGTGCGCAAGAGCCTGAAGGGAAGGACCGTGAGCGATCTGGTGAAGGTCCAGGTTGCGGAGCCCGAAGCTGGAGCGGCCCGTCCTACGAAGATCTTGTAGGTCGGACTTCAGTCCGACACCGTCACTCGCCCGCGATCGTCATCTGCTCGAGCAGCACCGATCCCGTGCGAATGCCGCCGCGCGTATCGACGTCATTGCCGACCGCGACGACCTGCTGAAACATCTCGCGCAGATTGCCGGCGATGGTGATCTCGTGCACCGGGTAGGCGATGGTGCCGTTCTCGACCCAGAATCCGGCTGCGCCACGCGAGTAATCGCCGGTGACGCCGTTGACGCCCTGCCCAATCAGCTCGGTGACCACCAGTCCGCGCCCCATCCGGCGCAGCAGGGCAGCGAAGTCCTCCGAACCGGGAGCGACGATCAGGTTGTGCACGCCGCCGGCATTGCCGGTTGTCTTCAGTCCGAGCTTGCGGGCCGAGTATGTGCTGAGCACGTAGCCGGTCAGCACACCGCTCTCGACGATCTCGCGATCGCGCGTCGCGACGCCTTCGCTGTCGAAGGCAGCGCTGCTCAGCGCCTTGCGCAAATGCGGGCGCTCGGCGATCTGCATCCACTCCGGAAAGACCTTCTCGCCCGCCGAGTCGAGCAGGAACGATGCACGGCGATATTGGCTGCCGCCACGAATCGCGCCGAGAAAGCTGCCGAACAAGCCGCGCGCCAACTCGGGCACGAACAGCACTGGAGCGGTGACGGTCGACAACCTGCGCGCGTTGAGACGACGCAGCGCGCGCGCTGCAGCCTGCTTGCCGATGCTGGCGCCGTCTTCGAGATCGTGCCAGTCGCGAACCGTGCTGTACCAGTAGTCGCGCTGCATCTCGTCGCCGGCTTCCGCTACCACGACGCAGCTCAGGCTGTGCAATGTGCTCGACACGCTGCCAAGGAATCCGAGCGAATTGCCGAACACGCGCAGCCCGCGATGACTCGACAACGTCGCGCCCTCGGAGTTGCCGATGCGCGGATCGGCATCCAGCGCCGCCGCCTCGCAGGCGATCGCCAGCTCGCGCGCTGCATCCGGATCGATCGACCAGGGATGAAACAGGTCGAGGTCGGGAAAATCGCGCGCCAGCGTGTCGGGGTCGGGCAGGCCCGCGCACGCGTCTTCGGCGGTGAACCCGGCAATGCTGTAAGCCTTGGCGACGGTATCGCGAATCGCGCCCGCGCTCAGGTCGCCGGTACTGGCCGAGCCCTTGCGCTTGCCGCGATACACGGTGACGCCCATCCCGCGGTCGCGCTGATATTCCAGCGTCTCCACTTCGCGCAGCCGCGCGGTGACAGAGAGACCGGTCTCGACGCTGACCCCGACTTCCGCGTCGCTCGCACCGAGCCCGCGCGCCTCGGCGAGCGCGAGGGTCACGAGGTCCTGCAGATCCTGTTGCGAGTAGCTGAGCTGGGCGGCAATTTGGGCGGGCACATCGGTCGACATGAGTGGATTCTAGCAGCTGCGGCCGACGGCCCCCGTCCGATCCTGGAATGCGGTCCTGTAAACTGTACCTATGTCCGATGATGAAGAACGCCCCAGCAAGAGCGAGCGCAAGCGGCGCAGCGACGACCTGCAGTCGCTCGGCGAAGCGCTCATCGATCTGCCGGATTCAGAGCTGAACGCACTGCCGCTGCCCGAGAATCTGCGGGACGCGGTGCTGCTCGCACGCAAGATCACCGCGCATGGCGGCCTGTACCGGCAGAAACAATACATCGGCAAGCTGATGCGCAAGATCGACGCCGAGCCGATCCGCGCAGCACTGGACGCGAAGCGCGAGCGCGAGCGAGTCGAGGCGCTGCGCTTCCGCCGCATCGAGCAATGGCGCGACCGCTTGTTACAGGAAGGTGTTGGCGCCATCGAGCGGCTCGCGGCCGAGGTTCCGGGCATCGATCTCGCTGCCGTGACGGAGCTGGTCGAGCGCGCCCGGGCCGAGCAACCGACGGGCGAGGCGAGCGGCGCGAGCCGCGCGCTGTTCCGCCTGCTGCGCGAGGCCTTCGCGAAGTAGCATTCTCTCTACTGTCGAATGCGGCCTGGGCCCTTGCGGACTGCTACAATCGCCGCATGCAACCGCTGGTCGGCATCATCATGGGCTCGAAGTCGGACTGGGATACGCTCCAGTCCGCGGCGGATACCTTGCAGCGGCTCGGCGTGCCGTTCGAGACGCGCGTCGTTTCGGCGCATCGCACGCCGGATCTGCTGTTCGAATATGCCGGCAGCGCACGGTCACGCGGACTCGAAGTGATCATCGCCGGCGCCGGCGGCGCGGCGCACCTGCCTGGCATGACTGCCGCGAAGACATCCCTGCCGGTACTCGGCGTGCCGGTGCAATCGAAAGCGCTCAACGGTCTCGATTCGTTGCTGTCGATCGTGCAGATGCCCGCGGGCATTCCGGTCGGCACGCTCGCGATCGGCGTTGCCGGCGCCACCAATGCAGCGTTGCTCGCTGCAGCCATTCTCGCGAACAAGTACGACAACGTGCGCACGGCGCTGGAGCAGTTCCGCTCGGAACAGACTGCCGGCGTGCTCGCACAACCGCTGCCCAACCGCCCACCACCGCAGACATGAGGATCGGCGTCATCGGCGCGGGCCAGCTCGGTCGCATGCTGGCGCTGGCAGGCTATCCTCTCGGCCTGCGCTTCGTGTTCCTCGATCAAAGCTCCGACGCGCCCGGCGCGCAGGTCGGACGCATCGTCACCGGCGCGTTCGACGACCCTGCCAGGCTCGCGGCGCTGGCGAGTGAGGTCGACGTCATCACGTTCGATGTCGAGAACGTGCCGGTCGACGCCGTCGCCGCAATCGCCGCAACCAAGCCGTTCCTCCCGCCGCCCGCGGCGCTCGGCGCCTCGCAGGATCGCCTGCACGAGAAGACCCTGTTCCGGGAGCTGAAGATTCCAACGCCCGCCTTCGCACCCGTCGATTCGCTGGCCGACCTGCAGGCGGCGATTGCCAGGATCGGCGCGCCCGGCGTGCTGAAGACGCGACGCCTCGGCTACGACGGCCGCGGCCAGTTCCAGGTCCGCAAGCCGGGGGATGCGGCGGCCGCCTGGGAAGCGCTCGGCTCAGTGCCGCTGATCTACGAGCAGTTCGTGAATTTCAGCCGCGAGGTGTCGATCATCGGCGTGCGCAGCACGCGCGGCGAGACACGGTTCTATCCACTCGCAGCGAACACGCACAGCGCGGGCATCCTGCGCTACTCGATCGCGCCGTACCGTCACGCTTCGTTGCAGAAGCAAGCCGAAACATACCTGAAACGACTGCTGCGACACTTCGATTACGCCGGGGTGCTGACGATCGAGTTCTTCGTCGCGCGCGGGCGCCTGATCGCCAACGAGATGGCGCCGCGCGTCCACCATTCCGGCCATTGGACCATCGAGGGCGCCGAAACCAGCCAGTTCGAGAATCACGTGCGGGCGATCCTCGGCCTGCCCCTCGGCAACACGCGCGCGCTGGGTCACTGCGCGATGATTAACTTCATAGGCACGATCCCGGCGCTGGGGAACATTCTGAGCGTGTCGGGCGTACACTTTCACAGTTACGGCAAAGAGCCGCGGCCGAACCGCAAGCTTGGGCATTGCACGATCAATGCACCGTCGCCGGGCGCCCGGGATCGGGCCCTGAAGCAGCTCTTAAGACTCAAGGTGGATTGATTGCGAGCAATTAATTCTGGTGAATTGGCGCCCTCGATGCAGACGGGGGACGCTTTTTGAAACCGCCGGGTAATGTCCGTAAACTTGCCTCGCTCATCCGATCGGCCGCTTTAACTTAAAGTTCTCCGCGCTGCCGCACTGCCCCCCGCCGCAAGGACTTTCAGGGCTTTCGATGTACCTCGAACTGTTCAAGCTGCATGAGCTGCCGTTCCGGCTGACCCCGGACCCCGCATTCCTGTACCTGTCGAAACACCATGCGCGCGCCAAGGCGTACATGGAATCGACCATCTGGTTCACCGACGGCTTCGTAGTGATCACGGGCGAGATCGGCTCCGGCAAGACCACGCTGATCGAGACCTTCCTGAAGGAGCTCGAGAAGGACGTGGTGGTCGCGCAGATCAACCAGACGCAGGTCTCGGCGATCGAATTCCTGCAGACCGTGCTGGTGCAGTTCGGCTTCCAGCCGTTCCGCATGAAGAAGGCGGAGCTGCTGTCGACGCTCAACGAGTTCCTGGTGGAGCAATACGCGAACGGCCGCCGGGTGCTGCTGATCGTCGACGAGGCGCAGAACCTGTCGAACAAGGTGCTCGAGGAAATCCGCCTGCTCTCCGGCGTCGAGACCACCAAGGAGAAGGTGCTGCGCATCATCCTGGCAGGTCAGCCCGAGCTCAACGAGAAGCTGAACTCGCCGAGTCTGATTCAGCTGGCGCAGCGCATTCGCCTGCGCTTCCATCTGACTGCGCTGTCGAAGACCGACACGCAGCTGTACATCCAGCACCGCCTGGAAGTCGCCGGCTCGCAGGGGCGGCAGATCTTCGATCCCGAGACGTATCCGCTGATCTTCCGCTACACGGGCGGCATTCCGCGCCTCGTGAACACGCTGTGCGACACGACGCTGATGGCTGCGTTCGCGCAGGACAAGGACGTCGTGACCGTCGATCACATGAAAGCCGCAATCGACGAGCTGCAGTGGGTCGAGTACGCCGAGCGCTCGGTCAAACTGCAGGCGCTCTCTTCGCACTCGCACCCGCACTCTCTGGCGGATTCACAGTCCACGGGCGAGCGGCGCGTCACGCTGGGCCGCATCCTGGTCGGCTTCAATGGCCAGACGGTCGCCGAGCGCGAGCTCACCACGGGCCGCTTCATCATCGGCCGCACGCCCGACAACGATCTGCAGATCGACAGCAAATACATCAGCCGCCATCACGCACAGATCATCACGTCGGTGCACGGCTCGGTGGTCGAGGATCTGAACAGCACCAACGGCATCTACGTGCGCGCCAAGCGCGTGCGCCGCCGGATGCTCAATGACGGCGACGTGGTGCAGATCGGCCAGCACGAAGTCATGTACTTCGACGAGCGCTTGTCACGCACGCGCGCAATGCCGGGAGATATCGAAGACGATGCAGTGCCGCTGGCGCAGGGAAAGCAGGCCGGGCACGAGACCGAGGACGAGGACGACGACGAGCCGGCCACGCCGATGCCGATCCGTGCCGACAGGAAATAGGCTCTAGTCTTCCAGCGAGCGGCTGTTGTACTCGGACTGGCGCGTGCGGTAGTCCCGGCGGCGCAGCCACAGCACTACGCCCGCCATCATGCTCAGCACGCCGACCACCAGCAGCACGCTGGGCAGCGTGCTGATCTCGATGAACCAGGCCGCGCCCAGCATGACGACGCCGGCCAGCATGTACAGGTACGGCAGGAATTCGTAGACGGGACGGGCGAGCCACATGGCCCGAATCCTAGCAGGTGTCGGACCAAAGTCCGACTCTAGGCGGCGGTGCCGCCCACCGTGATGCCGTCGATGCGCAAGGTCGGCTGACCCACGCCCACGGGGACATCCTGGCCTTCCTTGCCGCAAGTTCCGACGCCCTCGTCAAGCTTCAGGTCGTTGCCGACCATGGACACGCGCTGGAGCACGTCCGGGCCGTTGCCGATCAGGGTTGCGCCGCGCACCGGCGCGGTCAGCTTGCCGTTCTCAATCAGGTACGCCTCGCTGGCCGAGAACACGAATTTGCCCGAAGTGATATCGACCTGGCCGCCGCCGAAGTTCTTGCAATACAGGCCCTTCTTCACCGAGCCGAGGATCTCCTGCGGATCGTGCTTGCCCGGCAGCATGTAAGTATTGGTCATGCGCGGCAGCGTCATGTGCGCGAACGACTCGCGCCGGCCGTTACCCGTCGGCGCTACGCCCATCAGGCGCGCGTTGAGCTTGTCCTGCAGGTAGCCGCGCAGCACGCCGTTCTCGATCAGCGTCGTACAGCGCGTGGGCGTGCCCTCGTCGTCGACGTTGAGAGATCCACGGCGCGAGCCGAGCGTGCCGTCGTCGACGACCGTGCATTCCGGGGCAGCGACCTGCTCGCCGATGCGACCGGAAAACGCCGACGTGCCCTTGCGGTTGAAGTCGCCTTCGAGCCCGTGACCGATCGCCTCGTGCAGCAGGATGCCGGGCCAGCCCGGGCCGAGCACGACGGTCATCGTGCCCGCGGGCGCGGGCGCCGCATCGAGATTCACCAGCGCGCTGCGCACCGCCTCGTGCACGAGCTCGCGCCAGCGCTCGTTGTCGGTGAAACGTGCGAAGCCGTAGCGGCCGCCGCCGCCGGCATAACCCTGCTCGCGGCGGTCGCCGTCCTGCACGATCACCGACACGTTCATGCGCACCAGCGGTCGCGCGTCGGCTGCGAAAGTGCCGTCGCTGGCCATCACGAGCACGACCTCGTGCGCAGCCGACAAGCTGGCCATCACCTGCGTGACGCGCGGATCGAGGCGCCGCGCTTCCGCGTCGATGCGCTCGAGCAGCTTCACCTTCTCCGCGTCGCTCAAGCCATCGAGCGGATCGTGCGGCAGATAAAGCTGATGACCCGTCGACGCGCGCCACGCCTGCACCGACGTCGTCGCTCCGCTGCGCGCGATCGCTCGCGCCGCCTGCGAAGCTTCGGTCAGCGCCGGCAACACGATCTCGTCGGAATATGCGAAGCCGGTCTTCTCGCCCGCGAGCGCGCGCACGCCGACGCCCTGCTCGATGCTGTGGGTGCCGTCCTTCACGATACTGTCTTCGAGCGACCAGGACTCCTCGCGCACCAGCTGGAAATACAGATCAGCGTAGTCGACGCTGTGTCCCATGACGTTGCCGAGCACGCGTGCGACGCGAT
Organism: Steroidobacteraceae bacterium; assembly: GCA_044866955.1. GTDB lineage: Bacteria > Pseudomonadota > Gammaproteobacteria > Steroidobacterales > Steroidobacteraceae > Steroidobacter. The sequence continues at coordinate 11,152 of JBIOUH010000064.1, forward strand.
CCTCGTCCAGTCCCGACGGCGCGAGAATGGCGCGCCGCGCGAGATCGAGCGGCTGCAGCGGCGTCTGCAATTGGGGGAGTTCGAGGTGCAGTGGGCTGGAAACAGGGGTAGTCGCCGTCGTCACTTCGTCACTCCGTCACGTCCGTCACTTTGAATTTGCGGTGCGCCAGCGCCGGGAAGCGGCCGCGCAGCTCATGTTGCAGTGTGCGGTCGATCTCCGCGACTGCAAGGCCCGGGCCGGCCTCCGCGACGCGTGCGACGACGTGACCCCACGGATCCACGATCATCGAGTCGCCGTAGGTTTCGCGGCCGTTGTCGTGCGTGCCGCTCTGAGCGGGTGCAAGCACGTAGCAGAGGTTCTCGACGGCGCGGGCCCGCACCAGCAGCTCCCAGTGCGCACGCCCAGTCGGCGCGGTGAATGCAGACGGCAGGCTGAAAACCTCCGCGCCCTGCGACTGCAGCACGCGAAACAACTCCGGAAATCTCACGTCGTAGCAGACGGCCATGCCCAGGCGACCCAGCGGCGTCGTAGTCACGACGGGCTGTGCGCCCGGGACGACCGTCGCCGACTCGCGATAGCGCTCTTCGCGGCCGGGAATATCGACGTCGAAGAGATGGATCTTGTCGTAGCGCGCGACGCAGCGGCCGCGCTCATCGAACACCTGGCAGGCCGCCGCGACGCGCCCCGGCTCCGCTTGATCCAGGATCGGGATGGTGCCGCCGACGATCCACATCCCGAGCTCGCGCGCGCTGTGACCGAGGAAAGCCTGGATCGGGCCCTCGCCGCCCGGCTCCGCTACGGCGACCTTGTCCGCTTCCTTGCGGCCCATGATCGCGAAATTCTCCGGCAACACGGCCAGGACCGCGCCCTGCGCGCGTGCGCGCTCCAACAGCCCACGCGCGGTGGCGAGGTTCGCCGCCACGTCCGGGCTGGAGGTCATCTGGATGACAGCCGCGACCGACATTACTTGCCCGCAGGGGTCTCCTGTTGCTCCGAGACTTTGATCGCCGAAGCGTCGACTCGTTCGACCGTGGGATTGTCCCAGGGTCCGGTGATCCGATAATAGCCGCGCGTGATGCCTTTGAGCGGCTCCTTGAAAATCTGCGAAAAGAGCAGCACCGCCGCGCCCACTGCGGGCCCTCCAGCGAGCGCGCCGGCGAGCGCCGGCGACGCGCCGAGATTGCCGGTGACTACAGCAGTCTGATCGTAGTCGCGCGTGGCGAGCCCGGTGCGTCCGGCGATGCCGATTTCCGCAGCCGGACCCCGCAGCAGGAGATTGCTCGTATAGGCGTTGCCGTCGCGCAGCTCGAAGTCGCCGTGCACGCTGTCGAACGCCAGTCCCTTCTCGGTGAGATCCTTGAAATCGAGCGAGAGCCGCCGCGGCAGCGCCGCGACGCTGAAGAGTCCGAGCACGCGTCCGGCGCCCGGCTGGACCGCGAGCAGCTGACCGGTCTCGGCCTTCACGCTGATCGTGCCGTTCGCGTGCGTGAGCTGGTCGAGATCGAAGCCGCCGTTCCAGCTGACGTCGCCGTGCAGCTCGCCATGCTTCGCTTCGAGCACGTCGCCGTAGTTCAGTGCACGCAGGGTCGCACGCACGTCATCGCTGGTGATGGTCGCCTTCAGCGAAGAATGCTGCCCTTCCGGCGTGACGATCCACTCGCCCTGACCTTCGGCATGGGCAGAGGCGCCGTCGATCGTCGCGCTGTCGAAGCGGATGCCCTGCGGCAGGCGGCTCGCTTTCAGGTCGAGCGTGCCGAGCTCGCGCGTGCCGATGCTCAGGTCCGCGACGTGCACCTGCAGATTCGGAATATTGCGTGGATCGGTGCTGTCTTTGGCTGCGCCGCCGCCCGTCGCTTCCGGCTTGTCGAGCACGAGACGTTCCATCGCTGCACGCAGCGGCTGCGCGCCGCCGAATTGCTCGGGAATCAGGATCTGTCCGACCGCGCCCGGACCGTCCACGTCGACGCGCCAGCCTGCCGTAGTTGCCTGCAGCATGCCGCGCACGTCGGACCATCTGTAGCCAGCGAGCTCGAACGTGCCGACGCGTACATTCGCCGCCTGCAGATAGTCCGACAGCTTCTTGCCGCCGCCGCCCGAGTCCGTCGCGTCGCCGCGCAGCGCCAGCCAGTCATCGAGCACGAAATGCTCGATGGCGCCCTCGATGCGCAGGCCGCGATGATTCGGCAACGCCGGCGCATTGCCGTCGGCGCGAATGCCGCCGCGATCCAGCGCCCACTCGCCGTTCGAGCGCGCGACCCGCACGATCGCACGCACGTTGCCGAGCCAGCTTCGCGCGAGCACCGCATCCTCGTCCGCTTCCAGCGTGACCTGGAACGGCCGCTCTTCGTTCTCGCCTTTGCCGACCGGCTCGGGCAAGCCGACACCGAGGCCGCGCAGATTCGATTCGATGCGCACGCCGGTCTTGCGCTCTTCGTCGCCGGCGTCGTCGGTGTGGAAGTCGGTCGCGAGCTTCCATTGCGTGGCCCCACTGAGCTTGACGGCTGACGGCAGGAACGGCTGCAGCTGCGCCGCCGTTGCAGTGCCTGTCGCGTTCAGTGTGGATGCGTTGGTGCCGTTCGGTCGGATGAGCACGTCGAGCGGGCCGCCGAGCCACTGGCCGTGCAACTCGGCTTCAGCGACCAGCGCATTGCGCACGGTCAAATTGCCTTGCAGCGAGCGCACCGGCGCATCGACGTCGCGCATCGACACCGTCGCGTCGGTAAAGCGCGCCTGCACTTCGATCCTGCGCTTGTCGAGATTGCGAATCGGCAGGTCGAGATCGACCGCTGCGTTGATCGGGCCGCGGCCGCTCAGCCGCGCGAACGTCTCACCCAGCACCGGCGCCAGCGGGCTGCTCGTCAGAAACTCCAGCCCGTCCTGCAGCTCGCCGCGCGCCGCGGCCTTGATGCGCAGATGCGTCTCCTTGAGATCCGGAATATCGGCAGTCGCACCCGTGAGACGCAGGCCGCCGACGTTCGCCGCGCTGGCTTGAATGTGCATGCCTTCGTTGCGGAACTCGATATCGGCGGTCACATCGCTCGCCGGGATCCAGCCCGGCTGATAGTCGAACAGCGCGTCTTCGACGTGGCCGCGCACCAGGAACAGGCCCTCGTCCTTGCGGAACGGGAAATCGCGGACCGAGCCCTTGTACGTGAGGTCGGCGGCGGTGACGCGGCCGTCGACGAAAGCGTGGTCGAACCACTCCATGGTTTTCGCACCGAGCCTGCCGGCCGGAAGGTACTTGTGCGTGGCGCTGACCTTGAGATCTTTGCCTTCTGCGGTAAGGTCCAGCAGCGGCGAGGAACCGTCGCCGGGAATAGTCGCGAGGAAGCGCGCTGTGGCGCTGCCGTCCGCGCTGCTCATGCGGACGTCGTTCGATTCGATCGTCCAGGCCTGATTCGCCTTGCGCCAGTGAACCGAGGCGTCGACTCTCTGCGCCGCGAGCGGCTCGCGGAACATGCGCGGCAACTCGAACTGCACATCCTCTGCGGCGAGTTTCATCTCACCGCCCGCCTCCGTCATCTGCAGCTCGCCGCTCAACCCCGCTGCGCCGGGTGCGCGCAGCACCGGTGCGAAGCCCAGATCATCGATGTGAGCCTGCACCGAGTACTTCGGCGGCGTCGCGGGGCTTTCGCGCTCGAACCCGAAGGAGACGTTGCTGAGCGTGCCGGTTGCATCCAGTGCACGCAATCGCGCCGTCGAGTCGCTCTCGGGCAGATACGCAAGCAGCGGCCATAACGCGTCCAGCACGACGCGATCGGTCTTGCCGCTCGCCTTGGTGTGGCCGTCGGGCGTGCGCGTCCACTGGCCTTCAATGCGGGCAGCGAGCCACGCCGCCGTCGGACGTGCCATGTTGAGATTCGACACCGCAACGTGCCACGTGTCCTGCACCCTCTGTGCGCGCATCCCGAACGCCAGTCGCGGATAGCTGAGCAGCTCGGAGTGCGCGGCGCTCGCAGCGGCCCCGGGATCGGTTTCGTCCGGGGCCTTCTGCGGCGCGACGGGGTGCTGCTCGCCGCCCTCGACTTTGACATCCAGCGGCTCTGCGGCAGGCAGCGGGGTCGCCCACATCGGCGGCACGGCAACGAGCTGCGACAGATCGACGTCAGCGGCGAGCTGGATCAGTTTTGCGCCCTTCAGTGCGCCCCGCACTTCCACCGTGCCGTGACCCGTCTCCGGGGCGGGCCATGCGTCGGGCAATACGTCGGCCCATCCGGCGAGATCGAGATCGCGACCGTCGACGCTGAAGCTCGCCACGAGGTCGGCGGCGTCATGCAACGGACCGTCGACCGTCGCGCTGAAGCGCAGCTCGCGACCGAGCGTGCGCGGCAACGACGCGTCGCCGTGCAGCTCCAGCAGGGTGGAGTTGCGCGTCACGTCGAAATTCACGCCGGACAGCGACCACGGTCCGCGACCGGTGATCGCGTCGCGGAAACTCACGACGGCGTTGCGAACGTAGAAGCGGCCGGTCGGCAGCTCCTCGAGTGCGAACGGCTTGTCGCGCTCGGGCAGTGCGCTCTGGCCGAGCAGCTGGATGCGGCCTTCCTGGGTGCGGATCAGGCCGAGCTCCGGCGCCTCGAGCGTGAAGCGGCCCGCCGTGAGCCGTGCGTTACGGATCGAGCTCCACAGATCGAAGCCGACGCTGCCGCGCCGCGCAGTCGCCAGCACGCGCGTGCCGTCGGACGTGCGCACGACCGCCTGATCGAAGACGAGCTCCGGCCCGTAGAGCCGCAGCCGGGCGCTCAGCTTCCTGAACTCGACCGACAGACCGCTGCGCTCGTTGATCCAGCTCTGCAATTGCACCCGGTATTCGGGCACGCGGCTGACGACGACGCCGAAGGCCGCAAAGGTGAGACCAAGCAAGACCGCGCTGGCTGCGACGATGCCGAGCAGCCACTTGAGCGACTTGCGAAGGACGATACGCATCTCAGGTCACATCAGCACCACGTCGTACTGGTCCTGGTTGTACAACGCTTCGGTCTGCAGCCGGATCGGCTTGCCCGTGTGCACCTCCAGCTCGGCGAGCGCCGCGGACTCCTCGTCCAGCAGCCGCTCGATCACGTCCTGATGCGCCAGCACCATCAGCTCCTGGAACTCGAACTGGCGCGCCTGGCGCAGGATCTCTCTGAAAATTTCGTAACAAACTGTTTCCGGCGTCTTGACGAATCCGCGCCCCTCGCAGGTAGGACACGGCATGCACAGCATGTGTTCCAGGCTCTCGCGCGTGCGCTTGCGCGTCATCTCCACCAGGCCGAGCGGCGACACCGACGAAATGTGGTTCTTGGCGTGATCGCTGGCCAGCGACTTCTCCAGTGCCTGCAGCACCTGCTTGCGGTGCTCTTCCTCCTGCATGTCGATGAAGTCGACGATGATGATGCCGCCGAGATTGCGCAGCCGCAGCTGCCGCGCGATCGCGACCGCGGCTTCGAGGTTGGTGCGGAAGATCGTTTCCTCCAGCGTGCGATGACCGACGTAGGCCCCGGTATTGACGTCGATCGTCGTCATCGACTCCGTCTGGTCGAAGATCAGGTAGCCGCCGCTCTTGAGCGGCACCTTGCGGTCGAGCGACTTCTGGATCTCCTCCTCGATGCCGTACAGGTCGAAGATCGGCCGCTCGCCGTCGTACAGCTGGATGCGCTCCTGCATGTCCGGCATGAAGGTGCGCGCGAACTCGAGCATGCGCAGGTGCGTGTCCGGGTGATCGACGCTCACTTTGTCGACGCCGCTCGATACGACGTCGCGCATGACGCGCACCGCGAGCGGCAGGTCCTCGTACACGAGGTTGCCCGGCCGCGTTGCCGAGGCCTTGTCGCCGAGCACCGCCCAGAGCTTCTGCAGGAACATCATGTCGGCTCGCAACGCGTCGGGGGTGGCCCCTTCTGCAGCAGTACGCACGATGTAGCCGCCGGTTTCATCGCTGCGCAGAAACAACGTCGCCGAGTCGCGCAGCCGCAGCCGCTCCGCTTCGTCCTCGATGCGTGCCGAGATGCCGACGCCACGTCCCTTGGGCATATAGACCAGGTACCGCGACGGAATCGTGATGAAGGTGGTCAGGCGTGCGCCTTTCGTGCCGAGCGGATCCTTCAGCACCTGCACCAGGATCTCTCCGCCCTCGCTCACCAGCGCCTGAATGTCCGGCGTGCGGCCTTCCTCGGGCGCCTCGTCGAGCTTGCCGTTCTCGGCGACGGCGGGATGGACGATGTCGGAGGCGTGCAGGAACGCGGTGCGCTCCAGGCCGATGTCGACGAATGCAGCCTGCATCCCCGGCAGCACACGTGAGACACGACCCTTGTAGATATTGCTGATGAGCCCGCGGCGATTGGCGCGCTCCAGGAAGATTTCCTGCAGCACACCGTTCTCAACCAGAGCGGCGCGGACTTCGCGGGGGCTGACGTTCACGAGAATCTCGGTCATCCGCGCGCTCCGATCGCGGCGAGCAGTTCGCCGGTTTCGAACAGCGGCAGGCCCATGATCCCTGAATAACTGCCGGCGATGCGCTCGATGAACAGCGCCGCGCGGCCCTGCACTGCATAGCCGCCGGCCTTGTCCGCGGGCTCGCCGGACTGCCAGTAACGCCGGATCTCCTCGGTGGCCAGCTTGCGGAACGTGACTTCGCTCACGTTGACCTTCGCTTCGCAGCCCGCGGATCCGCGCAGCGCGACCGCCGTGAACACCTGGTGCGTGCGCGCCGACAACAGGCCGAGCATCCGCACACAGTCCTGCTCATCGCACGGCTTGCCGAGGATCTCAGCATCCAGCACGACGGCGGTATCGGCCCCAAGGACAGGCTGGCGCTGTGCGGCGGTGAGCCGCTGCCACAACGTTTCGGCCTTCAGCATGGCCAGCCGGCGCACGTAACGGTCCGGCGGCTCGCTCGCTAGCGTGCGCTCGTCGACATCGACAGCCTGGACGCGATGCGCAACGCCGATCTGATCGAGCAATGCACTGCGCCGTGGGGAGGCCGAGGCCAGATAGATCAAAGAGTTGGAGGAACTTCCCATCCGCGGAAGGATACAAGGTCATGAGCGCTCGTGACATTGTTCGAGCGCCCAAATGAACTTGCCGTGAACTAATAGCGGCGCGACTGGCGCCGACAGAGGGAATCCCGCGAGAGAACGCAGGGACCGGGCTTCAGCGCGGGAACTGCTGGTGCTGCTCGAACGTGCGGCGGTCCGCATCCGAGTAGAAAACCAGGTGCACGGTCCGGACCGAGTGCGCCTTGCCGAGCGCCTCGGCGATCGCCTTCGACGCCACCTGGGCAGCGCGGTCCTGGGGATAGCCGTACGCGCCGGTCGAGATGGCCGGGAACGAAATCGACTGCAGGCCCTCGACGTCGATCAGCTCGATCGCGCGCCGGTAGCAGGATGCGAGCAGCTTCTCCGCCTGCTTGTCGGAGCCCCAGATCGGGCCGACGGTGTGAACCACGAAGCGCGCCGGCAAGTTGCCCGCCGTCGTCAGCACCGCTTCGCCCACCGGCAACCCGTCCGGATAGCGCGTACGCCGCAGCTCGCCGCAGGCCATGGTCACAGCGGATCCGCCGCGACTGTGAATCGCACCATCGACCCCGCCGCCGCCCATCAGAGCCGAATTCGCCGCGTTGACGATCGCGTCGACTGCAATGCTGGTGATGTCGCCGGTCGTCACGACGACGCGGCCGCCGAGATACTTGCCTGCCATCTCAGTCCACCTCGCGACGGATCCAGCGCAACGCCTGCTGCGGATCGTCGAACATGCGCATCTTGATGCGCGCCCCGACCGCCTCGCTGATGACGATCAGCACGTGGCCGGCGGCGGCCAGCGATCCGGGCTTGAGAACACCCGCCCAGCGCACTTCGCAGGGCACCTCGACACGCAGGATGTAGTCGCGCAGCCGCTGGATCTCGGAAAAGTCCCACTCGCCGTGGGCTTCCCGGTAGTCGCCGAGGGAGTTCATGTCCGGGCGGTAGCGCGGATCGGCCTGCGCCCGGTTCAGCACGTCGATCAACCCGTCGACCGTCACCTTCCCCCATGCCTGCAGCCGCAGGAGCTTTTCCTCCGCGTCGATCGAATAGCTCAACTCCATAATTTCCGGCACCAATCCCCGTTTCGGCCGCCTTCCCGGGCCGCGTCCTGACCCTATCACAACTCATCGCAAGACGCGGGGATTGCGGGCTTTCCCTGAAGTCCGCCGGCGTCCGCGCTTATTCGTGACACAGTACGCGGCGCCCCGGCGCCCCGGCCCCTACCTTGCACCGGTTTGATTCATCCACGTGGCAGGGCATGCACAACGTCGGCGACAAGAAGTCCATGACCGGGCGCAATCTGCAGCCGGCGGCGTTTCCCGTGATCCCGGGCTACCGCTTCCTGCAGACCATCGCCCGTTCGCCGAAGTCCGAGATCCACGTGGCGCACTCGCTGGAGCTCGGCCACAACGTCGCCATCAAAGTGCTGCGCACGGGCCCGCTCACCGAGGCGCCCGCCGGCGAAGAAGAGCGCTTCGAGCGCGAGCGCGACCTTCTGATGCGCCTGAAGCATCCGTCGATCGTCGACGTCTACGACTGGGGCAAGGGCGAGGACTTCCGCTACATCGTCACGGAGTACTTCCCGAGCGGCAGCCTCGAGCTGCGCATCCGCAATCTCATGACGGTGAAGGACAGCGTCGACATCTTCCTGCAGATCGCCGGCGCACTCGTGGTCGTACACAGCGCCGGGCTGTGCCACCGCGATCTGAAGCCAGCCAACGTGATGATGCGCCAGGATGGCCGCATCGTGCTGATCGACTTCGGCCTGGCGAAGCGGCTGGACTCCGGCATCACCAATGCGGGCGAAGTACGCGGCTCGCCCTACTACATCAGTCCCGAGCAGGCCGAAGGCGCAGCGGCCGACCCGCGCAGCGATCTCTACAGCCTCGGCGTGATTCTTTACGAGATGCTGACCGGACAGCGCCCGTTCCGCGGCAGCACGATCATCGCGATCATCCAGTCCCACCGCAACGACCCTATCCCGGTGCTGTCGCCCGAGCTCAGCCGCTTCCAGCGCCTGATCGACGCGTTGCTCGCCAAGGATCCGCGCGACCGCTTTCCGAGCGCGGTCACAGCAATCGCAGAACTGGCGCGAATGAAGGTGTGAAGAGCAGGGCTTTACCGCGCAGTGGCACCCAGCCCAAGAGGTCGCAGCGGAGCGGAAGGGGAGCCGGAGTATCTCTCGCCAAGATCGCCAAGACCGCCAAGAAGAACCAGAGTCTCGAATTCTGAGATTCGAACTGTTTAGATCGAATTCTTAGTTCCGACCTTGGCGGTCTTGGCGATCTTGGCGAGAGAATTCTCTTCCTATCTTGTCCGCAGACCACTACGCCCGGTGATAGGGATGTCGCTTGATGATGCTCACCGCGCGATACAGCGCCTCCACTACCACGACTCGCGCCAACGCATGCGGCAGCGTCAGCGCCGAGAGCGACCAGCGTAGATCCGCGCGCTGGTCGATCTGCGGCGCCAGGCCGTCCGGACCGCCGATGCAAAACGCAACGTCGCGTCCTTCCTGCGCGCGGGTCTCCAGAAACTTCGCGAGCTGCTCGCTCGACATCGATCGCCCCTCGACCTGCAACGCGACGACGTAGCAGCCGGCCGGCAGCGCCGACAGCATGCGCTCACCTTCGCGCGCGATTGCCTGTTGCGGAGCGCCCGCCGCGCGCTGGCCGAGCGCGATCTCCTTGAGTTCCAGGCGATAGTCGTTGCCGAAGCGGCCGGCGTAGTCTTCGAACCCGCTGTTCACCCATTCGGGCAGCTTCGTCCCGGCCGCGAGCAGCAGCATGCGCACGGTTCAGGCCGTGCGTTCGGAAGCTTCGCGCCGCGCGGCGCTCACGTCCCACAGGTTTTCGAGGCGATAGAACTCGCGCACCCGCGGCAGCATGATGTGGACGATCACGTCCTGCAGATCGACCAGCACCCATTCGCCGTCGCGCTCGCCCTCCACGCCCATCGGCCGGAAGCCGCCCTTCTTCGCGTGCTCGATGATGCGATCGGCGATCGAGCGCACGTGACGGTCGGAATTGCCGCTGGCGATGACCATCGTGTCGGCGATGTCGGTCAGCTTGTGCACGTCCAGCACGCGCACGTTGACCGCTTTCATCTCGTCGAGCGCGCCCTCGACAACCTGCAGCAGCGGCCTGATCCGGCGCACGTTCGCCGGCGGCGACGCAGCTTTCCTGGCCGGAGCCTTCGCCCGAGCCGTACTCTTGGTCTTCGGAGCCGGGGAACCTGCACGTCGTGAAGTCTTTGCGCGCTTGCCAACCATGCTCACCTCTTGGATCGATAACATCCCGTCTGCTCGATGATCTCCCGCACGCCGTCCGGCATCAGGTAACGCGGGTCGCGCCCTGCCGCGATCAGCTTGCGCACTTCGGTCGAAGAAATCTCCAGCTGCGTCACTGCGTGGATATAGATGCAGCCGGCACGCCGCTCGTGCAGATCGCCGCTGCGGCCCGTGCCGCGATCGACGAGCAACTCGCCCAGCGGCCCCATGCTCGGCGCGCGCCAGCCCGGCCGGTGCGCGACTACCAGGTGCGCGAGATCGAGGAGCTCGCGCCACTGGTGCCACTTCGGCAGGCCGAGAAATGCATCCATGCCGACGATCAGCGACAGCGAGTGGTCGGGAAAGTCGGCGCGCAGCGTGCGCATCGTATCCACCGAATAGGACAGTCCTTCGCGCCGGATCTCGCGGTCGTCGACCACGAAGCCCGGTTGGCCGGCGATCGCCGCCTTGACCATCGCGAAGCGCTCCGTCGGACTCGCGACGGTCACCTCGCGGTGCGGCGGGTTGCCGGCCGGCATGAAACGGATCTCGTTCAGGCGCAGCGCCTGCAGCAGCTCGAACGCGGTGCGCAGGTGGCCGAAGTGAATCGGGTCGAACGTGCCGCCGAAGATGCCGATGCTCGTCATGCGACCGCTGCAACCTTCACACCCGCCAATCTCGCCACCAGCCGTTCCAGCTCCAGCCAGGGATCGCCCTTCACCACACCCTTGATCGTGCGATCGATCCGCTCGGCGTCGAGGATCAGGTTCCGCAGCGTGTAGCGATCCATCCGACCCAGCGCCTTCGCCATCGCGGCCTGCCGCGGCCGCCACACATAGAGAGCATTCATCGCAGATTCCGCGCTCTGTCCCCGGCGCATCAGGCTACGGGCCCGCGCGATCCACTGCAGATCCTTGTTCACTGCCCACAGCACCAGCGTGGGTTCGACATCCTCTCCGCGCAGCCCTTCGAGAATTCGCAGCGCGCGCGCCGTCTGGCCGCGCATCGCAGCTTCACCGAGCTGCAGCACATCGAAGCGAGCGCTGTCCGCGACTGCATCGACGACCGTCTCCGCAGTGATCGGGCCCGGCGGCAACAACAGCGCGAGCTTCTCGATCTCCTGGTGCGCAGCCAGCAGATTGCCTTCGACGCGCTCGGCCAGCAGCGCTGCCGCTGCCGCGTCGGCCTGCAGCTTGTGACGCCCGAGCCGCTCGCGGATCCATGCAGGGAGCCGCGGCAGATCGATCGGCCACACTTGCACGAGCACCCCGCGCTTCTCGATCGCGCTCACCCAGCGCGCGCCCTGCGTGCGGCCATCCAGCTTGGGCGCGATCACCAACACCAGCGTGTCGGGCGATGACTGCTCGGCCAGCTCGACGATCGCGTCGTTCCCCTGCTCGCCCGGCGCGGCGCTGGCCATGCGGATCTCGACGATCTTGCGCTGTGCGAACAGCGACATCGAGCGACTGTCGGCAAGCAGCGCCTGCCAGTCGAACCCGCGCTCGACGACGTGCAATTCACGCTCGACGAATCCCTGCTGGCGCGCCGCAGCGCGAATTGCATCCGCGGCCTCGTTGACGAGCAACGGCTCATCTCCGGACACGAGATAGATCGTCTGGAGCTGACGGGCCAGGCTGGCAGCGAGGTTGTCGCCGGAAAGCTTCACTTAGCAGAGCGCCACCGGGTGTGGCGGACGCGACGAAGCGGGAGGGTCGAAGAGGTCTGGAACACTCGAACGATGAAACTATGTGTGCAGGCGCCAGGTTGATCCAGGTGAACGTTGGGCCGATTATGGCCCAAGCTGCCCGGCGAGGCCATAGAAACCGCCATGCTGCGCCAGTTGCTGCATTCCGTTGCGTCAGCCCGCAGACCCGGCGCGCTGCGGGCTTGCCTGACGGCGCTGTCATGCTTCGGCTGCGGAGACCCAGTGAGCGCGCAGGACGACTCATCGTACGACGCGGCTCGCGAAGCGATGGTTCGCGAGCAGATTGCCGGCCGCGGCATTCGCGACCGGCGCGTCATCGAGGCGATGCGCCAGGTGCCGCGTCACGCGTTCATTCCCGCGGCCGAACGGGCTCGCGCCTACGATGACGGTCCGGTGCCGATCGGCCAGGGCCAGACGATCTCGCAGCCCTACATCGTTGCATTGATGACAGAGCTGGTGCGGCCGCAACCCGGCGACCGGGTGCTCGAAGTCGGCACCGGCTCCGGCTACCAGGCGGCGGTACTGGCCCGGCTCGTGCGGCACGTCTACACGATCGAGCTCGAGGAAACGCTCGCACGCAGCGCCACTGCAGTGCTGCGCGAGTTGAAATTCGAAAATATCACCGTGCGCACCGGCGACGGCTACGGCGGCTGGCCGGAGCACGCGCCCTTCGACATCGTCATCGTGACGGCCGCGCCGGAGCACATTCCGCAGCCGCTGATCGACCAGTTGAAACCGGGCGGCCGGCTGATCGTGCCGGTCGGTCCACGCTTCAGCGTGCAGCAGCTGAAGCTGCTGGAAAAGGACGCCGGCGGCGCAATCAAGACCACCGAAGTCTCGCCGGTCATGTTCGTGCCCCTGCGCAGGCCTTAGACTCTCGCCCCCATGCGCTTCGATCTGACCGATCTCAAGCTGTTCCTGCACGTCGTCGACGCCGGCAGCATCACCGCCGGCGCCGAGCGCATGCATCTCGCGGTCGCGGCGGCGAGCACGCGAATCCGCAATATGGAGATCGAGCTGGGCACGGCGCTGTTGAATCGCGATCGCCAGGGCGTGCAACCGACGCCGGCGGGCCGCACCCTCATCCATCACGCACGCATCCTGCTGCAGCAGGCGGAGCGCATGCGCGGCGAGCTCAGCGAGTATGCCGACGGTCTGAAGGGCCACATCCGGCTGATGTCCAACACCAACGCGCTGACCGAGTTCCTGCCGGAACCCCTCAGCCAGTTCCTCGCCTCGCACCCGCAGGTGAACATCGACCTCGAGGAGCGACTCAGCGACGAGATCGTTGCCGCGGTCGCCGATGGACAGGCCGACATCGGCATCGTCGCCGGCACCGAGGACGTGACCGGCCTCGAAGTGTTCCCGTTCCGGGTCGATCGCTTCGTGCTGGTGACCGCAGCGGGTCACCCGCTCGCTGCGGCCGGCCGCCTCGCATTCGCCGAAGCGCTCGATTGCGATTTCGTCGGGCTGGACCGCACCAGCTCGCTGCAGCGGTTTCTCTCGGAGAAGGCCGAGCGCACGGGACGAAGGCTCAAGCTGCGCGTGCAGCTGCGCAGCTTCGATGCCGTCTGCCGCCTGGTCGAATGCAACGTCGGCGTTGGCGTCGTGCCCGAAACGACTGCTGTGCGCAGCATGAAAACGATGTCGCTGCGCCGGATCGATCTCACCGACGATTGGGCGCAGCGCAATCTCACTATCTGCGTCCGGCGACTGGCGGACCTGCCGATCCATGCGCAGGAGCTGGTGCGCGCCCTCGCCCAACCTGCCGAACTTCAACGGAGCGTGACTCATGCTTAGCCGGATCTGCATCGCACTGATCGCCGTCAGCGCAATCGGCACCGTCAGCGCCGAAACTGTGGTGGTGCGCAATGTGCACGGCGTCACGCCGATGCAGCAGCAAGGCACGCAAGCGTTCACGGGCGTCGTCATCGAAGACGGCAAGGTGAAACGCCTGCTGACGGCGAATGACGAGGCAGGCTCTATCGCTGGCGCCACGGTAATCGATGGCGGCGGCAAGTACGTGCTGCCCGGTCTCACCGATGCACACGGTCATGTACTCGGCCTCGGCGAGTTGAAACTGCAAGCCGACCTGCGCGACACGGCGAGCATCGACGACGCACTCGGTCGCATCCGCAAGCACATGGCCGCAAATCCCAAGGCGCGCTGGATGATCGGCCGCGGCTGGAACCAGGTGCTGTGGAAGGAACGCCGCTTCCCGACCGCGCGTGAGCTCGATGCAGTCGTCGGCGATCGACCTGCGATCATGAGTCGCGTCGACGGCCACGCGAGCTGGGTAAACAGCGCTGCACTGAAGGTGGCGGGCATCACTGCGACCACGGCCGATCCACAGGGCGGACAGATCGTCAAGGATGCGTCCGGTCAACCGACCGGCGTGCTGGTCGACACGGCCCAGGAGCTGGTCGAGAAACACATCCCGCCTGCGACCGACGCGGAAACGAAGCAGCAGCTGCTCGCTGCGATGAACGAAGTCGCGTCGCTGGGCATCACCGGCGTGCACGACGCCGGCATCCCGGGACACACGTACGACCTTTACCGCGAGCTGGCGGCCGCGGGTCGACTGCCAGTCCGCATCTACGCAATGCTGGGCGACAGTCCCGACTCACGCAAACTCATGCAGTCGGGACCGCGCATGCCGGAGTTCGACGAGCGCCTGCAGATGCGCGCCGTCAAAGCGTACGCCGACGGCGCACTCGGCAGCCGCGGCGCCGCGCTGATGCAGGACTACAGCGATCAGCCGCATCACCGCGGTCTCATCATCACCACGCGCCAGCAGATGCAGGACCTGGCGACGCTGACAGCTGCGAAGGGCTGGCAGCTGAACGTCCACGCGATCGGCGACGCCGGCAACCGGCTGGTGCTCGACACCTTCGAGACGATGCTGACGAAAGAACAGCGTCACGCGCTGCGTCCGCGGATCGAGCACGCGCAGGTGATCGCGCTCGACGACATCCGCCGCTTCGGGCGGCTCGAAGTGATCGCATCGATCCAGCCGACGCATGCGACCTCCGACATGAACATGGCGGAAGACCGCGTGGGTCCGCAGCGCATCCAGGGCGCTTACGCCTGGCGCAAGCTGGTCAACGCGGGCGCGCGACTCGCCGGCGGCAGCGACTTCCCGGTCGAGCTGCCGAATCCTTTCTACGGCCTGTACGCAGCAGTGACGCGTCAGGATCGCGATGGCAAGCCGCCGGGCGGCTGGTATCCGCAGGAGAAGCTGACGCGCGAAGAGGCACTGCGCCTGTTCACGACCGACGCCGCCTTCGCCGCGCACATGGAGCACTCGACCGGCTCGCTCGAGCCCGGCAAGTGGGCCGACTTCATCCTCGTCGACCGCGACTACTTCGAAATCCCGGAAAGCGAAATCGACGACATCCGCGTACTCGCGACGTATGTCGCCGGAAAGAAGGTAGTCGCCAGAACAACCGAGTAACTGCAGGTCGGGCTTCAGCCCGACTCCTCCGTCTCTTGTCGGGCTAAAGGCCGACCCACATTGGGCTGCCTGCTCGTCAACCACACGCCGACGAGCACCACCATGCCGCCGACGACCGCGCGCGCCGACAGCGGCTCACCGAGCAGCACGCCGGTCACGACGCCCACGATCGGAATGAGGTTCGTGTAGACACCCGCCTCGCTCGCATCCACATGTTTCAGCGCCGCGCTGTACAGCATCCATGCGATGCCCGATGCTCCCGCGCCGAGGTAGGCCAGGCCGAGCCAGCCCTTCAGAGTCACGTGCGGCATGCCTGCGGCGCCGACCTCGAGGGCCGCCAACGGCACCAGCAGCAGCGCACCGGCCGCGAGAATGCCCGACGTCACCTGCAGTGCGTCGTGGTTCGCTACCCGCTTCGCCATCGATGTGTAGAGGCCCCACAGCACAGCCGACAGGAACATCAGGAAATTGCCGGCCAGGCTGGCGCTGCCGGGCTGCTCGATCGAGCCGGAAAAAACGATCACTATGCCCACCATCGACAGCACGATGCCGGTCCAGCGCAGCATCGACGCATGCTCGCGCAGCAATGCCACCGCAAACAGCGCAGTCATCGCGGGAATGCAACTCTGGACGAGCGCTCCCTGCGCCGCAGAAGTGTAGACGAGCGAGTAGTTGAAAACGGCGTAGTACACGACGACGCCGATCAGCGCCATCGCCAGCATCCTGCCCCACGGCAATGCGGACCAGTTCGAATGCGCGCCGCCGCGCACCTGGCGAACGAATGCCCCTGCGAGCAGCACGACCGCACCGATCGCCACGCGGATGAACGCGAGCGTGAAAGGCTGCACTTGATCGTTGACGCTCTTGGTCACAGCGAAAGTGCTGCCCCAGATCACCATCGTGACCAGCAGCATGAGGATGGAAGCCAGGTGAGACTGCATCGCGTGTCCGCGTGTTTCCGAAAGGCGGCATTGTAAAGTACGATGCGCCGCCGCACCTCAAGTGTCCGGAGCTCTTCGAATGGCGAGCAAGCGCAAATCTCCCCGTCGCAGCGTTCGCAAGCAGGCGACGACGAACAAGCAGCGCAGCCACGCGCGGCACGCCGTGCTCTCCAAGCGCAAGCGCCTCGCCAAGGGCGGCGCCGCCGGCGGACGCCGTTCCCTGTACCCCGCGATCGAGCCCTACAACAGCGGCATGCTGAAGGTCTCGCCGGTTCACGAGATCTACTACGAGGAGTGCGGCAATCCCAAGGGCAAGCCAGCGCTCTTCGTGCACGGCGGCCCCGGCGCCGGCTGCGACAATCGCGCCCGTCGCTTCTTCGATCCGGACGCTTATCGCATCGTGCTGTTCGATCAGCGCGGCTGCGGCCGGAGCAAGCCGCACGCCAGTCTGGTCGACAACACCACGTGGCATCTGGTCGCGGACATGGAGCAGCTGCGCGAGCATCTCGGCATCGAGAGCTGGCTGGTGTTCGGCGGCTCGTGGGGCTCGACCCTCGCCCTCGCCTACGCGCAAACGCATCCACGGCGAGTCACGGAGGTGGTTCTTCGCGGCATCTTCATGCTGTCGCAGTTCGAGTTGCGGTGGTTCTACCAGGAAGGCGCGAGCGCGCTGTTCCCGGATCACTTCGCGAACTACGTCGCGGCGATTCCGCCCGCGGAGCGCAAGGACCTGATCAAGGCGTTCTACGCGCGCCTCACCAGCGACGATCGCGCCACGCGCGTCGCGGCAGCGCGCGCGTGGTCCATCTGGGAAGCCGCGACCAGTTACCTGCACATCAACGAAGAGAACCTGCACAAGTGGGGCGAAGAGGAGTTCGCGATCGCGGTCGCACGCATCGAATGCCACTACTTCGTGAACCGGGGCTTCCTGGAATCCGAGGACCAGCTGCTGCGCAACGTGACACGGCTGCGGCAGATCCCGGCGGTGATCGTGCAGGGTCGTTACGACGTCGTGTGCCCGATGCAGACGGCCTGGGCGCTGCATCGCGCCTGGCCGGAAGCGGAGATGCACATCGTGCCCGACGCCGGACATTCGGCGTTCGAGGCCGGCAACACGCACGAGCTGATCCGGGCAACGGATAAGTTTCGGTAGGCTACAGCCGGCACCTCCCGGTCGCACGGCCGGCTTCATCGATGATCCGGTGCGCCAGCAGCCAGCGGCGCGCATCGCCGGCATCCTGCTCGAACCACGCCAGCGCGGAGCCGAGGCGAAACGTGTAGCCCCACGCATCCATGTCGCGACACATCTGATTCGCGCTCGTCCCCTCGAGCTCGCTCGCGAGCAGGATCTGCAGATAGCAGACGGCGTTCTCCTCGTCGTAGTCACCGCCTGCGTCGCGCTCCAGCAGCTCCCGACGAGCATCGTCCATGCAGATGAAGTGACAAGCCTCGTGCAACACCGAATGCAGCGGCGTGTCGGGGCGAAAGTAGATGCGATTGCCGATCAGGCCCGCTTCGCTCTCGCCCCAGTACGAGCCCGGGATCGTGTCGCCGGGCGCAACCGCGACCGGCTCGAGTCGATAACGGGCCAGGAGCCCCGTCAGTGGGGCGAGATGCGCTTCGACTCGCGTCACCGCAGGCCCCGCGCGCGCAGTGCTGCCTGCACCTGTTGCTCCAGCCGATCGGCATGCTCCTGCAGCTGGTCCAGCGTTACCGGGTCCGTCGCGGCCCTCGCGGCGAGCTCGAGCGCACGCGCCTGGTCGCTGACGGCATCGAAGCCGAACATCGCGCTGCTGCCATAGATCTTGTGCGCGAGGTGCTCGATGTCCTTGCGCGCGGCCGCGTCGCCCGCCCGTACCTTCGCGATCAGGTCCCGCAAGCCTGCGATCTCGCCCGCAGTGCGCTGGATGTAGCGCCCGCCGATGTCCGCAATTTTTTGTTGAAGCTCGTCACGTTCGTCCATGATCGAGTCCTTCTCACAAAGACGCGAGTCTTCTCAGCACCAGCGACGCCAGGTCCTGGGCCAGGGCTTCGCGCAGGATCGCCTGCTCGCGCTGCTTTGCCAGCACGGCCGTCGTGTCGTAACTATAGTCGCGCGTGACTTCGAGGGGCTGTGGCGCGATCAGCTCGGTGCTGCCGCTCGCGACGGAGTATTCGACGGTGTAGAACACTTCGTACTCCTCGGGCGTGTTGCGAGCCGAAACCGACAAGACGCGCTGGCCGCTCTGATCCTTGCTGATACGTACGACCGCCGTCGCATCCGCCCTGCGCTCCGTGACTTTCGCGCCGGAGGCGAGCAGCCGGTCGCGCAACGCGCGATTGAAGTCGGTGTAGCGATCGTCCGCGTCGACGTAGATCACCGACAGGGTCTGCGACAACCTCTCCGTGCCCTGCAGGCGCCACCCGCAGGCGCTCAGCGTCAGAGCGACGAGCACCGCAACGACAAACGATCGAATCGCGAGATAGGGCACAGCGGACCCCCGGCAAATGGCCGCCAATGTTCGCGGCGCAAGACCGGGCGGTCAACAGGATCAAGTCTCGTCAGATAGGGGTTGACTAGCCGACCAGGGCCGCCCCGGCATCGGAGCCGCGGCGGGCGACCGGGCGGGCCTTGAGGCTGCATTCGTTGTCGACCACGTAGCCATGGCGGCAGACGATCGAAACGTGGCAGGCCACGCTGCGCTGGACCGCACCTAGCTGCTCCGGACCGGTGCGGCCCGGGCAACTGCGGCACAGCCCTGCGATTTCCAGCATCTCCGCGGTATCGACGGCCGGGTTCTGCTGGCCCGAATCCTCGAGCGCAGCCACGCCGAACGCGAAGCTCAATTGCAGCGAATCGAGGCTTTCGGCATGGCGGCGCAGCGCGTCGAGCAGTCGCTCCTTGATCCGCGGCGCCTCGCTGATGCTGGACTCCGGCAGAACCACTGCGAACGCAGCGCCCTGCTCGATGTCGAGTCGTCCGGTCCAGTCGATCTGCAGCCGCACCACGCTCTCGATCGTCTGCACGATTCCGCGCAGCATCTCCGGCGTGATAGCGACGCTGACTGCCGTCGCGCGCTCTGCTGCGGACACGGCCAGTGTCAGCAGCGTCAGTTTGCGCCCGTAACGCTGGGCGCGCCTTATTTCCCCATGCAACCGGGTGTACAGCTCGCGCAGCGCGAAAGCGCCGGACTCGTTGTCGACGGCAGCGGCCTGCTCGAGGGCAGCCTGCGCTTCCTTCAGCGAGCGACGCAGGGCGAGCGTGTTGAAGGCGGCGGTGATGCGGGCAAACAGCTCCGCGTCCGGCACGCGCTTCGAAAGATAGTCGTCGACGCCGGCGACGTAGCCGCGTTCGTAGTCGACGCTGGCCTCGCGCATCGTGAGCATGATGATGTAGGTGTCGGTCGCGCCGCGGCTGCGCAGCGCTTCGGTGAACGCGATGCCGTCCATTACCGGCATCAACCAGTCCGTGATGACGAGCGGATACCACTGCTGCTCGATGAGCCGCAACGCGGCTTCGCCGTTGCGAGCGCAGGCCACTTCGAACCCCGCGGCCGCGAGCCGATCCGCCATCAGCTCCAGCTCCAGCTCGTCATCGTCGACCAGCAGCACCCGTGAGGGCAGCGCGCGGCCCAGGACCGACATCCGGGTCGCTATTCGCTCCGCCTTCATCCGAACTCTCCTTCCGCGCTCATCCTTCCTACGAATTTGCGCCGCGGAGTTTGCAGGACATCGCGCTGCGGTGAATATCAGTCAGCCCGGCGGCTGAACATCAGGTAATACCCTAGCGAAATGCGGCAAAGTGCTCCCCGGACCAGGATTGGCGCCCCAGTCGCGTTGCAGAAGTCACTCAGAGGAATGTGTAGGACAGTGCCTTTAGGTCGGGCTGTAGGTCGGGCTTCAGCCCGACCGCCACCTTCAGTTTCTGAAGCCCGGGTCGAGCCGGTCCATCTTGCGCAGGAGCGCCGGCCAGACGAGCCCGGCGCCCGCTCCGCGCGTCACCATGCGCGAGAACTCCGGCACCGTGTCGAGCACCGCCTGCGGAATTTCGATCAGCTCGGCGCCCTGCCCCTGCGCCAGCAACTGCACCTCGCAGGCCCGCTGCAGCGTGAACATGCTCAGGAAGGCTTCCGCGACGTTGCGGCCGAGGGTCAGCAGTCCGTGATTGCGCAGGATCAGGTTGCGCGCATCGCCGAGATCCTTCTGCAGGCGCCCCTTCTCGTCCGGGTTGAGCGCGAGGCCCTCATAGTCGTGATACGAAAGGCTCAGCATCACCAGCGTCGCCTGCTGCGAGATCGGCAGCAGTCCGCCCTTCTGCGCTGAGACCGCCACGCCTTCCATGGTGTGCAAGTGAAGGACGCAGCCCGCGTCCTCGCGTGCGGCATGGATCGCGCTGTGAATCGTGTAGCCGGCCGGGTTGATGTCGTGCGGACTCTCGAACGTCTTCTTACCTTCGAGGTCGACGCGCACCAGGCTCGAGGCCGTGATCTCCTCGAACATGAACCCGTACGGATTGATCAGGAAGTCGTGCGTGCCCGGCACCCGTGCCGAGATGTGCGTGAACACCAGGTCGTCCCAACCGAAGTGAGCCACGAGCCGGTAGCACGCCGCGAGGTCGACGCGCGTCGCCCACTCCTCCGCGGAGACCTGGTTGCGAACGTTGCTGACCGCGTTATCGACGACCCGCATTTGCATAAGCCACCTGTGAACGTAGGGCGAAAGCCGGGATTCAGCTGAGAGCGTACGGCCGCGGGCCCGCCGGGACAAGTTGCAGGTTCTTTGCCGCCCGCAGGGCGGGAGGGGAAATGACATACACACGGCGGTTTGGGGGGCGAAGTGGTTTACGGAGAAGACATTAAGAAACAAGAGATGTCTCTCGCCAAGACGCCAAGACGCCAAGGCCGGAAAAGAATCTCCGAACAGAATTCTCTTTTTCTTGCCTTCCTTGGCGTCTTGGCGTCTTGGCGAGAGATATTTCTTCTCCCCCCCTCTCCTCCGCAAACACCCTGTCCTCAGCGCAGGATTCCCGCACTCCGGAGGGCTCGTTCGGCGCCTTCGATGCCGCTGACGACGGCGCCCTGCATGCCGATGGCGCGGGCGGCTTCGACGTTAATCAGGTTGTCGTCGAGGAAGAAGACGCTGGCGGCGTCGCAGCCGAGCGAGCTGACGACGTGCTCGAAGGCGTCGGGGTCCGGCTTGATTTTGCCGGTGAGGTGCGAAACGAAGCGATGCTCGAACAGAGCGCCGAGCCCGAAGTCGTCGACGACGCGATCCCAGTGCAGCGCGTTGCTGTTCGAAAGCAGCGCGCGTGTGATGTGACCGGGGATGCGCGCGACGAGCTCGTGCGCGCCGGGATACAGACCCGACGGCCAGCCGGCGAACGATTCGAGGAACAGTGCGGGCTCGACGCCGAGCTCCAGCTCCGCGACGAGGTCGGCGGCAAAGGTGTCGGCGTCGCAGCGTCCGGTCTCGAACGCACGCACAGCCGGCGATTGCAGCCACCGGTGCCACAGCTGCGCCGGAGTCCAACGATCCGCGACCCAGCCGAGCACGGTCGCGACGCCGCTCAATTGAACGAGCACGCCGCCGACATCGAACAGGACGACGCGAATCGGCTGCGTCGTCCTGCTCACACGACCACGTTGACGAGTTTGTTGCCGGGCGGAACGATCACTTTGCGCACCGGCTTGCCCTCGATCCACTTCTGAATCGTGGCATCGGCCAGGGCTGCGGCGCTGATCTCGTCCTTGCTGGCACTTGCGCCCACCTCGACCTTCGAGCGCAGCTTGCCATTCACCTGCACGACGACTTCGATGCGATCCTGCACGAGCGCCTGCGGATCGGGCTGCGGCCAGGGATGGTCGATGAGCGCATCCTTGTGACCGAGCTCGCCCCACAGCGTGTGACAGATATGCGGAGCGATCGGCGCGAGCATCTGCACGATCAGCTCGAGCGCCTCGTGCCGCACGGCGCGGCCCTGCTCGCTCGCGTCATCGAACTTCTGCAGCGCATTCATCAGCTCCATGACCGCCGCGATCGCAGTGTTGAACACGCGGCGCCGGCCAAAGTCGTCCGTAACCTTCGCGAGGGTCGCGTGCGCAAGGCGCCGCATTTCACGCTGCGCCGGAGAAAGCGCGACCAGGTCCGGGATCGGCCCCTGGGCAGGCCGGCCCTTATCGAGATGCTCCCAGACCATGCGCCACAGCCGGCGCACGAAGCGCGCGGAGCCTTCGACGCCATCATCGGACCATTCGAGCGTGTCCTCCGGCGGCGCCTTGAACATCATGAACACGCGCACGCTGTCCGCGCCGAAGCGCTCGACCAGATCGGTCGGATCGACGCCGTTGCCTTTGGACTTCGACATGGTCCGCATGCCTTCCCAATCGACCGGCTTGCCGTCGCTGCGCAGCGTGGCGCTCACCGGCACACCGTGCGCATCGACCTGTACGTCCACATCGTCGGGATGGAAATACTCGAACCCGCCGTCAGCGGTCTTCCGCGAGAAGATATTGTTGAGCACCATGCCCTGCGTGAGCAGCCGCGCGAACGGCTCCTTCACCTTGATCAGGCCCATGTCGCGCATCACGCGCATCCAGAAACGCGAGTACAGCAAGTGCAGGATCGCGTGCTCGATGCCGCCGATGTACTGATCGACCGCCATCCAGTAGTTGGCGCGCTCGTCGACCATCGCCTGCGTGTCGTCGGCGCACGCGAAGCGCAGGAAGTACCACGATGAATCCACGAAGGTGTCCATCGTGTCGGTCTCGCGCCGCGCATCGCCGCCGCACTTCGGGCACTTCACCTGGTAGAAGGCCGGCGTCTTGTTGAGCGGATTGCCGCTGCCGTCCGGCACCAGGTTTTCCGGCAGCACGACCGGCAGATCCGCGTCGGGCACCGGCACGTCGCCGCACGTCGGGCACAGAATGAGCGGGATCGGGCAGCCCCAGTAGCGCTGGCGCGAGATGCCCCAGTCGCGCAGACGCCATTGCACCTGTTTCTCGCCGAGACCTTTGGCCTGCAGGTCTGCAGCGATCGCGTCGACAGCCGCCTGATAGTCCAGACCATCGTACTTGCCGGAGTTGACGCAGACGCCGTAGTCCGCGTAGTCGGCACGCCACTCGTTCGTCGAGAACTGCTCGACGCTCGCACCGGCCGGACGAATCACGAACCGGATCGGCAGGCCGTACTTCAACGCGAAGTTGAAATCGCGCTCGTCATGACCCGGCACGCCCATGACCGCGCCTTCGCCGTAGGTCATGAGCACGTAGTTGCCCACCCAGACCGGAATCTTCTCGCCCGACAACGGATGCGTGACGAACTGTCCCGTCGGCATGCCGCGCTTCTCCAGAAGCGCGATCTCCGCCTCCTGCGCCGTGCCGCGCTTGCATTCCTCGACGAATGCCGCGAGCTCCGGGTTGTTGCGCGCCGCGTAGGTCGCGAGCGGATGCTCGGCCGCGACCGCGCAGAACGTCGCGCCCATCAACGTGTCCGCACGCGTGGTGAACACGCTCAGTACGCGCTTCTCACCTTCCAGCTCGTACGGAAATCCGATGCGCACGCCTTCGCTGCGGCCGATCCAGTTCGCCTGCATCGCCCGCACGCGCTCCGGCCACTCGGTCATGTGGCCGAGCTCGTCGAGCAGATCCTGCGCGTACTCGGTGATGCGCAGGTAGTACATGGGGATCTCGCGTTTCTCGACCAGCGCGCCGGTGCGCCAGCCACGGCCATCGATCACCTGTTCGTTGGCGAGCACCGTCTGATCGACCGGATCCCAGTTGACGACGCCGGTCTTCTTATATGCGATGCCGCGCTCGAGCATCCGCAGGAACAGCCACTGGTTCCACTTGTAGTACTCGGGCTGGCAGGTCGCGAGCTCGCGGTTCCAGTCGAGGGCGAAGCCGAGCTGCTGCAGCTGCCCTTTCATGTAGGCGATGTTGTCGTAGGTCCACTTCGCGGGCGGCACGCCGTTCTTGATCGCGGCGTTCTCGGCCGGCAGGCCGAACGCATCCCAGCCCATCGGCTGCAGAACGTTGTAGCCCTGCATGCGCATGTAGCGCGTCAGCACGTCGCCCATCGTGTAGTTGCGCACGTGGCCCATGTGCAGCCGTCCGCTCGGGTACGGAAACATGCACAGGCAGTAGTACTTGCGGCGGGCGGGGTCTTCGGCAACGGCAAAGGCGCGCGACTCGGCCCAGGAGCCCTGGGCTGCGCGCTCGACAGCGGCGTGATCGTATCGTTCCTGCATCGAGGAAGGATAAAGGAGATGAGAGTCAGGCTAAAGCCTGACGCAGCCGGCCTACAGGCCGGCGAGGGTGAAACGGAACTCGGCGCCCTGACCGAGGCGCGATTCGGCCCAGATCCGGCCGTTGTGACGCTCGATGATGCGGCTGACCGTCGCCAGCCCGATGCCCGTGCCCTCGAACTCGTCCTGGCGATGCAGCCGCTGGAACACGCCGAACAGCTTGCGCGCGTAGCGCATGTCGAAGCCGACGCCGTTGTCCCGGACGAAGACGTATTTCTCGCCGTCGGCGATGCCGACTCCGATCTCGATGACGGCATGCGCGCGCGGCCGCGAGTATTTGACGGCGTTGTCGATGAGGTTGGCGAACACCTGCAGCATCAGATCCGGATCGCAGGCCACCGAGGGTAGCGAGGCGAGCCGCCATTCGACGACGCGATCGCCGCTCTCCTGACGCACCTGGTTGACCGCGCGCTTGACCAGCTCATCGAGCGACGTCATCTCGCGCCGCATCTCCATATGGCTGATCCTCGACAGGGCCAGCAGCCCGTCGATCAGCGAGCTCATCTCGCGCGCGCCGCGCTGAATCTGATCCAGATGAATCAGCGGCTCGCGCGCCGTCGGCGAGCCGCGGTAGTCGCGCAGCATTTGCACGTGCGCATGAATCAGTCGCAGCGGCGCGCGCAGGTCGTGAGCGACCGAATACGAGAAGGCTTCGAGCTCGCGATTCGCGACTTCGAGCTCCGCCGTACGCTCGGCGACCCGCAGCTCGAGATCGTAGTAGCGGCGCGCGTTCTCATACGCGACGGCGACCTGCGCGGCGATCGCGCGAGCGACGGCGAGATCCTCGTCGGTGAACCCCGGCAGACCGATGCGATTGATGACGCACAGATAGCCGTAGTGATGACTGACGGACGCAACCGGCACGCCGAGCATGGAGACGAAATCGCCGGGCTGATTCGTGCCGCCGCTGGGCGAGGTGTCGGCCGGCACCATCGGAAACAGCGCGCAACCGCCCTTCTCCAGCGACTGCAACATCTCCGTATACATGCGCGTGCGCAGGAGCCGCTCGACCTGCTCAGTCGAAAGACCGCTGGCCGTGCAGGTGTGACGCGTGCCTTCGTCGTCGGCGAGCACGAGCTGCGCGCACTGCGCTAGCAGAATGTCGCGGGCTGCATGACAGGTCGATTCGACGATCGCTTCAGCCTCGGTATGACCGAACAGGCGCCGGCTGAATGCGACCAGCGCGCTCAGCCGTTCCTGCGCGTTGCCGATGACTTGCACTGCCGGCGTCGAGACCGTGTCGGCAAGCGACGAGCGTGCGGCGAGCGTGGCATCGACGACGGTGCGCACGGTCTTGTGATCGAAGGGCTTGGCCAGCGTGCTCTGCACCCCTAGCGAGCGCGCCATCTCGCGCACTTCGCGCTCGTGATAGGACGCCGAACAGAAGATGACGGAGGTGTGCGCCGTGCGGTCGTCCTCGCGCAGCCGGCGGACGAGCTCGTAGCCGTCCATGCGCGGCATGACGATATCGGTGATCAGGAGATCGGGTTGCTCGGCGCGCAGCAGGTCCAGCGCTTCCATGCCGTCGGCTGCTTCGAGCAGGCTGTATTCGCCGCCTTCGAGCAATAGCAGCAGCAGCTCACGTGCTTCCGGATCGTCCTCTGCAACGAGAATCTTGCCGACCATGCCCCGGATGCTGCCCGTCCACTGAGTCTGTGCAATCAGTACGTTTCCACCTGTACTTGGTTCCTAGTGGAATCCGGGTGGAGCGACATAAGGCATTCCCGGAAGCAGGAAAGAGCGCGGGAATCCTGGAATGGTCAGGCTGCAGCCTGGCCCGCACCTAATAGTTAGTCGCCAAGGGCGGAGCGCAGTGCCGAGATCTCGTCGCCGCAGTTCTGCATGATGTCGGCGCACTTGCCGTTGTCCAGGCGCAGGCGGCTGAAGGCCTTTACGCCCTGCATGTTCAGCTCGAAGTCCACTTCGTGACCCATGAAGCCGGCGGCCATCACGGCAACCGTCAGCACGTCCACGACGTCGGCCTTCTCGACCATGCGATCGATGTTCTCGTGCTCGCCGATCGCCTCGGCGATGTGCTCGGGGAAGCCCCAGTTCTCGACGATCGCTTTGCCGACGTTGGCGTGCCAGTCGCGCATCACCTGGGCCAGCACCGGCGGATCGCGGAACAGATTCCCGTGACGGTTGGCGCGCGCCAGGATGTAGAGCTTGCCGACGTTGTGCAGCAGGCCGGCGAGCATCGACTCGTCGGCATTGACCTGGCAGCGGCTGCCGATCGAGTAAGCGAGTGCGGCGACCAGCGTAGCTTCCTGCCAGACGCGTTCCAGGTCCTGCGCGATGTTGCGCAGCTCACTGGCGCGACGCAGCTGGGCGATGGCGAACGACACTGCAGCGGTGCGCACGTTGTTGTGCCCGATGCGGTTGATTGCGGTTTTCAGATCCGCGACCGCGCGGCCGGTGCGATTCAACGCGGCCGAGTTCGCGAGGGACATCACGCGAGCCGCGAGGCCGGCATCCGAGCCGACGATGCGCGCGATCTGCTCGTTCGCGACGGCTTCGTCGGCGAGCACCTTGCGGACGCGCACGGCGACGTCCGGAAAAGAAGGCAGCTCCACCTTGCCGCTGGAAACTTCCTTGGCCAGCTCGGTCACGAACGCAAATGCGGCCGTGGAGTCCCCTGGCAGCGTCGTTTCCTCGTGTTTTGTCGCCTTCGATGTCGTCATGATGCGGCTATCGGCCTTGCGGCGTCGGACTTGAGTGTTGCGTTATGTCATGCGGCGGCAGCCGCCGCGGCCAGGTTCAGCACCTGGACTGCGATGTGTTGCAGCGGCAGCACGTGCATGGCGGCCCCGAGCCGGACTGCGGTTCCGGGCATGCCCCAGACCACCGAGCTGGCCTCGTCCTGGGCAATCGTGCCCGCGCCCCGCTCCATCATTTCCTTGAGGCCGCGCGCGCCGTCGTCGCCCATGCCGGTGAGCAGGACGCCGACCGCATTGGGACCGACGTGCTGGGCCACCGATCGGAACATTACATCGACGCTCGGACGGTGCCGATTGACGTGCGGGCCATCGCTGAGGCGGCACAGATAACGTGCTCCGTCGCGCTCGATCAGCAGATGTCGATCGCCAGGAGCGATGTATGCGTGGCCCGGCAGGATCTGCTGTCCGTCCTGCGCTTCGCAGACCGCCATCGCCGAGCAGCGATTCATGCGCTCGGCGAACGATTTGCTGAAAGCCGCGGGGATGTGCTGCGAGATGACGATCGCCGGCGCGTCGGGCGGCATCTCGGCGAGCACCTCGCGAATCGCTTCGGTTCCGCCCGTCGACGCGCCGACAGCGATGATGCGTTCGCTGGTGCGCAGCATTGCCTGCACCTTCATTGCCGGCAGCACTGCAGATGTGCTGTGACGCTCATCCACTGTCCGCGCAGATCTCGGCGTCAGACGCGGCACGACGCGCGCAGCCGCGGCGGCCCTGACTTTCGCGACGAGCTCTGCCTCGTAATCCTCGAGCGTGCCCGCAATGTCGATGCGCGGCTTGGCGACGAAGTCGACCGCGCCGAGCTCGAGCGCCCGCAGCGTGACATCAGCGCCCTTCTGGGTCAGCGATGACACCATGACCACCGGCATCGGCCGCAGCCGCATCAGGTTCTCGAGGAAGGTGAGCCCGTCCATGCGCGGCATTTCGATGTCGAGCGTGATCACGTCCGGGTTGAGCCGCTTGATCTTCTCGCGTGCGGCGTACGGATCGTTCGCGGTGCCGACGACCTCGATTCCGACCGCACGGTCGAGCATCACGCTCAGGAGCTTGCGCACCAGCGCGGAGTCGTCGACCACTAGAACTCTGATGGTCATGCTGCGCCTAGAACAGATCGATCTCGCCCGCCACCGGGGTCCGCTCCAGGCGGTCCAGGTAGCGCTGCTCGTGCGAGCCGACGTCGAGCGTGCGCGGGCTCAGGTGACGCACGCGGACCCGGCCGGTGCGCGGAAAGTAGTGCACGTGGCGCGAGCATGTGTCGCCGGTGTCCTCGGAGAGGATCCTCAATCCTTCCTTGCGCAGGAATTCGCGCACGAAGGTGATGTTGTGAGCGCCGATGTCGGAGAGGCTCGACAGGACGCGACCGCCGCCGAAGATTTTCACTTCGAGCTCTTTGCGCTCGCCGCCGGCGCTCAGCACGCGATTGATCAGTTGCTCCATCGAAGCGGAGCCATAGCGCGTCGCGCGGCCCGCTACGTTCTCCCAGGTGTCGCCGCCCAGGCCGCTCGGTCGCGGCAGCATGAAGTGATTCATGCCGCCGATGCCGAGCCGCGGGTTGCGGATGCAGGCCGCAACGCACGAACCGAGCACCGTGTCGATCACTTCGTCTTCGCGGGTCACGTAGTACTCGCCGGGAAGGATGCGCGCAGTCGGCATGCCCGTCGCGTTGTACCAGCGGCGGATGGATTCGAAGCCGGGCAGCGCGCGCGGCAACGACGATTTGGCGGTGCGTTCAGCCGCCATGACCGTCGTCTGCGTGCTTGCGATAGATCGTCCGTCCGACCGACCGTACTCGCGCCACGTTGTGGATCGACTCGGAGTGACCGATGCACAGATAGCCGCCGGGGACGAGCATCTGCACCAGGCGCTCGACCAGCCGCTCGCGCGTCTTCTGGTCGAAATAGATCATCACGTTGCGGCACAGGATGACGTCGAACGGTCCGTGCATCGGCCAGGCGTGCAGCAGATTCAGAACGCGGAACGTGACCGCGGCGCGCACCTGGGCCCTGACGATCGCCTTGCCGACCTGCAGGCCGATACCCTTCTGAAAGGACTGGCGCAGCCGCTCCGGCGTCAGCGAGGCAACGCGATCGAGCGGGTAGATGCCTCGCTGCGCGAAGCCGATCACCTCGCTGTCGATGTCGGTCGCGAGGATCTTGAAGTCCCAGCCCACCGGCAAGACGTCGGCTGCGACCATCGCAGCGCTGTACGGCTCTTCGCCCGTCGAGCAGCCGGCGGACCAGATGCGGATGCGGCGCGAGTCGGCATTGCGCTCCATCGCCTCGGGCAGCATGAAATCCGCGAGCGCATCGAAGTGATGGTTCTCGCGGAAAAACGAGGTGACGTTGGTGGTCAGCGCATTGATCAGTCCGACCAGCTCCTCGGGCCCCGAGCACCGCAAGTGCTCGCAGTAATCCTGGTAGGAGCGCATCCCGAGATCGCGCAGCCGCCGGGCGAGCCGGCCCTGCACCAGCTGACGCTTGGTCGGGCCGAGCACGATGCCCGCGTTCTCGCCGACGACGTGGCGAATGAACTCGAACTCGGCATCTCCCAGAACCGGGCCGTAGGCGCCGGTATCG
The DNA here is from genome assembly GCA_044866955.1 of Steroidobacteraceae bacterium. Classification (GTDB taxonomy): domain Bacteria; phylum Pseudomonadota; class Gammaproteobacteria; order Steroidobacterales; family Steroidobacteraceae; genus Steroidobacter. The sequence goes on from JBIOUH010000064.1 coordinate 41,096, forward strand.
GAGAAGGTGGTCGGGTTGAGGGCTGGCGGTTGCATGGCGACAAAAGCGGTTGGCCGTTGGCGGTTAGTGGAGAGAAGAGGCGGAAATCTGTGTCATCTGCACTGACCGCCAACCGCTAACCGCCAACCGCTTCCTCCTTCTTCACCCGTTGGCCGCGACGGGCAACGAAGTCGCAGCCGCGACTTCCCCGCCGATGAGCCGATCGATATCGAGCAGCATGACCATGCGTCCCGACACCGCGGCCAATCCCGCGATGAACTCTGTATTCGCCTGCGCGCCGAGCTCCGGCGCCGGCTTGACCTCGGCAAGCGCGACGTCGACCACGTCGGAGACGCCGTCGACGACCACGCCGAAGTCGCGTCGCCCCTG
>JBIOUH010000065.1:0-19459 GCA_044866955.1 Steroidobacteraceae bacterium
CCGTGAACAGCTTCACGGGGATCGCGACCAGCCCGAACGAGACCGTGAGAGAGCCGATGGAGCGTGGTGCAGCCATGGAGCATGCCTACCTAAATTTGTTCGCCCGTAACTTATTTCAATTTACTTCCGAAAGCGTCTGCAAGGCTCTGTTTTGACGAGAGCGCATCATGCCACCGGTCGCCCGATTTTTCCAATCGCGGCAGCACATTATTAATGGTGAAGTCGGTCGGGTCGGCGGCTTCGAGCTCTTCCCAGGTCAAAGGCATCGAAACCGTAGCGCCCGGCGAGCCGCACGGCGAATAGGCGACCCGCAGCGTCTTGCCGCGGACGTTCATGTTGTGATCGATGAAGATCTTGCCGGTCCGCTTCTGGGTGGCCCACTCCATCGTGATCTCCTTCGGGTGCTCCTTGAGCAGGTGCCGCCCGACCATCTCGGTGATTTGCCGGGCGCCGTCGAACGTCAGCGTGCGATTGATCGGCACGAACACGTGCAGGCCGGTCTTGCCCGAAGTCTTCACGACCGCTTCGAGCGACATCTGCTTCAACAGTGCGTGCAGCCAGAAAGCGACGCGCCGGCCGCCCTCGAAACCCTTCTTGTTGAACTCCGGTTCCTCGCCCGCCGCTTCCTTGCCGGAATAGATATAGGGATCGATGTCGAACACCAGGTAGTCCGGGTAGTTCAGCACCGAGTCCGACAGGGATTCCTCGGAACTGTCGTAGTCGGTGTTCTTGTTCGCCGCGTCGCCCGCGACATTGGCGCGCGAGTGCCACACGTGGAACTCGAGCGTGCCGCTCTGACCGAGCCACAGCAGCGTCGGCAGATTGTTCGCGACGACGTACTGGTGCTTCTCGTCCTTGTGCCCGGAGTAGACGCTGACCATCGGCACGAAGTCGGGACGCGCCTGCTCCCAGTGCTTCTGATAGAAGCGCTCGCCGGTGATGCCCTCGGGCATGCGGATCATCGTCAGCGGCCGGTCGCGCAGATGCGGCAGCATGTAGCGAGATACCGCCGCGAGATAGCGCACCAGGTCGCGCTTCGTGATCGCCGGCTGCTTCAGCTCCGGGTTGGCGGGCCAGTAGACGCGATCGAGATTCGTGAGCCGGAGCTTCGCGCCGCCGACCAGCAGGTCGAAGCTTTTCGCTTGGTTCTCCAGCTGCTGCAACACCTCGCCGACTTCGTCCGGCGGCGTGACCAGCCGCGCCGGCTTGGCGCGCTTCGCCTTCGGTCCGCCCTTGATGCTGCGGGACTCGATGTCATCGCGCACGCGCTCGAACACCGGCGCGCGCAGCATGCCGTCTGGTGTCCACTCGCCGAAGCTCACTTCCACGACCAGTTCGGGGTCGAGCCACGTGGTCGGCCGATGCAGCGGGGGCTTTTCGACGAACGGCTGTGCCTTGCGCTCGAGCTTCGCGAAGCGCCTGGCGAGCTCCGCGACGACCCTGTCGTCCAGGCCGGAACCGACATGACCGGCGAAGTGCAGCTTGCTGCCGCTCCAGTAGCCCAGCAGCAGCGAGCCGAGCGCCTCGCGCGCGCCCTTCCCTTTCGTGTAGCCGCCGACTACGAATTCCGCAGTCTGCGTCGCCTTCAGCTTGAGCCACGCGCCGGAACGCTTGCCCGGCTGATAGGGACTGTCCTTGCGCTTCGCCACGATGCCTTCGAAGCCTGCGTCGAGCGAAGCGGCATAGAGCTTCTCGGCGTCGTCCGAGGTGTGCACCAGCTGCAGATGCGGGGACGTCAGCAAGCATTGCGAGAGATAGCGCCGCCGGTCGATGTATCGCGCGCCGCGCAGATTGACACCGGCGAAATGCAGCAGGTCGAAGCACAACAGGATCACCGGCGATTCGCGCTGCGCGGCGGCGAGCTCATTGGGCGTCTTCAGCTCGCGCCGGTTCTGCAGCGCATTGAACGAGGGACGGCCGGTCGCATCGAGCGCGACGATCTCGCCGTCGACGATCATCGAATCGACGGCCTGGGCCTTCAGATCCGCAACGATCTCGGGAAAAGCGGTGGTGAGATCGATGCCGCGACGTGATTGCAGCCGCACCTCTCCGTCTTCGAGGAAGGCGATGACGCGATAGCCGTCGACCTTCGGCTCGTACAGCCACTGCGGATCCGACTTCGGCTCATCGCCGCTTTCCGCGAGCATGGGCTCGAGCTTCTTCGGAATCGCTTCCTGCGGACCCGCCGGCCCGAGCACTGCGGCGTCGAGGCGCTCGGCACCGTTGGCGGCGAGCTCATCGAGCGAGCGTCCCGAAAGCACCGAACGGCTGCGCGCCAGCACGTCGCTGCTGCCGCCGCTCACGAAGCGATCCTTGTGCTTGAGCAGGAGCCAGGATTTGTCGGTCGAGGTGCGCACCAGCGCAAACGATCCCTTCAGCTTCTCGCCGCGCAGGAAAAAGCTCAGCTTGCCCTCGGCGAGCTCGGTGCGGACGCGCTCCTCCGCCTCCTCGCGATTGCCGAACGAGTAGCGGTTGTCCTCGTCGGGCGAGTAGACGCCGCAGTCCCACACGATGACGTTGCCCGCGCCGTATTCCTTTGCGGGAATGACGCCCTCGAACGAGCCGTAATCGAACGGATGGTCCTCGACCTCGACCGCGAGCCGCTTGTCGCCATATTCGAGTGAGGGGCCCTTGGGTACGGCCCAGGATTTGAGGACGCCGTCGAGCTCGAGGCGGAAGTCGTAGTGCAGCCGCCGTGCTGCATGCTTCTGGATGACGAACAGCAGCGGCCCGCTCCGGCCGGTGGGCAGCTTCGGCGCCGGCTCCGGCGTGCGCGAGAACGCCCGCTTCTCGGCGTAGCGGTCAAGCGGGCGTTTCATGGCGTGCAGGCAGCATGGATGCCCAATTGTAGCGGGTCAGCCGCAGCGGGCCCCAGTCCATGACGTCGCAGCGGAGCGGAAGGGAACCGGAATATCTCTCGCCAAGACGCCAAGGAAGAATTCAGAGTTTCCGCAGTCGGAATTCTGAATTCGGCCACTTCTCGACTCTTCCTTGGCGTCTTGGCGTCTTGGCGAGAGAATTTTCTTATTCTTTATCTTCGCCGCAGACCACTTCTCAGCCCGATTGTCGCGGCAACGTGAAATAGAACGTCGCGCCCTGGTCCGGCCGGGAATCCGCCCAGACGGTGCCGCCGTGACGTGCGATCACCCGCTGCACGATCGCCAGCCCGATGCCGGTGCCGGGGAATTCGCGGTCCGGATGCAGGCGCTGGAACGCGCCGAACAGTCGCGACGCATACGCCGGATCGAAGCCCGCGCCGTTATCGCGCACGTAGTAGGTCGGCAGCGCGGTGTTCTGCACCGGGCCGACCTCGACGGCAGGACGCTGACGCCGCGCCGTGAACTTCCATGCGTTCTCCAGCAGGTTCGCGACGACGATCCGCAACATCCGCGGATCAGCGTAGGCACGCATGCCGGGCGCAATGACCATCGGGACGTTGCGATCGGGATTCGCCGCCGCGAGCTCGCTCGTGACCGATTGCACCAGCTGCGAGAAATCCAGGTCGAGCGGCTGCATGTCGCTGCGACCGACCTGAGCCAGTGACAACAGCGCGTCGATGAGCTGCGACATGCGCGAAGCGGACGCGCGCACGCGATTGAGGTACGCGAGGCCTTCGTGGTCGAGCCGCTGCGAATAGCGCTCGATCAGCAACTGGCTGAAACTGTCGATGCCGCGCAACGGCGCGCGCAAATCGTGAGCGACCGAATAGTTGAACGCCTCCAGCTCGCGGTTGGTGGCTTCCAGCGCCGCGGTACGTTGCTGCAGCGTCTGCTCCAGCCATCGCTCGTTCTCGCGCAGACGCCGGTCCGCGGCGTGCTTGTGAAGCGCAATCTCGATGACGCAACGCAGGTCCGGCGCCTTGAACGGCTTGACGAGGTAGGCGGCGGCGTCCGACGAGGTCGCACGGTGCAACGTGTCGTCATCCGCGTGAGCAGTGAGGAACACGACCGGCACGTCGTGCTCGTCACGAATCGTCTCGGCCGTCGCGATGCCGTCGAGGTCGCCGTCGAGCCGTACGTCCATGAGGATCAGCTGCGGATCTAGCCGCCGCGCCAGCTCGATCGCCTCGTCGCCGCGCGACGCCATGCCCGCGACCGTATAGCCGAGCTCGTCGAGCGTCTCTGCCAGGTCGAGCGCAAGAATGCGCTCGTCCTCGACGATCATGATGCGCGCACCCGACTGCACAGCCACGCCGTCTGACGCGGTCATTCGCACCGTCCCTCTGTAGGGGTTGGCCGGTGAGTGAAACACTACCGGTGCCGCTGTCCAGCCGGGATGATTACCAGGGAGTGCCCCACGTCGCAGCGTGGGGCGCGCCCGTCACTTCTTGGTCGCGTCTTCGGCCGCGTCGCGCGCTTCATCCAGCGCGTCGTCCACCTTGTTGGAAGTGGACTCCTCGCCGCCGTTCTTGATCGTGTCGACCGCTTCGTCGACTTCTTCGCCAGCGCGTTCCACAGGGCCTTGCTTTTCGCACGCGGCCATGCCGAGTGCCGCCGTCGCCGCCAATGCGGCCCACAGGATCCTGAAGTTCATGATCTCCTCCCGCCAGAGACAAACGTTCCAGCGCAAACGTCCCCGGTTGCGGGGAAGTTCCCCTACACGGCTACTTGAGCCGTCCGGTAAAGCGGTACAGAGCAATGAGCACGCCGAAACCGAAATACAGGCCGAGCAGCGCGACCAGCATCAACATCGCCATCTGAAACGTGATCACGCGCTGGATCAGCAACGCCATGATCAGCACGACGATGCCGGTGAACGACAGCGAGATGGCTGCGGCTATCTTGAGCTTCTTCTTGTCGGTCACGTCAGTTTCGCGATCCAGTCCAGCAGCGCGAGCACGGCCTCCTGCCGGACGTCCGGGTCGCGCCGGCCCGAGGAGGCGCGCACGTGGAACGAATGATCGGCGTCCTGCAGCAGCTTCAATGTAGCGCGTGTGCCGAGCTTGTGCACAACCGGTTGCAGCAGGTCCAGCGTCGCGAGGTCGTCGCGGGTGCCCTGCAGAAACAGCATCGGGATGTTCACTTTCGACAGATGATCGGCGCGCTCGTGCGAGGGGCGACCGGCGGGATGCAGCGGAAAGGCAAGAAAGGCCAGGCCGCTCACGCCCGGTAACGGCGCGAGCGCTTGTGCTTGCGAAGTCATGCGCCCGCCGAACGATCGGCCGCCGGCCACGAGCCGCAGCCCCGGCGCCAGACGCGCAGCCTCCGCGACTGCAGCGCGAACGGTCGCGTGACACAGCGCCGGCGGATCGGGCCGGCGCGAGCCGCTCTCCATGTACGGGAATTGATAACGCAACGTTGCGACGCCCTGCCGGGACAGATCGTCGGCGACCAGCGCCATCGACGGGTGATTCATGCCAGCGCCGGCACCGTGAGCGAACACATAACACGCGTGCGCATTCGCGGGCAGATCGAACAGACCTGAAACGGTGCGGCTCTCGATGAGCTGCAGCGTTATCGGCCGGCTCTCAGCCATTGACTTCCCGCGCGAAGAACATGCCCGCTTCGCGCAGGGAGCTGCGCCCTTCCGGAATCCAGCCTCGGAAGAGTTGCCAGACGTGGGGCACTGCCGGCCAGATTTTCAGCTCTACCTTGACGCCTGCGCGTTGCGCCCGCTCGGCCAGGCGCCGCGAATCATCGAGCAACGTTTCGTCTGCACCGACGTGGATCAGCAGCGGCGGCAGTCCGTGCAGATCCGCGTAGAGCGGTGACGCGAGCGGAGCGCGACGGTCACCCTGCCCCACGTAATATCCCGCCGCGCGTCCGAACGATTCGCTGTCGAACATAGCGCATCGTGCACTGTTGATACGTGCCGACTCTCCGGTCGCCGCGAGATCGACGAATGGCGAGAACAGCACTGCAGCGGCCGGCATCGGCAGGCCGCGATCACGCAGCGATAACAACAGCGCCATGCTCAAGCCGCCACCGGCTGAGTCACCGGAGACGACAATCTGCTGCGGAGCATGGTTCTCCAGCAGGCCGCTGTAAGCGGCGACCGCATCCTCGAGGCCTGCCGGGAACGGATGCTCGGGTGCGAGCCGGTAGTCGGGCGCAAAGGTCCTGAACCCGGCCAGCGCGTACGAAGACGTGACCGGACGATAGGTTTGCGGCGTGCAAGCGAAGTAGCCGCCGCCGTGCAGGTAGAGCAGTGTCGCGATCGTCGGCACGCCATCTGCGCTCATCCACTCGCCGGCGACACCGCCGACCGTGCCGGCGACGACCCGCACGCCCCGCGGCGGCGGCCGGGTCCGGCCGTTCATGATCTTGCGCGCCGCGAGCGCGTCGGGCGCACGCGCCAGCATCGGCTTGAACCAGTGCCGTAATACGAAGCTCGTTGCCTTGGCCTGCCAGCTTGCCATGCGTGAATCCTGCCACGGTCGCGGCGCATCTGCGAAGATTCGGCCATGGCGATTGAATTCCGCAACCTGCGAGCGGGCGACGCCGCGGTCCTCGATCGCGTCGCCGACGGTGTTTTCGACAACGCCGTCCAGCCCGCGCTGGCGCGCGAGTTCCTCGACGATGCCCGGCATCACCTTGCCGTCGCGCTCGATGACGGAGTCGTCGTCGGCTTCGCTTCGGGCGTGCATTACGTACACCCCGACAAGCCGCCGGAGCTCTGGATCAACGAAGTCGGCGTCGCGCCTACTCACCTCCGGCGCGGCTTGGCCCAGGCGCTGCTCCGCCTGCTGTTCGACGCCGGCCGGGCTCTCGGCTGTTCGCAGGCCTGGGTCCTGACGGACCGCGACTTGCGGCAGCGATGCGCTTGTATGCGTCGGTCGGCGGCGACCCGGGCGAGCGCGAGCACGTCATGTTCGAGTTCCGGTTGTAAGTCAGACCTTGGAACTTCGAATTTCTAAAGTCTGAATTCCGAGTTTCTGACCTTGGCGTCTTGGCGTCTTGGCGAGAGGCATTGCTGGTTCTTCAATCTTCCTCCGCAGCGACCTAAACAACAGCATTCTGGCTTGCTCCAACCCTGGCCGGGCGTACGTGCGTTGGGAGAAGCAAGTTCCGGCGTGGTTTGCGGAGCCAGAAGCGAGAATCTGAAAATGTCTCTCGCCAAGACGCCAAGGAAGACCAAGAATTCGAGAATTCCGAACTGAAAAGGAGTTGGATTTTCCTGGTCTTCCTTGGCGGGCCTGGCGAGATAGTCTTTCTTCCCGAAAAAAAAGCCGCACACCGGAGTGTGCGGCTCGTAGTGTCCCGGGGTCGATGGTAGACCCGCGGGGTCGGGAGTCAGGGCGCCGGGTTCTCCAGGATGAAGGCGTCGGTGGCGGAATCGAACTTCGGCGTGTTGTCGTCGATGGTGCGCACGAAGTTCAGCACATCAGTCAGCTCCTGCTGGCTGAGCGTCTCGGCAATCGTCGCCGTGATCGTGCCGCCCTGGCCGTCAGGCGACGTGATCCTGTGGCGGCCGGCGACTGCCTCCAGCGTCTGGGCTGAGCCATCGTGGAAGTACGGCGCGGACAGGCTCAGACCGAGCAGCGAAGGCGAGTTGAAGCCCGCCACGCCGAAGGCGCCGAAGCCCTGCGTCGACTGCACGCCCGGCGTCGTGTCCTTCGTGCCGACTGCAGCAGCACCGCGGATCTCGAGCTCTCCGCCCGGTGCATTCGCCGCCGTGAAGGTGCCGACGTCATCGAGGATCTTGAGAGCGCCCTGGGCGCCGTTGATCGAGAGGAGCTGCGGACCGTTGACGGCCACATCCGCATCGAACGGCTTCACGCCGCCGACGTCGAAGAAGCCCACGCCGATCGGGTTCTGCGGGAACATCGCCAGCAGCCCGCTGTTGGTCGCCGGCTGGCGCTCGAACAACGGCAGCGTCTGGCTCTTGGTCCACTTCGCGCCGCCGTGGCAGCTGGAGCAATGCTCCTCGAACACCGCGCGTCCTGCAGTCGCATTGGCGAGCTGCGGCACGATCGGCGCGCGCACAGTGGTCACCCACTCCTGCAGCGCGTCCAGCGAGTCGCTCACGCCGAAGATCGGGCCGTGGTTGAACACGAATCCGGTGTGATCACCCGTCTGCGTTTCCGTGGCGAAGCCTTTGCCGCCCTGGATGCCGATCGAGTTCGCGTTGAAGTCCGTATTCGAGCCGCGCACCGCGCTCCAGTTCAGCACGCGCTGATCGAGCAGTCGGCCGGCGACGTCGGGCACATCGTGCGTGAACATGCCTTCGAGCGGAATCGTCTGGCGCGGACCGGTCTCGAAGATCCAGGTCACGTTGTCGCTGTGGCCGTCGTCATGACACGAGGAGCAGCTCGACCAGCCGTTGTCCGACGCCTTGCCGCGGTTCTTGAGCGGATCGATGTCCCGCAGCGCCACATCGAACTGGCCGTCGTTGGTGGTGTCGAGCACGTCGGGCACGCCGAGCGCCGTGAAGAACACCAGCTTGCCGACCAGGTTGCGATGCTCCTGCGAGCCCGGCGCGGGCGGAGTGCTGGAATCGATGTCGCGTTTCAGCACGACGTTGTGCTCGAGATCGAGCGCCGTCACCGAGGTGTTGATCTCGTTGTTGGCGTAGGCGCGCTTGGCATCGCTGCTCATGACGACGCCGGTCGGCATGTTGCCGGTCTGCAATCGCTGGGCCTTCGGCTGCGCACTGCCGTCGAGGATGTTGAGCTTGCCCGTTGCGTCGAGGCTGGCGCGCAGCACGTAGTTGCCGCCGCGGCTGACGAACAGGAAGTTGCGTCCGATGCGATCCGCCTCTACGGCGACCAGATCGTTGAGGAACACGCGATCGAGCGTCTCCTTGTCCGCCGGCGGCAGTGGCTGCTTTTCCTTCACTACCTGCGAGTTCAAGTTCAACGTGAGCGCAGGGTTCTCTGCGCCTGCCGCGCCCTGCGTGCGGTCGATCACGCCGACGAGGCCCTGCACGTTCACATTGAACCGCACCGGCGGCTCGGGCGAGGCGCCGATGTTCGGCACGTACAGCTGCCGGCCGCGCACCAGCGCGGAGAACAGCATGTTCGGATACACCTTCTGCGGCACCTTCTGGATCGGGCCGTCGATGGCGGCATTGTCCGAATCAACATCCGGGCAGAACGTCTCGTTCGCCAGGTTGTTGTTGTCCGGATCGTCGGGCACGCCATCCGCGCCGCTGTTGAAGAAGATCACCTTCTCCGCGCCCACGCCCACTTCGAGCGCTTCACGCGTCTTGGTGCAGAACTGGCGGCGGTCTGCGTTGAATCCCGAAGCCAGCGGCGCGAGGTGCAGCTGCGCGATCTGCGGGGTGCCCGCGACCGCCTCGCCGACCGTGAACGTATCGATCACACCCTGCTTCGCGTCATCGAAGCCATCGGGGCGCGCAGGATCGATCAGCTCGCCGAACAGGCGTGTCACGAACACGCGCTCGTCGTCGTCGTTCTTGTCGCCGTCGTTGGTGATCACTACGGCCAGAGGATTGCCGCCCGTGTGCACCTTGCCCGCAACCTGCATGTTGGAGAGGCGCACGATCGTCACGTCGCCGACGGTGTGATTTGCGATGAAGGCGTACGTGCCGTTCGGGGTCACCGCGATACCGCGCGGCTCGATGCCGACGTCGACAGGTGCGCCGACCAATGCCGGCTGCTGCAGAGTCAGATCGATCGCGGACATCGTGCCGGCGACCGCGCTGGTGACGAACGCGCGCTTGTCGTCCGGGCTGATCGCGACGAAGCGCGGCTCCTTGCCCACGGTGACTTCGGCGAGCCGCTGCTCGGCATCAGCGCCATTCGCGTCGCGGACGCGGATCACGGAGACCGAGGCCTTCTGCCGATTCGCCACGACCACGCGAGTGTTGTCGCTGGTGAGCGCGATCGAGCTGGAGCGGCTCTGCGGGAACAGCTCGGTGAAGTCGAGCAATGCCGCCTTGGCGTCGCCGAGCTGCCGGTTGAGATCGGCGAGCACCGCGGCGATCACCGGGTCCGCGGCAAATGCTGCTGCGTCCTGATCGAAGTTGACCGTCTTGCCGCCGGTCACGGCGGCGGCGGCCGCTGCGTTGGCCGCGGCATCGATCTTCACGCCGTTGGTCGGATCGCCGTCGGCATCGAGGGCGCGCAACAGGACGAGGATGTTGCCGAGCACCTGGTCCTTGTCGTTCTGCACTTCCTTCACATCCTGCAGGCCGAGGACCGCAACGCCGTTGGGAACTTGGGTCGGGGTCACAGTGCCGACGACCAGGCGATTCGTCGCGTCGCCGACGAACAGCTGCGCGTCCTGCCCGACCACGAACTTGAACTTGCCCTCAGCGTCGGTAGCGCTGTCGTTCGTGCCGGTGGCGTGAATGCCGAGCCCCTCGATGCGCTCGAGGACGAACTGTCCGTCGGCGAGCGTGACCGGGGGTGGCGGTGGCGGATTGTTGCCGCCGTCGTCGCCGCCATAACCGCCGCCGCCGCACGCCGCCAGCGTAGCTGCCACAGCCATGGGCAACAGGGATCGAGTCAGAGTGTTCACAACGATTGCCTCCTCGAGGACAAGCCAGGAATCGATGGAACACAAAATGCCCGCGCGCGAGCCGCGAGAGCAGTGAGCTGCGGCGTAAGCGCAGCCTAACGTTGGTGAGTCGTCGGATCCCTCTCCGGTTCAGAACCGTTTGGCCGGAAGGCTGGGGTTGCTGAAATATTTCACGCCGCGCCGGCGCAGCCCTGCGGTTTCAGCACGCGTTGAGTGGACGCAGGATACTTCGCGAGCTTGTCGGCGGGCCGCCGCGGACGGGCGACCAGCTCGCCGCCGCAGTTCGGGCACTTGCCCTTCAGTACAGTTGCTACGCACGACGCGCAGAACGTGCACTCGAACGAGCAGATGAGAGCTTCGCCCGAGTCCGGCGGCAGATCCTTATCGCAGCATTCGCAGTTGGGGCGCAGTTGCAGCATCGAATCTCCAGATAGAAGAGAAAAAGAATTCGACAGGATTAACAGGATGGACAGGATATAACCAGAGAAGAATGAACCTCCTATGGGTCCTGTCTTCCTCTCACCATCCTGTTAATCCTGTTCATCCTGTCCATTCTTTTCTTAAGCGATGGCCTTAACCCAGCACGGCTGCGCGGCGCGCCAGACTTTCCGCGGGCCACACAGTCTTGCTGCTGTAGTACTCGGGCACTGCATTCGCACCGGGGGGCAGCACGACCCACGGCTGTTTCGACGAAGTGAAGATGTGAATGTCGGGCGGACAGCGATCCGGCTCATCGAGCGTGCCGACGCGAATGAACCGCACGAGGTCGCCCAGACCGCCGTAGTTGCTCCACAACGCGATCCTGCACACCGGGCAGCGCGAGATCCGCTGACCCTTGCCGCTGTTCGACGGCGTGTTGATCACTTCCGGCTGACCTTGCAGCAACTCGACGCGCGTCGCTTCGATCAGGGCGTTGAGCGCAAACGACGCGCCCGTCTCACGCTGGCACCAGCGACAATGACAGCAATGCACGAACATCGGCTTGCTCGTCATGCGATAGCGAATCGCGCGGCAGGTGCAGCCGCCTTCGAACATGTCGGAATCGCTCGCCACGACCGGCCCTCCCCTCAGATTTGACTTTCGATCCGCAGGATTCCGCCGAAGGTCGCGATGGCAAAGAGCGCGACCGTGACGCCGTCCGCGAGCAGCTCCAGCACCATCAGCGCCTGGCTCGCCATCGCGGCATCGCGGACCCGCCGCTGGATGAGCTGCCGGACGAGGATCACGACGACCTGCACGCCGATGCCCCACAGCATCAGGGTGCGTGTGGGCGGAAAGAACGCGAAGGCAAGCACGCCATAGCCGATCAGGGCGGACCTGAGCGCCGCGTAGTGCCGCATCTCCCGGGACTGCATTTCGGACATCTGTCACACATTTTGCCGCACCCCGATCTCCAGCGGCGAGTGCGCCGGCCGATATCTGCGGTGAGGACCCTCGCTTTTCGGGGCGTCCGGGCATCAATGTCGAACCCACGCAGCGCAAAACACAGTCGCACGGGCGGGGCAGCCGTGTGGCTGCTGGCCGCCGCGGGCGCCCTTTTGGCGGCAGTTCGACCCGCCCATGCGCTCGATCCGCACCTCGCGGTCAGCCAATACGTGTTCGACAACTGGCAGATCCAGCAGGGTCTGCCGCAGAACTCGGTCGAAGCACTTGCCCGGACCCCCGACGGCTACCTGTGGCTGGCGACGCATGAAGGGCTGGTGCGCTTCGATGGCGTGCGCTTCACGGTCTTCGATCGCGACAACACGCCGCAGCTGCGCTCGCGCATCATCACGAAGCTCCATGTCGACGACGACGGCCGTCTGTGGGTCGGTACGCGCGTCGGTGTGCTGACCTACTCCGCCGGCCAGTTCCGCGAACAACAGCTGGCCGGTCTGCGCGACGGCTACATCCGTGCAATCGTTTCCGACAAGAACGGGCATGTCTGGATCGGCACCGACCAGGCCCTGTTCGAGATCGACGGCACGAATGTGCGCAGCTTCGGACGCGAGCAGGGTCTCGGGGACACGGCGATCCGGGCACTGCACGCCAGCAACAACAGCGTGATGTGGGTTGGGACCAACGTCGGCGGCCTGTACCGCCTCGGCGCCGAACACTTCGTCAAAGTCACGGTGAGCTCGGGCGCTGGCAGCGAGAACGTGCGCGCGATGCTCGAAGACGACGATGGCACGATGTGGGTGGGCACCGAGGATGGTCGCCTGTTCCACGGTCGCGACGGCCGGTTCGAGCCGTACGCCAGCGCCCAGAATCTGGGCTCGGCGGTGAGTGCGATCCTGCGCGATCGCGACGGCAATCTCTGGATCGGTACCACCGGCAACGGCGCGTTGCGCCTCGCCGCAGACACACCGAGCTGGCTCGACATGCGCGACCGCACGAGCAACGACGTGCGGGCGCTGCTCGAAGATCCCGAAGGCAGCTTGTGGCTCGGCACGTTCGGCGCAGGACTGGAACGCCTGCACAACGGCAAGTTCATCCCGTACGGACCGGCGGAAGGCCTGCCCGGAAATCTCGCGTGGAGCGTTGCGCCATCGCGCGACGGCAGCCTGTGGCTCGGCACCGATGCCGGTCTGACTCACTACGCCAACGGCAAATTCGAATACCTCGCGCCGCGGATCGGGCTGAAGGACGTGCGCGTCCGTGCGGTGCTCGAAGATCGCTCCGGCGCGGTATGGTTCGGCACGCACGGCCGCGGGCTGTACCGATTGCAGTCCGGCAAGCTCACGCGCTTCTCCACCACCGAGGGTCTGAGCGGCGACGCGGTCAAAGCCGTTGCCCAGGATCACCTCGGACGCGTGTGGGCCGGTTCGAACGTCGGCGTCGACCTGATCCAGGACGGCCGCATCGTGCCGCCGCCGGCCGCGTTGCGCCACATCGGCTCGTTCATGACCAGCATCCTGTTCGAGGATCGGCGTCGGCGCATGTGGGTCGCGACGGATGCGTTCGGCCTGTTGATGCTCGACGGCGAGACACTTCGTCGCTACGGCGTCGGCGACGGTTTGCCGAGTCCGCGCATCGTATCGATCCACGAAGACGAGAGCGGCGCGCTCTGGTTCGGCACGCTCGAAGGCCTGGCCTACTACCGCGACGGCCGCTTCACGTCCCTCGCCCAGGCGTCGCCTGCCCTTCGCGAGAACATGCTGCAGATCGTCGAAGACGACCGCGGCACATTGTGGCTGGCGACGAATCGCGGTCTGTTCGCCGTACCTCGCAGAGAGCTCGAGACGCTCATTGAGCGTCCCCGTTCCGTCGTGCCGCAGGTGCATGCGTATCACATCGCCGACGGCCTGCGCACGAGCGAATTCAGCGGCGGCAACACCCGAGCTGGCTTCCGTGCGAACGACGGAACGCTGTGGCTGCCGAGCATCCGCGGCATCGTGCGCGTGGATCCGGACCGCATTCGCACCAATGCGCTGCCGCCACCGGTGGTCGTCGAAAGTGTCGTCGCGGACGGCAAGGCGCTGGATCTGACGAGCGAGCTGCGCGCGCCGCCGGGCAGCACGAACTGGGAATTCCACTACGCTGCGCTCAGCATGGTCGCCCCGGAGCGCGTCCACTTCCGCTATCGGCTCGAAGGCTATGAGCAGGGCTGGGTCGACGCGAACACGCGCCGTACCGCGTATTACACCCGCCTGCCGCCGGGCAAGTACGTGTTCCGGGTCGTCGCCAGCAACGACGATGGACTGTGGAACGAGATCGGAGCTGCGCAACAGTTCGAGCTGCTGCCGCTGTTCTATGAGACGACCTGGTTCAAGGCTCTCTGCGCCGGAGCGGTGCTGCTGTTCGGATTCCTGCTGTTCCGGCTGCGTGAGTCGCAGTTGCAGCGTCGCTCGCGCGAACTGAAGGTGCTGGTCTCCGAGCGCACGCAGGACCTCGCACACGCCAAGGAAGCGGCTGAAGCTGCGACGCGTGCCAAGTCGCAGTTCCTCGCAAACATGAGCCACGAGATCCGCACGCCCATGAACGGCGTGATCGGCATGACCGAGCTGGTGCTGGAAACGCAACTCGACCGGCAGCAGCGCGAGTATGTCGAGACGATTCGCGACAGCGCGTCTGCGCTCCTGCGCATCATCAACGACATTCTCGATTTCTCGAAGATCGAGGCCGGCAAGCTCGACCTCGAGCGCGCGCCGCTGGACCTGCGCGCACTGGTGCAGGATGTCGTGAAACTGCTGAGCGTGCCTGCGCAGGTCAAGGGCGTACCGGTGCGCGCGGTTGTCGATCCGCGTCTGCCCGCGCACATCATGGGCGACATGGCGCGCATCCGGCAGATTCTCGTCAATCTCGGCGGCAACGCCGTGAAGTTCACCGAGCGCGGCGAGATCTCGATCCACGTCAGCGTGCTCGATCGCCGCGACCCCGATCTGACGCTGCGCATCGCAGTGTGCGACACGGGTATCGGCATCGCGCCCGAGCGCCGCGCGGTGCTGTTCAACACATTCTCGCAGATCGATGCGTCGATGACGCGCCGCTACGGCGGCACAGGGCTGGGGCTTTCGATCGTCAAGCGGCTCGCCGAACTGATGGGCGGCACAGTCGGTGTCGAGAGCATCCCCGGAATGGGCTCGACGTTCTGGTTCACGATCGCGACGGCTGCAACGGCCGATGCTGCGTTCCGGGACTTCTCGCCTGTTGAAGCCGAAGCAGTAGTGAAGGACAGCGTTGTGGTGGCCGAGCCGCAGTCCGCCCTGCCCTTCACCAGGCGCCGGCCGCGCATCCTCCTGGCCGAGGACAATATCGTCAACCAGAAGGTCGCGCAGCGAGTGCTCGAGAAGGAAGGGTTCACGGTCGATGTCGCTGTCGACGGACGTCAGGCCGTGGATGCCTGGCGGCGCGGCACCTACGATCTGATCCTGATGGATTGCCAGATGCCGCACCTCGACGGCTACGAGGCGACACGCGAGATTCGCCGCGAGGAGCGCGAGAACAGCATGATGAGCAGGATCCCGATCATCGCCCTGACGGCGCATGCCATGAAGGGTGCGGCCGACGAATGCCGTCACGCAGGCATGGACGATTACCTGACCAAGCCGCTCGATCGCGAGCAGCTCCGGCGGTGCTTGAAGGAGCACTTGAAGAGCGGAACGCTGAAGAGTCAGGCTGAAGCCTGAATTGAATATTCGGAATCCAGCCGCTTCAGCTTTTTCTGCTTCTTCTTGGCGTCTTGGCGTCTTGGCGAGAGATATCTCCGGTCTCTTTCTCCTCCGCAAACCACGCCGGAATCTGCCACTCCCAACTCGCGTGGATCGTTGTTGCATAGGTCGCTGCGGAGGGAGATAGGAGAGAGAATGTCTCTCGCCAAGACGCCAAGACGCCAAGGAAGACAAAGATAATTCGAGAATTCCGGATCCTATTCTTTCGCCATCGCGGGGTGCTCGTCGGCGACGCCGAGCTTCTCCTCCAGCGCGCGCCCCAACGCGATCAGCACATCCTCTCTGAACAGCCGCGACCAGAATGACACGGTGCGTGGCACGCGATACCTCGGTCCCGCCGGATTCGCCGGCTCGTCGCGCAGAGCGCGCGTCGGCGCTTCGATGAAACCCGCTTTGACTGCGAGCGAAGGGTGGCCGGTTGCGTTGGTCGCGACCAGCGCACCGCCCGCATAGTTCGGGCCGATCAGCGCATCGACGCGGGAGAAGATGTCGTCGAACGCCTGCATCGTGCGACGACGTAAGCGCTCCAGCTGCACCATCTCGACCGCCGGGAATAGATGTGCGCGGCGCCACGAGTTGGGCCACGCCGTGTCGTCCTGCCATTTGAGTTTTTCGTCGGCGTTGCTCAGGGTCAGCTCCGAGAACGCCGCCGCCGCTTCGATCGTCACGAGCTGGCTCAGCGCAGCCAGCGGCAGATCCGGGAACGAAACTTCCACCAGCGTCACGCCAATCTCGCGCGCGGCGGCCAGTGCGCGACGATCGATGTCCGTCGAGCCGACGCCGTCGAAGAATGCAGGCACATAGCCGACGCGCAGATTCTTTGCCTGCGTGCGCCAGTCGAAGCCGAACGGCGAGTCGATGGAGCCCCAGTCGCGGGAATCGCCGCCGTTGATGATGCTGAGGATCAATCCGCAGTCCGCGACGCTGCGCGCCAGCGCGCCGACCTTGTCCCACGACCAGCACAGCGACATCCCGCCGAACCGCGACACACGCCCGTATGTCGGCCGCAGACCCGCGAGGCCGCAGCGATGCGCAGGCGAAACGATCGAGCCGAGCGTCTCGGTGCCGATGCCGAAGCCGACCAAGCCTGCTGCAGTCGCCGACGCGGAGCCCGCGGACGAGCCCGACGAGCCCTCTTCCGGATTCCAGGGATTGCGCGAGCGTCCGCCCTGCCAGATGTCGCCGTAGGCGAGCGCGCCGACCGCAGTCTTGCCGAGCAGCACGACGCCTGCCGCGTGCAACTTCTCGACGATAGCGGCGTCCACTTGCGGAATCGGCCGGTTCACGTACGGCTCCGCTCCCCACGTCGTCGGCACACCGGCGACGTCGAACAGATCCTTCAGGCCATACGGCACCCCGTGCAGCGGCGACAGGATGCGACCGCGAGCGAGCCCCTCGTCCGCTGCTTTCGCCTGCGCCAGCGCGAGGTCGCTGGTCACGGTGATGAAGTTTTCCAGCTTCGGCGCGAGGCGCGCGATGCGATCGAGATACAGGCTCGTCAGCTCGGTGCTGGAAATCGATTTCTTGCGCAGCCACTGGCCGAGCTTCCATGCCGGTGCGAGCGCGATGTCCGCGGCGCTGGGCGGCAACTGACCCGCGTCCGGCGCCTTGCCGCGAATCTTCGGAGTCGGCGCGCTGTACGTCTTGCCGGGCAGCCGCGGATCGAAGCGGCTGGCCGGCGACACGTCGTTCGCCAGCTCGAGCTTGCGGATCGTTCCCAGCTGACCCAGCACCTGGTCGTAGCCGCGCGCCACCTGCGCCCGCTCGTCACTCGTGTACGAAAGACCCAATACGCGCTCGGCGGCCGCGAGGTCCGCTTCGAGCGGCGAAGGGGGTTTTTCGGCCGACTCGGCGGCCCCGGCCCGACCGGTGAGGCCTGCAACCAGCGCGAGCGCGGAGCCCTGCAGCAGCGCGCGGCGCGTAGCTTGATCGCTCATCGCAGTTACTCCGCGATTCTCGTTAATTGTTCGAGTGCCTGACGTTTCTGTTCCGGAGAGTGGCCTTCATAGTAACGGTCGATCAGGCGGCGTGCGATTTCGATCTTGACCTCACGCGCCTTCGCCGGCAGCTCGACCTCACTCTGATCGAACGCCAGCACGACCTTGAAGAGATGCTCCAGCTGCGGCTCCGGCACCGCGCGATCGCTCTCCAGCAGCGTGCCGATGCTGCGATAGATGCGGGTCGCGTAGGCCTTCGCGATATTCTCCGCAATCGTGCGCTGGCCGGCGTTCTTCGCCGACATGATGTCGTCGAGCAGGCCGAGGCCCTGCTCCAGTTCCGCAAGTCCAATTGCCGAGCCATAGCTCGCTTCACCGCGCGCCAGGTGCTCGCGCGCCGCCTGCAGTTCGCGCGATTCCGTCACGTCTGCTTGCGCCGTCGCATACGCAGCCAGCCGCCCACGATACCGACGATCAGCAGCACGATGCCGGCGGCGAGTGTGAGCAGGTTGCGTTTGGGATTGGTGACCACGAAGTGATCGTGGCGCGCATAGAAGCCGTTGAAGTCGTCGAGCGCGGCCGGCAGCGCCAGCACATCCGCTTTGTCGAGCGCAAGGGCCCGCTCGTTCGGGTGATGCGTCGAGCCGCTCGAAAACAGCTCGCCGGCCGTGTCGAGCTCGATATGCGCGCCAAGCACGTGAGTCACGGGCCGCTCGCCCAGGAACGAAACGAGCCGTGCCGCGCTCGCGCGATACGCGTCGAGATCGTCGACCATCAGGCGTCCGGGCAGCAGGAAGTCGCCCGTGAACAGCAGCGCCGTCCGATCGTCGTAGAAGACCAGGTGCGCCGGCTGGTGGCCGGGCGCCGCGATGATGTCCACCGTGCGATCGCCGAGCGCGACCTGAGCGACTCCTTCCGGCCACTTCGGCAGGCTCAGCGCCGTCTGCAGATCCGCCACCTCCGGCGGCACGACTTTGGCCCCGGGCAGCGCTGCGAACTGCGCGTCGGCAGCGCGATGATCGCGATGGCCGTGCGTGTGAAGCACGAGTAGCGGAATCTTCGCGTCGCCCTTGGTCGGGAGCAGCTCCATGACGGTTTTGGTCAGCCCCATCTGCGGCGAGTCCTCGACCGCACCGGTGTCGATCAGCAGCGCTTCGTCAGTGCCGATGAGCAGATAGAGCAGCGGCGCTTCGAAGTTCGAGCACAGGCTCTGCCGCAGGATGTACGTCTGCGACTCATATTGATGCACCTGGAGCTGTGGCGCCGGCGGCGCCTTCTCGCAGTCCTCGGCGCCTTCGTTCCAGTGCATATCGAGCGATCCGCCGACCGGCTCACCCCAGGCACGGATCGCGAGCAAGAGCAGTGCGAGAGCAAGAATCTTGTTCATGTTATTTCCTGTGGATCGTCAGCCACGCAACCACCGCGCTCAGGGCCGCGAGCGCCGCCGCCACCAGCGACACGACCCGGAAGCTGCGCACGAACGACTCTTGCAGCGCGCGCTCCAGGACGTCGTGCTGGCCCTGAGGAATAGCCTTGGGCACCCTGGCCTCGGCCAGCTTCGGCACTTCGGCCTGCAGCGCCGATCTTACTTCGGCTGTCGCCTGCAGACGATCCAATCGTTCGTCGAGCGCGCTGCCGAACACGCCGACCGCAATGGATCCGAGCAGCGCGACTGCGAGCAGACCGGCAATACGAGCCGTGGCATTGTTGATACCCGATGTCACGCCAGCGTACCGATCCTCGGCTCCGCGCATCACCGTCGTCGTGAGCGGCGCGACGCTGACCGCCATGCCGAACCCGAGCACGAGCATCGGCGGAAAGAACGTTGTCCAGTACGAGCCGCCGATGCCCGGCACTGCGAGC
This sequence comes from Steroidobacteraceae bacterium, assembly GCA_044866955.1. Taxonomy (GTDB): domain Bacteria; phylum Pseudomonadota; class Gammaproteobacteria; order Steroidobacterales; family Steroidobacteraceae; genus Steroidobacter. The sequence goes on from JBIOUH010000065.1 coordinate 19,375, forward strand.
AGCGCGAAGCCCACCGCGACGATCGTCGGTCCCACGATCAACAGCCGTCGCGGACCGTAGCGCTCGATCAGTCCGCCGGACCAGC
>JBIOUH010000066.1:0-112619 GCA_044866955.1 Steroidobacteraceae bacterium
TGATGAGCGCGGGCGGCGCGGCTGCGTATCTCACGAGCGAAGCCCTGCGGCGCGGGTTGTCGCGCCGCAAGGTGCTGGACCGGGTGTTCGTGATCGTAGGCCTGGTGGTGATGCTCGCGTGTCTCGCAGTGCTCGCTGTGCTGTTCATAGACCTGGTGCGCGACGGCTCGGAGCGCTTCGGCTGGGACTTCTTCACGAATTTCGCCTCACGCAAAGCCGAGCGCGCGGGAATCCTCGCGGCCTGGGTCGGCACTTCGCTCATCATGCTGGTCACCGCCGTGTGCGCGGTGCCGGTGGGCGTCGCGGCCGCGATCTATCTCGAGGAGTACGCGCCGAAGAACTGGTTCACCGCCGTCATCGAGATCAACGTGACGAACATGGCGGGCGTGCCCTCGATCGTCTACGGCCTGCTGGCGCTCGGCCTGTTCGTCTACCAGTTCGATCTCGGCCAGAGCATCGCCGCAGCGGGTCTCACGCTCGCGCTGCTGATCCTGCCGATCGTGATCGTCGCCACGCGCGAATCGATCCGCGCGGTGCCGAAGGCGATTCGCGAAGCCGCCTACGGTCTTGGAGCGACGCGCTGGGAAGTGACCAAGGACCACGTGCTGCCGTATTCGACCGGCGGCATTCTCACCGGCATGATCCTCGGCTTGTCGCGCGCCATCGGCGAGACGGCGCCGATCATCACGATCGGCGCGCTCAGCTTCATCGCGTTCCTGCCGGAGTCGCCGATCAAGGGCGAATTCCCGTTCATCTCGTTCCAATGGCTCAAAGATCCGTTCACGGCGATGCCGATCCAGATGTTCAACTGGGTGTCGCGACCGGACCAGGCGTTCCAGGCGAACGCCGCTGCTGCCGGCGCAATCCTGCTTGGCATGACTTTGATCATGAACGCGCTGGCGATCTGGATTCGCTACCGGTTCCGCAAGAAGATCAATTGGTGATATTGCATGGAAACTGCCGTGGCCAACGAAGACGCCGCCCGTAACGCGCACAATCCTGCTTCGCAGAGCGGCTCGGGGACGCCGCGCGTCACCATCGCCATCGACGACACGCGCAAGGTGCGCACGCTCAACGTGAAGGCGGCCGTCGACAATTTGAGCTTCTACTACGGTCAGCATCGGGCGCTGAAGAACCTGACGATTCCGATCGCCGAGCGGCAGGTGACCGCGCTGATCGGTCCGTCGGGCTGCGGCAAGAGCACGTTCCTGCGCTGCTTCAACCGCATGCACGACCTGCAGCCGGACACGCGCTACGAAGGCAGCATCACGCTGCACCCGGACGACCTGAACCTGATCGGTCCGGGCGTCGATCCGATCGAAGTGCGCATGCGCATCGGCATGGTGTTCCAGAAGCCGAATCCGTTCCCGAAATCGATCTTCGAGAACGTCGCGTACGGTCTGCGCCTGCGCGGCGTGCGCAACCGCGCCACGCTCGCCGAGGAAGTCGAGAAGGCACTGCGCGGCTCGGCGCTGTGGGACGAAGTGAAAGATCGCCTGCAGGACTCGGCGCTCGCGCTGTCGGGTGGCCAGATGCAACGTCTGTGCATCGCCCGCGCTCTCGCGACCACGCCGGAAATCCTGCTGTTCGACGAGCCGACTTCGGCGCTCGACCCGATCGCGACGGCGAAGATCGAAGAGCTGATCTCGACGCTGCGCGATCAGGTGACGGTGCTGATCGTTACACACAACATGCAACAGGCCGCGCGCGTCAGCGACTACACGGCGTTCATGTATCTCGGCGAGCTGATCGAGTTCGACGAAGCGGCGAAGATCTTCACCAACCCCGCCAAGAAGGCGACGGAAGACTACATCACCGGCCGCTATGGCTGAGCTGACGCTCGAGCGGGGAGCCATGCTGTCCGACCCGATGGAAGGTCACACCGCGAAGGCGTTCGACGCCGCCCTGACCGCGTTGCGCCTGCACGCGGTCAGCATGGGTGGCCTGGTCATCGATCAGGTGTCGACTGCCGTGCGCGCGCTGTTGGACGCCGACGCGAATCTGGCGCAGACCGTGCTGGCGCGCGAGTCGCAGGTCAATGACCTGGAGCGCACCGTCGATCGCGAAGCATTCGAGCTCATCGCCCTGCATCAGCCGGTCGCGGGCGACCTGCGCATGGCGACTGCAGTCTCGCGCATGACTGTCGAGCTGGAGCGTGCCGGCGACGAATCGAAGAAGATCGCGCGCTTCGCCGGACGCATGGCGGGCGGCGAGCCGCAGGGGCCGGTGCGCGCAGTTGCACGTTATCTGCAGCACATGGCCGAGCTGACGACCGGAATGCTGCGCGACGCCGTGCGCGCGCTCGACGAATCCAACGCCGAGCTGGCCGAGCGCGTCCGTGCGCGCGACTCGGAGCTGGATGCGGAATTCGCCGCGGCCCTGCGCCAGCTGCTGACGCTGGCGATGCAGGACCAGCGCTACCTCGGCGTGACGATCGACACCGTGTTCGCGCTCAAAGGCCTGGAGCGCATCGGCGATCACGCGAAGAACATCGCCGAGCAGGTGGTGTTCATCGCCAGCGGTCGCGACATGCGCCACAAGAAGAGCGCCGCTCAGAACTAGCTTTCTGGTCGAAGCGGCCAGGCCCCTTTCGACACGCCCGCCAGAAGTCGCGACTTTTGTCGGGCTAGAACGAGAACGTCATGACGAAGGAGACCGAGCCGGCGTCGCCGAACGTGTAGCTGCCCGAACGCACGCTGCCGCCGAGCGACATCACGTCGTTGACGCGCTTGCCGAAGTTGAGCTCCCAGAAGTACTCGTAGCCGCGCTGCAGGTCGGTCTCGACATCATTGTCGTGCAGCAGCCAGCCCTTCTCGCTGGTGAGCTTCCACTTGGAGCGCCCAGCCTTCGGCACGATGTGCCAGCCCTCGCCGAGCTCGAACTGGTAGCCGAGCGCGAGGTAGTCCTGGCGCAGCACGAACTCGTCGTCCGCGTTGAAGAAGCCGAAGTTGCCGTAGGACTCGGTGCCGCCCTCGACCAGCAGGCCGACCGGCGTCAGCACGCCGAACGAGACGCCCACCCCGCCGGTGTCGAGCTCCGCGAGATCGTCGTCGACGTTGCGGAACTGGTCGAGCTTGAGCACGCCGCGGCCGACGCGCGGGCTGATCTGGAACTCCGTGCTCTCGGCAGCGAGCAGCGGAGCCGTCGTCCCCAGCGCGCACACCGTCGCGAGCGCCATGCAGAGCTTACGCATAGTCAAATCCCCTCGGTCACAAGGTCACCTGCGAGCGACGCTAGAGGTGCGCGGCGCGCCGGGGCAACCCGGGGCCGCTGAGTGTCGTTTCCCGTTACATGCAGGCACGCAATCCGCGACCGGGCGCTGAACCGTCGGTAAACGCTGCGCATGCGTGGACAGTGCGGCGGCCGCGCGCAATCATCCGCATAGAACGCAATTCGGGGTGGTGACGTGAGCGAAACGGCGCAGATCATTGACGTCCTGAAACGCACGCTGAAGACGCGCGGCATGACGTACAAGGACGTCGCGCGCCGGGTCGGCCTGAGTGAAGGCTCGATCAAGCGTGTCTTCGCGGCGGAGACATTCACGCTGCAGCGGCTGGAGCAGATCTGCAACGCCGTCGGTATCAGCATGAGCGAGCTGATGCGCGCTGCCGCCAATTCGCACGCTGCCGGTTCGCAGTACCTGACCCTGGAGCAGGAGCAGCTGCTGGCGACGGACTCGCGCCTGCTCGCGTGTTTTTACCTGCTGCTGAACGGACGCAGCAGCGCAGAGATCCAGCAGCGCATGGACCTGTCCGAGCGCGGCCTGCGCGAGTTGTATGTGCGGCTCGACGATGCGCGGCTGATCGAGCTGCAGCCACGGCTCAAGGCGCGTCTGCGCGTCGGCCCGGTGGTGAGCTGGCGCGTCGACGGGCCGGTGCATCGCGTCTACGAGCGACAGGTGAAAGCGGAGTTCCTGCAATCGGAGTTTCAGGGCACCGACCAGGTGCTGCACTTCCGTTCCGCGGAGCTGTCGGAGGCATCGACGCGCGTGCTGGTGCGCAAGATCGAGCAGATCGCGCGCGACTTCGCCGAGCTTGCAACACTCGACGTGGGGCTGCCGGCGGCAGAGAAGAAGAACGTCGCGATGGTCGCGGCTTTCCGGCCGTGGGTGTCGTCGATGTTCCAGGGCATCAAGCCGAAGTCGTAGAGCCTACAGGCGCAGCAGCTCGTTGATGCTCACCTTCGAGCGCGTCTGCGCGTCGACGCGCTTGACGATCACCGCACAGTTCAGCGCGTACTTGCCGTCCTTCGACGGTAGCGACCCTGGGACGACGACCGCGCCGGCGGGCACGCGGCCGTAGGAAACTTCGTCGCGCTCGCGGTCGTAGATGCGCGTGCTCGCGCCGATGAACACGCCCATCGAGATGACCGCGCCTTCCTCGACGATCACGCCCTCGACGATCTCCGAGCGCGCGCCGATGAAACAATTGTCCTCGATGATCGTCGGCGCGGCCTGCAACGGCTCGAGCACGCCCCCGAGCCCCGCGCCGCCGGACAGGTGCACGTTGCGTCCGACCTGCGCGCACGAGCCGACAGTCGCCCAGGTATCGATCATCGTGCCCTCGCCGACGTGCGCCCCGACGTTCACATACGATGGCATGAGAACAGTGTTGGCGGCGACGTAGGCGCCTCGCCGGACGATCGCGTGCGGCACCACGCGAACGCCTTCGTTGCGGAAGCGCGCGTCATCGTAGTCGGAATACTTGAGCGCAACCTTGTCGTAGAACTGCGTGAAGCCGGCATCGATCGGCCGGTTGTCGTTGAGCCGAAACGACAGCAGCACGGCCTTCTTCAGCCATTGATTTACGCGCCACTGGCCGTCCTGCTTCTCCGCGACGCGAGCCTTGCCCGAGTCGAGCAACGCGATAGCCTGGTCGACGGCATCGCGGACTTCAGCCGGCGCGCTCTTCGGGCTGAACTCGGTGCGGCGCTCGAAGGCCGCGTCGATCACTGAGGAAAGGGCAGAGTCAGTCATCCAGCGGCTCCGGAAGCACAAAGGTCGCGAATTCGGCGGGCCGCGTCGGCGCATTCGGGAACGGTTGCGACGAGCGAGATGCGCACGCGGCCGCGGCCAGGATTGCCGTGCGGAGTCTCGCGCGCGATGTAGCTGCCCGGCAGCACCGTGACGTGCTGGCGCTCGAACAGCTGCCGGGCAAAGCGCTCGTCGTCGGGCACTTTGGGCCACAGATAGAAACTGGCCTGCGGTGCATCCACATCCAGCACCTCGCGCAACACCGGCAGCACCGCCGCGAACTTCTCGCGATACAGGCGACGGTTCGCGACGACGTGCTCATCGTCGTTCCATGCCGCGATGCTCGCGTGCTGCGTCGGCAAGGGCAGCGCGCAACCATGATAGGTGCGGTATTGCAGGAACGCCTGGATCAGTCGCGCGTCGCCGGCAACGAAGCCGGAGCGCAGGCCGGGCACGCTCGAGCGCTTGGACAGGCTATGAAAAACGACGCAGCGCTCGAAGTTCGCGTGGCCGCTCGCGACCGCGGCCTGCAGCAGTCCGGGCGGCGGGCGCGCTTCGTCGCTGTAGATCTCGCTATAGCACTCGTCCGAGGCGATCACGAAGTCGTAGCGCTCCGCGAGCGCGATCGCACGTTGCAGATAGTCGATGCCGGCGACGGCGCCGGTGGGATTGCCCGGCGAGCACAGGAACAATACCTGGCAGCGCTCCCAGACTTTCGGCGGGACGTCGTCGAGATCCGGCAGCCAGGCGTCGACGCGATCGTTACCAAGGAAGTGCGGCTGCGCGCCCGCAAGCAGCGCCGCGCCCTCGTAGATCTGGTAGAACGGATTGGGCATCACCACCAGCGGCGAGCGCGAGACATCGATCATCGCTTGCACGAATGCGAACAGGCCTTCGCGCGTGCCGCTCACCGGAATCAGCATCGTTTCCGGATCGACCGCGCCCGGACGTAGCTGAAAGCGTCGCGTGAGCCAGCCTGCCGCGGCCGCCCGCAGTTGCGGGATGCCGGCTGTCGTCGGGTAGCTGCCATATCCAGCTTGATTCGCGGTCAGCGCCTGCAGCACGAACGGGGGCGGGGTGTGGCGCGGCTCGCCGATCGACATCGAAATGTGCGACAGCGTCGTCGGCGGCTGCGCGCCCGCTAGCAGCGCGCGCAGACGCTCAAACGGATAAGGCCGCAGCTGTCCGAGCGCCGGATTCATGCGCGACGGTCGAGCGATTCGGTCAGGCGCTGCGCCAGCCGCTGTTGCGCTTCGCTCGTGAGCGGCCGGCCGGACTCGTCGGCGACGTAAAACACGTCTTCGGCGCGCTCGCCGACCGTCATGATCTTCGAGTTGTGAATGTCGACGCGCTCCGCCATGAACACTTTCGCGACGTGCGACAGCAGGCCGGGACGGTCGCCAGCGATCAGCTCGACGATCGTCCGGCGGTTCACCGGGTCTTCGCTGAACGTGATGTGCGTCGGCGTGGTGAACATGCGCACCTGCCGCGGCGCACGCCGCGTGACCGTCACCGTGTGATCTTCCTGCGACAGCACGTGCGCGAGCTGCTGCTGGATGTGGCGAATGCGGACGGGATCGCTGATCTCGTCGCCCGTGTCTTCGAGCACGTGATAGATGTCGAGACTGAAGCCGTCCGCGGTCGGCGTGATGCGCGCATCGACGATGGTCAGGCCGAGCTGATCGAGGAGGGCGGTCGTGCGCGCGAAGCTATGCTGGCGATGCGACGAGTACGTCGAGATGCCGGTGCCGCCGCGACCCGATTGCTGTTGCACGGACACGAGCGAGCCGCTGTCCGAGCTGTCGCGCCGCGCGAGCATCCCGGTGTGCCAGGCGATCTCTTCCGGCGCGTGCCGCAGAAAATAGGAATCGGTGAACCGCTGCCAGACGCCTTGCAGGCTCGCTTCGTCGAGCCCGTCGCGCGTGATCAGCTCGCGTGCGCGGGCCTGCGTTTCGGCGATCAGCTGATCCTGATCGATCGGAGTGCCCAGGCCGCGCCGCAACGCTTCGCGCGTGCGCTGGTAGAAGCCCGCGAACAGCGACGCCTTCCAGTTGTTCCAGAGCTTCGGATTCGTGCCGCGCACGTCGGCGACGGTCAGCACGTACAGATAATCGAGATGATGCTGATCGCCGACCAGCTTCGCGAACTCGTGAATCACCTTCGGATCCGAAATGTCCTTCTTCTGCGCGGTCACGGAAAGCACGAGGTGATGGCGCACCAGCCATGCGACCTGGCGCGCATCGTACACAGACAACCCCTGTTCGAGGCAGAACGCTTCGGCGTCGACCGCGCCGAGCTCGGAGTGATCGCCGCCGCGGCCCTTGGCGATGTCGTGGAAGATTGCCGCGAGATACGCGAGCTCCGGCTTCGGCAGCGACTGCATGATGCGCGACAGCTCGGGGAACTCGTGGTCGTACTTGGACATCGCCAGCCGCCGCAGGTTGCTGACGACGAACAGCGTGTGCGCGTCCACGGTGTAGGCGTGGAACAGGTCGTATTGCATGCGGCCGACGATGCGGCCGAAAGCCGGGATGTAGCGGCCGAGCACGCCGTACAGGTTCATGCGCCGTAACTCGTGCGTGACGCCGGTCGGCGCGCTCAGGATCTCGAAGAACAGCCGGTGATTGCGCGGATGCTGGCGGAACTCCTCGTCGATCAGCCACAGGTGGCGCGTCAGCTGGCGGATGGTCGACGCGCGCACGCCGCGGATCGCCGGGTTCTGCTCGATGACGACGAACAGCTCCAGCATCGCGGAGGGATAGCGATCGAAGACGTCGTCGTGCGTGATCTCCAGATAATCGTTGCGGATCTGGAAGCGCGGATTCACCGGAACGGGCGCAGCGTTCGGCCCGGTGAGGATCGCTTCGCGGAACAGCTGCAGCAGCATCTCGTTCAGCAGGCTCACGTCCATCGCCGTGCGGTAGTAGCGCTGCATGAACTGCTCGACGGCGAGCGTGTAAGTCGCGTCCTCGTAGCCGAACATCTTCGCCAGCCGGATCTGGTGATCGAACAGCAGGCGGTCTTCGCGGCGATTGGTGAGAACATGCAGCGCGAAGCGGATCTTCCACAGGAACGCCTGCGCGGTTTTCAGTTTGCGCAGCTCGCTCCTCGCCAGGAATCCGTGCTCGACCAGCTCTTCGAGCGAGTCGCCGCCGAAGTGGCGCTTCGCGACCCAGCCGATCGTCTGGATGTCGCGCAGCCCGCCGGGGCTCGACTTGACGTTCGGCTCGAGGTTGTACGCCGTGTCGTGATAGCGGTGATGGCGCGCAGTCTGCTCGGCCACCTTCGCTTCGAAGAAATCGCGCGTCGGCCACACGCGCTCGGGAGCGAGCGCGCGGCGCATCGCTTCGAACAGCGGCTCGGGGCCGAACAGCAGGCGCGCTTCGATCATCGTGGTCGCGACGCTGACGTCCGCGGCGCTCTCGCGCTGACAGTCGTCGATCGTACGCACGCTGTGACCGACTTCGAGCCCGATGTCCCACATGAACGCGAGGAAGCGCTCGAGATCCGGTTGCCATGGCGCTGTCTCGCTCTTCGGCAGCAGCACCATGATGTCGATGTCGGAGCACAGGTTCAGCTCGCCGCGGCCGTAGCCGCCGACAGCGATCAGCGCGAGCTCGCGCGTGTGCTCGCCGAGGTGCAGCGACCATGCAGTCCTGAGCAAGGCGTCCACGAGGCGCGCACGATCGCGCACCAGCCGCTCCACCGGCTCGTCGTTGTCGAAGCGCTGCTTGAGGCGATTGTCGCCTTCGGTGAGCGCCGCGCGGAACGCGGCGATGTCGGGCTTGTTTCCGCTGAGCGTGGCGGGCAGGCCGGTGAGGTAGTCCCAGCCTGGATCGCTCACCGGTGTTGCGATCTCGTCGAGGTCCTCGGGCGTGGTGACGGGCATGGCAGCCGCAGCGCGCGTGGCCGCGGCTTCAGCGTTCGGCCGCGCCCAGCGTGAGCACTTCGTAGCCGGTGTCGGTGACGAGCACGGTGTGCTCCCACTGCGCCGACAGCGAGTGATCCTTGGTGATGACAGTCCAGCCGTCCGGCAGCAGCCGCACGTGCCGCTTGCCGGCGTTGACCATCGGCTCGACTGTGAACGTCATGCCGGGCTGCAGCTGCAGGCCCTGGCCGCGCTCGCCGTAGTGGAGCACCTGCGGATCCTCGTGAAAGATCTGGCCGATACCGTGCCCGCAATATTCCCGCACGATCGACAGGTGCTGCGGCTCGACGAATCCCTGGATCGCCGCCCCGATGTCACCGAGGTGCGCGCCGGGGCGCACCTGGCGAATGCCGATCCACATCGCTTCGTGCGTGATGTCGATGAGGCGCTGCGCGGCGGGCGCGATCTTGCCGACCGCGAACATGCGGCTGGTGTCGCCGTGCCAGCCGTCCTTGATGACCGTGACGTCGACGTTGACGATGTCGCCCTGCTTGAGGCGCTTCTCCGGGCTCGGAATACCGTGGCAGACGACGTGATTGACCGACGTGCAGATCGACTTGGGGAAGCCGCGATAGTTGAGCGGCGCCGGGACAGCCTTCTGCACGCTGACGATGTAGTCGTGGCAGCGCGCGTTCAGCTCGTCGGTGGTGACGCCAGGCACGACATAAGGCCCGATCATGTCGAGCACTTCGGCCGCCAGGCGGCCGGCCGTCCGCATCTGCTCCTGCTGAGCCGGCGTCTTGATCGTCACCTGGCTGCCTCTCATGGCGCTCGCCCGCGAGGCGGCGCTCTCATCGGACGTCGGCCAGCGGGGCAGGGATTGCAGCAGGCTGCGCATTTAGCGGGCCCCCCTGAAAGACGGTGAAAACGTTTGGACGATCATGGAGTTCATGGTATAAAGCGCGCGTTTTTTTCGCAATGAAATCTCGGTCCGGAAACGGACCTTAACTCTCACACCTTGCCGACACATGTGACGGGGTGCTTGCATCGCTCCAAGTTAAATCTTGGGCCTGCAGGTCGTCGCATGGGGCGGGTGGAGGCTCAACCCCTACAGGAGACTCGATCATGGCCAGCATGTCCATGCGGCAGATGCTGGAAGCGGGCGTCCACTTCGGACATCAGACCCGTTTCTGGAACCCCAAGATGGCCCCTTTCATCTTCGGGGAGCGCAACCGGATCCACATCATCAACCTGGAAAAGACGCTGCCGCTCTACAACGAGGCGGCTGCCTTCATTCGCCAAGTCGTCGCCGACGGCGGCCGCGTGCTGTTCGTCGGCACCAAGCGCTCGGCGCGCGAAGCCATCAAACAGGCTGCCGCACGCTGCGGCATGCCTTACGTCAGCCATCGCTGGCTTGGCGGCATGCTCACGAATTTCAAGACCGTGCGCGGCTCGATCAAGCGCCTGCTCACGCTCGATGAGATGACGGCGAACGGCACGCTCGAACAGCACAGCAAGCGCGAGGCGCAGGGTCTGCGTCGCGAGCGCGAGAAGCTGGAGCGCAGCCTCGGCGGCATCAAGGAAATGGATTCGCTGCCCGACGTGCTGTTCGTGATCGACGTCGGCCACGAGAAGATCGCGATCCACGAGGCCAAGAAGCTCGGCATCCCGGTCGTCGCGATCGTCGACACCAACTGCGCGCCCGAAGACGTCGACTACGTCGTGCCGGGCAATGACGACGCCATGCGCGCGATCGCGCTGTACGCCGAGGGCATCGCCGACGCGGCGCTCGAGGGCAAGTCGGCGCTGCCGGAGGTGCCGGCTGGCGAAGACGAGTTCGTCGAGCTCGACGAGGAAGGCAAGCCGAAGCCGAAGAGCGGTGCGCCTGCGCCGCGCCGCGGCCGTCCGGCCGCCGTGCGCAAGAAACAGGCGCCGCGCCGTCGCGTGCCGGAGAAGATGCCGGAGGTCGAACCGGTCGAAGAGGTCGTCGCGGCCGAAGTCGACGACGTCGAGGCGGACGTGTCGCCCGAAGAGTTCATGGCGCGCCGCAAGGCTGCGCTCGCCAAGCGCAAGCCGGCGGCCGCCGGCGGCACACCTGGCGGCACGCCCGGCGGCACCCCGCCGAGCACGCCCGGCGGCACCCCGCCGAGCACGCCTGCTGCGACGGAGTGATCATGGCTGTTACCGCTGAAGCAGTGAAGGTGCTCCGCGAACGGACCGGCGCGGGGATGATGGAGTGCAAGAAGGCGTTGGTGGAGACCAACGGCGATCTCGACGCCGCAGCCGAGCTGATGCGCAAGGCCGGCCTGGCGAAGGCCGACAAGAAGGCGAGCCGGATCGCGGCCGAAGGCGTGATCGTGATCGAGCGCTCGGGCGACGGTCGGCAGGCAGCTGTCGTCGAAGTGAACTGCGAGACCGATTTCGTCGCGCGCGAGAAGGATTTCCAGCAGTTCGCGGCCAATGTCGCGAAGGCTGCGCTGGCGAAGCGCCCGGCGAATATCGAAGCGTTGCTCGCGGTTGCGCTCGACGGCGGTCAGTCCGTGGACGACACCCGTCGCGCGTTGATTGCGAAAATCGGCGAGAACATCGGCGTGCGTCGCTTCACGCTGGTCGAAGCGCCTGCTGTTGTCGGCACTTATCTGCACGGCACGCGCATCGGCTCGCTCGTTGCGATGAAGGCCGGCGACGAGGCCGTCGCCAAGGACATCGCGATGCACGTCGCTGCGATCAATCCTGCCTTCGTGTCGTCGGCCGAAGTGCCGGCCGACGAAGTGGCGCGGGAGCGCGCGGTGTTCGTCGAGCAGGCGAAGAACGATCCGAAAACCGCGGGCAAGCCCGAGGAGATCGTCGCCAAGATCATCGAGGGCAAGGTCCGCAAATGGCTCGGCGAGATCACGCTGCTCGGCCAGCCGTTCGTCAAGGACGACAAGCAGACGGTGGAGCAGTACCTGAAGCGAGCCGGCGGCGAAGTTGCCAGGATCGTGCGCTACGAAGTCGGCGCCGGCATCGAGAAGAAACAGGAAGATTTTGCAGCCGAGGTGGCCAAGCAGGTCGAAAGCTTCAAGACGCCGCCGAAAGGCCACTGAGCGCCCAAGACTTAAGAACCCCGCTGCGGCGGGGTTCTTTATAATGTGGAAAGTGACGAGGGGTCACGAAGTCACGAGGTCACGCCCTGCCATGGCAGCCACCGGCAAACCCGTCAGCGAACAGCCCAGTCCGGCCACCGCCGGACTGCGACGCATCCTGGTCAAGCTCTCGGGCGAGGCGCTGATGGGCGAGGAGGATTACGGCGTCGATCCAAAGATGCTCAAGCGCATCGCGCTCGAGGTCCGCGAGGTGATGAGCCTGGGGATGCAGGTCGCGGTCGTGATCGGCGGCGGCAACATCTTCCGCGGCGCCGGCCTGGCGCGCACCGGCATGGACCGCGTGACCGGCGATCACATGGGCATGCTGGCCACGGTGATGAACTCGCTGGCCATGCAGGACGCGGTCGAGGCGCTCGGCCTGCACGCGCGCGTGATGTCGGCGATCCGCATCAACGAAGTGTGCGAGGAGTACATCCGCCGCCGCGCCGTGCGTCACCTGGAGAAGGGACGCGTCTGCATCCTCGCCGCCGGCACCGGCAACCCGTTCTTCACGACCGACACGGCCGCCAGCCTGCGCGCCATCGAGATCAACGCCGATCTCCTGCTGAAGGCCACCAAGGTCAACGGCATCTACTCCGACGACCCGATGAAGAATCCGCAGGCGACGCGTTATGCGCGCCTGACTTTCGACAAGGTGCTGACCGATCGCCTCAACGTGATGGATGCGACGGCTATCGTCATGTGCCGCGACAACAACCTGCCGCTGCGCGTGTTCGACCTGACCAAACCGGGCGAGCTGCTGCGCATCGTGCGCGGCGAGGACGTCGGCACCCTGGTCACCAATTCGTAGCTGGGAGAACGCCCATGCTGGAAGACGTCAAGAAAGACGCCAACGAGCGCATGAACAAGTGCGTCGCGGCGCTGAAGAACGAGCTGAAGAAGGTGCGCACCGGCCGCGCGCACACCAGTCTGCTCGAGCACATCCGCGTCGATTACTACGGCAACCAGGTGCCGCTCAACCAGGTCGCGAACCTCGGCGTCGAGGACGCGCGCACGCTGACGGTGACTCCCTGGGAGAAGAACATGGTGCAGGTGGTCGAGAAGGCCATCATGACCTCGGACCTGGGCCTGATGCCGAACACCGCCGGCTCGGTGATCCGCGTGCCGATGCCGCCGTTGACCGAGGAGCGCCGCCGCGATCTGACGAAGGTGGTGCGGCACGAAGCCGAGAACGCGCGCGTCGCCGTGCGCAACGTGCGCCGCGACGTGATGACCGAGCTCAAGGAAATGCTCAAGGAGAAACTGATCTCGCAGGACGACGATCGGCGCGCGCACGACGAAGTGCAGAAGCTGACCGACCGGCACGTCGCCGAGATCGACCAGCAGCTGGCGGAAAAAGAAAAAGAGCTGATGCAGGTGTGAGTAGCGCCGTCCCCAGACACATTGCGGTCATCATGGACGGCAATGGTCGCTGGGCTGCTGCGCGCGCGCTGCCGCGGCCGGCTGGCCATCGCATGGGCGTGCGCGCCGTCAAGCAGATCGTCGAGAACTGCACGCGCCGCGGCGTCGAAGTGCTGACGCTGTTCGCGTTCTCCAGTGAGAACTGGAAGCGGCCGAAAGAAGAAGTGTCGATGCTGATGAGCCGCTTCCTGCAAGCGCTCGACGACGAGGTCGCCGAGCTGCACGAGAACGGCATTCGCTTGTGTTTCGTCGGCAATCTCGAGCAGCTGTCGCCGCAGCTGCGGCAACGCATGGACGCTGCGGCTGCGCTGACCGCCGGCAATAGCCGGATGAGGCTGGTCATCGCCATCGCTTATGGCGGACGCTGGGACATCGCATCTGCGGCGCGGCGTCTCGCCGAACGGTGCCTCGCCGGCGAGCTCCGCGCAGACGAAGTCGACGAGGACCGGCTCGCCGGGGAGCTGGCCCTGGCAGGGTTGCCGGATCCCGACCTGCTCATCCGCACCGGCGGCGAGCAGCGCATCAGCAACTTCCTGCTGTGGAATCTCGCCTACACCGAGCTCTATTTCTGCGACGCGCTGTGGCCGGATTTCGACGAGCGCGAGCTGGATGCCGCGATCGAGCACTTCAGCCGGCGGCAGCGGCGCTTCGGGCTCGTGCCCGAGCAGGTCAGGACGCGCTGATGCTCCGCGAGCGCGTCATCACTGCTCTGATCCTCGCCGCGCTAGTTCTGGCGGTGATCTTCTGGCTGCCCCACGTCGCGACCATGGCCGCGCTCGCGCTGCTGGTGATCGGCGCCGCGTGGGAGTGGTCGGCATTTCCGCGCTTCACGCAACATTCAGCCAGGGCGATTTATGTAGCAGTAGTGGCTGCGTGCGTCGCGGCCGCCTGGTGGTTCGGCGTCGAGCGCGAGGAGATGGACCGCCTGATTCATGCGGCACTGCTGTGGTGGGTATTCGCTCTCATCTGGGTTGCAATCGCGCCTGCGCGGGTCAACCGCACGACGGCTGCGGGCGCAGGCCTGCTCGTGCTGGTGCCAGCGTGGCTGGCGATGACGCGCTTGCATGCGCTCGGACCGGAGTTCCTGTTGTTCCTGATCCTGCTGGTCGTCGCTGCGGACGTCGGCGCGTACTTCGCGGGCCGTGCGTTCGGCCGCAACAAACTCGCGCCGCGCGTCAGCCCGGGCAAGACCTGGGAAGGCGTGCTCGGCGGTTTCGCTGCTGCGGCGGTGATGGCAGTCATCGGCGTGTGGTGGTTCCATGTCGACGCGCCGCGCTTCGTCGCGCTATGCATAGTCGTCGTCGTGGCCTCGATCATCGGCGACCTCACAGAAAGCCTGTTCAAGCGACACGCTGGTCTGAAGGACAGCGGCACGCTGCTGCCGGGGCACGGCGGTTTGCTGGACCGCGTCGACAGCGTCACAGCTGCGGCGCCGGTATTCCTCGTCGGTCTCGAGCGTCTGGGGCTGCTGCGATGAGCCAGCCGCTGCGCGTCGCAGTGCTGGGCTCCACCGGCAGCATCGGACTGAACACGCTCGACGTGCTCGAGCGTCATCGCGATCGCTACGAGGTCTTCGCACTCGCCGCGCGCAGCAACATTGCGCGATTGCGCGAGCAATGCCTGCAGCATCGTCCGCGCTTCGCCGTCGTCGTCGACGACGCGGCCGCGACGCTGCTTGCGAGCCAATTGCGCAGCGCAAGCTCGCCGACGGAAGTGTTGAGCGGCGAGCAAGCACTGACCGAGATCGCGGCGCACAGCGAAGTCGACGCGATCATGGCTGCGATCGTCGGCGCGGCCGGACTCGCTTCGAGCCTCGCGGCCGCGCGCGCCGGCAAGCGCATTCTGCTCGCGAACAAGGAAGCGCTCGTCATGTCCGGCCCGTTGTTCATGCAAGCGGTGCGCGAGGGCGGCGCGACGCTGATTCCGGTCGACAGCGAGCACAATGCGATCTTTCAGTGCATGGGCGGTAGCGGCGCCGGCGGCGTGCGTCGCGTGCTGCTCACGGCCTCGGGCGGTCCATTCCTGCGCACTGCCGCAGCGGATCTGCGTAATGTCACACCCGACCAGGCGTGCGCGCATCCGCGCTGGGTCATGGGCCGCAAGATCTCCGTGGACTCGGCCACGCTCATGAACAAGGGCCTGGAGCTGATCGAGGCGTGCCTGCTGTTCAGCTTGCCGGCGCGTCAGGTCGAGGTCGTAGTCCACCCGCAGAGCATCGTGCACTCGCTGGTCGAGTACATCGACGGTTCAATGCTGGCGCAACTGGGTAATCCCGACATGCGTACGCCGATTGCGCACGCATTGGGCTGGCCGGAGCGGTTGAGCTCGGGTGTAGAATCCCTCGACATTCTGCGTGCGGCCCGCCTCGATTTCGAAGCGCCCGACCTGGAGCGCTTCCCGGCCCTGGCCCTGGCACGCAGCGCCGCGGAAGCCGGCGGCACGACGCCGGCAGTGCTGAACGCGGCGAACGAAGTTGCCGTCGGCGCGTTTCTCGAAGGGCGCTGCCGGTTCCCAGACATCGCTGCGCTGATCGAGACGGTGCTGGCGCGCTCGCCGAGGATGCCGGCCCGCGACGTAGAAGACATTTTGGCTGCAGACGGTTGGGCACGCCGCGAGGCGCAGACTGCAATCGCCGGCGCTGCAGGAGTCCATGCATGATCTCGACCTCCGGCCCGCTCGAAGCGCTCATCAGCATCGTCACGTTCATCGTGGCGATCGGCGTGCTGGTGGCCGTGCACGAATTCGGGCATTTCTGGGTCGCGCGCAAGCTCGGCATCCGCGTGCTGCGCTTCTCGATCGGCTTCGGCAAGCCACTGTACCGGCGCGTGCTCGGCAAGGATCCGGTCGAATTCGTGATCGCCGCGGTGCCGCTCGGCGGCTACGTGAAGCTGCTCGATGAGCGCGAGGGCAACGTCCCGGAGCACGAGCTGCCGCGCGCCTTCAACCGTCAACCGGTATGGAAGCGCATCGCGACCTTGCTGGCCGGACCGGCGATGAACCTGCTTTTCGCAATCGCGCTGTACTGGATCTTGTTCACGGCCGGCGTGCCGGCGCTCAAGCCGGTGATCGGCGAGATCACGCCGGATTCGATCGCCGCGCGCGCGGGTCTGCGCTTCGAGGACCAGATCGTGGCGGTCGGCGGCGAGCCCACGCCGACCTGGGAAGCGGCGACACTGGCGATCCTCGAGGATCTGACCGACAACGGCACCATCAACCTGCAGGTGAGCGGCGTGGACGGCGCGCAGCGCGATGTCTCGCTCGTTGCCGGCGATCGCAGCCGCGAGCTCACGCAGCCGGAAGCGCTCTTGCCCGGCCTCGGATTCGACACCTGGCAGCCGCGGGTCAAGCTGATCCTGTCCATGGTGAGCCCGGGCACCGCCGGCGAGCGCGCCGGCCTCAAAGTCGGCGACGAGATCCTGGCCATCGATGGCCAGCCGCTCCAGTACTTTCAGCAACTGGTGAACCGGGTGAAGCCCAACCCGGGACGCACGGTCACCCTGCAAGTGCGCCGCGACGGTGAGGTCCGCGACATCCGCGTGACGATCGGCGAGGACACGCAGGCCGGCCGCAAGATCGGCCTGATTGGCATCGCGCCGCGGAACGATCAGCGGATTCCTACCGGGCGCTCGGTCGAGGACATGCAGACGATGCAGAAGTACGGCGTGCTCGACGCCGCCGGGCACGCGGCAGTCAAGACCTGGGACACGGCCACTTTCACTCTGCGGATCGTGGGCCGCATCATCACCGGGGATGTGTCATTGCAAGCGATCTCCGGGCCGATCGGTATCGCAGAAACAACAGGTGTCGCAGCCCGCCTCGGTTGGCGACCCTACCTGACACTGGTGGCGCTGATCAGCATCAGCCTCGGTGTGCTGAACCTGCTGCCGATCCCGATTCTCGACGGCGGACAAGTGGTTTATCAGCTGGCGGAACTGGTGAAGGGCCGGCCGGTCTCAGAGCGTGCACAGCTTCTCGGCCAGCAGATCGGCATCGCGATGCTGATCCTGATGATGACGCTGGCGTTTTATAACGACATCGCACGACACTTGAATTGAGTCAGAGGGGTCCCGGCCGATGCGATTGAAGTCGATTATCCGCGCCACGCTCGCGCTGGCCGCCGCGAGCGCCTGCGCCGGCGTCGTGGCCCAGGAAACGCAGGAGCTGCCGAGCGTCCCGACCCTGCCGGAATCCCGGCCCGCCGCTCCGGCGCCTTCGACCTTCCCGGCTCCTTCCAGCGGCGCCCGCTCCTCTGAAGGCGACTTCGTGGTCGGCGACATCCGCATCGAAGGCCTGCAGCGCATCTCCGAGGGCACGGTCTACAACTACCTGCCGATCAACATCGGCGACCGCCTCGACCAGCGCCGCGTCGCCGAGGCGCTGCGCGCCCTGTACGACACCAAGTTCTTCAAGGACGTCGAGCTGCGCCGCGAGGGCGGCACGCTGGTGATCGCGGTGCTGGAGCGTCCCTCGATCGAGAGCTTCGAGATCAAGGGCAACAAGGACATCAAGACCGAGGACCTGCAGAAGTCGCTGCGCAACGTCGGCCTCGCGACCGGCAAGACTTTCGATCAGTCCGTGCTCGACGAGGTGAAGCAGTACCTCACCGACCAGTACTTCTCGCGCGGCAAGTACGCGGTGCGCGTCGACGCCAAGGTCGAGGAAGTACCGGGCAACAAGGTCAAGCTGACGATCGACGTCAACGAGGGCCAGCGCGCCAAGATCCGCCAGATCAACATCGCCGGCAACACGGCGTTTCCCGACGACGAGCTGCTCGATCAGCTGGAGCTGAAGACCCCGAACTGGCTGTCCTGGTACAAGTCGGACGACCGCTACGCGCGTGAGACGCTGTCGGGCGACCTGGAAAAGCTGCGCTCTTATTACATGGATCGCGGCTACGCGAATTTCGCCGTGACCTCGACGCAGGTAGCGATCGCGCCGGAGAAGGACGACATCTTCATCACGGTCAACGTCCACGAAGGTGACGTCTACAAGATTTCCGAGCTGAAGATCGCCGGCGACATGGTGGTGCCGGAGTCGCAGCTGCGGCGGCTGATCTTCCTCAAGCCCGGCGATACGTATTCGTTGCGCTCGGTCACGCAGAGCACCGAGGCGATGAAGCTGCGGCTCGGCGTCGACGGCTACGCGTTCGCGACCATCGATCCGGTCCCGCAGGTGAACCAGGAGACCAAGGAAATCTCGCTGACGTTCGTGGTCGATCCGAAGAACCGCGTGTACGTGCGGCGCGTGAACTTCAACGGCACCTCCGGCGTGAACGACGAAGTGTTCCGGCGCGAGATGCGCCAGCTCGAGGGCGCGTACCTGTCGAACGCGATGGTCGAGCGCTCCAAGCAGCGCATCCAGCGCCTGCCGTTCATCCAGAAGGTGGACGTGGAGACCAACCCGGTGCCCGGCGCGGCCGACCTGGTCGATGTCGACTTCCAGATCGAGGAGGGCCTGCCGGGCCAGTTCGGTGGCGGTGTCGGCTACTCCGAGTCGCAGTCGGTGATCCTGAACGGCAGCTTCGTGCACTCGAACTTCATGGGCACCGGCAACCGCGTCGCCGCCGAGATCAACTCGGGCCGCTACGCCAAGCAGTTCAGCTTCTCGCACACCGACCGCTACACGACGATCGACGAAGTGCAGCGGACGATCTCGCTCGGCTATCGCGACGTCACGCAGTTCACCTCGGCGGCTTCGGACTTCGACACCGAGACGATCAGCCTCGGCCTCAACTACGACTGGCCGATCACCGAGTTCCAGTATCTCGGCGTCGGCGTCACGGCGCAGCGCGCCGAGCTGGTCACGACCGAGGGCGGCAGCGCGGACCAGGCGCTGGACTGGGTGCGCAACAACGGTCACTCGAAGGTGGTATGTCGCCAGACCATCGTCGACAGCGACTGCACGGACCCGTTCGAGTTCGAGGTCATCAGCAGCAAGTTCGATACGTACGAGCTGAACCTCGGCTGGCGCTACGAGGGCCGCAACCGCGCGATCTTCGCGGACCGGGGCCAGCGGCATCGCTTCAATGTCTCGTACACGCTGCCCGCCAGCGACGTCCAGTACTGGACCGCCTCGTACGACTACCTGCAGTTCATCCCGATCTGGCGTCAATTCACGCTGATGTTCAACGCCGAGCTGGCCTACGGCCGGTCGTTCGGCGACACGACGGCGCTGCCGCCGTTCCGTCAGTACTTTGCCGGCGGCCCGGACTCGGTGCGTGGCTTCCGCGAGTCCCGGCTCGGCCCCAAGGACAACTTCGGGCGGCCGTACGGCGGCAACATCAAGACGGTGGCGCAGACCGAGTTGCTGCTGCCGATCCCGGAGAAATGGCGCAACAGCGCGCGCTTCAGCCTGTTCTACGACATCGGTAACATCTTCTCCGACCAGAAGAATGTCGTGTTCCGGGGCCCGGACCTGGACGGCAAGGCGGACACCATCCCCCCGGTAATCGACTATGGCTTCAAGTATAGTGAGCTGAAGCAGTCCGTCGGCGTGGCCGTGCAATGGCTCGCGCCGCTGGGAGTGTTCCGGTTCAGCTACGCCTACCCACTGAACGCCGAGCGCGGCGACACCGCAACGCGCTGGGGGGATGAGATCGAGGGCTTCCAGTTCTCGATCGGCCAGGCGTTCTGACCGGGCACGACAACTACTACACCACACGCATCTGAGGTTCGTCCGACATGGCACGTTTGAGCGCACAGCTGATCCTTGGGAGTTCGATTCTGGCGGGCATGAGCCTGCTCGCGCCGCTTGGCGCCGCGCACGCCGAGGCGAAAATCGCCGTGGTCAACTGGTCGCGGCTGCTGGAAGAGGCGCCGCAGGCCAAGGCGGCGATGGCCGCGTTGCAGGAAGAGTTCCAGCCGCGTCAGAAAGAGATCGTGCAGCAGCAGAAGGATCTCAAGGCGAAGGAAGACAAGCTGAACCGCGACGGCGCCGTGATGGCGGAGAACGAGCGGCGCAACGCCGAGAAGGACCTGCGTGAGGGTCAGCGCGACCTGCAGCGCAAGCAGAACGAGTGGGTCGAGGACCTGAACCTGCGGCGCAACGAGGAAATCGGCAAGCTGCAGCGCTCGCTGCAGACGGAAGTCGAGGCGTTCGCACGCACCTCCGGCTTCGACCTGATCATCGGCGAGGGCGTGCTCTACCGGAACGAGTCGCTCGACATCACGGCTCAGGTGCTGACGGCACTGCAGTCCCGCTACAAGGCGACGGGCGGCGTGGCGCCGAAGCCCGCGACGCCGAAACCGGCAGCGGCGACCCAGCCGCCGCCCCAGC
The DNA here is from genome assembly GCA_044866955.1 of Steroidobacteraceae bacterium. GTDB lineage: Bacteria > Pseudomonadota > Gammaproteobacteria > Steroidobacterales > Steroidobacteraceae > Steroidobacter. Next base: position 20,663 of record JBIOUH010000066.1, read on the forward strand.
CACAGGGCAAGCAGTAACCGCGCTTCACTTCGTAGCGCGGCGGAGATCGTCGTGGGCACCGCTTCCCTGGGCGAGCTGGCGGTCCGCTTCGGTTGCACGCTCCAGGGCGATCCGGACCTGCGCGTAACGCACGTCGCGACGCTCGAGCGCGCGGATCCGCAGTCGGTCACGTTTCTAGCGAATCCGCGCTATCGACGCTTCCTCGCGCAGACCACGGCGGGCGCCGTCGTGCTGGACGAAAAGTCCGCCGCCGAGTGCCCGGTCGCGGCGCTCATCGCGAAGAATCCGTACGCGATGTACGCCCGGATCGCCGCGGTGCTGCACCCCGCGCCGCCGGTGGTTGCCGGCACGCATCCCAGCGCGATCGTCGATCCCAGTGCGAGCATCGATCCTTCGGCTTCGATCGGCGCGCTCGCCGTGATCGGTGCTCGCGCGCACATCGGTGCGCGCAGCAGCGTCGGCCCGGGCTGCGTGCTGCTGGACGACGTGAAACTGGGCGCCGACACGCGCCTGGTCGCCAACGTCACGCTGTGCAACTCGGTCGTCATCGGCGAGCGCTGCCTGGTGCATCCCGGCGTCGTGATCGGCGCTGACGGCTTCGGTCTCGCGCCGTCCGAAGGCGAGTGGCTGAAGGTGCCGCAGGTCGGCGGCGTGCGCATCGGCGACGACGTCGAGATCGGGGCCAGTACGAGCATCGATCGCGGCGCGATCGACGACACCGTGATCGGGAACGGCGTCAAGCTCGACAACCAGATCCAGATCGGCCACAACGTCCGCATCGGCGCACACACGGCGATCGCCGGCTGCACCGGCGTTTCCGGCAGTACGACGATCGGCGCGCGCTGCCTGATAGCAGGGCAGGTCGGCATCGCGGGCCATCTGACGATCTGCGACGACGTCGTGGTCACTGGCCGCTCGTTCGTCAACAGCAGCATCCGCAAGCCGGGTTACTATTCGGGCGGCATCACGGTCGACGAAACGACGCGGTTCCGCAAGAATGCGGCGCGCTTCCACCGGCTGGACGAGCTCGCACGCCAGGTACGCAAACTGGCCGGCGAAGCGCCCGGCGCCGACGATGCCGGACCTCCAGACACTGGTCATGACGAATAACGACTGACAGGGGTACGGATGACTGAAGCCTTGACGATGGACATCCAGGAAGTGATGCGCCGTTTGCCGCATCGCTATCCCTTCCTGCTGGTGGACCGCGTGCTGGAGTGCGTCGCCGGCAAATCGATCCGCGCTCTCAAGAACGTTACGGTCAACGAGCAGTTCTTCCCCGGCCATTTCCCGCACCGCCCGGTGCTGCCCGGCGTCATCATCCTGGAAGCGCTGGCGCAGACCGCGGGTATCCTCGCCTTCGTCACCGCCGGTGTGTATCCGGACGAGAGCCGTCCGATGTACTTCGTCGGCATCGACAAGGCGCGCTTCCGCCGTCCGGTCGTCCCGGGCGACCAGCTGGTGCTGAAAGCGACTCTGGAACGCTCGATGCGCGGCATCTGGAAGTTCTCGACCCTCGCCGAAGTGGACGGCGAGGAAGCGACGAGCGCCGAGATGATGGTGGCGCCCGGAACGAAATGACCTGAGCATGGCCATCCACCCCACCGCACTCGTTGCCGGCGACGCGTCGCTCGCGCCCGACGTCGAAGTCGGCGCGTACACCGTCATCGGGGCGGGCGTGACGATCGGCGCCGGCACCTGGATCGGGCCGCACGCGGTCATCGAAGGGCCGACGTCGATCGGGCGCGACAACCGCATCTTCCAGTTCGCCTCGATCGGCGCCGCGCCGCAGGATCTGAAGTACCGTGGCGAGCCGACGCGCCTGGAGATCGGCGACCGCAACACTTTCCGCGAGAACTGCACGATCAACCGCGGCACGACCAAGGATCAGCTGGTGACGCGCATCGCCAGCGACAACCTGTTCATGACCGGCTCGCACGTTGGTCACGACTGCGTCATCGGCTCGCACTGCGTGTTCGCGAACTACGCGACGCTCGGCGGGCACGTCGAGCTCGGCGACTGGGTGCACATGGGCGGCTTCTCGGGCATTCACCAGTTCTGCAAGGTCGGCGCGCATGCCTTTATCGCCAACAACACCGCGGTGACCCGCGACGTGCCGCCGTTCGTAATGGCGGTCGGTCGCCCGGCCGAGCCGCATAGCGTCAACTCCGAAGGCCTCAAGCGGCGCGGCTACACGACAGAGCAGATCCGCCACATCCGCGATGCCTATCGCATCCTCTATCGCTCGCAGCTGAAGCTGCAGGAGGCGACCGAGCAGCTCGTGCAGCTCGCCGCGGAGCAGCCCGAGCTCGAGCCCCTGGTCGCCTTCCTCAACGATTCCACGCCGCGGCGCGAGCGCGTGGGGATCGTGCGTTGAGCGGGCCCGGTGCCCGTCAGCCCTGCATCGTTCTCGTCGCCGGCGAAACCTCGGGCGACAATCTCGGCGCGCACCTGATCGAAGCCCTGCGCGCCCGGCTGCCCGGCGCGCGCTTCGCCGGCATTGCCGGACCGCGCATGATCGCCGCCGGTTGCGAAGCGTGGCAGCGTGCCGAAGACCTGGCGGTCATGGGCCTGTTCGAGATCATCCCGCACTTGCCGCGGCTGCTGCGCATCCGGCGCAATCTGCGGACGCGCGTGCTCGCGCAACGCCCCGACGTCTACGTCGGCGTCGACGCCAAGGAGTTCAATCTGCGGCTCGCGCCGCAGCTGAAGGCGCACTCGATCCGCACCGTGCAGTACGTCAGCCCGCAGATCTGGGCGTGGCGCCAGGGGCGCGTCAAGACGATCGGCCGCGCCGTCGATCTGGTGCTGTGCCTGCTGCCCTTCGAGAAGCGGTTCTACGACGAGCACGGCGTGCGGGCGGTGTTCGTCGGTCATCCGCTGGCCGATCAGATCCCGATGCACCTCGATCCGCTCGCGGCGCGCTCGGCGCTGGGACTGGAGCGCGAAGGAGCCTACGTCGCGCTGCTGCCCGGGAGCCGCCAGGGCGAGGTTGCGCGGCTGAGCCCGGACTTCGCCGCGACCGTCGCCTGGCTGCAGCGCCAGCGCCCCGAGCTGAAATTCATCGCCGCGCTGGCCAACGACGCCGCGCGTCGGACTTTTGCTGCCGCGCTGGCAGCGGCCGGCGTGCGCGAGCGCGTGGCGCTGGTCGACGGCAATGCGCAGCAGGTGATGGCGGCGAGCGACGTCGTGCTGCTCGCGTCCGGCACCGCGACGCTCGAAGCGATGCTGGTGAAACGCCCGATGGTGGTTGCCTACCGTCTCAGCACGCTGACAACTTTTCTGCTTAAGACTTTGAAACTCTTCAAGGCGCCGTTCTTCGCGCAGCCGAACCTGCTCGCCGGGCGGCAGGTCGTGCCGGAGTATTTCAACGACGAAGTGCGCGCCGAGGTCCTCGGCCCGGCGGTGCTGACGCAATTCGAGCGTGCCGATCGCGATCAGCTCGTGCAAACTTTCGCAGCCATCCACCAGACGTTGCGGCGTGACGCGAGCGCGCGCGCAGCGGAAGCGATCGTCGAGCTGCTGCAAACGAACCCAAGTCAATGACTGCGCAAGTGAGTTTCGATCTCGCAGCCCCGGGCCTGCGCGCTGGCGTCGACGAAGCGGGGCGCGGGCCGCTGGCGGGGCCGGTCGTCGCGGCTGCGGTGATCCTCGATCCGCGGCGGCGCATTCGCGGCATCCGGGACTCGAAGGTCATCGAGCCGGAGGAGCGCGAGGAGCTCGCGATCAAGATCCGCGGCAGCGCGGTGGCCTGGTCCATCGCGTGGGCCGACGTCGAGGAGATCGACACGCTCAACATCCTGCAGGCGACTTACCTGGCGATGCGCCGCGCGCTGCTCGGCCTGCGTGTGCGGCCGGCGCACGTGCAGATCGATGGCGATCGCTGTCCGTCCTTCATGGGTCTGTCGCTGGACTGCAGCTTCGAAGCGATCGTCGACGGCGATGCGCGCCGGGTCTGTATCGGCGCCGCGTCGATTCTCGCCAAGGTGAGGCGCGACGCGATGATGGTCGGCCTCGACCAGCTCTATCCGCAGTACGGCTTCCGCCAGCACAAGGGTTACGCCACGCCCGAGCATTGCGCCGCACTCGACAAGTACGGCCCGTCGCCCATCCACCGCCGCAGCTTCGAGCCGGTGCGCCTCGCGGCTGCGGCCATTCACATCTAGTCCATGTTCGTCCACCTTCACCTGCACACCGAGTATTCGCTCGTCGACAGCGTCGTGCGGATCCAGAGCGAGGGCGGGGACGCACCGGGCCTGATGGATGCCGTGGTCGCATCGGGCATGCCGGCAGTCGCGCTGACGGACCAGGGCAACCTGTTCGCGATGGTCAAGTTCTTTCGCGCGGCGCAGGCGGCCGGCGTCAAGCCGATCATCGGCGTCGATCTGCGCGTGCGCGAGTACGGCGAGCGCGCCGAGCCCTCGGCGCTGGTGCTGCTGTGCCAGAACGAGGTCGGGTATCGCAATCTGACGCGGCTGGTGAGCCGCTCGTATCTCGAAGGTCAGCAGCGCGGCATCGCGACGATCGATCGCTCCTGGCTCGATGCGGGCAATCTGGTCGGACTCATCGCTCTTTCCGGCGCGCGCGACGGCGATCTCGGCCGCGCGCTGCTCAACGGCCGCGAAGCAGATGCGCGCAAGTCTCTGGAGAGCTGGCTCGCCCTGTTCGGCGATCGCTACTACCTCGAGCTGCAGCGAACCAAGCGCGAAGGCGAGGAGCGCTACATCCAGGGCGCGCTCGACCTGGCTGCGCAATACGGCGTGCCGGTCGTCGCGACCAACGACGTGCGCTTCATCCGCGCCGACGACTACGAAGCCCACGAAGCACGCGTCTGCATTCATGACGGAGCGTTGCTCGGCGACGCCAAGCGACGGCGGCGATACAGCACCGAGCAGTACCTCAAGACGCCGCGGCAGATGGCCAAGCTGTTCGAGGACGTGCCCGAGGCGATCGCCAACTCGTTCGAGATCGCGCGCCGCTGCAACCTGGAGCTGAAGCTGGGCAAGTCGGTGCTGCCGGCCTACCCGGTGCCCGGCGCCCTCAGCACCGAGGACTACCTGCGCGAACAGGCGCAGCGCGGCCTCGATGAGCGTCTGCAGCGCTTGAGCACCACCGCGGTTCAGGGACGTGCAATCGGACGGGAGGAATACGTCGAGCGCCTGGCGAGCGAGCTCACCGTGATCTGCCAGATGGGATTCGCGGGCTACTTCCTGATCGTCGCCGACTTCATCCGCTGGGCGCGCGAGAACGGCGTGCCCGTCGGTCCCGGCCGCGGCTCCGGCGCCGGCTCGCTGGTCGCGTACGCCATCGGCATCACCGATCTGGATCCGCTGCGCTACGACCTGCTGTTCGAGCGCTTCCTCAACCCCGAGCGCGTCTCGATGCCGGATTTCGACGTCGACTTCTGCATGGACGGCCGCGACCGCGTCATCGAGTACGTCGCGGATCGCTACGGCCGCGAGCGCGTCTCGCAGATCATCACGTACGGCACGATGGCGGCGAAGGCAGTGGTGCGCGACGTGGCGCGCGTGTTCGGCCAGAGCTACGGCTTCGCCGACTCCATCGCCAAGCTGATTCCGTTCGAGCTCGGCATCACGCTCAAGGACGCGATGGAGAAGGAGCCGGAGCTGCAGCGGCGTTACAAGACCGAGGAGGAGACGCGGACCATCCTCGATATGGCGATGTCGCTCGAAGGCCTGGTACGCAACGCCGGTATGCACGCCGGTGGCGTGGTCATTGCGCCTTCCGTGCTCACCGATTTTGCGCCGCTGTTCTGCGACGACACCGGCCACAACGTCGTCACACAGTTCGACAAGGACGACGTGGAGGCGGCGGGCCTGGTGAAGTTCGACTTCCTCGGCCTGCGCACGCTCACGATCATCGACTGGGCGGTCAAGATCATCAACGCGCAGCGCGAGCGGCAGGGTGAGCCGCCGCTCGACATCAACGCGCTGCCGATGAGCGACACCGCGACCTACGACCTGCTGAAGCGCTGCGAGACGACCGCGGTGTTCCAGCTGGAATCGCGTGGCATGAAGGATCTGATCCGCCGCCTGCAGCCGGACTGCTTCGAGGACATCATCGCGCTCGTCGCGCTGTTCCGCCCGGGTCCGCTGCAGTCCGGCATGGTGGACGACTTCATCGCGCGCAAGCACGGCAAGACCACTGTGCCGATCGACTATCTGCATCCCGAGCTGAAGCCGGTGCTGGCGCCGACGTACGGCGTGATCCTGTACCAGGAGCAGGTGATGCAGATCGCGCAGGTGCTGGCGGGCTACACGCTCGGCGGCGCCGACCTGCTGCGCCGGGCGATGGGCAAGAAGAAGCCGGAAGAGATGGCGAAGCAGCGCTCGATCTTCGTCGACGGCTCGACCGCGCGCGGCGTGCAGCAGAGCACGGCCGAGCACATCTTCGACCTGATGGAGAAGTTCGCCGGCTACGGCTTCAACAAGTCGCACTCCGCCGCGTACGCGTTGCTGTCCTACCAGACCGCGTGGCTCAAGGCGCATTATCCCGCGGCGTTCATGTCGGCGGTGCTGTCGTCCGATATGGACAAGACCGACAAGGTGGTCACGCTCATCGACGAGGCGCGGCGCATGCAGCTCAAGGTGGAGCCGCCCGACGTCAACAGCTCGCACTACATGTTCACCGTCAGTGGCCAGCGCGGCATCCGCTACGGGCTCGGCGCGATCAAGGGAGTAGGGCAGTCTGTCGTGGAGATGCTGGCAGCCGAGCGCGAGGCCAAGGGGGCCTTCCGCGATCTCGCGGACCTGTGCCGGCGCAGCGATCAGAACCGCATGAACCGCCGCGTGCTCGAAGCGCTCATCCGTTCCGGCGCGCTGGACCTGATCGGCGCCAATCGCGCGACGCTGATGCATGCCTTGCCGTCGGCGATGCAGCTCGCAGATCAGACGATCCGCGCACGCGTCGTCGGTCAGGACGACATGTTCGGCTTGATGGACGACTCCGGCGGCGCTGGGCCGCACGTCGCACTGAGCAGCGAAGTGCTGCCCGACTGGAGCCGCCGCGTGCGTCTCGACGGCGAGCGCGACACGCTCGGGCTGTATCTCACCGGACATCCGTTCGAGGAGTTCGAGCACGAGGTGCGGCCGATCATCAGCGGCCGCATCGCCGACATCACCGGCGACCGCCCGCCGCCGAGCAACAACGAGGGCTTCCAGTTCCGCGGCAAGCCGGCGACGGTCGCGGGCATGGTGTTCGATCTCGGCAAGCGCGGCAGCCGCATGATCTTCACGATGGACGACCGCAGCGGGCGTATCGAGGCGTCGATGTTCGAAGACGTCTGGCAGCAATACCGCACGCTGATCGCGAAGAGCGCGATCCTCGTCGTCGAAGGCTCGCTGCGCTTCGACGAATACATCGAAGGCTGGCGACTCACCGCGAAGCGCGTCTTCGACATCGATCATGCGCGCGAGCAGTACGCACGCCGGCTGGTGTTGCGCTGGCCCGAGAAAGCCGATCGCAATTTCATCAAGACGCTGGAGCAGACGCTGAAACCGTTCCGCGGCGGCCGCTGTGCGGTCGCCGTGCGCTACCAGAGTTCTGCAGCGCGAGCAGAGCTGGTGCTCTCGGAAGAATGGTCGGTCAAGGCGACCCGCGAGCTCACGGAGCGGATCTCGCAACTGTGCGGCAACGATGGCTGGCGGCTGATCTACTCATCTGCAGGAAGCGGTTAGCGGCTAGCGGTCGGTGCAGAATGCCGCCATGCCAACCAGCCGCCTCGTCGTTCTCATCGCGGGGAATTTCTTCGTCGCGACGAGTTTCCTGAGCGTCGGCGGGTTGTTGAATGACATCTCCGCTTCGCTCGCGATTCCGATCGAGCGCGCTGGATTACTGATCGCCGCGTTCGGCATTTCCGCGGCGATCTGCGCGCCGACACTGGCGACGCTCGGCTCACGCATCGATCGTCGCTTGCTGCTCACCGGCTCCATGGCGATCTGCGCGCTGGCCAACGTGCTCGCTGCGTTCAGTCACGACTATCAGGAGCTGATGTTCGCGCGCGTGCTCGCCGCGGTGACTTCCGCCGTCTACACGCCGCAAGTTGCGGCAACCGTCAGCATGCTGGTGCCCGAGAGCGAGCGCGGACCGACGCTCGCCAAGCTTATGATCGGCTGGGCCGTCGGCTCGGTCCTCGGCAATCCGCTCTCGGTGATGATTGCGTCGCTGTCGACCTGGCGCGCGTCGTTTGCTTTCATCGGCATTGCGAGTGCGCTGGTCGCGGTGCTGGTGTGGCGCTCTGTGCCGGCGAATGTGCACGTACCGCCTCTCAATTGGCATCGCTGGTTCGAAGTATTGCGCTCGCCGGCGTTACGCTGGCTGACAGCGGCGACGGCGCTGACCAACGTCGGCGGCAATGTGATGCTGAGCTACATCGCGCCGATCGTGAAAGCAGTGCAGGGCATCGCCGGGCCCGCGCTCGCCGCGCTGCTGTTCATTTCCGGAATCGGCGGCTTGCTGGGGAATCTGCTCAGCGTGCGCCTGATCCGCCGCTTCGGCGCCACGAACGTGGCCTACAAGTGCAACGGCAGCTCCGCGCTCGTCCTGTTGCTGTGGCCATTCATCGCGAGCTGGACCGCGGCGATCTATGTCACTCAGTTCGTCTACAGCCTCGGCAGCGCGGGTTTTCCAGCGGTGCAGCAGGCGCGGCTGGTCGCGGTCGCGCCGCCGCTGGCGGCGGCGACCATTGCGATGAATTCCTCGATGACGTACCTCGGTGGTGCGATCGGCGCCTCGATCGGCGCGAGCGCGTGGACGATGCTCGAGCCGCGCTTCATGCCGTGGGTCGGCTGCGTGTTCGTCGTCGCGGCGCTCGCCTGCTCGATGCTCGGCGAGCGCGCGGCTGAAAGGACGAGGGTACCTGCAGAAGAGTCGGGCTGAAGCCCGGCGCCTACTGAGCAGCCAGGGCCTCGACCTGGATTTCCAGCTTCACGTCCATCCTGAAGCCGTAGTTCTTGCCCCAGTCGACGCCGAAAGCTCCGCGATCGATGGTGCCCGTCGCGTTGGCGCCGCAGACGTTGTTGCCTTTCTTCATCGGGTGCGGGCGGCAGTCGAAGTGATCGATCTTGAGCGTCACCGGCTTGCTCACGCCGCGCAGCGTCAGTGTGCCGTCGACTTCCGTCGGCGCGCCGTTGACGAACTTCGCCAGCTTGCCGGTGTACGTCGCGGTCGGATACTTCTTCACGTCGAGCATGTCCGGGCCGGTCCGCACGTGGTTGTTCAGCTCGTCGTGCCCCGTATCCACCGACGCAGGATCGATCGTGATGTCGAGCGTGCCGCTGCCCGCTTCCTTGTCGTAGACGATCGTGCCGGAAGTCTTGTTGAACTTGCCGCGCCACGTCGACAGGCCGCCGAAATGGTCGGCCTCGAAGCTCGGGTAGGTGTGCTCGGGGTCGATCGTGTACTTGACGGGCGCGGCGGTGGCGCTGCCTGCGACGCAAATAGTCGTGATGGCCGCGGCGGCCAGGGCGAATCTGATCTTCATGGTCACTCCGTACGTGAAACGAGCGGGCAGTCTATCCGCCGGCACGCTTGGTCTTCCAGCCGCGACGGGTCAGCTCTTCGACCAGCCGATCGCGATGATCGCCCTGGATCTCGATGCGGCCGTCGGTGCTGGAGCCGCCGGAGCCGCAACGCTTCTTGAGTTCCGCAGCGAGCGCTTCCAGTTCAACCGGCGGCAAGCCGAGGCCGCTGATCACCGTGACGCCCTTGCCCTTGCGGCCCTGGGTTTCGCGGCTGACGCGCACCACGCCGTCACTGGAAGTTTTACCCGGTGTCCCGCGCTTGCAGACGCATTCGGCCACGGGCCGTTGGCAGTTCCGGCAGCGCTCGCCGATTCCCGTGGTGTAGACGATGGTGGAGTTGCTGTCGCGTGCTTTCACGACCGCGAGCGTACGCGGTCGCGATAGCAGATGCACTGCTCGATGACGCGACGGTACTCGGCGACGTCGACGTCGCGCTCCGAGCAGGGCAGCAGCAAGTCGCCGTCGCTCTTGAAATTGCCGTCCCACTCCATCAGCTGGCGGTCGTTCCAGGCGCGCGAATACTGACGCAGCTTGTCGTCGTCCATGCGGTCGAAGTACGCGCGCAGGTTGTAGCTGGTTTCGTCCATGCGCTCGTCGGTGGCGTCCTGCTCGAAGTTCCAGGGGGGCTGCTGCATTTCTTAGTCGTCCACCGGGTCTGCCACGGGGCCGGGTCGCGCAGTGGCATCCTGCAGCAGCTCGATCGCGACCTGGTCCGGTCCTTCGATGAACGCGAACCGGATCTTGCCGTCGGCGATGCTGCGCGGCTCCGCCGTGACTTTCACGCCGTCCAGGCGCAGGCGCGCGAGGGTCGCGTCCAGATCGACGACGCTGAAACCGAGATGATCGACGACGCGTCCGCGTGTCGACGCGAACGTGCCGCCGCGCGCCTGCCATGTTTCCGGCGCGGCCGTCTGCAGGTACTCGACGGGATAGATGATCATGCTGACGTGATCCGCTGTCACGAACGCGGCGGGCGCGATCTGCACGTTTCTGTAAAGGCGCTTCTCAGTCTGTGGGAAGCTGCGCACGCCGAGCTCCTTCGCGTACCACGCGCCTGCCGCCGGCGGATCGCCACTGAACAGGTGCACGTGCCCGAAGTTGTGATGCCGCGCCGTGTTGAGCTCGATCAGCACGCGGTCGGGGCCGTCGACGTACGCATAGAAGAACTGGCGATTGCCGCCGACCATGTCGCTGATATCGGTGATAGGCGTCGCGAAGCGCGTGCCCTTGGCGAGTTGCAGCCGATACGTCGATTGCATGTCCTCGGCGCCCCAGCCGATGTGCCAGATGCCGGACAGCAACTCGCTCGGCGGCGGCGAGTCGACCTTCGTGAACAGCAGCCATGAGTCGCCGGTCCAGACCGCATCGCCGAGACCCGCGAAGGATTCCTTGCGCGCTTTGAATTTGCTCGTGTAGAACGCGATCGCAGCGGGCGGGTCGGTGGTGTTGAGGTGTACGTGGTGGAAATGGGCAAGCGGAGAGGTCGCAGCGGTCTGCGATTGAGCACGCAGCGCCAACGGCGCGGTCATCAACAGGACCAGTAGAACAGGCTGTAAGCTGTAGGCTGTAGCCAGAAAAGAAGGCAGAGGCGTCTTCTTCTTCATTCTGGCTACAGCCTACAGCCTACAGCCCACGGCCTTCTCAGTCGTTCGCGCGTACCCAGCCGTACGCCGCGTTCTGGCGTGCGCCGCCGGCCTCGAGATAGGCGAGCTTCGCCTTCTCGAGCCCGTCGCCCGGAATGGCGTTGCGTTTCGCCTGCACATCGATGTTGTAGAGCTTCGCGGCGTTCAGGCCGAGGATCTTCGCTTTGTCCGCCTTGCTGATCTTCGCGTAGCCGAACTTCTCCACGAACTCGTCGGAGATGTCGAAGCGCTTGAACGCCTCGATCGCCCATTGCGGCGAGCCCCACCACAGGCAGTCGGTGCCCCACACGACGTGGTCGGCGCCGTAGTGCTTGATGTTCTTGCCCATGCCGTGCATGCACAGCACCGGGTCTGCAACCACCAGCGCGTTGAAGAAGCTGCCGACTTCCGGGTAGACGTTGTTCATGCCGGGATTGCGCTTCTTGATGTCCATCAGCACCGAGTGCCACTCGAAGTCGCCGGTTTTCGGGTCGAACCGGTTGCTGTCGAGGTAGTTCGGCTCGTTCGGGCCGTGCTTGATGGCCGAGTGATAGATCACGAAATTGAAATCGGGATTGGCGAGCGCCGCTTTCTCGACGTCCTTGGGATTCGCCAGGTGGCCGAGCGTGCGCGACTGGTAGGAGTAGCCCTTGTGCACGCTGATCAGCTTCATGCCGCGCTTGCGCGATTCCTCGTAGAACCACATCGCGTTGTCGTCATCGAGCTGGAAACCGTTGCCGGTGCGCGCCGGATCGGTGTGGCAATACCACTTCCACGAATCGATCCTGTACAGCTGCAACTCGCGCTCCATCTGCTCGATGATCGCGGCCTTGTCGATGCTGTTGGTGGCCTTGTCCCAGTAGTGGTTCGGCGCGAGATTGCCCTGGCAGAGCGCGCGCTGCGAGCCGGCCATCGCGTTGATCTCGCGCTTCTTCTCGCCCATCAGCCAGCTCGGCAGGATCGCGAACGGCGGATTGCGCTGCGCGCCCTCGGCCACCTTGCCGTCGGAGGTGCGCTGGATCTCGCGCGTCGGCACGCCGGAGATCACCACCATGTTGGTGTCGGAGTCGAAGAACAGCTCCTTGACGAAATTCCTGAAGCTGTAGGACTCGACGTCATCCTTGAGATTGAAGCCCATGTTGCGGGCGGTCTCGCTGTTGCGGAAGTTCAGCGCGATGCCGTTGGTGAAGTGCGCCTGCACGTCGATGATGAAGTACTCGCTCTTCGGGTACTTCTCATCGATCGCCGCGAGCTCGTAGGTCTCGGCGTCGTCGACGTCGAAGACCTTGCCGTACACGCGGTTGGATGCGGCGAAACACGTCGCCAGGCCCATCGAGCTGGCCATGAAGGCGCGCCGATCCAGGTTGAGCTTGCGGGCGCGCGTCTCGCCCATTTCGCGGATCAGGCCTTCGAGCTGCTTCTGCCGCTCGCTCTGCGGGCGCGGCACGAACTCTTCGTTCGAAACCGCCTGCGTCGGGAGCGGCGAGTCGACGCCTTTTTTCAGGTCGCGCTCGATCTTGCGAATCCACATGGAACAGCCCCCGCAGGAATGTGCGGACTATTCTAGGAGCGGCCTCGCGCACCGGTCGGGGGTTTGCGTTTATTTGCAGACCCCAGCGCTTTCTTGTCGTGCGTTGCGCTTTCAGGTGAACGCGGAGTACACCAGCGTGCGCAGCTCGCGGCGGATCGGATAAGTCGCTGACGGCGTGAGCTGCGTCATGAAGATCACGATGAGCTGTTCGCGCGGATCCACCCAGAAGTACGTGCTCGCGAGTCCGCCCCACGACAGATCGCCGGGCGATCCCGGCAGCATCGCGCGGGCCGGGCTCAGCGACACCGCGAAGCCCAGGCCGAAGCCGACGCCTGCATACGTCATCTCCGAGAACAGCGACAGCGACAGATCCGGCAGATCCTTGCCGCCGGGCAGATGGTTCATCGACATCAGCTCCAGCGTCTTCGGACTGATGAGACGCACGCCGTCGAGCGCGCCGCCGTTGAGCAGCATCCTGCAGAAACGCAGGTAGTCGGCCGCGGTCGACAGCAGACCGCCGCCGCCGGAAACGAAGCCCGGCGGTTGCAGAAACCCGCTGATCTGCGGATCGTCCTGCAGCGTCATGCGGCCGTCGGGCGTGGCTGCGTAGCACGCTGCGAGTCGCGACGCTTTCGCTGCGGGCACCATGAAATCCGTATCGGTCATGCCGAGCGGATCGAGGATCCGCGCGCGCAGGAATTGCTCGAACGGTTGCCCGGAGATCTTGCCGACCAGGTAGCCGACGATGTCGGTCGACACGGAATAGTTGAAGGCGGTGCCGGGCGAGAACTCGAGCGGCACTTTCGCGAGCTCCTCGATCATGCGCTCGAGCGGCACTGCGCCGGGCAGCTCGCCGAGCGTGAGCTTGCGGTACGCAGCGTCGACGTTCGTGCGCTGCTGGAAACCGTAAGTCAGGCCCGACGTGTGTCGCATCAGGTCGACGACGCGCATCGGCGCACTCGTGCGACGCGTGCGGAACGAGCCGATGAAGCCGCCTTCGTACACGCCGAGATCGCGCCACTGCGGGATGTAGCGATGCACGGGATCGTCGAGCGCGACGCGGCCTTCCTCGACCAGCATCATCAGCGCGATGCTCGTCAGCGGTTTCGTCATGGAGTAGATGCGGAAGATCGTGTCTTCCTGCAAAGGGCGCTTGCGCTCGACGTCCATCATGCCGAGCGCGCTGCAATGGGCGATCTGGCCGTTGCGCTCGATCAGCGTGAGCGCGCACGGCAGCTTGCCGGTGTCCAGGTAGCGCTGCTGCAGGAAGCGGTCGATGTGTTGCAGGCGCGGGCCGGACAGACCGGCGGACTCGGGTCGGGACATGGATGGGATTCCTGTCAGATGCGCGAAGTGCGTTGCGGCTCGCGCATGAAAATGTACACCAGGAGCGAGCCGAACACGCACACGGTCACGTACCAGTAGAGCCAGGACTCGTGACCGATCGACTTGAACCACAGGCCGACGAGCGGCGCGCTGCCGCCGAACAGGGAGACGGCGACCGCGTAGGGCAGGCCGACGCCGAGCGCGCGGATCTCGACCGGGAACAGCTCCGCCTTCACGACGGCGCTGATGGAGCTGTAGAAGGACGAGATGAGCAGCGCGATGCTCACGAGCGCGAAAGCGAGCCAGGCGCTGTGTGCCTGCGCGAGCGTCGAGAGCAACGGCACCGTCGTGAAGAGCGCGAGCACGCCGAAGGTGATGAGCATCGGCCGGCGCCCGATCCGATCGGACAGTGCGCCCATCACCGGCTGCATCAGCATGAACAGGAACAGCGACGCCGACGAGACGATCGTCGCGTCGGTCTTCGACAGGCCGACGGTGTTCGCGAGGAACTGCTGAATGTAGGTCGTGAAGATATAGAAGTACAGCGTGCCGCCGGCGGTCAGGCCGAGGACGATCAGCACTTCGCGCGGATGTTGCAGCAGCAGACCGACTTCGCCCGCACGCCCGCCGGTGGCGCGGTGTTTCTCGAATTTTTCCGTCTCCGGCAGATTGCGGCGCAGGTACAGACCGCCGAGCGCGGCCGCCGCGCCGACCACGAACGGAATGCGCCAGCCCCAGGCTTCGAGCTGATCGTGGCTGAGAAAAACCCACTGCAGCACCAGCAGCACTGCGAGCGAGAGCAGTTGCCCCATGACGAGCGTGACGTACAGGACGCCCGAATAGAACCCGCGTTGATGCGCAGGCGTGACCTCGCTCATGTACGTGGCGCTAGTGCCGTACTCGCCGCCGACGCTGAATCCCTGCAGCAGTCGCGCCAGCAAAAGGATCACGGGGGCCGCCGGACCGACGGTCGCGTAACCCGGCGCAAATGCGATGAGCAGCGAGCCGAGACACATCAGCATCACCGACAGCGTCAGCGCGGCTTTGCGCCCGCGGCGATCCGCATAGCGGCCCAGGACCCAGCCGCCGAGCGGCCGGATGAGGAAGCTGCCGGCGAAAATGGCGGCGCTGTTCAGCAGCTGCGTGGTCGGATCGTCGTCGGGAAAGAACAGCGGCGCGAAGTAGATCGCGCACGCGGAATACGTATACCAGTCGTACCACTCGATCAGATTGCCGATCGAGCCGCCGAAGACGGCGCGCAGGCGCTCGCGAGTGTTGTCTGCGGCCGCGGAGGTGGTCACTTCATTGTTCGTTGTCGAAAAGGCCCGCCGCCGATGGTGACCTAGATCGGCGACGGGCGGCAACCTAAAACACTCTGCGTTCAGCCCGGCTGCTTGGGCTTGCGAACCTCCTCCGGGTCGTGCTCCTTCGCGTGACGCTTCGCCTCTTCCTCGGCGCGCTCGATGTCGCGCTGTTCGCGCTCACCCACCTTGCCGGCCTTCTTGATCTCCTCGCGGCCGCGCTCGGACTCGACGAACTTCTGCGTCGCTTCGCGGTAGTTGCGGTCCGCCGATTTGTTGCCTTCGCCTTCATTGCTCGAGTTCGTGCCCATTGCGTCTTGCTCCTCGTTGCTGACGCAGAAAAAACGCCTCGCTTCCTGTGAGGTTCCGCGGCGGTACGGTTATGCTTGCGCGGTGTACTGGATCCTCGCAACGATCTGCATTCTCATCGCGCTCACCAATCCGCGCCTGCGCCCTCTCGGTGTCGTGGGCGGCGTCGTACTCTGCGCGATGCTCGGATGGGCCATGGTGCAGCGGTTGCGCGGCGAGGACGCAGCGCAGACGCAGGCTGCGCAGGAGCGCGGCAGGCCCTCGTCGCCAGCGACCGCGCAGCGTTCGATTCCGCTCACGATGGTTGCGGCGGAAGACCTGCGCCTGTCGGGCGGCGGCGCGCCGTTCGAGCTGCGCGGCCGCGTCGTCAACAGCACGAGCGACACGACGCTGAAAACGGTGACCATTCGCGTCACTCGCCGCGATTGCTACCAAGGTGCGGTGGATCCGAGCGGCTGCGTGAAGCTATGGCAGGACGATCACTGGATTGCGATCGCAGTGCCTGCGCGCCAGACGCGCGACTTCGTCGACTCGATCTGGATGCACGGCAACGCCCCGCGGGCGCGAGGGACGTTGCAGGATACATTCGAGTTGATCGGAGCGACGGGGGAGAGCACTCCGGAAGTGGAGCAACCCGAAAAGTAGCGGATGTACGCGCGCGCCACGGCCCGCGAATGGCCGCGGCGGGAGGGTTCGAACCGGCGCCTGGGCGCCGATCAGATACCGGCTTGCCAGGTGCTCGGCAGGCCAGTGCGCTCCAGAACGTCTTCGATGCGCAGGCAAGCCTCGCGGGCTTCCGGCTGGGCACGAAGGCTGCGTGCAATCGAGTTCAGGAACGTGTCGATGATCTGAATGTTCGGATGGGAAGCGGAGAGCTCCGTTTCCACCCGATCGATCAGCTCGAGCACGTCCTCTTGATCACAGCGCGGGAAGGTGAGCGTACCGACCGTGTCATGCACGGCTAGCAGAGCCTGGTGTATTTCTGTCAGCTCCTGGGTATTCACGGGATCTACTCTGGACCCAGAAATTCGAACGCGCAAGCGTTCCGTGCGAAGCTGCCGCAACGCAACGGGAGACGGGGGTCGATGGTGAGGACAGCGCTGGCGTACCTGATCGCAGGATGGTCCGGTTTTTTCGTGATGGCCGTGGAGTTGCTCGGCGGCCGTCTGCTGGCGCCGACTTTCGGCAGCAGTATTTACGTGTGGGGCGCGATCATCACGGTCTTCATGCTGGCGCTGTCGCTCGGCTACCTGGCCGGCGGGCGCTACTCGATGAATGCGCCCAGCGTGCGGCGCCTCGGCGTAATCCTGATAGTCGCCGCGCTGACGGTCGTGCCGCTGCTGCTGTTCGCCGAGCCGATGCTGGATGCGCTGTCGCAGGCCGTGCCCGACCCGCGGTTCGGCTCCCTGCTCAGCGCCATGACCTTGTTTTTCGTACCGACCTTTTTTTCCGGGATGGTGTCGCCGTATGCGGTGCGCCTGCTGGTGCAGGACCGCCAGAGCTCGGGGCGACACGCGGGGCAGCTGTATTTCGTCTCGACGTTCGGCAGCGCTGCGGGCACGCTATCGACCTCCTTCTATCTCGTGCTCCTCCTGGAAGTGAACCAGATCCTGCTCGGTATGCTGCTGATTTCGGTGACGATCGGCGTCGTCGCCTGGCTGGTGCGCGCTGCGCGCAACGAGACCGATCAATGACCCGATCGCTGCTGCTGCTGTCCCTGCTGACCTGCCTCACGGCTGTTGCGCACACCGCGCGCGCGGACCTGCGCCTGGTGCATTCGGAGCGCTCGCTCTATCGCGAGGTGCTCGTTTACGAGAACGGGGACACGCGATGCATGTGCTTCACGCGCAAGTGTCGCGTCGGCCGGCAGTCGTGCATCGACACGCGTCATCCCCAGCGCATGGTCATGCGCTACCCGCAGATGATGCTGGGCGCGCTGTTCGTGAATCCGGCCCCGCAGTCGGTGCTCATCGTCGGGCTCGGCGGCGGCACGTTGCCGCGAGCGCTGCGACAGGTGCTGCCAAATGTGCACATCGACGTCGTCGAGATCGACCCGGCGGTGGTGCGCGTCGCGAACCGCTACTTCGATTTCAAGCCGAGCGACCTGACGCGCGTGATCGAAAGCGACGGCCGGGTCTACGTCAAACGCGCGCAGCGCACGGGGCAGCGCTATGACCTGATCATGCTGGACGCGTTCGACCACGAATACATTCCCGAGCACCTGCTGACTCGCGAGTTCCTGCAGGAGGTGAAGTCGCTGTTGACGCCGCAGGGCGTACTGGCGGCCAACACGTTCTCGTCCAGCCGCCTGTACGAGCACGAGTCCGTCACGTACGAAGCGGTGTTCGGGAAGTTCTTCAACCTGAAGCGGGACAACCGCGTGATCATTTCGCGGCTCGGCGCGCTGCCGGACGACGCGCGCTTGCGGGCGACGTCGGAGCAGTTCGCGAGCTCCTTCGACGCATTCGGATTCAGCGCGGCCGAGATCCTGCCGCTGTTCACGCAGACGCGCGATTGGGATCCGGGCGCGCGGATCCTGACCGATCAGTACTCGCCGGCGAATCTGCTGAATCTCGAACGCTGAACTCAGCTGCTGAGCTTTTCGAGCTCGCCCAGCGCCAGGCTCACGTCCTGCAGCTGCGGCCGCTCGCCGCCCGCCATATTCTCGTCCTGCGCGGTCGAGAGCAGCTCAGCGTCCTTCTTCCACGATTCCAGGATGCGGCGCTTCTGGTCCGTATCCAGGTCATCGTCGCGCACCACGTCCATCGGGCAAGCGTAGAACCGCGTCGGATCCGCGATTGCGTTCTCAACCTGTTGCTGGTGAGTGTCCATGATGTCGCATCAGTCGCGACGGAGCAGCAGGCCGATCAGGATGCCGACGCCCGCTGCGGCGCCGATCATTGCCCACGGGCGCTCGCGTACGTAATCGTCGGTACTCTCGGCGACCCGGCGCACCTGGGCGCGCAGGCGATCCTGATCCAGATGGTCCAGCGCAGCACGCAGCGTCTTCTCGGTGCGCTCGCGAACTTCCTGCACGCGGTCGTTGGTGACTTCAGCAGTGGCCTTCAGCAGCGCCTCGGCGTCCCTCGCGACGGCGTACAGGTCCTTGCGCAGATTCTTCAGGGGTGAATGCAATGCGCCATTTCTCATGAGGACCTCCTCGGCAGGTAATACATCGGGCACAGGTCTGCGCCCGCATCGCAGATGCAACGCCTCGCGCGCGAAGGCGGTTCCGGCAGGCATAATTGCGACCGCATCGAGCGAATGCGGAGGTTATGCGGTGGCCACGAAGACCAAATCGACTGCGAAACGCAAGCGCGCGCCGGTCCGGCGCCGCACGCCGAAGAAGGCTGCTCCGCGCACGCGCGGCGTGCTGCCCACGGAATGCAAGCTCGACGAGCTGCCGCCGGACGCCCGGGAAGTGGCCGATCGTGTGGAGCGCGAAGGCGGACTGGTGATAGGCAGCTACTGCGAGCCGCTCGGCCGCAATCCACTGCTGGTCGCCGCGTTGCCGATCGATCGCGTTCAGCCGACGCCGTTCCAGCGCGATCTCTCCGACGCACATCACAAGAAGCTGTCCGGCGTCATCGACAAGACGGGGCTGTTCCTCGATCCGATCATCGCCATCACGGCGCCGAACGAAGGCTTCTGGACGCCGAACGGCCTGCACCGCCTGGAAGCGATGCGACGGCTAGGCGCCAAGTCGATCATCGCGTTGCTCGTGCCCAAGCGCGAGATCGCCTGGCAGATCCTCGCGCTCAACACGGAGAAGGCGCACAACCTGCGCGAGCGCGCGCTCGAAGTGATCCGCATCTACAAGGGGCTGATCGAGGAAGACGCGAAGCGGCCGGAGAGCGACTTCGCGTTCTATCTCGAAGAAGCGTCGCTGGTGACGCTCGGCCTGTGCTACGAGCGCAAGGGCAACTTCCCGGGCGGTGCGTATCACTCGATCCTGCGGCGGCTCGAAGAGTTCTCGTCCGATTCGCTGCAGAAGGCGCTCGCCGTGCACGAGCGTTACGCGGAGCAGGTGTTCGAGCTCGACGAGATGGTGACCGCGATCGTCGCGAAGCTGAAGGAGCGCGGACTGGTGAGCCCGTACCTGCGCAACTTCGTGGTCGCGCGCGTCAACCCGCTGCGCTGGATCAAGGACGAGCCGCCGCCGCTGCCGGAAGTGCTGAAGACCATGCGCGAGCGGCTGTCGCGCTTCAACACCGAGAAGGTCAATCAGCAGGACCTGGCAAAGATGGGTGGCGGCGCGGCGGAACCGGAATGAGGCTTCAGCCTTTTCTTCACGGATCCGGGACGAAGCCGTTCGGGAAAGGGTCCGGGCGGCGCTCCGCCATCCACGGCCGTTGCGGCTGCGGCAGCACGCCCTGCGCGAGCAGATTCCGGCGCGAGTCGTAATAGATGACGATCGTTTCGTCGGGCGTCGCAGAGGCGCGGCGGAAATCCACGTACTGCGCGGGCGAAGACTCGCGCTCTCCATGGCCGGTGCCGAGCTTCGATTCGCTGCGTGTGGATTCGTTGCTTTGGGCCGCGCCCGCAGCCTCGCGCTCGCTCTTCGCGAGCTCGTTGTCAGACGCCTCGGCGCTCGGCGCCGGCGCGGGTACGCGGGAACTGCGATCGCGCCACGGAGTGCAGCACGGACGGTACTGCGGCCGGTACTCGCGGAACAGCGCAACGCCGATGACGCCGACGTCATTGGGGCGGCCGGTACGCGCGGCATACGAATCAGCGAGCTTGGTGAAGTAGAACGTCGCGACCTCGTCGAGGCTCTTGCGCCAGCCTTCGATTCGCACCGAGTCATAGGCACTGAGCACGTAGCCGCTCTGTTCCTGCGCCGCGGTCTGGCCGGTGATGACGTTCACGCCGTCCACGCTCGTCACTGCGAGCACGCGAGCGGCGGAAGAGTTGCGGACGCGCAGCTCATAGTGATGTCGCGGCTCGCCTGCGACATAAAGCCGGTCCTCATGCTCGTAAATCGGCAGCGTCCGGCCGGCGGTCCGGTCGTAGATCTCCACGTCGGCCAGCGCGCCGGCGTTGGCGGAGGCCGCAGCAAACGCAGCGGCGAGAGTCACAACAACAGCGAACAGCGAACGAACGGCGCGCATCGGGGCTCCTGAGGATGGCGGGTCTGCCACCAGCTATTAACGGAGCCCCGCTTACAGCGGGTTAACGCGCGCGGCGGTAGGGCAGATAGTCCGGCGTCCACATTGCCGCCTCGATCCGGCGCAGCAGCTCGTCCCGTGGCAACGCTGCCGCCAGGCCTTCTTGCTGCGCCTGGGTTGCCACCGCGACAGCGACGCGCTTTGCAACGTCGCGCACTTCGACGAGCGGCGGCAGCAGCGCTAGCGACGGGTCGCGGCGCACCGGCGCCAGGTCGCTGAGCGTCCGCGCCGCGGCGATGAACATCGCGTCGGTCACCCGTTGCACCTGCGCCGCGATCACGCCAAGGCCTACACCGGGAAAGATGTAGGCGTTGTTGCATTGGCCGATCGGGATGCGCCGGCCGCCGTATTCGACATCGTCGAACGGACTGCCGGTCGCGACGAGGGCGCGGCCTTCGGTCCAGTTGATCAGATCGACCGGCAACGCCTCGGATTTCGACGTCGGGTTCGACAGCGGGAAGATCATCGGTCGCGCGACGTGCCGTGCCATCTCGCGCACGATGTCTTCCGTGAACGCCTGCGGCTGCGCGGCGGTGCCGATCAAGATCGTCGGCTGCACGCGTTTCACGACTTCCAGCAGCGGGATGTTGTCCGGCGCCCCTGCCCACCCCGCGACAGTTTCGAACGGCTGCGCATATGCGCTCTTGAAGACATCGAGTCCGCTCTGCTTCGAATGTACGAGGCCGTGAGCATCGACGAGCCAGATCCGCCGGCGTGCCTGCTCTTCGCTCAGACCGTCGCTGCGCATCGCCGTCACGAGCTGCTTGGTGATTCCCGCGCCCGCAGAACCTGCACCGAGCACCACAACGCGCTGCTCCGCGAACCTGGCGCCGCTGGCCGCGACGCCCGCCGTCGTTACAGCGAGGGCTACCGCGCCGGTGCCTTGAACGTCGTCGTTGAACGAGCAGAGGCGATCGCGATACTTCTCGAGCAGTCGCGCGGCGTTGTGCCTCGCAAAGTCTTCCCACTGCAGCAGCACGCGTGGGAAGCGCTTGATGAGCGCAGTGACGAACGCTTCGACGAACGCGTCGTACTCCGCACCGCGAATGCGCTCGTGGCGCCAGCCCACGTACAGCGGATCGTTCAGCAGCTCCTGGTTGTTGGTGCCGACGTCGAGGATGACCGGCAGCGTTCGCGCCGGGTGGATGCCCGCGCACACCGTGTACAGCGACAGCTTGCCGATCGGGATGCCCATGCCGCCGATACCGAGATCGCCGAGACCGAGAATGCGCTCGCCGTCCGTGACGACGACGATGGCCACGTCCTGGTCGCCGAGATTGGCGAGCGCCGCGTCGATTGCCTCCCGCTGCGGATACGCTATGTAGAGCCCGCGCGGCCGCCGATAGATGCGGCTGTAGGCCTGGCACGCCTCGCCCACCACCGGCGTGTAGATGATCGGCATCATCTCGACCAGGTGCTCGTTCAGCAGCCGGTAGAACGCGGTCTCGTTGCGATCCTGCAGCGACACCAGGTGGATGTAGCGCTCCAGGTTGGAAGTCTTCTGGCGATAGTTGCCGTAGATGCGCGCGAGCTGTACTTCGGGCGACGAGACGCCCGGCGGCAGCAGGCCGGTGAGCCCGAACTCGCGACGCTCGGCTTCGGTGAACGCGCTGCCCTTGTTCAGCAGCGGCTGTTCCAGGAGTGCGCGGCCGGCGAGGGCGGTTTGCAGGAAGTGTCCGCCCGTGGCGGGGTCGCGGAGGATCTCGAATAACGGTCGCATGGGCGGCAAGGTTACGCTTCTTGCCCTTCCGGGCCGCGCCCGCTATGTTCGGCGCTCTTTCGCGCAACGGCGGCACCCGCACCCACTATGGCCATGAATTTCCTGGACTTCGAAGCGCCGATCGCCGAGCTGGAGGCGAAGATCGACGAGTTGAAGTTCGTGTCGAGCGATGCCGAGGTGAACATCGCCGACGAGATCGCGCGCCTGCGGGCCAAGAGCCGCCAGCTGACGACCAGCATCTTCTCGAACCTCACGCAATGGCAGATCGCGCAGCTGGCGCGGCATCCGCAGCGGCCGTACACGCTCGATTACATCGGCGCGATCTTCACGGACTTCCAGGAGCTGCACGGCGACCGCATGTATGCGGACGATCACGCGATCGTCGGCGGCCCGGCGCGCCTCGACGGCATGCCGGTGATGGTAATCGGCCAGCAGAAGGGCCGCGACACCAAGGAGCGCGTGCGCCGGAACTACGGCATGCCCAAGCCGGAGGGCTATCGCAAGGCGCTGCGCCTGATGCGCATGGCGGAGCGCTTCCAGATCCCGCTGTTCACGTTCATCGACACCTCCGGCGCCTATCCCGGCGTCGGCGCGGAAGAGCGCGGCCAGAGCGAGGCGATCGCGCGCAACCTGTTCGAGATGGCGACGCTGCGCACGCCGATCGTCAGCATCGTGATCGGCGAGGGCGGATCGGGCGGCGCGCTCGCGATCGGTGTCGCCGACCGCCTGCTGATGCTCCAGTACAGCATCTACTCGGTCATTTCGCCGGAAGGCTGCGCCGGCATTCTCTGGCGCAGCGCCGACAAGAAAGATCTCGCGGCGGAGGCGATGGGCGTGAGCGCCGAGCGCATCGCCAAGCTCGGCATCGTCGACGAAGTGATCAAGGAGCCGCTCGGCGGCGCACACCGCGATCCGCAGGTGATGGCGGATTCGGTCAAGGACGCGCTGTTGCGGCATCTCGGCGAGCTGCAGGCGTTGCCGCTGGAGCAGGTGGTGGCCAACCGGCAGCAGCGGCTGCGAGGGTACGGCGTCTACAGCGAGGGGTAGTGTTCTCGCCCGCAGCATTGCTCGACTGCATCGAGAGTCTCGTTCCGCGGACCAGCGCCGAGCTCTGTGTCGCCTACAGCGGCGGGCTCGACTCCACGGTGTTGCTGCACGCCCTGAGCCGCGCCATCTCCGATCGCGCGCACTATCGGATGCGCGCCGCGCACGTCGATCATCAGCTGCATCCGGAATCCACGAGCTGGCGCGAGCAGTGCAGCCGCGTCGTCCAGTCGCTGCGCGTCGAGTTCGTGCCGCTGATCGTCTCGGTCACGGCGAGCGCCGAGTTGGGTGTCGAGGCCGCTGCGAGGGAAGCCCGGTACGCGGCACTCAGGGAAATCCTGAAGCCGAACGAAGTCCTGCTCACTGCGCACCACGCCGACGACCAGCTCGAAACGATGCTGCTGGCGCTGATGCGCGGCGCCGGGCTGCGCGGCCTGAGCGGTGTGCCTTCGGTGCAGATCTTCGGCGGCGGCTGGCTCGCGCGACCGCTGCTGGACTTCGGCCGCACCGAGCTGGAAGAGTGGGCGCGCGCCGAAAAAATCCAGTGGCTGGACGATCCTTCGAACGCCAACACCAGCTTCGACCGCAACTTCCTGCGTCATCGCGTGCTGCCGGCGCTGCGCGAGCGCTGGCCCGCAGCCGCGCACAGCGCGACGCGCTCGACGGCGCATCTGCGCGAAGCCGGCCGCTTGCTCGATGTTCTCGCGGCCGCCGACCTCGAGTCCGTCGCGATCGGGCCCTGCCTCGGCCTGGCGCCGCTCGCGAACCTGGCGCCTGCGCGCCGGCGCAACATTTTGCGGCACTGGATCCGCCAGCAGGGCATGCGTGTGCCGTCGACCCGCAAGCTCGCCACGATCGAGCGCGATCTGCTGATCGCGCGCGAGGATCGCCTGCCGTGCGTCGAATGGGACGGCGTGCAGGTGCGCCGGCATCGCGGACTGCTCTACTGCATGCGCCAGCGCCCGCCGTTCGAGCCCGCTGAGACCCTGGCCTGGAATGTCTCGCAAGTACTTGAGCTGCCTGCGCAGCTCGGACGGCTGCGCGTGGAAAGGACTCCGCTGGGCGGAGTGGCGGCCGTGCGCCTGCCGGACGCGCTGCAGGTTCAGTTCCGGCACGGCGGTGAGGAGCTGCAGCCCGCCGGCGACGCGCATCACCGCAAGCTCAAGAAGCTGCTGCAGGACGCGCACGTGCTGCCGTGGTGGCGCGATCGCGTGCCGCTGATCTACGCCGGCGATCGCCTGGTCGCGGTCGGCGATCTGTGGATCGCCGAAGAGTTCGCCGCACGCGGCGGCGAGGACGCGCTGCGCATCGTGTGGGAGGAGAGACCACAGATCGCGGCGGTTGGCGGTTAGCGGTTTGCGGTTAGTGCAGAGAAATGCCCCTGCGGTCCGGCTCGCACCAACCGCCAACCGCCAACCGCTATCCGCTTCTCGCTTCTTGAGTTACACTGTCCGCCCGTCGTGGTGTCGGTGTCGACGCGTCAGCTCGCACCGCCGCTCGTCCCAACTCTCTCACGCGACGGTGCTCAAAGATGACGCGTTATATCTGTGTGACCGGCGGTGTCGTTTCCTCGCTCGGGAAAGGCATCGCGGCAGCCTCATTGGGCGCCATTCTCGAAGCGCGCGGCCTCAAGGTCAGCATGGTGAAGCTGGATCCGTACATCAACGTCGATCCAGGCACCATGAGCCCGTTCCAGCACGGCGAAGTGTTCGTCACCACCGACGGCACCGAAACTGACCTGGACCTCGGCCACTACGAGCGCTTCGTGCGCACCGTAACCTCGCGCAACAGCAACTTCACGACCGGCCGCATTTACGAGCGCGTGATCGCCAAGGAGCGCCGCGGCGACTACCTGGGCGCGACGGTGCAGGTCATCCCGCACATCACCGACGAGATCAAGCATTGCATCCGCATGGGCGCCGGCGATGCCGACGTTTGCATGGTCGAGATCGGCGGCACGGTCGGCGACATCGAGTCGCTGCCGTTCCTCGAGGCCATCCGCCAGATGGGCGTGGAGCTCGGCCACAACAACGTGCTGTACATGCACCTGACGCTGATTCCGTACATCCCGAGCTCGGGGGAGATCAAGACCAAGCCGACGCAGCACTCGGTCAAGGAGCTGCGCTCGATCGGCATCCAGCCGGACGTCCTGCTGTGCCGCTCGCAGAACAAGGTGCCGGACGAGCAGCGCCGCAAGATCGCGCTGTTCACCAACGTCGAGGAGCGCGCGGTGATCTCGGCTGTCGACGCCGACGACCTGTACAAGATCCCGATGCTGCTGCACGAGGAAGGTCTCGACGACATCGTGGTCGACAAGCTGCGTCTCGACGTGCCGCCGGCAGACCTGTCCGAGTGGCGGCAGGTGGTGGCGGCCAAGACCAGCCCGGACACGGCCGTAACGATCGCGATGGTCGGCAAGTACGTGAACCTGCGCGACTCCTACATCTCGCTGACCGAGGCCTTGATCCATGCCGGCGTGCGCACCCGCACCCGCGTCAACATCCAGTTCGTGGAGGCCACGGACGTGGAGAAACATGGCGTCGGCTGCCTCGACGGCGTCGATGCGATCCTGGTGCCGGGCGGCTTCGGTGAGCGCGGCATCGAAGGCAAGATCCAGGCGATCCAGTACGCGCGCGAGAACGGCATCCCCTACCTCGGCATCTGCCTCGGCATGCAGCTGGCGATCATCGAGTACGCTCGCAATGTCGCCAACCTGCAGGGCGCGCATTCCACCGAGTTCAACCGCTCGGCGCCGCACCCGGTGATCGCGCTGATCTCGGAGTGGCAGGACGAGAAGGGCACCACCGAGCAGCGCACCGAGAAGTCGGACATGGGCGGCACCATGCGGCTCGGCGCGCAGGAAGTGCGGCTGTCGCACGGCTCGCGTGCGCACCAGATCTACGACTCCGACGTGATCCAGGAGCGCCACCGCCACCGCTTCGAGTTCAACAACCGCTACCTGCAGAAGATGATGAACGCCGGGCTGCGCTTCTCCGGCTTCTCGCGCGACGGGCTGGTGGAGATGATCGAGCTGCCGACGCATCCGTTCTTCGTCGCCAGCCAGTTCCACCCCGAGTTCCGCTCGACGCCACGCGACGGCCATCCGCTGTTCACCGGCTTCGTGAAAGCGGCGCGCGCGTACCGGCAGGAACAGATGCCGGTCGCCCAAAGCGCGTGAAGCTGATCAATTTCACCGTCGGGCCCGACCAACCGCTGTTCCTGATCGCGGGGCCCTGCGTCGTCGAAAGCGAAGGCCTGGTGCTCGATGTGGCCGGCAAGCTCAAGGAGCTGACCGGCCGGCTCGGCATTCCCTTCATCTTCAAGTCGTCCTTCGACAAGGCCAACCGCTCCTCGGCGAAGAGCTTTCGCGGGCCCGGCATGGAAGAGGGGCTGCGCATCCTGTCGGAGGTGAAACGCCAGCTCGGTCTGCCGGTGCTGACTGACGTGCACGAAGACACGCCGCTCCCGGAAGTCGCTGCGGTCGTCGACGTGCTGCAGACGCCGGCGTTCCTGGTGCGACAGACGAACTTCATTCTCAGTGTCTGCTCGCAGCAGCGCCCGGTGAACATCAAGAAGGGCCAGTTCCTGTCACCGTGGGAAATGCAGAACGTGGTCGACAAGGCGCGCTCGACCGGCAACGAGCAGGTCATGGTGTGCGAGCGCGGCTTCAGCTTCGGCTACAACAACCTGGTCTCCGACATGCGCTCGCTGTCCGTGATGCGCGGCACCGGCTGCCCGGTCGTGTTCGACGCGACTCACTCCGTGCAGCTGCCGGGCGGCAAGGGCAGCGCCTCGGGCGGTCAGCGCGAATTCGTTCCTGTGCTGGCGCGCGCCGCGGTTGCAGCCGGCGTCGCCGGCATTTTCATGGAAACCCATCCCGACCCGGACAAGGCGCTCTCGGACGGGCCGAACGCCTGGCCGCTGGCGCGCATGGAGCCGTTGCTGACCACGCTCGTGCAGCTCGATCGCGCCGTGAAGTCCCGCCCGTACGAGGAAAGCCTGCTATGAGCAAGATCGTCGACATCCGCGGCCGCGAAATCATCGACTCGCGCGGCAACCCCACCGTGGAGGCCGATGTGATCCTCGACTCCGGCACGATGGGCCGCGCCGCGGTACCGTCGGGCGCATCGACCGGCGCGCGCGAAGCCGTCGAGCTGCGCGACGGCGACAAGAATCGGTATCTCGGCAAGGGCGTCACCAAGGCCGTCGGTTACGTGAACGGCGAGATCCGCAAGACGCTGCTCGGCAAGGACCCGACGGCCCAGCAGGACATCGATCGCACGATGATCGCCCTCGACGGCACCGAGACGAAGTCGCGCCTGGGCGCGAACGCTCTGCTCGCAGTTTCGCTGGCGACGGCACATGCGGCCGCGCGCGACAAGAAGCAGCCGCTGTACCGCTATCTCGGCGGCGCGGGACCGAAGACGCTGCCGGTGCCGATGATGAACATCATCAACGGCGGTGCGCACGCCGATAACAGCGTCGACATCCAGGAGTTCATGATCCTGCCGGTCGGCGCGCCATCGCTCTCGGAAGCGCTGCGCTACGGCGCGGAGATCTTTCACACGCTCAAGAAAGTGCTGCACGAGCGCAAGCTCTCGACCGCCGTCGGCGACGAAGGCGGCTTTGCGCCGGACCTGCCGTCGAACGAGGCGGCGCTCGAGACGATCCTCGAGGCGATCGACCGCGCCGGCTACAAGGCCGGCCGGCAGATCTTCCTCGGCCTGGACGTCGCGAGCACCGAGTTCTACGCCGACGGTATCTACGAGCTGGAATCCGAGCATCGCAAGTTCACCTCGACGCAGTTCGCCGACTACCTCGAAGGCCTGGTCGGGCGCTACCCGATCGTGACGATAGAGGACGGCATGAGCGAGAACGACTGGGACGGTTGGGCAGGGCTGACGCAGCGGCTCGGCAAGCGCGTGCAGCTGGTCGGCGACGACCTGTTCGTGACCAACACCCGGATCCTGCAGGAAGGCATCCAGAAGCACATCGCGAACGCGATTTTGATCAAGGTCAACCAGATCGGCACGCTGACCGAGACGCTGGCGGCGATCGACATGGCGACGCGCGCC
Organism: Steroidobacteraceae bacterium; assembly: GCA_044866955.1. Classification (GTDB taxonomy): domain Bacteria; phylum Pseudomonadota; class Gammaproteobacteria; order Steroidobacterales; family Steroidobacteraceae; genus Steroidobacter. The sequence goes on from JBIOUH010000066.1 coordinate 49,301, forward strand.
GAGTATGCCTCCGTGGTGTCGCACCGCTCGGGCGAGACCGAAGACGCGACGATCGCGGACATCGCTGTCGCGACCAGTGCGACGCAGATCAAGACCGGCTCGATGTCGCGCTCCGACCGCATCGCGAAGTACAACCAGCTGCTGCGCATCGAGGCGGAGCTCGGCGCAGACGCGCGTTACGCAGGCGCCGAGGCTTTCCCGGTGCCGCTGCCCGGGGTATCTTGCTGACGCCATGAAGTTAGTCGCCGTCGGATTGCTGACCCTGCTGGTGCTCTTGCAGTACCGCTTGTGGTTCGGCGACGGCAGCGTGCGCGAGGTCGCGCAGCTGCAGACGCAGATCTCCGCGCAGGAGGAGCAGAACGCCAAGCTGCGCGAGCGCAACCGCACGCTGGCCGCCGAAGTGCAGGACCTGAAGAAGGGCACGACGGCGATCGAGGAGCGCGCCCGCACCGATCTCGGCATGGTCGGCAAGAGCGAGACCTTCTACCAGGTCGTGTCGCCGGAGAATGCGCCGCCGGCCGCTGAGCCTTCCGCTCCCACTCAAACACCCCCATGACCGCCAAGCTCTGGGCGGTCGTGCCGGCGGCGGGAAGCTCGCGCCGCATGGCCGGTGCAGCCTTGCCGAAGCAATATCTCCCGCTCGCGGGCCGCAGCGTCATCGAATGGTCCGTCGCGCCTTTCCTGGAGCGCAGCGACTGCGAGCGCATCGTGGTCGTAGTCGCCGAGCAGGATCGCCACTGGCCGCAGCAGTCGCTCGCGCGACATCCGAAGATCGTGACTGCAACGGGCGGCGCGGAGCGCGTCGACTCGGTCCGTGCGGGGTTGCAAGCGCTGGCATCGCAAGCGACGGAGCATGACTGGGTGCTGGTCCACGATGCAGCGCGCCCGTGCCTCAAATCCGTGGATCTGAATCGACTGATCGCGGACCTCGGCGATGACAGCGTGGGCGGGCTGCTCGCCGCTGCGGTGGTCGACACGTTGAAGCGCGGCGACCTCGAGAATCGCGTGCAGGCCACTGTTTCGCGCGCATCGCTGTGGCGTGCGCTCACACCGCAGATGTTCCGCTACGCCGTGCTCGATCGCGCTTTGCGCAGAGCGCACGAGACGCGTTCCGCGCCGACCGACGAAGCGCAGGCCGTTGAGGCGCTCGGCCTGCAGCCGCGCCTGGTGCCCGGCGATCCCGACAACATCAAGATCACGCTGCCCGACGACATCGAGCGCGCCGCACGGTTGCTGAAATCATGGAGCGCCACATGAGCACCGGCTTGCGCATCGGTCAGGGTTACGACGTGCACGCGTTCACCAGCGGCGATCACGTGATGCTCGGCGGCGAGCGCGTGCCGCACTCGCACGGCGTGCTCGCGCACTCCGACGGCGACGTGTTGCTGCACGCCATCTGCGATGCCCTGCTGGGCGCGGCGGGGTTGGGCGACATCGGCATGCATTTCCCGGACAGCGATCCGCGCTGGCGCGGCGCGGACAGCCGCTCGTTCCTGCGCCACGTGCGGCTGCTGCTGCAGGATCGCGGCTATCGCGTCGTCAACGTGGATGCGACCGTAATCGCCGAGCGACCGCGGCTCGGGCGCTACCGTGACGCCATGTGCAGCAACATCAGCAGCGACCTGGCGCTCGACGCCGCACGGGTTAACGTGAAAGCGACGACGACCGAAGGTCTCGGCTTCGTCGGTCGCGGCGAAGGGCTCGCGTGCCAGGCGGTCGTCCTGATCGAGCAGACGACGGGAAAACAGACTCCGTGACCGTTTTCGAAGAGATGGCGACGCTGCCGTGCGCGCACGGCGGTCCGGCGGGGCGTGCGCAGCTGCGCACCGAGCCCGAGGACTTCGTCGTGCGCGAGTGGCTCGGCTGGGAAGCCGACGGCGAAGGCGATCATCTGCTGCTGAAGGTGCGCAAGCGCGGCGCGAACACGCTGTGGGTCGCGAAGCAGCTGGCGCGGCTCGGCAAGATCGATCCGCGCGACGTCGGTTTTGCCGGGCTCAAGGATCGCGACGCGGTGACCGAGCAGTCGTTCACCGTGCCGGCGCGATCTGCGATCGGCGATGCCTGGCCGGGCGTGTCCGGTGAAGGCTTCGAGGTGGTCGCTGCCGCCCGGCATCGGCGCAAGCTGAAGCGCGGCGCGCTGAAGGGCAATGATTTCACGATCGTGCTGCGTGCGTTCGCAGGCGATCCGGCGGCCCTGGAGCAAAGACTGCAGGACGTGGCAGCCGCGGGTGTGCCGAACTACTTCGGTCCGCAGCGCTTCGGCCGCGACGGCAACAATCTGCGTACGGCGCTCGCGTGGTTTTCGGGCGGCGCCACGCCGCAGGATCGCTGGCAGCGCGGCTTCGCCTTGTCAGCGGCGCGCGCGGCAATTTTCAATGCCGTGGTCGCACGGCGGGTGCAGGACGCAACGTGGAACCGGGTGCTGCCGGGAGAGATCGTGAACCTCAACGGCAGCGGCAGCGTGTTCGTCGCGGACGCCATCGACGCTGCGCTCGAAGAGCGTTGCGCACGGCTCGACATCCATCCGACCGGTCCGATGTGGAGCGGACCGGCATCGGCCAGCGGCGCGGCCGCTGCGCTCGAAGCAGAAGTCGCCGTGCGCCACGATGTCCTCGCCCGGGGCTTGAGCGAAGCCCGGCTCGAGCCCGAGCGACGGGCGCTGCGGCTGCGGGTCGATGCCCTCGAATGGCAGATTGCACGCGACGTCGTGGAGCTGAAGTTTCGCTTGCACCGCGGCGCGTTCGCGACGGCGGTGCTGCACGAGGTCATCGGCAATGGCTGGGAGCAGATCTCAGAGGAAGAGTGAGACAGGTGTCACTTGCTTCTCAGCAGCACATAAATCGCGCCGCTGCCGCCGTCCACCGCGCGCGCCGAGCCGAACGCCAGGACGTTGTCCGCGCGCTGCAGCCAGTGGTTGACCACGTTCTTCAGCACCGGACCGCGCGGACCGGAGCGGCGCCCCTTGCCGTGCACGACGCGCACGCAGCGCAGCCGGCGCTCGACGGACTCGGCGATGAACTCGCGCAACGCGGCCTTCGCTTCCGCGCCGGTCATGCCGTGCAGATCGATCTCGCTATCGATGACGAACGCGCCGCGCCGCAGCTGCGTGAGCACTGCCTCGGAAATGTGCGGGCGACGAAAGCTCAGCTCGTCGCCGGTGGCGAGCAACGCTTCGTCTGCCGGCGGCAGCAGGCTCTCGCGCAGCACCTCGACCTGGTCGGCGCGCGTGAACCTCGCCTTCGCCGGCGGCTTCGGGGCGGCGCGCTCCGTCTTGCCGGCGCGTTGCAGGCGACGCACGTCCCGCATCGCCTCGCGAAATTCTCGCGCCTCGCGGTCATCGTCGTTGCGGTCGCTCATGGAGACGATCATGCAATACGTCGGACAGCCTTTGAAGTATAGTTTCCCGCAGTGAAAATTCTCATCAGCAACGACGACGGCTACCGCTCGGACGGGATCACGGCGCTGAGCGACGCGCTGGCGCAGCTGGCCGAGATCACCGTCGTTGCGCCGGACCGCAACCGCAGCGGCGCGAGCAATTCGCTCACGCTCGACGTGCCGCTGCGCGTGCTGCCATTCGGCGAACGCAAGTATTACGTGCTCAACGGCACGCCGACGGACTGCGTGCACCTCGCCGTCTCGGGGCTGTTTGCGGAGGAGCACGACATGGTCGTCTCCGGCATCAACGACGGTCCGAACCTGGGCGACGACGTGCTGTATTCGGGCACCGTCGCGGCCGCGATCGAGGGCCGCTTCCTCGGACTGCCGGCGATCGCCGTTTCGCTGGTCCTGCAGTCCCCCACGAATCCCAACTTCGCGACCGCTGCGCGCGTGGCGAGCGAGCTCGTCATGCGCGTGCAACGCTCACCGCTCCAAGCGACGATCCTCAACGTCAACGTGCCCGATGTGCCGTACGAAGCGCTGAAGGGTTACCAGGCGACGCGCCTCGGCTTCCGTCATCGCTCCGAGCGCATCGTCGCGGCCGAAGATCCGCGCGGCCGCCCGGTCTACTGGGTCGGTCCGGCCGGCGTCGGGCAGGACGTCGGGCCGGGCACTGACTTCCATGCGGTTGCAAACCACTACGTGTCGGTGACGCCGCTGCAGATCGACCTGACGCGACACGCGATGCTGGACGACATGCGCTCGTGGCTGCAGGGCAGGGACGCTTGAACAATCGCGCCGGCATCGGCATGACTTCGGCTCGCACCCGCGAGCGTCTCATTCAGCGTCTGCGCGAGCAGGGCATCAGCAATGCGCAAGTGCTGGACCAGATCCGCAACGTGCCGCGCCACCTGTTCGTCGACGAAGCGCTCGCGACGCGCGCGTACGAGGACACTGCGCTGCCGATCGGTCACGGCCAGACGATCTCGCAGCCGTTCGTGGTGGCGAAGATGAGCGAGGCAATGCTCGAAGGCGGCGCGCCCGGCAAGGTGCTCGAGATCGGCACGGGCTGCGGGTATCAGACGGCGGTGCTCGCGCCGCTGGTGCGCTTCATTTACAGCGTTGAGCGGATCAACGCGTTGCTCGACAGAGCGCGCACGCGATTCAGGGAACTCCGCATTCAGAACGTTCATTTGCGTCACGGTGACGGCTTTCAGGGCTGGCCGGCGCACGGCCCGTACGACGGCATCCTGATGGCCGCGGCGCCGCTGGCGATTCCGGAGGTGCTGTTCCAGCAGCTTGCGCCGGGCGGGCGGCTGATCGCGCCGGTGGGTCCGGAGGGGCGCCAGCAGCTGCTGCGGTTTACACGCCGCGGCGACGAGCTGCAGAAGGAAACGCTCGGCCAGGTGAGTTTCGTGCCGCTGCTCAAAGGTACGACTTGAGGAAGAGAGGACGAGATCGCGGATAGCGGATGATCAGATGCCGCAGCCTTCAGCGTGCTAGCAGTCTCCTGGCCGTGCTGCTGAGTGCCGCTTTGCTCGCCTCGTGCTCGTCGACGCCCGAGCGTGGGGGAACCTACACCGTAAAGCGCGGCGACACCCTCTCCACCATCGCCGGCCGGCACAAACTCGATTGGCAGGACCTCGCGCGCTGGAACGGAATCGGCCGCGATTATGTGATTTATCCAGGGCAGGTTCTGAAGTTGTATCCATCGCGCGGCCGCGCGTCGGCACGCTCGACTTCAGCATCTCCCGCACGGCAGACCGCGCGCGCGCCAGCGCCGAAGATCGAGCCTGTGCAGTGGCAGTGGCCCGTCAATGGCGGGACTGCAACGCTTACATCGCGCCCGAACGGTGGCCAGGGACTGACGGTGAGCGGACGCCTCGGCGACGAGATTCACGCCGCCGCGGCGGGCCGCGTCGTGTATACGGGCTCCGGACTGCTCGGTTACGGCCAGCTCGTGATCCTCAAGCACAACGAAACCTATCTCAGCGCGTACGCGCACACGCAATCGGTCGCGGTCCGCGAAGGCGATGCCGTGGCGGCAGGCCAACGAATTGCGACGATGGGCGCGGGGCCGCAAGGCGAGGCCATGCTGTACTTCGAGATCCGCATCAACGGCACGCCCGGCAATCCGCTCTCGTTTCTGCCGCGGCGGTCCGATTAATCCAAACCATTAGCGAGACTCAGTCTGGCCCGGAGATTGCCGGCGTGCGCGAGCTCGCAGCGCTACCGATTAGTAGTTGCGCTCCACATAGTCGTGTGTCTAACATCCGCGCCCAATGTCGTCGGATGGCGACGGGCACGAACGCAGGGTTACCGGCAGAAGACGCGGGGGCGGAGGGGGATTCGAGGAAACAGCGCGAAGAAGAACAAAAGCAAAAACAATAAGAATATTGCGTCGTGCGAGGCGCTTTTTAGTGCACGCAGCGACGAGTTGGTCGAACGAACTTCAGTCCCTCGCGTCTTCTCCCGGCAGCCTTGCCGGGAGAATCAAAGAAACAAAGCAGCTACCGCGCGACGCGACTCGCTCACGAGCACGTTGTAAGTGCGACATGCCGCACCCGTGTCCATCACTTCGCAGCCGATGCCGCGCGCCAGGATCGCAGCGAGCAGTCGCGCATCCGGAAAACGTTGCCGCGCGCCGGAGCCGAGCACCACGACCTCCGGTTGCAGCGCGAACACCGCATCGAGATCCTCTTCCCGCAATTCCTCGAGTGATTGCGGCCGCCAGTCGTCGATCAGCCGCTCGGCGCTGATCAAGCAGCTTCGATGCAGCACGGCGTCGCCCACCCGTACTTCGCCGGGTCCGTACGAATGCACCATGAACGCGGCGCCGTTTCTGTCGTCAGTCAATCGCATTGACTTACGATAGCGCGAATGACGAAAGCTCTCACGCTGATTGCGCCCGAGATCGCGCCGGCATTGCGTCAGGCGATCGCCGAGCACGGCGCGCGCTGGCCGCAGCTGGCACGGCTGAGCGGTCGCGGTACGGTGCGTGCGCTGCCGTCGCCGCCCGCTGGATTGCGCGCCTGGCAGGTCGCGCTGCTCGATGCGCTCGGCGTGCCCGATCACGAGCGATATCCGAGCGCAGCGGTCACGCGCACCGGCGATGCCGGCGAGCCGGCGCGCGGATTCTGGCTGCATCTGCAGCCGATGCATTTCGGGGCCGGGCTCGATCGACTGACGGCCGTCCTGCTACATGGTGCGAGTGATGTCACGCGCGCGGAGCTGGTCGAGCTGGAGCCGACGATCGGAGCGCACCTGCGTACTGCAGGAATGCACTTGGTGATCACGGCTTACGATGACTGGCTAGTGCACAGCGAGCGCGCGCTCGACGTGCAGACGTCGACGCCGGACAGCGCCGCCGCGAGCCCGCTCGAGCAGGCGATGCCGCGAGGACGCGATGCTCCGGCCCTGCGGCGGCTGATGACGGAGTTGCAGATGCTGCTGCACGAGCACCCCGTCAATGTCGCCCGCGCGCGCCGGGGACTGCCGGAGATCAACGCAGTGTGGTTTCATGGCGGCGGAGAGCTCCGCGAGCTGCAGCATTACTCCCTGCCGCAGGCTTTCGGAGACGATCTCTACTTGCGAGGAATGTATCGGTTGAATGACCTCGACGTTACTGCAGCGCCTCCCGATGCCCAAACGATGCTCGCACGGCTGCAGTCGCGCGCGGTCGTCGTCGTCGCGGCCGACGATGTCGACGCGCTCGAAGCGGCGTGGATCGCACCGCTGACGCGCGCGCTGACGACCGGCGCCATCGCGCGGCTGGACATCGTTCTCGACTGCTGGAGCATCACTGTCGCGCGGCATTCGCTGTTGAGGTTCTGGCGCAGCCCGCTGACGCCGGCGCAGTGGGTCGCATGCTGAATCGCACGATCCGGCGCCGCGACGGCAGCGCAGGCGACGGGTTCGCCGGTGATCTGCATCCGCTGTTGCGACGCTTGTACGCGGCGCGCGGCGTGCGTCTCGCCAGCGAGCTCGACCTGGGATTGAAGCAACTGATCCCGGTTGGCCAGCTGGATGGCGTGAGCGCCGCGGTCGAGCTGCTGTGCGCGCACTTCCTGAAGCACAGCCCGATCGTGGTGATCGGCGACTTCGACGCCGACGGCGCAACCAGCACGGCGCTCGTCGTGCGGCAGCTGCGCCGGCTCGGATTCGCGTCGATCGACTTCCTGGTGCCGAACCGCTTTCAGTACGGCTACGGCCTCACGCCGGAGATCGTACGGCTTGCGGCTCAGCAAAGTCCGGGGCTGATCATCACAGTCGACAACGGCGTGTCGAGTCACGCCGGCGTCGACGAGGCGCGCTCGCTCGGCATCGACACGCTGATCACCGATCACCACCTGGCGCCGCCGACGCTGCCGGCCGCAGCGGCGCTCGTGAATCCGAACGCGCCCGGCAACACCTTTCCGAGCAAGGCGCTCGCCGGCGTCGGGGTCGCGTTCTATCTGATGGCTGCATTGACGCGCGAGATGCAGGCACGCGGACTGCATGCAGGCGATGCGCCCGTCGCCGACCTGCTCGATCTCGTCGCGCTGGGCACCGTCGCCGATCTGGTGCCGCTCGATCGCAACAATCGCGTGCTCGTGCAACAGGGACTGCGACGTATTCGCGCGGGCCGCTGCTGCGCGGGTGTCCTCGCGCTGCTGGAGACGTCGAATCGCGTGGCGGCGACGGCGCTCGCGTCCGATCTCGGCTATCAGGTCGGGCCGCGCCTGAATGCTGCCGGCCGGCTCGACGACATGACAATCGGCATCCAGTGCCTGCTTACGGACGACGTGGCTGAAGCGCGCTTGCTGGCGGCGCGGCTCGCCCAGCTGAACCAGGATCGCCGCGAGCTCGAGCTGCAGATGCAGCAGGATGCGATGCTCGCCATCGAGGACATGCGCGCCGAAGATCCGGCGCTGCCGCTCGGGCTGTGTCTGTTCGACGAGACGTGGCACCAGGGCGTCGTCGGCCTCGTGGCTTCACGCGTGAAGGATCGCGTGCATCGACCGGTGATCGCGTTGGCGCGCGCGGATGCGAACACGCTGAAAGGGTCGGCACGCTCGGTCGATGGCGTGCACATCCGCGACGTGCTCGACGCCGTCACGGTCCGGCACCCCGACCTGGTCGAGAAGTTCGGCGGGCACGCGATGGCGGCCGGACTGACGCTGCGCGCCGCCGCGCTCGATGCGTTCCGTGCCGCGTTCGACGCCGAGGTGCGGCGCTGGATGACCCTTGAGGATGCGATCGGCATCGTGCATTCGGACGGCCCGCTGAGCGGCGGCGAGCGCACGATCCAGGTCGCGCGGCTGCTGCAGTCCGGCGGCCCGTGGGGTCAGGCGTTTCCCGAGCCTGTCTTCGACGACTGCTTCCAGGTGCGCGCCACGCGCGTCGTCGGCGAGCGCCATCTCAGGCTCGATCTCCAAGACTGTGACGGCGGCCTGTGTGAGGCGATCGCATTCCGGCATTTCGACGACGCCGATGCGCCTGAAGTGCTCACCGGTGTGCGGGTCGAGCTGGCGTATCGCCTCGACGTCAACCAGTACAACGGCCTCGAAAAGGTGCAGCTGGTGGTGGAGTATTTGAGAGTCCTTTAGCAGCGGTTAGCGGTTAGCGGTTGGCGGTTAGTGAGATGCCGCAGCGTTGCACGCCTCTCCCTCTGCACCAGCCGCTAACCGCCAACCGCTAACCGCTTCTTCCTGTTAACATCCCGCGCTCCCAAGCTCCGCCTGACCGTCATGGAAACCAACCTGATCCGCCGTTCACTCGAAGATCTCACCCAGCGCAATGAGGCGCTGAGGAGGTTCCTTTGAGTACGACCTCAAAAGTGAGCGGCTCACCGAGGTAAGCCGGGAGCTGGAAGACCCCGCTATCTGGAACACGCCGGACAAGGCGCAGGAGCTGGGACGCGAGCGCGCCCGCCTGGAGCAGGTCGTGAGCACGCTCGACCGCGTGACCAACGGGCTGAAGGATGCCGGCGAGCTGCTGACCCTGGCCGTCGAGGAGAACGACGAGTCGACGGCACAATCCGTCGAACGCGATCTCGCGACGCTGGAGCGCGACGTCAAGCAGCTCGAGTTCAAACGCATGTTTCCCGGCCAGATGGACTCGCACAGTGCATTCCTCGACATCCAGGCTGGAGCCGGCGGCACCGAAGCGCAGGATTGGGCGCAGATGCTGCTGCGCATGTACCTGCGCTGGGGCGAGCAGCACGGCTTCAAGACCGAGGTGGTCGACATCAGCGACGGTGAAGTTGCCGGCATCAAGGGTGCGAGCGTCAACTTCACCGGCGACTACGCCTACGGCTGGCTGCGGACCGAGACCGGCGTGCATCGCCTCGTGCGCAAGTCGCCGTTCGATTCGAACGCGCGCCGCCACACCTCGTTCGCATCCGTGTTCGTTTCACCGGAGATCGACGAGGACATCGATATCCAGATCAATCCCGCCGACGTGCGCACCGACGTGTATCGTTCCAGCGGCGCCGGCGGTCAGCACGTCAACAAGACGGAGTCGGCGGTGCGCCTCACGCACGTGCCGACCGGCATCGTGGTCGCGTGCCAGAACGAGCGCAGCCAGCACAAGAACCGCGACAAGGCATGGAAGCAGCTCAAGGCGAAGCTGTACGAGCTCGAAGTGAACAAGCGCAACGCCGCGGCCAAGGTGCTGGAAGATTCCAAGTCGGACGTGAGCTGGGGCAACCAGATCCGCTCGTACGTGCTCGACCAATCGCGCATCAAGGATCTGCGCACCAACGTCGAGATCGGCAACACTACGGCGGTACTCGACGGCGATCTCGATCCGTTCCTCGAGGCGAGTCTCAAGCAGGGGTTGTGATGTCGGACGACGAGAACAAATTGATCGCGGAGCGCAGGGCGAAGCTCGACAAGCTGCGCAGCGGCGGCGGCACGGCGTTCCCGAACGACTTCCGGCGCGACGCGCTGGCGGATCATCTGCTGACTGCGTACGGCGACCGGCCGACCGAGTGGTTCGACAAGAACACGATCCGCGTGAAGGTCGGCGGCCGCATGCTCGCGAAGCGCGTCATGGGCAAGGCCAGCTTCGCGAAGATCGCGGATCGCAGCGGGCAGATCCAGGTGTTCGCGCAGGGCGAAGCGCTCGGCGCGAGCTACGACGACTTCAAGGGCTGGGACGTCGGCGATCTCATCGGCGTCGAGGGCGTGCTGTTCAAGACCAAGACCGGCGAGCTGACCGTGAAAGCGGAGAAGCTGCGGCTGCTCACCAAGTCGCTGCGGCCGCTGCCCGACAAGTGGCATGGCCTCGCCGACCAGGAGATCCGTTATCGGCAGCGCTACGTCGATCTCATCGTCAATCCGCAGAGCGCGCAGGTGTTCAAGACGCGCACGCGCATCATCAAGTACCTGCGCGACTTCCTCGACGCGATGGACTTCCTCGAAGTCGAGACGCCGATGATGCAGGCGATCGCCGGCGGCGCGGTGGCGCGGCCGTTCGTCACGCATCACAACGCGCTCGACATGGACCTGTACCTGCGCATCGCGCCGGAGCTGTATCTGAAACGGCTGCTGGTCGGCGGCTTCGAGCGCGTGTACGAGATCAACCGCAACTTCCGTAACGAAGGCGTTTCGACCAAGCACAACCCCGAATTCACGATGCTGGAGCTGTACCAGGCGTACCGGGACTTCAGCGACTTCATGAGTCTCGTGGAGCGCATGTGCCAGGGGCTGTGCGACACAGTGCTCGGCACTCGCCGCGTCGAGTACCAGGGCGAGGTGTTCGACTTCGGTCAACCGTTCCGCCGCGTCACGATCGAGGACCTGATCGTGCATTTCAATCCGGGCATCGAGCGCGCGAAGCTGCGCGACGTCGAATACCTGCGCGGCTGGTGCGACAAGCTCGGCATCGCGCATCTGCCGGGCGACGGCGCCGGCAAGCTGCAATTCGACATGTTCGAGAAGACTGCGGAGCATCGCCTGCTGCAGCCGACATTCGTCTACGCGTATCCGGCGGAGGTGTCGCCGCTGGCCCGACGCAACGACTCCGATCCGTTCCTCACCGACCGCTTCGAGTTCTTCGTCGGCGGGCGTGAGCTCGCCAACGGCTTCTCGGAGCTGAACGATTCCGAAGATCAGGCGGCGCGCTTCCGGGAGCAGCTGGCGCGCAAGGACGCCGGCGACCTGGAGGCGATGCAATACGACGCCGATTACATTCGCGCGCTGGAGTACGGCATGCCGCCGGCGGCCGGGCTCGGCGTCGGCGTCGATCGGCTGGTGATGCTGCTGACGAATTCGCCGTCGATCAGGGACGTGCTGCTGTTTCCGTATATGCGGCCGGAGACGACCTAGAACTCTGGGGTTGAGAGTTCTACAACCGCGCGAGCCTCGTGCCACAAATCGCTTTCAGGACCGGCGCGAGTACATCCCTGTTTTTCAGGCTCCTGAAAACAATTTCTGGCCCGAGACTCGCTAGGTGGCTGGATGGTCGCGCTGTTCTTTGTCAGTGACGGCATAAGGCAGCGGCAATTTCCGCAGCGTCAGACCATCCAGCTCGAGCGCCGCGTCCTGCTGCGCGAGAGTAATCACTGCGAGCAGCTCGCTTCCTTCCTTCGTTGCTGCGGCATCGACGACGTCGCCGGCGTGTTGATCGCCGACCAGGATGCGCGTGCCGGGCACAGGCGGTGGGCTCGAGCTGGCGAAGTGGAACATGCGGCGCTTGATCGCCCCGCGGAAGTGCGTGCGCGCGATGATCTCCTGACCCGTGTAGCAGCCTTTCTCGAAGCTCACGCCGCCGAGCAGGTCGAGATTTAGCATCTGCGCCACGAAGGCTTCGTGCGTTTCCGGGTACACCTGCGGCAGGCCGGCGCGGATGCCCGCGAGGCGCCAGTCGGGCTCGCGGTACGCATGCGATTCGGGCAGATCCGGAAGCTCCTGCACCTCATCGATCGCGACCTTCGATCGCAGCACATATTTGCGCAGCCGCACCTTGGTCCGCTCCACCATCGATGCGGGCAGGAGCAGTGCGATGCCGTCACCGCGCTCGACCAGCCACACCACCGCCTGCACTCGACCCTGCGCAGAATTGCACGAGGCCAGCAGCGGCCGTGCCGGAGCGAGCGCGTCGATGTCGGCGCTCAGCTGACCTTGCAGGAAGGAGCGGGCGTCGGTGCCGCTGATCAATAGCGTGCCGAGGTTCATCCGTTCGCGAAATCCGAAGTCAGGGCTCGCGACAAACTAACGAACAAACTCATCCCCTGAGGTACCGCCTCAAAATCGCTTCTGGCACACTTGCCTACATCAGTATGTCGCATGGCACGCAATCATCGTCCGGATCGCTGCCGACCACAAATACGAATGAGTTGGCCGGTCATGCCGCGCCCGTGCCGGAGGCCGCGAAGGCACCGCAACCGCCCGCAGCGCCAACCGAGCACGGCGGACGCGGCGGCCTCGACCCCACGCGCTACGGCGACTGGGAAAAGAACGGGCGCTGCATTGATTTCTGATCGTCGATCTCCGATCGGGGGTGAGCTTGGATAGCACGAGCACGCGTCGACGGCCGCTGTCGCCGTTTCTCACGGTGTACCGCTGGCAGTACACCATGGCCCTGTCGATCCTGCATCGCGTGACAGGCTGTGCGCTGTCGGTCGGGCTCTTGCTGTTCGTGTACTGGCTGGTTGCCGCAGCAAGCGGCAGCGCCGCCTACCAGACTGCGCAATCCTTCTTTGCTCATCCGCTGATCCGCATCCTGCTGGTCGGCTTCTCGTTCGCATTCTTCTATCACCTGCTCAACGGCGTGCGGCACATGACGTGGGACACCGGTCATGGCTTGGAGCGCAAGCAGGCGCGTCTAAGCGGCTGGATCGTGTTCCTGGGCGCGATCGCCTGCACCGCGCTGTTCTGGTTCCTGGTCGTGCGCGGACACGGCGGAGGTGCGACATGAGCCTGCGCAGTCCGATCAGTCGAGTGACTGGCCTCGGCACGGCGAAGGACGGCGTCGGCCACTGGTGGTCGCAGCGCGTGACTTCCGTTGCGCTGGTGGCGCTCGGCCTGTGGTTCGTCGCTTCGCTGCTGCGGCTGCCGAACTTCGGCCATGAGATCGTGACGACGTGGATCGCGATGCCGCTCAACTCGGTGCTGCTCCTGTTGCTCATCGGCACGCTCGTCTATCACTCGCAGCTCGGCGTGCAGGTCGTGGTCGAGGACTACGTACATCACCACGGTCTGAAGGTTGCGACGATGCTGCTGCTCACGTTCGCGCACGTGGTCGTGGCCGCGCTGGCGATCTTCGCGGTCCTGCGCATTGCTTTCGGCGGTGGCGCATGAGCGAGTACAAGTTCATCGATCACAGCTACGACGTCGTTGTGGTCGGCGCCGGCGGCGCGGGTCTGCGTGCGACGTTCGGGCTGGCGCACTCCGGCCTGTCGACCGCGTGCATCACGAAAGTGTTTCCGACGCGCAGCCACACGGTCGCTGCACAAGGCGGCATCAGCGCGGCGCTCGGCAACATGGGTGAAGACGACTGGCGCTGGCACATGTACGACACGGTCAAAGGGTCCGACTGGCTCGGCGACCAGGACGCGATCGAGTTCATGTGCAAGGAAGCGCCGAACGCGGTGATCGAGCTCGAGCACTACGGCCTGCCGTTCTCGCGCACCGACGACGGGCGCATCTACCAGCGGCCGTTCGGCGGCATGACCACGCACTACGGCAAGGGCACGGCGCAACGCACGTGCGCGGCAGCCGATCGCACCGGCCACGCGATGCTGCACACCTTGTATCAGCAGGCGCTGCGGCACGAGGCGCAGTTCTTTGTCGAATACTTCGCGATCGATCTGCTCATGGAGGACGGCGAGTGTCGCGGCGTCGTCGCTATCAACATGGCGGACGGGACGCTGCATCGCTTCCGCGCGCACCAGACGATTCTCGCTACCGGCGGCTACGGTCGCGCGTACTTCTCGTGCACTTCGGCGCACACCTGCACGGGCGACGGCGGCGGCATGGTGCTGCGCGCCGGTCTGCCGCTGCAGGACATGGAGTTCGTGCAGTTTCATCCGACCGGAATCTACGGCGCCGGCTGCCTGATCACCGAAGGCGTGCGCGGCGAGGGCGGCATTCTGCGCAACTCCAGCGGCGAGCGCTTCATGGAGCGCTACGCGCCGAACGCCAAGGACCTCGCGTCGCGCGACGTAGTGAGCCGCGCGATGACGATCGAGATTCGCGAGGGCCGCGGCGTCGGCGAGCACAAGGACCACATCTTCCTGCACCTGGAGCACCTCGGCGCCGAAGTGATCCACGAGCGTCTGCCCGGCATCGCGGAGACCGCCAAGATCTTCGCCGGCGTCGACGTCACCAAGCAGCCGATCCCGGTGCTGCCGACTGTCCACTACAACATGGGCGGCATCCCCGCGAACGTGCACGGCGAAGTCGTCACGCTGAAGAACGGCAACGCGGACAGCGTCGTGCCCGGGCTCATGGCCGTCGGCGAAGCAGCCTGCGTCTCCGTGCACGGCGCGAACCGGCTCGGCTCGAACTCGCTGCTCGACCTCGTCGTCTTCGGGCGCGAGGCCGCGCGTCACTGCGCCGCGACAGTCAAGCCGGGCACGCAGCACAAGCCGCTGGCCAAGGATGCCGGCGACCTCGCGGTGAGCCGTCTCGACAGATTGCGTAACGCCAAGGGCACGATCAGCACCGCGCAGATCCGACTCAACATGCAGCGCGTGATGCAGGCTCATGCCGCCGTGTTCCGCACCGGCGAGTCGCTCGATGAGGGCGTGCGCAAGCTCGAGGAAGTGGTCGCGTCGTTCGCCAGTGTGAACGTCAGCGACCGCTCGCTCATCTGGAACACCGACCTCATCGAGACGCTCGAGTTGGACAACCTGCTCGGCCAGGCCGTGGCGACGATCCGCTCGGCCGCGAATCGCCAGGAGAGCCGCGGCGCGCAGGCGCGCGAAGACTTCCCGGATCGCGACGACGTCAACTGGATGAAGCACACGCTGTGCTGGGTCGACGAGCGCGGCACTGTGCGCCTCGACTATCGGCCCGTGCATCTGAATACCCTGACCCGCGACGTCGAGCCGATCCCGCCGAAAGCCAGGACCTACTGAACATGGCGCAATTCCGTCTGCCCGCGAACTCCAGGATCCGCCCCGGCAAAGTGTTCAAAGCGCCGGCGGGCGCGAAGCAGGTGCGCGCGTTCAAGATCTACCGCTTCGATCCGGAGTCGGGCGAGAACCCGCGCGTCGACACCTACGAGGTCGACATGGCGAGCTGCGGCCCGATGGTTCTGGACGCGCTGATCAAGATCAAGAACGAGATCGATCCCACGCTGACGTTCCGTCGCTCGTGCCGCGAGGGCATCTGCGGCTCGTGCGCGATGAACATCGACGGGCTGAACACGCTGGCGTGCACGCGCGCCAACGAAGACATCCGCGGAACGATCAAGATCTATCCGCTGCCGCACATGCCGGTGGTCAAGGACCTCGTGCCGGATCTCACGGACTTCTACGCGCAGTACGCATCGGTGAAGCCGTGGCTGCAGACGCGCACGCCCGCGCCGCCCGACCGCGAGCGGCTGCAGTCGAAAGAGGACCAGGAGAAGATCGATCGGCCGGCGGCGTGCATCCTGTGCGCGTGCTGCTCGACCTCCTGCCCGAGCTACTGGTGGAACAGCGACCGTTATCTCGGCCCTGCCGCCTTGCTGGCGGCCTATCGGTGGATCGTCGACACGCGAGACGAGGCGACCGGCGACCGCCTGGATGCGCTCGAGGATCCGTTCCGCCTGTACCGCTGCCACACCATCATGAACTGCACCGAAGCCTGCCCGAAGGACCTGAACCCGGCCAAGGCGATCGCCGAGATCAAGAAGAAGATCGCAGAGAGAAGACATTGAAGAAGGCTGCGGGCTGCAGGCTGTAGGCTGTAGCCAGAGCGGACCCGGAGCCTCTTTTCTGGCGACAGCCTACGGCCTACAGCCTCTACCACCTTCGCGTGCATACCAAAAACCTTTCTCTCTTGCGCTGGCGGTGCCGCCGCGGCATGCGCGAGCTGGACGTGCTGCTCGAACGATACCTCCGGGAACGCTATCCTTCCGCCCCGGCCGCCGAACAACAGGCGTTCGAAGCGCTGCTCGATCTGCCGGATCCCGAGCTGTTCGCCTTCGTCATGCGGCGGCAGGTTCCGGCGGATGCGCACTGGGCTCATGTCATCGCGAAACTCACCGACTCTGACGCTTGATGTCCGCATGCGGCGCGCCGAACAGAGCGCGGCATGGCTCGTGCTCGTCGGCGGCGCGTGCAGCGTGCTGTCGCTCGACCCAGCATCCCCTACGAGTACGCTCGCGGCGGTGGCTTGCCTCGCGGCCGTCGGGTACGGGCTGTGGCGCTCGGGGTGGATCGGGTCCAGGTACCGGATCGTCGGCGTGCGCTGGCTGGCTGACGGCCGTTGGCTCCTCGCCGACCGCCAACACACATTCCCCGGTGAGCTTTCCGGCAGCTCCCGGCTGTTGGGAACCGCCCTCTGGCTGCGCTGGAAGACATCGGGATGCCGCTGGCAATCAATGTTGCTCACCGATGGCGACCTGCCGCGGGACCAGCTGCGCGCGCTGGCCATACGTCTGCGAATCGAGGCCTTGGAGCGGGCATTGCCCGAGGCCCGCGGGCGATGAGAACGATTCGCGAACGGCGTCACGAAGCCGCGAAAATGTGCCGTAATTCCGCGAACTTTCCGGTGAGGGGCCAGTCTATTCGAGCAGTCCTCGGGGGGCGGTCGGCGAGTCGGTTCCGGCCTGCGTTCCGACCCCGTGAGGACGCCGGTCGATGACGCAGGACGACTCCGACCAGCAGCTCGTGGAGCGGGTCCAGGCAGGCGACAAAGCGGCCTTCGACCTGCTGGTGCGCAAGTACCAGCACCGCGTGCTGAAGCTGGTGGGCCGGTTCGTTTCCGACGCCGCCGAAGCCGAGGACGTTGCCCAGGAAGCCTTTCTGAAGGCGTACCGGGCGCTCGCCTCGTTTCGCGGCGACAGTGCGTTCTACACGTGGCTGTATCGCATCGCGATCAACACTGCCAAGAACGCCCTGGTGTCGAACCGCCGGCGGCCGGTCGACTTCGATCTGGATCTGCAGGATCCGGAGCAGTACGACCGGCATGCGCGTCTCAAGGAGGGTGACACTCCGGAGGGGGTGCTGCTCACCGAGGAGATCCGCAACGTGGTGGAGCGTGCGATGGAGCAGTTGCCCGAGGACCTGCGTACAGCAATCGTCCTGCGGGAGCTGGAAGGACTGTCGTACGAGGAGATCGCAGAGGCGATGGATTGTCCGGTCGGTACGGTGCGCTCGCGCATATTCCGGGCGCGCGAGGCCATCGACCGGAAGCTGAAGCCGCTGCTGGACTGAAGGCTCGCGGGCAGAAATTGTGAAATTGCAGAATGCGCCGGAACGGTGCGTTGAATTGGAGGGTCGGATGCTGGCAATGTTGGCAATGTTAACGGTGGTGTCGAACTCATGACCGAGCCGGTGAACGAACAGCTCTCAGCCTGCCTGGACGGCGAACTGCCCGCTGCGGAGCTCGATCTCTTGCTGAAGCGCCTGCAGCGCAATCCCGAGCTGCGCGAGGCCCTCGGCCGCTACACCGTCATCGGTGAAACTCTCCGTCACAGCAAGCCAGTGGTCGCTTCGCGCTCCTTCGCCGACAAGGTGATGGCCGCCGTCGATCAGGAGCCTGCCGCCGCGCGCCGCGCTCCGCGCGTTTCCCCCGCAATCCTGCGCCGCCTGACCCCGATCGCCGGCTTCGGCGTCGCTGCAACGGTCGCGGCAATCGCAATCTTCTCGGTGCAGCGTGCCGGCGTGACGCCAGAAACGGTGGCCAGCGGGCCGGTCGCGGCCCCGGTGGCAACGATCGCCGACCAGGCACCCAGCACCATCGTCCCCTCCACGACGCCCGCGTTGCAGGCGGCGTTTGTGCCGGCCACGCGCCTGACGAACTACGTCGTCGCTCACAGCGAATATTCCTCGCCGCTCGCGCGCCGCTCGGTGTTGACCGGCGTGCTCGCGGAAGACGACGGCGATGCGGACGTGGGGAACACGGTCGTGAACGACGAGACCGCAGGAAGCGGCGAGACGCGCATCACCGATGAGACCCAGAAGTCTCCGGCGACGCAATCGCAATAACGCTTCGATGACCGTATTCAAATACTCCGTCGCGTTCGCCGCCGTCGCGCTCACTGCGATCTGTCCGGCGAACGCGGCCGATCGCGCCGCGCGCGAGTGGTTGGAGCGGATGTCCGAATCGCTCGCCACCCGCAACTACGACGGCCGCTATCTGCACGTCCGCAACGCGCGCACTCCGGAGACGATGCGCATCATCCATCGCGTCGAGAAGGGCAAGGTCACCGAGCGCCTGGTGTCGCTCGACGGCAGCGGCCGCGAGATCATCCGCAACCAGGACGAAGTGATCTGCTATCTGCCGGATCGCCGCATGGTGCTCACCGAGAAGCGCACCGACGACCGCACGCTGATGGCGACGGTGCCGCTCTACAACGAGCAGCTCGAGGACCACTACAGCATCGAGCGCGGCCCGTTCAAGAAGGCGCTCGGCCGCCGCACGCAGGTGATCCTGGTGCAGCCGCGCGACGAGTTCCGCTATGGCTATCGTCTGTGGCTCGACGACGAGACTGCGATGCCGCTGATGTCACAGCTGTGCGACCGCAACGGCAACGTCATCGAGCAGATCGTGTTCGCCGAGCTGAATTTCCGCGACCGCATCCCGCTGGACGCCGTCAAGCCGGCCGTGGACGGCAAGGACTTCCGCTGGGTGCGCCAGGACGCACAGATGCCGCGCATGGCGAACGTGCCGCTCGGCTGGAACATGATCCGCCTGCCGTCCGGCTTCCGCCTGACGACCTGGCGGCTGCAGATCATCGCCGGCTCGAGCGTCCCGGTGCGGCACCTGGTGCTCTCGGACGGGCTGGCCTCGGTCTCGGTGTTCATCGAGCCGCGCTCGCCGCAAACCGAGGCCATGCGTGGGCTCGCCAAGGTCGGCGCCGCTTTCGCGTACTCGCGCGACCTGGACGGCCATCAAGTCACAGCTGTCGGCGAGGTGCCGGCCGCGACCGTCGAGGCGATCGCCGAGGCCGTGACCAAGGAAGACGCGGCGCTGGCGCCGGTCGCCCGCGACCAGCCGCGCCAGTAGCGGCGCCGCTTACCCGTTTCGCCATGACCCGTTGGACGGTTTACAGCCGCGCCGATTGCAGCCTGTGCGAGCGCCTGCTCGACGAACTGGCCGAGGTGCTTGGCCCGCAGGCGGCCGCGGCAGTGGAAATCGTCGATATCGAGGGCCAGGCGGAGCTGGAACGCAGGTACGGCACGCGCATTCCGGTGCTGATGGCCGATGGCGAGTTCGTCTGCGCCTACCGGCTGGATGTGGAGCGCGTCAGGGCCCTCTTGTAGAAATGGGGACATTCCTCATTTCCTCGGGTCCGTCGGCGCACTGACAGGCGGGGCCGAAATGCGGAATGTCCCCATTTCTACCCGCTATAATCCGCCGCCGCTTGAAGCCCCGGCCTCCCTGATGAAGCTGATCCGCAACTTTTCCATCATCGCGCACATCGATCACGGCAAGTCCACGCTGGCCGACCGCTTCATCCAGCTGTGCGGCGGGTTGGAAGCCCGCGAGATGGAAGCGCAGGTGCTCGACTCCATGGACCTGGAGCGGGAGCGCGGCATCACGATCAAGGCGCAGAGCGTGTCGCTGCGCTACAAGGCCCGCGACGGCGAAACCTACCAGTTGAACATGATCGACACGCCGGGCCATGTCGATTTCTCCTACGAAGTGTCGCGCTCGCTGGCAGCCTGCGAAGGCGCCTTGCTGGTCGTGGACGCGGCGCAGGGCGTCGAGGCGCAGAGCGTCGCGAACTGTTACACGGCCATCGAGCAGGGGCTCGAAGTCGTCCCGGTGCTCAACAAGATCGACCTGCCCTCGGCGGACCCGCCGAAGGTCATCAAGGAGATCGAGGAGATCATCGGCATCGAGGCGCAGGATGCGCTGCGCGTCAGCGCCAAGACGGGTGAGAACGTCCCGGAGCTGCTCGAAGAGCTGGTCCGGCGCGTACCGGCGCCGCGCGGCGATCCCGAGGCCCCGCTGCAAGCGCTGATCATCGATTCCTGGTTCGACAATTACGTCGGCGTGGTGTCGCTGGTGCGCGTGATGAACGGCTCGCTCAAGACCGGGGCGAAGATCCGCGTGTGGTCGACCGGCCGCGCGCACCAGGTCGACAAGCTCGGCCGCTTCACGCCGAAGTCGCTGACGAGCGAAACGCTCGAGACCGGCGAGGTCGGTTTCGTGATCGCCGGCATCAAGGAGATCGACGGCGCGCCGGTCGGCGACACGATCACCCTCGATGCGCGCCCGGCGAGCGAGGCGCTGGCGGGCTTCAAGAAAGTACAGCCGCGCGTGTTCGCCGGCCTGTTCCCGGTGAAATCGGAAGACTACGAGGCGTTTCGCGACGCGCTCGCCAAGCTCAAGCTCAACGACTCGGCGCTGCACTACGAGCCGGAAGTCTCGACCGCGCTCGGCTTCGGCTTCCGCTGCGGCTTCCTCGGCCTGCTGCACATGGACATCGTGCAGGAGCGATTGGAGCGCGAGTACAACCTGACTCTCGTGACCAGCGCGCCGACGGTCGTCTACGAGATCGCGCTCACTGACGGCAGCACCGTGTACGTCGACAACCCCGCGAAGCTGCCGCCCAGCAATGAGATCGGCGACATCCGCGAGCCGATCATCACGGCGAACATCCTGCTGCCGCCGGAGCACGTCGGCGCGGTCATCAAGCTGTGCACCGACAAGCGCGGCAAGCAGACCAAGATGCATTACGTCGGCAACCAGGTGTCGCTGCAGTACGAGATGCCGCTGGCCGAGGTGGTGCTCGACTTCTTCGACCGCCTCAAGTCGGTGAGCCGGGGCTACGCTTCGTTCGACTACGAGTTCAACCGCTTCGAGAGTGCGCCCGTGGTCCGGCTCGACGTGCTGATCAACGGCGACGTCGTCGATGCGCTGTCGATGATCGTCCACCGCGACAACGCTTATCAGCGCGGCCGCGAGCTGGTGGACAAGATGCAGGAGCTGATCCCGCGCCAGATGTTCGAGGTCGCCGTGCAGGCGGCGATCGGCAGCCACGTCATCGCCCGCGCCACGGTCAAGGCGTTGCGGAAGAATGTCACGGCCAAGTGCTACGGCGGCGACATCTCGCGCAAGCGCAAGCTCCTGGAGAAGCAGAAGGAAGGCAAGAAGCGCATGAAGCAGCTCGGCTCGGTCGAGATCCCGCAGGAAGCGTTCCTCGCGGTGTTGCAGGTCGGCAAGGAAAAATAAGCATGATCTTCGATTTCTCTTTCATCCTGGTCGCGGCCACGGCCCTCACCGGCGTCATCTGGGGCATCGACAGCTGGCTGTTCAAGCCGCAGCGAGTTGCCGCCGCCGCGGCGCGCGGCGTGGCGCCGCAGGACGTGCGCGAGCCGATCGTCATCGAGTACGCGCGCTCGTTCTTCCCGGTGATCCTGATCGTGCTGCTGATCCGCTCGTTCCTGTTCGAGCCGTTCCGCATTCCCTCCGACTCGATGATGCCGACGCTCCTCGACGGCGACTTCATCTTCGTCAACAAGTACGCGTATGGCCTGCGCCTGCCGGTGATCAACAGCAAGATCGTGAAGATCGGCGAGCCGCGCCGCGGCGACGTCATCGTGTTCCGGCTGCCGCGCGAGCCATCGACCAACTACATCAAGCGGCTGATCGGGCTGCCCGGCGATCACGTCGTGGTGAGGAACGACCGGGTGTTCATCAACGGCGAGGCCATGCCGGTGCGCGAAGACGGCTTCTATGAGGGGCAGGGCCAGTCCGCCGCTCGCAATCCGCATGCGCGCCTTGCGACCGAGCAGCTCGGCAGCGTCGAGCACCACGTGCTGTTCCAGGACGGCCGCGGGCAGACCGACTACGACCGGGTCGTGCCCGAGGGTCACTACCTCTTCATGGGAGACAATCGCGACAACAGCCAGGACGGCCGCTTCCCCCAGGTCGGCTTCGTCCCCGAGCGCAACCTGGTCGGCAAGGCCGTGCGCATCTGGTTGAACTGGGATTGGCCCGACGCGCCGCAGTGGAGCCGCATCGGCGACCCCATTCATTAAGAAAGTCACAGAAAAATGCGGCGGGGCGGCGCTAGTGTGGACTGGCCGCTGGACGCCGGCCGCGACTTATGACAGACAGGCGGCACCGAAAATCGGTAGTTTTGGGGAGTCTCGAACTATGCGTTCTCGCCAGCGCGGCGCCACCTTAATCGGCATGGTGACGATCATCGCGATCCTAGGCTTCGCCCTGTATGCCGGGATCCGCCTCGCGCCGTTGTACTTCGAGTACATGGCCGTCGTCCGTGCCCTCGAGCAGACCGCCAAGGAGCACGCCGGCGATCCGACGACGCCGACGCAGCTGCGCAACTCGCTCGATCGCCGCTGGACCGTCGAGGACATCCACAGCATCGACGTGAAGGAAATCGACATCAAGAAGACCGGCAGCGGCTTCGCGATGCGCGCCTGGTATCGGGCGGAAACGCCTTTCGTCGGCAACGTCTCGATGGTGGCGGATTTCGACAAGACCGTCGAAGTAAAATCCGGCGCTGGCGCCTGAAGCGGGCTTGAAGACGGCGCGCGAATGGCTGCTTGACGCGCTGGGTTACGAGTGCCGTGACCCGGCGCTGCTGGAAGCAGCGCTGACCCATCGCAGCGCCGGCGGCCCGCACAACGAACGGCTGGAGTTCCTCGGCGACGCGGTGCTCAATTGCGTCGTGGCCATGCTCGTATTTCGCGAGTTCGGCGCTGCCGACGAGGGGGAGCTGTCGCGCTTCCGCGCGAGCCTGGTCAGCGGCGAGGCGCTCGCGGTCATCGCCGCCGAGGTTCAGCTCGGCGAGCAGCTGCGGCTCGGCTCGGGCGAGCTGAAGTCGGGCGGCTTTCGCCGCAAGTCGATCCTGGCCGATGCGCTCGAGGCGCTGTTCGGCGCGATCTACCTGGACGGCGGGTTCGAGGCGGCCGCTGCGGTGATCGAGCGCCTGTTCGTGCCGCGGCTCGACCGGTTGCCGAGCGCTGCGGAACTGAAGGATCCCAAGACCCGTTTGCAGGAAGCGCTGCAGGCCCGCGGCCTGCCGCTGCCGAGCTATGCAGTCGAATCCACGTCCGGAGAGGCTCACAATCAGCTCTTCCAGGTGCGCTGCTCGGTCGACGCGCTCGGCCTTCGGGTCCTCGCCAGCGGCCCGAGCCGCCGCCGCGCCGAACAGGCAGCTGCGCAATTGATCCTCAACGCATTGATGCAGACGCAACAAGGTACCCAGCAGTGAACGAGCGAGCAGCGGATCATCGCTGCGGCTTCGCCGCGATCGTCGGCCGGCCGAACGTCGGCAAGTCGACGCTGCTGAATGCGTTGCTCGGCCGCAAGATCAGCATCGTCAGCCCGAAGCCGCAGACGACGCGCCACCGCATCCTCGGCATCCTGACGCGGCCCGAGGCGCAGGTGATCTTCGTCGACACACCGGGCCTGCACGCCGGCGCGCGGCGCGCGATGAACCGCCACATGAATCGGGCGGCGCTCGTATCGCTGCAGGATGCGGACGTCAACGTGTTCGTCGTGGAAGCGCTGCGCTGGACCGACGAGGACCAGCGCGTGCTCGACGAGCTGGTGAAGCAGAACCGGCCGATCATCCTGGTGCTCAACAAGGCGGACAAGGTGTTCCCGAAGGAGCGGCTGCTGCCGTTCATCGAGGAGATGAACCGCCGCGCGACCTTCGCCGAGGTCGTGCCGCTATCGGCGCTCAAGCGCAGCAACATCGAGCAGCTGCCCGCGACGATCGCGCGCTACCTGCCGCAGTCGCCGCCGCACTTCCCCGAAGACCAGCTCACCGATCGCTCGCAGGAGTTCCAGGCGGCCGAGATCGTGCGCGAGAAGCTCACTCTGCGGCTGCGGCAGGAGTTGCCGTACGGCGTGACGGTCGTGATCGAGCAGTTCAAGGAGGAGGAGGGCCGTCTGCTGATCAACGCCGTGATCTGGGTGGAGCGCAGCGGCCAGAAGGCGATCGTCATCGGCAACGCCGGCGAGCAGCTCAAGGAGGTCGGCCGCGCGGCGCGCATCGAAATGAACGAGCTGTTCAAGCGCCCGGTGCATCTCGAGCTGTGGGTCAAGGTGAAGGAGAACTGGTCGGACAACGAGACTGCCCTGCGCCAGCTGGGCTACGAGACGTGAGCGACCCACGACGGGTGCAGCTGCAACCGGCGTACGTGCTGCATCACCGTCCCTACCGCGACACCAGCCGCATCCTCGAACTGTTCACGCGCGACTACGGCCGCGTATCGGTCTTCGCCCGCGGTGCTCGCGGCGCACGCAAGACGGGCGCGGCGCTCGCGTCCATCCTGCAGCCGTTCAATCGCGTGCTCGTGTCCTGGAGCGGCAAGGGGGAGGCCGGTCAGCTGACCGGCGCGGAGTTCGACGGCGCGATGGCGGCGTTGCCGCCCGACCGGCTGGTGAGCGGGTTCTATCTGAACGAGCTGCTGCTGAAGCTATTCGCGCGCCACGACAGCCATCCCGACGTCTTCTCGCTGTACGACGCGACGCTGGGCTCGCTCAAGAGCGACGCCGACGGCGTGCGCTCCCTGCGCCTGTTCGAGAAGCGGCTGCTCGACGCCCTCGGCTATGGGCTCGCGCTGGAGCGCGACTGCGACCTCGGCCGGCCGCTCGATCCCCGCTATGCCTATCGCTACCGGTTGGACCAGGGCGCGATGCGCATCGATGGCGTCGCCGAGGGCGCCGGCATTTTCTCGGGCAGCACGCTGCTTGCCGTGGCGCGCGAGGATTTCACGGATCCGGCAGTCTGCGCCGAAGCTCGTGCATTGCTGCGCGCGGCGCTCGATCGCTGCCTGGAAGGCAAGGAGCTGCGCACGCGGGAGGTCGCGCGCGCGCTGAAAAAGCGCCGCTAGGCGGCGCCGCTGGGCCGCGGCTGTCGGAATAACCGCCGACCTACGGTAGCATCTCGCTCATGCTGCATCTCGGAGTCAACGTCGACCACGTCGCCACGCTGCGCCAGGCGCGGCGTGCGAGCTATCCCGACCCGGTGTTCGCAGCGCTGATCGCCGAGCAGGCGGGCGCCGACAACATCACGATGCACCTGCGTGAGGATCGCCGGCACATCCAGGACCGCGACATCCGCGCGGCGCGCGACGTGCTGCAGACCCGGCTGAATTTCGAGATGGCGGCGACCGATGAGATGGTGCGCATCGCCTGCGAAGTGCGGCCGGCGGATTGCTGCCTCGTCCCCGAGCGGCGCGCCGAAGTGACTACCGAGGGCGGCCTCGACGCCGCGTCGCAGGTCGCAGCGCTCGCACCGGTCTGCCGGCGACTCGCCGATGCAGGTATTCGCGTCTCGCTGTTCATCGATCCGGACCCGGCCCAGCTCGACGCGGCGGTGCGAATCGGCGCACCCGCAGTCGAGTTGCACACTGGCGCTTACGCCGATGCGCGCGGCGAGCAGCAGGCACGCGAGCTGTCGCGCATCCGTGAGGCGGCCCGGCACGCGAGCGGCCACGGGCTGATCGTGCACGCCGGCCACGGCATGAATTATCAGAACGTGCAGCCGATCGCCGCAATCGCGGAGATCGTCGAGCTGAACATCGGGCACGCGATCGTCGCGCGCTCGCTCATCGACGGCATGGCGCGCGCCGTGGCGGAGATGAAGCGGCTGATGGTGGAAGCGCGCAGCGCGGGCGCCGGCGCATGATTTTCGGCATCGGCACGGACGTCGTGCAGCTGGAGCGCGTCCGGCAGGTGCACGAGAAGTTTGGCGAGCGGTTCGTGGAGAGGCTGCTGCTGCCCGCGGAGTTGCAGGCGTTCCAGGGTCACAAGCGACCGCTGCGCTTCCTGGCGATGCGCTTCGCGGCGAAGGAAGCAATCGTCAAGGCAATGGGCACGGGCTTCGCGCACGGCATGTGGATCCGCGACAGCGGCGTCGTGTCGAATGAGTGGGGCAAGCCGCAGATCATCTGGTCGGAGCGCGGCCGTCGCATGTGCGAGCAGCTCGGCATCGGCGAAGGGCACGTGACGCTGACCGACGAAGCCGGGCTGGTCGTCGCGGTCGCGGTGCTGATGAGGAAGTAATGGCCGTTTTCGTATTCGACATCGAGACGATTCCCGACGTGGAGCTCGGGCGGCGCGTCTACGGGCTGCACGACCTGAGCGACAAGCAGGTCGGTTACGTCATGCAGGCGAAGCGTCGCGAGGAATCCGGCAGCGAGTTCCTTTCCTACGAGCAGCAGCGCATCGTCGCGATCTCGATCGCGGCGCGCATGCGCGACTCCTTCAAGGTCTGGTCTCTCGGCGAGCCCGGCGCGCCCGAGGCGGAGCTGATCCAGCGCTTCTTCGACGGCATCGAGAAGTACACGCCGGACCTGGTTTCGTGGAACGGCGGCGGCTTCGATCTGCCGGTGCTGCACTACCGCGCGCTGCGTCATGGAATCGTCGCGCCGCGCTACTGGGAAGGCGGCGACGGCGATCAGGATTTCCGCTTCAACAACTATCTCAGCCGCTTTCACGCGCGCCACCTGGATCTGATGGACGTGTTGTCGAGCTACCAGGCGCGCGCCCGCGTGAGCCTGCAGGGCGCCGCGGTGCTGCTGGGCCTGCCCGGCAAGCTCGGCATGAGCGGCGACAAGGTCTGGGATGAGTACCTGGCGGGCCAGATCGAGACGATTCGCAACTACTGCGAGACCGACGTCGTCAACACGTATCTCATCTTCCTGAGATTCCAGATGATGCGCGGGCGCCTGCTGCCGGACGACTATCGCGCCGAGGTCGTGCGCGTGCGCGAGACGCTGGCGCAGCAAGGCAAGCCGCACTTCCAGGAATTTCTCGCAGCGTGGCAGGAACAGCCCGGTTGAACGCCCGAGCGCGCACCCACTCCGACCGCCGCATCGAGACGGCGGAGATCATCGACCTGGCTCACGACGGCCGCGGCGTCGCGCGCGTCGAAGGCAAGACCGTGTTCATCGACGACGCTCTGCCCGGCGAGCGGGTCGAGTGGTCGCGCGTCAAGCGCGGCCGTAACTTCGATGAAGGTCGCCTGCAGCGCGTGCTCGAGCCCGCAGCCGATCGCGTCGAGCCGCGCTGTGCACACTTCGGCGTGTGCGGCGGCTGCGTGCTGCAGCATCTGGCGCCGCCGCGCCAGCTGGAATTCAAGCAGCGTCAGCTGTTCGAGGCGCTGACGCGCATCGGCAAGGTGACGCCAGCGGAGGTGCTCGCGCCGTTGCAGGGCGGTGTCTGGAACTATCGGCGCCGCGCGCGCCTCGCTGCGCGCTGGGTGCCGAAGAAGGAGCGGACGGTGCTGGGCTTCCGCGAGCGCAGCACGAGTTTCATCGCGGACGTGAAGCGTTGCGAAGTGCTGATGCCGCCGCTCGATGCGCTCGTCGAGCCGCTGTCGCTGCTGCTCACGGCGCTCAGCGTGCGCAATCGCGTGCCGCAGATCGAAGTCGCCATTGCCGACAACGCAGTCGCGCTGGTCGTGCGCATCCTCGAGGAGCTGACGGCGCAGGACCGCGAATTGCTGCTGCAATTCGCGCGCGATCATGCGGTGCAGATCTACGTTCAGCCCGGCGGCTACGAGACGATCACGCCGTTGAGCGACGTCACGTCGCTCGAATACCGGCTGCCGCAGTTCGACGTAACTGTGCGGTTCCAGCCGAACGATTTCATCCAGGTCAATGGCGAGCTCAACGCGCAGATGGTCGCGCGCGCGGTCGAGTTGCTGGCGCCAGCGGCCGGCGAGCAGGTGCTCGATCTGTTCTGCGGGCTGGGAAATTTCTCGCTGCCGCTCGCGCGCAACGGCGCGCACGTCGTCGGCGTCGAGGGCGATGCCGGGCTCGTGTCCCGCGCCAAGGCGAACGCCGCGCTCAACAATATCGAGAACATCGAGTTCGTGTGCGGCGATCTCGCGCAGCCGTCGGCGGTCGATGCCGGCTGGGCGCGGCGTGCTTACAACAAGGTGCTGCTCGATCCGCCGCGGGCCGGCGCGCAAGAGGTGCTGCCAGTTGTGGCGCGGTGCGGCGCCAAGGTCGTGCTGTACATCTCGTGTCATCCGGGCAGCCTGGCGCGCGACGCCGGCATCCTGGTGAACGAGCATGGATTCACGCTGCGCGCAGCGGGCGTGATGGACATGTTCCCGCATACTGCGCACGTCGAATCGGCGGCACTCTTCACGCGAGGCGCGCCATGACACTGGGTCCCCTGATGATCGACGTGCAGGGCACGTCGCTCACCGAAGAAGATCGCGAGCTGATGCAGCATCCGCTGGTCGGCGCGGTGATCCTGTTCACGCGCAACTTCGAGAGCGTCGAGCAGCTCGAGCGGCTGGTTGCGGACATCCGTGCGATCCGCACGCCGCCGCTGCTCGTCACCGTCGATCACGAAGGCGGGCGCGTGCAGCGCTTCCGCAAAGGATTCACGGTGCTGCCGCCGATGCGGACCATCGGTCGCCAGTACGACCTGGATCAGGCCGCAGGCAAGTTACTCGCGAGACAGTGCGGCTGGCTGATGGCCGCGGAGCTGCGGGCCGTCGCGATCGACATGAGCTTCGCGCCCTGCGTCGACCTGGACTACGGTGTGAGCAGCGTCATCGGCGACCGCGCATTTCATCGCGACCCGCAGGCGGTGGCCGAGCTGGCCGTCGCCTTCGTCGGCGGCATGCGCGAGGCGGGCATGGCTGCGACCGCCAAGCACTTCCCGGGGCACGGGGCAGTGGCCCCCGACTCGCACGTGGCGATGCCGGTCGACCGCCGGGAGCTGCGCGACCTGGATGAAGACCTCTACCCCTACCGCCGCCTGATCGCCAACGGGCTGCCCGCGGTCATGGCCGCCCACGTGATCTTCGAGCAGGTCGACGGCGTGCCTGCAGGGTTTTCCTCACGCTGGATGCAGCAGGAGCTCCGCGGAAATCTGGGGTTCGACGGGGCCATCTTTACCGACGATCTGTCGATGAAGGGTGCGGAGGTTGTAGGGGACATGGCGCAACGCGCTGCGGCGGCCCTGGAGGCCGGCTGCGACGTCCTTTCCCTCTGCAACGATCGCAAAGGTGTGCTGCAAGTCATCGAATCTTTACGGGGAACCGGTGATCCTCTGAGCCAGGTGCGCATGGTGCGCCTGCACGGCAAGCCAGGGCCCACCCGGTCGGCGCTGCGAGCGTCGGCGGAATGGCAGGCCTGTGAGGCTGCGGTGCGAGGCTGTATGGAGCGGCCGGATCTGAAGCTGAATTCGTAAACCCTTGGCAACAATGAGCGCTGAAGTGAGCCATGCCGTGAGCCCGTCTGCGGGCCTGTCACCAAGCCTGTTCCAGGCCCTGGCGGCGTCCGCCCCGGAAGGCATCGTGATCTGCGACGCCCGCTCGGGCGAGTGGCAAGTGGTCTACGCCAACCCCGCGATGGAACACCTGACGGGCTACGAGGGCAGCGCGCTGCGCGGCCGGAACCTGCGCTTCCTGCAGGCCGAGGATCACGACCAGGAAGGCCTGGGCCGGATCCGGGCGGCGCTCCAGGACGGCACCTCCTGTACAACCACGCTGCGGAACTATCGCCGCGATGGGACCATGTTCTGGAACGAGGTCACCCTCGTGCCGCTGCGGGACTCCGAGGGACGCATTACCCACTACGCCAGCTTCCATCGCGAGGGCGGCGACCGGCTGCGGGTCGACGCGCGCGACCCCCGCGACCCTTCGATGAACACGCAGACCATGCTGGCTTACCTGCGCGACGACAAGCTCACCGGTCTGCTGCGCCGGTCGTATTTCGAGGAGCTGGTGAAGCGCGACTGGGGTCTGGCGCAGCGCGAGTCGCGCCGCCTGAGCTTCCTGGTGTTCGATCTCGACTGCTACTCGCAGTATCGCGACGTGTTCGGCCGCCCCGGCGCCGATCAGTCGTTCCGGCGCATCGCCCGCGTCATCGCCGGCTGCTTCCGTCGCGCCAGCGACCTGTGCGGCCGCTTCGACGAGGACCAGATCGCCGCGCTGACGACGGGTCTCGATCTCGGACAGGCCTCGAAACTCGCCGAAGCCGTGCTCGCCCGCGTGCGCGACCTCGCCATCCATCATCCACGCTCGTCGGTCTCGCGCTTCGTGACGGCGAGCGCCGGCGTCGTTTCGCTCGTGCCGCCGCACGATGCAATGCCGACGCGCGCGTACGAATCCGCGCTGCGTGCCTTGAAGGACGCCAAAGAGCTCGGCAAGAACCGGGTGGTCAGTCGCGAATGCGACTGACATAGGTCGGGCCGCTCCAGCGCCTCCTGTGCCCGCGCCATTCGCGCAGCCCTGCGCAGCAGCTTCAGCCCGACTCTTATCCTGAAGGCGTACTCGGCGTCACGATGGCGATGACGCCAAATCTCGGCGAATCCAGGTAGTGCCGTTCGTTGCTGCGCATCCGCCGGCTCTGGCGCAGCACGAAACGCTGCGTCGGCTCGCCCGCCGCGCCCGGCGCGTCGTACACGAGATCCACCGTCAGATGCAGATAGCGCCCGCGCGTCAGCGCGACCTGGCCCACGATTCCCGAGCCCGCCGGCACCAGTGAATTGATCGTCAGGAGCTTCGCATCGTTGCGCGCATAGCCCGGCTGCGTCCAGCCGAAGTGCGCGAGCGGCTGATAGTTGCGGCTGCGCCGGAGCGTGTCGTAGATCCCGGTGAGCTTGAACCGGGCCGGCGCCAGCGCCGGGAAATTCGTCGTCGTCGTCGGCGCCGGCGCGCTGGTCGAGAACGGCTCGGGCTCGTCTTCCGGGATCGCGAGTCGCTGGCCCGCCGCCGCAGCCTCCATGCTCCATTGCTCGGGCGAGGCGTTCGGGTTGAGCGTGCGGAAGATCAGCAGCTCGACGTCGTACGACTGCAGCACCTGCGTCGACTGCTGCGCCGAGGCCGTCAGTGTGACGCAGCCGAGCAGGGCCAGTCCGAGAAGAGCCAGGCTGAGCAAGTTTCGGGACGGTTTCATCGGCGCAGTGTAGCAGCAGCGGGTTTTTGCAGAGCCTCGAGCAACTGCTCGACCGCAGCGAAACGCTGCTCGTCCTGCTCCAGTTTCAGCGTGAAGCGCAATTTCGTGCCACCTTCCAACCGGTGCGTCCGCGAATGCTGCTGCACGTAGCGGATCAGCGTCGCCGGCTCCACGCGCGTGTCGCGCTCGAACGTCACTGAGCCGCCGCCCGGGCCGACGTCGATCTTGCGCAGGCCGAGCGCCCGCGCCGCCTGCTTGTAGCCGGCGATGCGGAACAGATTCATCGCCGGCTCCGGGAGCAGGCCGAAGCGATCGATCATCTCCACCTGCAGCTCGCGCAACTCCTCTGCATTCGCCGCGGCCGCGATGCGCTTGTAGAGCACGAGTCTGAGGTGCACGTCCGGCAGGTAGTTGTCGGGCAGGAGCGAGGGCACGTGCAGATCGACTTCGGGACCCTGATGCATCGGCTGATCGAGCTGCGGGATCTTGCCGGACTTCAGCGCGTTCACCGCACGCTCCAGCATTTCCATGTACAGCGCGTAGCCGATCTCCTGGATCTGGCCGCTCTGTTCCTCGCCGAGCAGCTCGCCGGCGCCGCGGATCTCCAGGTCGTGCGTCGCGAGCGTGAAGCCCGCGCCGAGATCCTCCAGCGACTCGATCGCTTCCAGGCGCTTGACGGCGTCCGCGGTCATCGCGTTGCGCGGCGGAGTCAGCAGGTACGCGTAGGCCTGATGGTGCGAGCGGCCAACACGGCCGCGCAGCTGGTGCAGCTGTGCGAGCCCGAGCTTGTCGGCGCGATCGATGACGATCGTGTTGGCCGAAGGCACGTCGATGCCGCTCTCGACGATCGTCGTGCACACCAGCAGGTTGCTGCGCTGGTGATAGAAATCGAGCATCACCTGTTCCAGCTCGCGCTCGCGCATCTGGCCGTGGCCCACCGCGATGCGCGCCTCCGGCACGAGCTCGGCGATCGCACGCGCGGTGCGCTCGATCGTGTCGACGCTGTTGTGCACGTAGTAGATCTGGCCGCCGCGGCGGATCTCGCGCAGGCACGCCTCGCGGATCGTCGCCGAATCCCATTGCGAGACGAACGTCTTGATCGACAGGCGTGCGGCCGGCGGAGTCGTGATCAGCGACAGCTCGCGCAGGCCGCCCATCGCCATGTTCAGCGTGCGCGGGATCGGCGTCGCGGTGAGCGTCAGCACGTCCACTTCCGCTCGCAGCTGCTTCAGCTTTTCCTTGTCCTTGACGCCGAAGCGATGCTCCTCGTCGATGATCAGCAGGCCGAGGCGGCCGAACTTCACGCCGCTCTGCAGCAGGCGATGCGTGCCGATCACGATATCGGTCTGGCCGGATTCGAGGCTCTGCAGCACCTGGTCGACTTCGCGCGCGCTGCGGAAGCGCGTCAGGGATTCGACCTTGACCGGCCAGTCGGCGAAGCGATCCGCGAAAGTCTGATAGTGCTGTTGCGCCAGCAGCGTGGTGGGCACGAGCACCGCGACCTGCTTACCGGCCTGGACAGTGACGAATGCAGCGCGCAGCGCCACTTCGGTCTTGCCGAAGCCGACGTCGCCGCACACCACGCGATCCATCGGCTTGCCGCTGGCGAGATCGGCAATGACCTGCTCGATCGCCTGCGACTGATCGGGGGTTTCCTCGAACGGGAATGCGGCTTCGAACGTGCGCAGGTCCGCTTCGCTGGCGACCAGTTGCTCGCCCTGGCGGGCGGCGCGGCGCGAGTACAGATCCAGCAGCTCTGCGGCAGTGTCGTGAATCCGCTGCGCGGCTTTGCGCTTCGCTTTCTCCCATGCGTCGCTGCCGAGCTTGTGCAGCGGAGCAGTTTCGGCCGGCGCGCCGGAGTAGCGGCTGACCAGGTCGAGCGCGTGCACCGGCACATACAGCTTGTCGCCGTCAGCGTATTCCAGCAGCAGGAACTCGTTCGTCAGTCCGCCGACGTCGAGCGTCACGAGGCTGACGAAGCGACCGACGCCATAGTCCTCGTGCACGACCGGCGAGCCTGGACGCAGATCGGTGAGGTCACGGATGATCTTTTCAGGATCGCGCTCGGCACGCCGCCGCCGGCGTTCCTGTCGCGCTCGCTCGCCGAACAACTGCTCTTCGGCGATCAACGCGAGCGCCGGCTCCGTCAGGACCAGGCCGGTCGAGATCGGCGAAACGGTAATGCCCAGCTGCGCAGTGCCTTCGATGAAAGCCGACCAGCTCTCGACCAGCTCCGGCCGCAGGCTGCGACGCTGGAGGATGTCGAGCAGCATCTCGCGCCGGCCGGCCGATTCGGCCGCGATCAGGACGCGGCCCTGAAAATCGTTGAGGAACCGCGCGAGCTCGCGTGCGGGCTCTTCGTTGCGGGCGTCGATGCGCAATCCCGGCGGCGCGCGCGTCGCGAAGTTCTGATAGGGCAGGGACTGCGTCAGCGGATCGAGCTCGACGCGTGACAGCTCGATCCGGCGCAGCGCTGCCAACCGCTGCTCGAGCTCGGCCACCGGCGTGAACACTTCACGAGGCTCGAGGATGGGCCGCTCGGCGTCGTGCCCGCGCTGGTCGTAGCGGCTCGCGATCTCGCCGAACACTTGCGCCGCTGCACCCGCCTCGTCGGTCTCGGCCGCGACGATCGTGTTACCCGGCAGGTAATCGAACAGCGTCGCCGTCGTATCGAAGAACAGCGGCAGGTAGTACTCGATGCCCGGCGGCGGCGCGCCTTCGGCGATATCGCGATAGATCGACATGCGCGTCAGGTCGCCGGGGAAGCGGTTGCGGAAGCGGCGCTTGAAGTTCTGGATGCCGTCGGCGGTGAGCGGGAACTCGCGCGCGGGCAGCAGGCGCAACGCCTGGGCGCGATCGCCGGAGCGCTGCGTCTCAGGATCGAAGACGCGGATGCTCTCGACTTCGTCGTCGAACAGATCGATGCGGTACGGCGCGGCGCTGCCCATCGGATACAAATCGATGATCGAGCCGCGCACCGCGAACTCGCCGGGCGCCATGACCTGCGAGCTCGCCACGTAGCCGGCGCCGCTCAGCCGCTCGCGAAACGCGGCAACGTCGAGCACTTCGCCGACGCTGAGATCGAACGCGTGCGCGTCGATGTACGTCTGCGGCGGCAGTCGCTGCAACGCCGTCTCGAGATCGACTACGACGATGCCTTTCGCGAGGCGCGGCAGCGTCGACAGCATCCGCAGCCGCTGCGACACGATGTCCGGGTGCGGCGAGAACAGGTCGTACGGCAGCGTTTCCCACGCGGGGAAGTGCTCGATGTAGGTGCCGGGCGCGCAGAAGAAGCGCAGCTCGTCTTCCATGCGGGCCGCCTGCCGCGCGTCGGCGGCAATGACGAGCAGCGGACCGGACGCCTTGCGCGCAGCCTCGGTCAGCCACAGCGACGTGGCTGAGCCGTACAGCTGGCCCCAGCGCACGTGCAACTGGGATTTGCTGGGCAGCAGGGGGCGATCCGGTGCGGTCATCGGCAATCGACGCTCCAAAATGAAGACACTCGGGACGACGCCTGACGGCGTCCCCGAAGGGGGTGGCGAGGTTAGCAGGTGGGGGCTGTCGGCTCTAGTTTCCAGGTCGAAAGCGGCCAAGGCCCTTTCGACGACGCCGGCAAAAGGCGTGGCTTTTGCCGGCTAGAGCAAGGGCCGGTCAGCTCGGCGTCACGACGGTATGCACGACGTGATTGTTCTCGAAGTAGACGGTGAAGCCGGGATACTCCCAGCGCGTGATCGGCGGCTGCGCCGCCGAAGCCCCGCCCACCGGGGGGACGCGGCGCGTCGGAGCGCCGTACTTGGCTTCGACCTTGTCCATCGACATGCCGCTGGTGGGCTTGTCGGCGCCGGAAGCCGCCGGGTTCGGCACTTGCAGCTCGTCTGAAAAGGACGGGCCGGACAGCACCAGGGCGGCGGCTGCGGACAAGAGCAGGTATGTGAAACGCTTGAATCGCATGGGCAGTCGTCCTCTCAGGTGCGACCCGCCGACTGTAATGCACGCATTACATAAGGGCCAAGCGCGGGTCTTCCAATCGGTGTCGCAGTTCACATTTCCCGGTCGACCCCGTAGCCTTGCCGGCCTTATGTTTCATCCCGTGCCCGTCTACGTGGGGCTGCGCTACGTAGTGAGCCGCCGCCGCGGCTTCTTCGTCTCATTCATCAGCTGGATCTCGATGCTCGGTATCTGCGTCGGCGTGCTCGCGCTGATCACCATCATTTCGGTGATGAACGGCCTGGAGCGCGAGACACGGACGCGGCTGTTGAGCCTGACTTCGCACGCCACGCTCGCCGCGTCGCCTGAGCGCATGCGTGACTGGCAGACGCTCGCCGAGCGCATTCGCCGCGAGCCCGACGTGGTGGGCGTGGCGCCGTATCTGGACCTGCAGGGAATGATCGGCCGCGGCGACCAGATGCGCGCTGCGCTGATTCGCGGCATTGCGCCGCAAGCCGAGAAGCAGGTTTCGGAGATCGGCGCGAGCATGAAGGCCGGCGCACTCGAAGATCTGATCCCCGGCGAGCGCCACATCGTGCTCGGCGCGGGCCTCGCGTACGCGCTCGACGCGCACATCGGCGACGAGATCACCGTGCTCGTGCCGGTCGCCGGCAGGCAGGGCGAGGGTGTGATCGCCGGCATCGATGTGCAGCCGCGGATCCAGACCTTCACCGTGAGCGGGGTCTTCGAGGTCGGCGCAGCCGAGCACGACAACGTGCTCGCATTCGTACAGCTGCAGGATGCCGCAGCGATTGCCGGCAACGGCGGCATGCCCGGCGGGCTGCGGCTGAGGTTCACGGACATCTTCGCCGCTCCGGCGCGCGTGCACCAGATCGCCGCCGCGCTCGGCGGTGGATTGCAGGCCAGCGACTGGTCGATCGAGAACTCCGGTTTCTTCCGCGCCGTCGGCATCGAGAAGACCATGATGACGCTGATCCTGATGCTGATCGTCGCAGTCGCGGCGTTCAACATCGTCGCGGCGCTGGTGATGGTCGTGAACGAGAAGCGCACCGACATCGCGATCCTGCGCACAGTCGGAATCTCGCCGCGTGCGATCGTCGCCGTGTTCATGACCCAGGGCGTGATCATCGGCTGGTTCGGCGCGTTGCTCGGGCTCGTGACCGGACTCGCGCTGGCGCTGAACGTCGACACGATCGCGCCGTTTCTGGAGCGGGTATTCGGCGGCCACTTCTTCGATCCGACCGTGTTCGCAATCTCGCAGGTGCCGTCGGAAGTGCAGTGGCCGCAGGTGATCGCGATCACGGTGACTGCGCTGGTCCTGACGGTGCTGGCCACGATCTATCCGGCGTTGCGTGGCGCTGCGACCGAGCCGGCCGAGGCGTTGCGCTACGAATGAAGTACGAGTTCCTGATCGGGCGGCGTTACCTGCGCGCGAGCCGCGGCAACCGCTTCGTCTCCTTCATCTCCACGATTTCGATGGCGGGACTCGCGATCGGCGTCGCCGTGCTGATCGTCGTGCTGTCGGTGATGAACGGCTTCGAGCGCGAGGTGCGCGAGCGCATCCTGAGCCTGACTTCGCATGCGAGCATCACTGCTTACAGCTCGCGCCTCAGCGATTGGCAGGACGCAGCTGCCCGCGTGCGAACGAACCCTCAGGTGCTCGCCGCCGCGCCCTTCATCGAAGATCAGGCGCTGCTGATCGGCGGCGGCAGCCAAACGAGCGGTGCAGTCGTGACGGGCGTGTTGCCGGAGGACGAGCGCAACGTCACTGCAATCGCCGACAAGATCGTCGCCGGCTCCTTCGGCGCGCTGCAGCCCGGCGAGTACGGCATCGTGCTCGGCACTGAGCTGGCGAAAGCTCTCGGCGTCAAGCTCGGCGAGCGAGTCGTGATGGTGACGTCGCTGCGCTCCACCACACCGGCCGGCGTGATGCCGCGCATGCGCGCGTTCAAGGTCGTGGGCCTGTTCTCGGCGGGCATGTACGAGTTCGACCGCAATATCGCCTACGTGCACATTGCCGATGCGGCGCGGCTGTATCGGATGGGTGAGGACGTGAGCGGCCTGCGCCTGAAGCTCGACGACCTGTTCGCAGCGCCGTATGTCGTGCGCGATCTGGCCCGCTCTCTCGGCGGCTCGTTCTTCATCGACGACTGGACCCGCAAGCACGCGAACTTCTTCCGCTCGATCCAGCTGACGAAAGCGGTGCTGTTCTTCATCCTGCTGCTGGTCGTCGCGGTCGCGGCGTTCAACATCGTCTCGACGCTGGTCATGGTCGTGAAGGACAAGCGCTCCGACATCGCGATCCTGCGCACTGTCGGGGCCTCGCCGCGCAGCGTGCTGACGATATTCCTGACGCAGGGCGTCGCCATCGGCATCATCGGTACGCTGGCCGGCGTGCTGCTCGGCGTGCTGATCTCGGTCAACCTGGAGTCGCTGATCCACGGGCTCGAGGCGCTGCTCGGCACCCACTTCCTCGACGCCAAGGTCTACTACATCAGCGACCTGCCGGCGCGCGTGGAGTGGAGCGACGTGCTGCAGATCAGCCTGACGGCGTTCGGCCTGTGCTGCCTGTCCACGCTCTACCCATCCTGGCGCGCCGCGCGCACGCAACCGGCCCAATCGCTGCGACACGAATGACCCCCACCATGCCGAAACTCGTTCTCACCTGCAGCGGACTGTTCAAGCATTTCGAGCAGGGCGACGCGCGCGTCGAGGTGCTCAGGGGCGTCGAGCTCGAGATTGCGGCAGGCGAGCGCATTGCGATCGTCGGCGCGTCCGGCTCGGGCAAGACTACGCTGCTGCAACTCCTCGGCGGCCTGGACCTGCCGACGTCGGGAACGGTGTCCATCGCAGGCATGGAGATCAATCGCCTGTCGGATGCCGCACGCGGCGAGCTGCGCAATCGTGCGCTCGGCTTCGTCTACCAGTTCCATCACCTGTTGCCCGAGTTCACGGCGCTGGAGAACGTGGCAATGCCGCTGCTCATTCGCCGCATGCCCGTACACGAGGCGCGGGAGCGGGCGCGCAGTCTGCTCGAGCGCGTGGGCCTCGGCGCCCGTCTCGATCACCGGCCGGGACAGCTCTCGGGCGGCGAGCGGCAGAGGGCCGCAGTCGCGCGCGCGCTCGTCACGCAACCGGCAGTCGTGCTTGCGGACGAGCCGACCGGCAATCTGGACGGAGCGAACGCGAAGCAGGTCTTCGAGCTGATGCTGGAGCTGAATCGCGAGCTGCAGACCGCGCTGGTGATCGTGACGCACGCGCCGGAGCTCGCGACGCGCATGCAGCGCACGCTGACGCTGACCGACGGTCGCCTGCACGCCTCCTAGTTGTTCTTATTCTTCGCGCTCGCAGACTCTCTGCGAGCGCTGTCTTCCTTACGCTTGCGATAATTCAGCACCAGGCTCAGGTGCCAGATGCCGCCGAGCGTGATGTAGCCGGCGATCGCCGACGCGATGCCCAGGATCAGGCAGCCGAGCAGGAACGGTTTCCAGATCGGGATCAGCGCGGTCGTCAGCCACTCCCAGCTCAGCTCGAACTTGATGTCGTGGAAGCCGAGGCCGAGCACGTGGCAGCCGACCCAGTAGGCCGAGATGTACATGGGCACGAGCGTCAGCGGATTGGCGAGGAACGTGCCGGTGACCGCTGCCGGGATATTGAGGCGGAACGCAAGGGCCAGCGCGGTGGCGACGATGATGTGGATCGGCAGCGGCACGAAGGAGATGAACAGCCCGAGGGCGAATGCGCGCGTGACACTGCGGCGATTGAGAGTCCAGTAGGCAGGATGCTCCAGCAGCAGGCGGAACGGTCGCATGAACCAGCGCTGCTTCCAGCGCTGGCGCTGACGCGTCAGGGTTTTGAACAGTCGTCTCGGCATGGGCGCGAAGTATCTCAGACAGGGAGGTCCGCATGGGGCGAGTTGCAGTCGCATTTCTCGTCGGCCACTGCGTCATCCACTGCTTGCCACGCCTGCCGGCGTGGCAGTGGTCCGTCGGTCTGCTCGCCGCCGCCGTCGTGCTGGGCTACGTCGGGAGATTCAAACTGGTCGCGATCTTCGTCGCGGGCCTGGGCTGGGCGTTGCTGAACTGCGCCTGGCGCTCGGCCGGCGATCTGTCGCCGGCGCTCGAAGGAAGTGATCTGCTCGTGCGCGGCTACGTGGCGTCGCTGCCGAATGACGCGGGCGCAGATTCGCAATTCCTGCTCGACGTCGTAGAGCCGCGCGGCGGCGTTTCGCCGCGCATTCGGCTCGTCTGGTATCGCGCGGCCAGCTCGCCCCAGGCCGGCGAGCTGTGGCAGCTCGTCGTGCGACTCAAACGGCGCAACGGTTTCGCGAATCCCGGCGGCGCCGATCACGAAGCGCAGCTGTATCGCGACGGCATCGGCGCCACGGGTTACGTTCGCGACGACGCGCGCAACATGCGGCTTGCGCTGCCGTCGTTGAGCTACGGTGTTACGAGCATGCGCGCGTGGATTTCCGGTCGCATTCATGACGCGGTTCCCAGCGGACGCATGCTCGGAGTCCTGCAGGGGCTCGCGGTCGGCGACACGCACGCGATGAGTCCTGAGCAGTGGCGTGTGTTCGCTGCGACCGGCACGACGCACCTGATGGCGATTTCGGGCCTGCACATCAGCATGGTCGCGGCGCTGGCCGCGTTGCTCGGCGGTGCAATCGTGCGCTGGCCGTCGGCGCAGGCGCGGCGCTGGAATGCGATGCACGGCCGGGTCATCGCCGGCGCGTCCGCGGCGCTCGCTTATTCGGCGCTCGCCGGAATGTCGGTGCCGACGCAGCGCACGCTGCTGATGCTCGCGATCTACTTCGCGTCGCGGTGGTATCGGCGCAATCTCACCGTCACTCACACGCTCGGCCTGTCACTCATCGGCGTGCTGCTCGTCGATCCGTTCGCGCCGCTGGCGCCGGGCGCGTGGCTCTCATTCGGCGCAGTCGCAATCATTCTGCTGGCGGTGGCCGGGCGCGTTCGGCGCGATGGACCGATCGCGGCGTTCGTACGCGTTCAGGCCGCGGTTACGGTTGGCCTTGTGCCATTGCTGCTGGCCGCTTTCGGCGGCGTCTCGTTGCTGTCGCCGATTGCGAATGCGCTCGCGATTCCGTTGTTTACCCTGATCGTCGTCCCGGCGGTGCTGCTCGGAGCATGCGTCGCATCCGTCTCGCTGGCCGCGGGCGAATGGGTGCTCGCGTTGCCGGTCGCGCTGCTGCAGTGGGCCTGGCCGGTGCTGCAATGGCTGGCGCAGCAGCCGCTGGCGCTTTGGTACTTTCCGCAGCCCTCCATCCCAGCGTTCTGCGCGCTGGTCGCGGGAGCCCTGTTGCTCGTGATGCCGGGCACATGGCCCACGCGCCTGGCCGGCGTGCTGCTATGCCTGCCGGTGCTCCTGCATCGAATCCCGGGTCCGGT
Source organism: Steroidobacteraceae bacterium (assembly GCA_044866955.1). Classification (GTDB taxonomy): domain Bacteria; phylum Pseudomonadota; class Gammaproteobacteria; order Steroidobacterales; family Steroidobacteraceae; genus Steroidobacter. The sequence continues at coordinate 90,029 of JBIOUH010000066.1, forward strand.
TGTCGGTAATTTCGAGCTGGCGATCCTCGACGTGGGGCAGGGCCTCGCGGTCGTCGTACGCACGCACGAGCACGTACTGCTCTACGACGCGGGACCGGCGTTCCCCAGCGGACGCGACGCTGGCGAGCTCGCGGTGCTGCCCTACTTGCGCTCTCTGGGCGTGCGTCGCCTCGACGCGCTCATCGTCAGTCACGGCGATCTCGACCATCGCGGCGGGGTGAACAGCGTGCTCGCTGCCCTGCCGGTTGCGCGGATTCTGACGGGGCCGTCGGTCGGCCCGCTGCCGCGGGTCAGTGTGCGGTGTGAGCGCGGACAACGCTGGACGTGGGACGGCGTGCAGTTCGAGATCCTGCATCCAGCGCGCTCCAGGTCCGCGAGCGACAACGATTCGTCCTGCGTCCTGCGCGTCAGCAGTGCTGCCGGCAGCGCTTTGCTCGCCGCAGACGTGGAGGAGGCCGCCGAATCTGCGCTCGTTGCCGGTGGCCTGGCGCGTGCAACGGCCGTCGTCGTGCCTCATCACGGCAGTCGCACGTCGTCGACGGCGCCGTTCGTCGCCGCGTCGCGTCCCTCGCTCGCGCTGGTCTCGGCGGGCTACCGCAATCGCTGGGGCCTGCCGCGCCGTGAAGTCGTCGAGCGCTGGAACGCTGCCGGCGCGCGACTGCTCACGACGGCGGACAGCGGCGCAATCGAGATCGCGTTCGTCGCCGGGCAGCCGCCGCTCGCGCGCGAATATCGGCGCGCTCAGCGCCGCCACTGGCAGCGCTGATCGTCGCCGCGGTCCCATCTGCTACTATGACGCGAATAATCAGGCCCATTCCGGACATACGCGCCCTGAACACATGTTCGAAATAGTCAAAGCCGGCGGTCCTATGATGGGGCCGCTCATTCTGGCCTCCATCGTCGCTGCAGCCATCATCCTGGAGCGCCTGTGGACACTGCAGTCCAAGCGGGTCCTGCCGGCGGAGCTCACCGACAAGGTGTGGCGCTGGGTCGAGCAGGGGCAGATCCAGGACAAGCACATCGCCGCGCTGGAGCAGAACTCGCCGCTCGGCAAAGTGCTCGCCGCCGGTCTCGCCAACCGCCATCGCGATCGCGCGATCCTCAAGGAGGCCATCGAGGACACCGGGCGACACGTCGTGCACGAGCTCGAGCGCTTCATCGGGACGCTCGGCATGATCGCGTCGCTGTCGCCGCTCATGGGACTGCTCGGCACCGTGATGGGTATGATCCGCACCTTCAACTCGATCGCGTCCGCCGGCATCGGCAATCCGACGGCGCTCGCCGGCGGCATCTCCGAGGCGCTGATCACAACGGCTGCGGGTCTCGCCGTCGCGATCCCGGCGACTATCTGCTACCGGCTGCTGCGCGGCCGCGTCGAGCGGCTGGTCGTCGCGATGGAGAAGGAGGCCATGAAGCTGGTGCAGGCGATCGAAGGGCAGCCGCCGGTCCGCCTGCAGAGCGCCTCGCAGTCCAGTTCGCGCGGGGCGGCCGCATGAGATTGCGTTCGCGCGATCACGAGGATCCCGAGCTGAACGTCATCTCGCTCGTGGACGTGGTCCTGCTGCTGCTGATCTTCTTCATGCTGTCCACCAAGTTCGTCGACGAGTCGCGCATCGAGCTGCAGCTGCCGCAGGCAAGCAAGGAGCCGGCCGCGGGGCAGAAGCGCGACCCGATCGAAGTGGGCGTCACGGCTTCGGGCGAGTACCGGGTCAACGGCCAGACGCTCATCAATACGAGCCCTGCGACGCTGTCGGCCGCCGTGGCGAAAGTGGCAGGGGAGGCGCGCGACGTGCCGGTGACCATCCGCGCCGACGCGCGTGCCACGCACCAATCGGTCGTGACTGCGATGGACGTGCTCGGCCGCCTCGGCTTTCGTGCGATCAGCATCGCGACCGTGAACGAGTCCGGCGGCGCGCCCGGCGCCAACTAGCATTACAGCCGTTCGCATGCACGCCGATCGCGCTCCGAAGACAGTTCTCACGTCCAGCGCGTGGCAGACGTACAAGCGCCTGCTGAGCTACGTGGGTCCGCATCGACCGATGTTCCTGCTCGGCGTGCTCGGCGCGACTCTGTTCGCCGCGAGCATGGTCTACTTCGCGAAATTCGCCCAGGCATTCGGCGACGGCGCGTTGGACAAGCGCGATCCGAGCGCGATCGTCGACTTGCCGCTGACGTTGATCGCCCTGTTCGCGCTGCGCGGCCTGGGCGATTTCATCCAGACGTATTGCATGGGACACGTCGGGCGGCACGTGGTGAAGCGCCTGCGGACGCAGATCTTCGAGCGCATGATGCAGCTGCCGATCGGCTATTACGACCGCAATTCGAGCAGCGTGCTGCTGTCGCGGCTGACGTACAACACCGAGCAGGTCGGCCAGGCGGCGACGGACTCGCTCGTCGTGATGGTGCGCGAGGCACTGACGATACTCGGCTCGATCGCGCTGCTGTTCTACCTGAATGCGCGGCTGGCGCTGATCGCCATGACGATGGGTCCGCTGGTCGCGTGGCTGGTCACGATCATCAACCGCAAGTTCCGCCGCTACAGCCGGCGCATCCAGGACTCGATGGGCGACGTCACGCGCGTCGCGAAGGAGACGCTCGACGCGCCGCGCATCATCAAGGTCTACAACGCACAGAGTTACCAGAACGCGCAGTTCGAGACAGTCAACGAGTACAACCGACGCTCTTATATGCGGCTGGTGCTCACCAAGGGCCTGTCCAATCCGATCGTGCAACTCGTGATGGCGCTCGGCGCTGCCTTCGTGCTGTCGATCGCGATCGCCGACGTGGTGCATCGGCGCAGCACGCCAGGCGAGCTGATGGCGTTCCTCGTGGCGCTGGTCAACATCAGTCAGCCGTTGCGCAGCCTGGTCGGCGCGGCGGGTCCGTTACAGCAGGGCATCGCGGCCGGGCAGGGCATCTTCGATCTGCTCGACGAACCGCCGGAGCCGGCCGGAGGCACGCTCGTCGCCGAGCGCGCGCGCGGCGACATCGAGTTCGAGCGCGTGTCGTTCTCCTATCCGGTCGGCAAGGGTGTCACGCTGCAGGAGTTGAGCCTGAAGATCCCTGCCGGCAACGTGGTCGCAATCGTCGGCAAGACCGGCAGCGGCAAGTCGACGCTGGTCAACCTGCTGCCGCGCTTCTACGACATCAACGAGGGCTCGCTGCGCATCGACGGCCACGACGTGCGCGAATACGAGCTGTCGAGCCTGCGTGAGCAGATCGCGCTGGTCAGCCAGGAAGTCGTACTGTTCAACGACACCATCCGCGCGAACATCGCCTTCGGGCGCAACGTGCCGGCGGCGAAGATCGAAGAAGCGGCCCGGGCGGCGCACGTGATGGAGTTCGTCGAGGGCCTGCCTGCGGGCCTGGACACCATGGTTGGCGACCGCGGCGTCCTGCTGTCGGGCGGTCAGCGGCAGCGCATTTCGATCGCCCGGGCGCTGTTGAAAGATGCGCCGATCCTGATCCTCGACGAGGCGATGTCGGCGCTCGACACCGAATCCGAGCGCATCATCCAGGCCGCGCTCGAGCAGCTCATGCACAACCGCACCACGCTCGTCATCGCGCACCGCCTGTCGACGATCGAGAATGCGGACCGCATCGTCGTGATGGAGGCGGGCCGCATCGTGGAGTTCGGCACGCACGCCGAGCTGATGGCGCACAACGGCCAGTACGCCTTGTTGCATCGGCTGCAGTTCGCCGCGTGAGCGCCTCGGCCGATTCGTTCATGCAGCGAGTCTGGTACGACCGCGAAGCGCAGTGGCTCTCGTTTGCGCTGCTGCCGCTGTCATGGCTGTTCGGCTTCGTCGTCGCTTGCAGGCGCGCGGCCTATCGCTTCGGCCTCCTGCGACGCGTGCGGGTTGCGCGGCCGGTGGTGGTGATCGGCAACGTCACCGTCGGCGGCACCGGCAAGACTCCGTTCACGATCTGGCTCGCGGCGCAGCTGCAGGCGAAGGGCATGCGCGTGGGGATCGTCCTGCGCGGCTATGGTGGCTCGTCGGCACAATGGCCACGCGACGTGCGCAGCGACACCGCGCCTGAAGAAGTTGGCGACGAAGCAGTGCTGCTCGCGCAGCGAACCGGTGCGATCGTCGTCGCCGGTCCGGACCGCGTGGCGGCGGCGCAGCGTGCGATCGAGCGCGGCGCCGAAATCGTGCTGTCGGACGACGGCTTGCAACACTATCGACTGGCGCGCGATCGCGAGATCGTGGTGATCGATGGCCGTCGTGGCGTCGGCAATCGACAGCTGCTGCCGGCGGGGCCGTTGCGCGAGCCGGTCAGCCGGCTCGCACAGGCGGACCTGCGAGTCGTGTCCTGGCGCGATGGATCGGCGCGTCCGCTCACTCCGGTCGCGGCGACGATTCAGGCGTGCGCGCGACTTTCTGCCGCCATTGCGCTCGTCGGCGGCGAGACCCGTCCGCTCGAATCTTTCAAGGGCACGCGCGTGCATGCGGTCGCGGCCATCGGTCATCCGCAGCAGTTCTTCGCAGCCTTGCAACAGCTCGGCATCGAGGTTGCGCCGCACCCGCTGCCGGATCATGCTCGCTTCGCCGCCGAGGACATCCGCTTCCCCGACGACCTGCCGGTGCTGATGACCGAGAAGGATGCAGTAAAATGCGTTCGCTTCGCCGATCAGCGGCATTGGGCCGTGCGCATGGAGGTCATGGTGAGCGAGCAGGATGCCGCGGCGGTGCACGCAATGCTCGGACGACTCCTCGCATGACCCCAGACCCATGACTCTAGACACGAAGCTGCTCGACATTCTCGCCTGCCCGCTGTGCAAGGGGCCTTTGCAGTACGCGAAGGTGCAGCAGCTGCTGGTGTGCCGGGCCGATCGCCTGGCCTATCCGATCCGCGACGGCATCCCGGTGATGCTGGAAGAGGAAGCGCGCCAGCTCGAGCCGATGGATCCGTTGCTGCGGGACTGAGGCGGCATGGGATTCAAAGTCGTCATCCCGGCGCGCTATTCCTCGACGCGCCTTCCGGCGAAGCCGCTGGTCGATCTCGGCGGACGGCCGATGATCCAGTGGGTCGTCGACGCTGCGTGTCGTAGCGCTGCCGATGAAGTGCTGGTGGCGACCGACGATGAGCGCATCGCCGCGGCTGTGCGCGATCCGCGCGCGCCGGCTCGCTCGCTCGCCGTGACGACGCGGGGCGATCACCAGTCGGGAACCGATCGCATCGCCGAAGTGGCGCAGACACGCGGCTGGGATGGACGCACGATCGTCGTCAACGTACAGGGCGACGAGCCGCAGTTGCCGCCGGAGCTGATCGATCAGGTCGCGTCGCTCCTCGAGCGCCACGGCGACGCCGACATCGCGACGCTGTGCACGCCGATCGGTAGCGTGCACGAGTTCCTCGATCCGAACGTCGTCAAGGTAGTCACCGGTCGCGGCTGCATCGCGCTGTACTTCAGCCGCGCGCCAATTCCTTGGCATCGCGACGGCGCGGCGCACGGACTCGCGAGTCAGACGAGCATTCTCGGCGCGCAACGGCACCTGGGAATCTACGCGTACCGCGTCGAGTCGCTGCGCACGCTGACCTCGATGCCGCCGAGCGACCTGGAAGTCACGGAGAAGCTGGAACAGCTGCGCGCACTGCAAGCGGGGATGCGCATCGTCGTCGGCATCGCTGCCGTGCCGCCGCCGGCAGGCGTCGATACTGAAGCGGACGTGGCGCGCGTGCGAGCGTCGCTATCAACGAGCAGGCCGTAGGTCGTCAGCGCACGGGGGCTGCTTTCTCCAGCTCGGAGTAGTGAGCGGTCTCCAGCACGTCGCCGTCCCAACGGACCAGCAGATAGCCGCTGTCCATCAGCTTGACGACGGTCCCTTCGGGAAACTGCGGGCGGCGGGGCGCGCGCACGCGGTCGCCTTCCGCGAAGCCATGCTCGGGTTTCTTCATTCTCGTTATTTCCACGCCGGCTCATCCGGCGCGCCTGCAACAGCGCAGCGATTTTTTTACGCAGGTCGGGACGGCGCTCCTATCGGCATTTATCTCTAGGGGCGAGCCCGAGAGACTGCAAGGTCGCCCCCAATGCGGATAGGAGCAGAGGTGCGCGGGGCGCAATACTCCGCGACTTCTCCAGCATCCCTGCGGGAGCCTTGCCATGCAACGACGAACCTTCCTGGCGATGCTCGGCACCTGGCCTCTCATCGCGCATTCCCAGACACCTTCGTTGACGCCGGACAGCGTGAGCTCGGCGCTGAAGAATCCGTTGCTGGGCACGCTGACGAGCCAGCTCGGGGTTTCGGAGGACCAGGCGCGCGGCGGCATCGGCTCCTACCTGACGCTGCTGCAGGAGAAGCTCGGCAAGGGAGACTTCGACCAGATCGCGTCGCTGGTGCCGGGCGCCTCTGGCTACCTGGAGAGCGCGAAGAAGCTCGGCGCCGTGACCGGGCCGCTGAACAACCTGCAAGGGCTGAACGGCGCGCTCGGGAAACTCGGCATGAATCCGGACACGGTCGCGAAATTCACGCCGACGCTCACCCAGTATCTCGGCAAGCTCGGCGGCCCGACCGTGCAGAAGATGCTTGCAGGCGCGCTGACGTAAGCCGCCGGCGGGCCTCCGCAACGCGTTGTCGTGACCGCACTCACTGAGGTGCCGGCGTCCCGTCGGGCGCCGGCAGCTCGAAGTCGCCGTGTGTCGTGAAGCGCCGCGTTGCGAACGGCCCGGCGCTGAGCTTGCCTTTCATGTCATAGGTGATTTTGCGAGTGTCGCGGTTGGTCGCAATACCTATCGCCTGACGCACCATGCGATAGGCCGAGATCGAGACGGGAACGGTGATGACGGCTTCGCCGAAGCCCGGCACGGTGCCGCTGCTGTCGCTCACGCCGCTCGCGAGAGTCTTGCCTTGCACATCCATTTGGAGCGCTACGCCGTGATAGTCGAGCGGCGCGTCGTTGGGATTCTGCACCCGCAGCTTGACCATCAGGCGCAGCTCCATGCCTTCGCCTTGCAGCGGCTCGATACCGACAACGGTGACCTGCAGCGGATCGCTCTGCAGAGTCGCGCAGCCGTTCACGAACAGCACACCGCACGCGAACACCATTGCCAGGCACTTGCGGACGTTCATGTCAGTTCTCCATGGTCCAGGGCGTCGGCTGCGTTACGATATCAGCCGCCATGCGGATTCTCTTCGTGTGTATGGGCAACATCTGCCGCTCGCCGAGCGCCGAGGGCGTGTTTCGCAGCCTGCTTGCAGCGCGCGCGCCGCAGCTGACGGTCGAGATCGATTCGGCGGGTACGCACGACTATCACGTGGGTGAGCCGCCCGACGATCGCTCCATTGCAGCTGCGCGTCGTCGCGGCATCGACCTGTCATCGCTGCGCGCGCGCACTGTGCGGACCAGCGACTTCGACTACTACGATCTGATCCTGGCGATGGACGAGCAGAACCTGCGCGAGTTGCGCCGGCGCGCGCCCGCAGCGCGCCACGAGCGCATCCGGCTGGTGATGGAGTTCGTGCCGTCCAGCTCGGTGCGTGCGGTGCCGGATCCGTATTACGGCGGGCCGCAAGGCTTCGAGCAGGTCCTGGACCTGCTCGAAGAAGCTGCGGAAGGATTGCTTGGAGAGATCTTGAGTCGGACGATGTAGGTCGGGCCGCTCCGGCGCATCCTGCACCCGCGCCAATAGCGCATCCCTGCGCAGCAGCTTCAGCCCGACATTCTCATTCCTCGCGACGCGATGAGCCGCCCCACGAGCCGCTGCTCGGCGGCGGGCTCCACGACCCCACGGTATAGGTCTTCGAATCGCCGTGACCGGCATCGCCCGCCGGCTCGCTGCGCTCCGGCTTCGGCGGCGCAGGCTCCGCCGCCTGCTCTGTGCGCGGCGCGGCCAGATCGAAGCTGTGTTGTGCTTCCTGGCGCGCTTCGGCGCGCGGCTGAGATTCGCGCGCGCTGTCGCCCGAGCCTTCGGCGCGCGGCTCGGCGTTTGCGGAACTGCTCTCGCCGCCGGCACCCTCGCTGCCACGTCCCCGGCCGCCGCGACGACGGCGTCCGCGACGACCACCCCGGCGCTCACCGCGCTCCCCGCGATCGCCGCGATCCGGACGTGCGCCGCCCTCGGCAGGCTGTGCCTGCTGCGGCGCTCCCTCTGGTTTCGGCGCAGGTTGCTGCGCGCTCTGCGCACTCTGCGCGCGCTCGCGATGCTGCTGCTGGCCGCCTGCACGCTGAGCGCCATCCGCGCGAGCTGCGTCCGTCTGTTCGCGAGGCTTGCGCTCGTGGCGCTGTCCGTCACGCCGGGCGTCGCCACCTCCGGCTGCTGCTTTGTCCTTGTGGTCGTGACGCCCGCCGCGATCGCGATCTCGATCACGATGATGACGCCCGTGACGGTCACGATCCCGGTCGCGATCGCGGCCGTGGCGACCTTCGTGCCGATCGCGCCGTCCTTCGTGCGATGAGCGGCCGGACTCGCGCGGCGCCGGCGTAGCCGCAGGCGGCTGGGGAGCGGCGCCCGCGCCGCCGAACAGGAAGCGCCAGGCCCGCACGAAGATGCCGATCTGCTCGACCGGTGCCGGCGGTTTGACCGGGGCTATGGTCGTCTCCATCGCGATCGTCGGCGGCGGCGGAATGCTTGCAATGCTGGAAGCCACAACTGCCGGCGTCGGCGGGGCAGGCGTCTCCTGCTGCTTCACGCCTTCGTTCGGCGCAGGCTGCGGGACCACCGGGATCTGGTGGCTGATGGCGTTGTTCTCCGGCAGTCCGGCCTCGTCGTCGCGTACGCGGCGGATCTCGTAGGCCGGCGTCTCCATGTACTTGTTCGGGACCAGCACGACCTGCGCACCGCTCTTGGTCTCGATGCCATTGAGCCAGTCGCGCTTCTCGTTCATCAGGTAGGTGGCGACCTCGACCGGCAGTTGTGCGATGACCTTGACCGTACGGTCCTTGCGCGCTTCCTCGCCGATGAGTCGCAGCAACGCGAGCGCGAGCGAATCGACGCTGCGGATCGTGCCCATGCCGCTGCAGCGCGGGCAGGCGATGCTCGTCGATTCGCCGATCGACGGGCGCAAGCGCTGGCGCGACAGCTCGAGCAGACCGAAGCGCGAGAGGCGCCCAATCTGGATGCGCGCGCGGTCCTGGCGCACGGCGTCGCGCAGGCGGTCTTCGACCGCGCGCTGATTCTTCTGCGACTCCATGTCGATGAAGTCGATGACGATCAGGCCGCCGAGGTCGCGCAGGCGCAGTTGCCGGGCGATCTCATCCGCGGCCTCGAGGTTGGTGTTGAGCGCAGTCGTCTCGATGTCGCTGCCGCGCGTGGCGCGCGCGGAGTTGATGTCGATCGAGACCAGCGCTTCGGTCGGATCGATCACGATCGAGCCGCCGGAAGGCAGGTTGACCTTGTGAGAGTGCGCCGACTCGATCTGGTTCTCGATCTGGAACCGCGTGAACAGCGGCACGGAGTCTTCGTAGAGCTTGAGCTTGCGCAGCCCGGCCGGCATGAAGCGCTGCATGTACTGCTGCGCCTCGTTGAAGACCTCCTGGTTGTCGACCAGGATCTCGCCGATGTCGTCCGCCAGGTAGTCGCGCAGCGCGCGAATGATGGCCTTGGACTCCTGGTAGATCAGGAACGGCGCTGCGCGCCCTTCGGCGGCTGTCGAGACCGCGGTCCACACTTCCTTGAGATTGTCGAGATCCCACTGCAGCTCCTCGGCAGTGCGGCCGACGCCGGCCGTGCGGACGATTGCGCCCATGCTGTCGGGAATCTGCACCTGGTCGAGCGCTTCGCGCAGCTGCTCGCGGTCTTCGCCTTCGATGCGCCGGGAAACGCCGCCGGCGCGGGCGTTGTTCGGCATCAGTACCAGGAAGCGGCCGGCCAGGCTGATGAAGGTCGTGAGGGCGGCGCCCTTGTTGCCGCGCTCTTCCTTCTCGACCTGGACGATGACCTCCTGGCCTTCGTCCAGCAGCTCGCGGATGTTGCGGCCGCCGGGCGCCTGGCCGCCCTTGAAATAGTCCTTGGTGATTTCCTTCAGCGGCAGGAAGCCGTGACGTTCGGCGCCGTAATCGACGAAGCACGCTTCGAGACTCGGCTCGATGCGCGTGATGCGGCCCTTGTAGACGTTAGCTTTCTTCTGTTCGCGTGACGGTACTTCGATGTCGAGGTCGTAGATTTTTTGTCCATCAACCAGTGCGACGCGCAACTCCTCTTCCTGGGTTGCGTTGACGAGCATTCGCTTCATGAGACCCTTCTGAGTATTCGCAAAGGGCCGCGAGCTCACGCACGGCGGGCGGAAGCGCTGGACTTAAGGAGAGCGAATCGGGAAACGAATTCATCCGATTGGTGCCTTTTGGCGCGGACCTCGAGGCCCGGCGCTTTTCTTTCCATTCACTTTTTGGCCCGCCCGTTGGCGCTTGCCGCCGACCCAGAGCCCCAATTGGACAGGCCCTGGCACCGGCGTTGGAACGCGGCCGGACGATGGATCTGAGCAATCCCGTGCACCTGCGAAGTCGCGGCCGACGACGGCTCGACACTGCGAATGCCGTCGAACAAAGGACCGATCGAGGTGAGACAGATTCGAACAGAACCAACTAATATGCGGCGCCTCATCGCGTAAGCTTCGGAGACACCGCGGAAATCGTCGCGGAATATAACAGGGCGTGCGCGGCCATTCAATGATCGATCAATAGCTTACGTGCACTTCCAGATGGGCGAACGCGCACCGGCCGGCCCCGGCCCGGCCAAGACCCAAGTCAGCTACGTCGAAGCCCAGGAGGGCGACGAGGGCCAGCGCCTCGACAATTTCCTACTGCGCACGCTGGGCGGCGTGCCGCGCAGCCTCGTATACCGGATCCTGCGGACCGGCGAGGTGCGGGTGAATGGCGGGCGCGCCAAGCCGGCTTACCGACTGGCTGCGGGCGATCGCGTCCGGTTGCCGCCGGTCCAGGGCACGAAGCGGGAGGGGCAGTCCGACGCCGTCAAGGCGCCGTCGAAGTCGCTCCGCGAATTCGTCGCCGGCGCCGTGATCTTCGAGGACCGGGACCTCATCGTCGTCAACAAGCCCGCCGGAGTCGCCGTGCACGGTGGCAGCGGTGTCAGCTTCGGCGTGATCGAAGCGCTGCGGGCCGTACATCCACAGCTCAAGGAGCTCGAGCTGGTCCACCGGCTCGATCGCGAGACCAGCGGATGCCTCCTGGTCGCAAAGCGCAGAGCGGTGCTGCGCGATCTGCACGCCCAGCTGCGCGGTCGCGAGATGGAAAAGCGTTACCTCGCGCTCGTTGCCGGTCGCTGGCCATACGGCGCCAAGACGCTCGATCTGCCTCTCAAGACGAACCTGAAGCAGGGCGGGGAGCGCGTAGTGAGGGTCCACAGCGACGGGCAGGAGGCAGTGACGACGTTCAAGCCGCGCGAGCAGTTCGGCAAGGTTGCCACGTTGCTGGACATCGAGCTCGGCACCGGTCGAACGCACCAGATCCGCGTGCACGCCGCGCATGCCGGTTACCCGGTGGCCGGCGACGCGAAATATGGCGATCGCGACAAGGATGCGAAGCTCCGGGAATACGGCCTGTCACGCATGTTTCTGCACGCCGCTTCGCTCACGTTCCGCAAAGGCGAGGGCGAGCCGTTCACCGTGATTGCGCCGCTGTCGCCGGAGCTCGAGTCCGTCCTCGAGCGGCTGCGCGCTACGGTGCGTTGAAGCCGTGCTTGCGTAGCACGGCAGAGAGCCAGATCAGCGGCAGACCGACCAGCGCAGTCGGATCGTGCGTGTCCACCTTGTCGAACAGCGAGATGCCGAGCGCTTCGACCTTGAAGCCGCCAGCGCTGTCGTACGGCTTGTCGCGCGTCACGTAACGGCGGATCTCGTCGTCGCTGAGGCGGCGGAAGTGCACGGTCGTCACGTCCAGGTGTCCTTCGTTCGTGCCGGCGTCCGAGATCACGACGTGCACCGCCGTGTTGAACACCACGCGATGGCCGCTGAGCGATTTCAGCTGCGCGATCGCACGGTCACCAGAGCCGGGCTTGCCCAGCACGTCCCGGCCGCACATGGCCAGCTGATCGGAGCCGATCACCAGGCTGTGAGTCGAGCGTCGCGCCACGACTTCGGCCTTGGTCCGGGCCAGCCGTCCGACCAGGTCCGCGGCCGATTCGCCCGGGAGCGGGGACTCGTCGATATTCGGCGCGGCCACCGTGAACGGGATGCCCAGTCGCTCCAGCAGCTGTTTGCGGTAGACGGAGGTCGAGGCCAGGACCAGCCGCAGCTTGGGTTCTTTTCCGGCGCTCACGGCAGGCACCCGCACTCGGTCTGCCCGGGGGGCGGCCCGCTAAAAACAAGCCCTACTAAAACAATCATTTACGCCCTTATTGTTTTTGACACTGCCGGGGGTGGCCGCTAGTATACGCGCCCCATGCCGCGACCCCCGGCCGTCTCCACCGACCCCGAAGCAAATCGTGTCGTCGTGGACGCAGACGTCTGTGCGCGGGCGGGCAGCACCATCGAGCGTCAGTTTTCCGTGGCCCGGCTGCCGCGTCTGCAAGAGGCGGGCGTCCAGGACGGATCGCGCATCGAGGTGCGGTTGCAGTTTTCGCTGCTCGACGGGCAGCCGGCGATCGATGGCAGGTTGCGCGGCGTCGTGAACGTCAGCTGCCAGCGCTGCATGCAGCCGGTAGCGGTGCCGCTCGACGAGAAGTTTCAGGTCATCGTCGTGGCGCAGGAGCGCGCCGACGAGCCGGGCGGATACGAGCCAGTGATCGCGGAAGCTGCGCGCTTCGACTTGCGATGGCTGGCGGAGGAGCAGGCGCTGCTGGCGATGCCGCTGGTGCCGCTGCACGCGGAGGGCGAGTGCGACGAGGTCGCCGCGCCGCCGCCGCGGAGAGAGCAGGACGCGAGCCCTGGCTCGCAGAAGCCGTTTCAGAATTTGCGGGATCTGTTGGAGAAATGAGCCATGGCAGTTCAGAAGAGCCGAAAGACACCTTCCAAGCGCGGCATGCATCGATCGCACGATCACCTCGGCAAGCCGGCACTGTCGGTCGACCCGACTTCGGGCGAGACGCACTCGCGTCATCGCATCTCGCCGGACGGCTTCTATCGCGGCAAGAAAGTCATCGAGAGCCGCGACAAGACCGACACGGAATAAGCACGCTGCCGCGCGGCGTCGCATCCGGCGCGCGCGGTCCGAAATCTCCTTGAACAGTCCCCGGCAGATCACGATCGCGGTGGACGCCATGGGGGGCGATCACGGCCCAGGCGTCACTGTGCCCGGCGCGCTGGCCGCGTTGCAGGCCGAGTCCGATCTGCACGTGGTGCTGGTCGGCCTCTCCGAGCCGATCACGCGCCTGCTCAACGACGCGCCGGCAGGCCTGCGCTCCCGCATCACCGTGCAGGAGGCGACGCAGGTCGTCGCGATGGACGAGAAGCCGCAGGACGCTCTGCGGCGCAAGAAAGACTCCTCGATGCGTGTCGCGATCGACCTGGTGAAATCCGGCCAGGCGGCAGCTTGCGTCAGCGCCGGCAACACCGGCGCGCTGATGGCGACCGGCCGCTTCGTGCTGAAGACGATCGAAGGCATCGATCGCCCGGCGATCATCTCACGCATCCGCTCGCGCCACGGCCATACGCACATGCTCGATCTGGGCGCGAACTCGGAGTGCACGGCGGAGCATCTGTTCCAGTTCGCCGTGATGGGTACTGTGGTCGCCGCCGACATGCACGGCATAGCGCAGCCGCGCGTCGGCATCCTCAACATCGGCGAAGAAGAGACGAAGGGCGACAGCGTCGTGCAGGACGCCGCGCGGCTGCTCTCGGCGAGCAAGCTCAACTACATCGGCTTCGTCGAGGGCGACGACATCTTTTCCGGCGAGGTGGACGTGGTGGTCACCGACGGCTTCACCGGCAACGTCGCGCTGAAGACCATGGAGGGGCTGGCGAACATGCTGGTCGGCGCACTCAAGACGGAGTACACGCGCAACCCGCTGCGCTACGTCGGGGCAGCGGCTTCCTGGCCGGTGCTGCGCTCGCTGCGTCGCGAGTTCGATCCGCGCACCTACAACGGCGCCAGCATGGTGGGATTGAGCGGGATCGTCATCAAGAGCCACGGCAGCGCCGACGTGCTCTCGTTCCGCAACGCCATCCGCGTCGGGCTGATCGAGGTGCGCAAGGGCGTGCCGACGCAGATCGGCAACCTGCTCAAGGCCCAGGTGTCCTAGTTTGCTGGTCGCGAGCGGCCAAGGCCCCTGCGACGACGCCGGCAAAGGGCGTGACTTTTGCCGGGCTGGCGCACAGTCTCACGCGATGCGACCTGCTAGACTTTTGCCCACTGTTGAAGATGCCTCGATGAAGACCCGCTATCGATCGACTGCGCTGCGCCTGGCCGCCTGGTTGGCAGGCTGTGCAATGAGCGTACAGCTGCACGCCGCCACCTATCCGTTGCCCGGCGGCGAAGATACTGTCATCGGCGAAGTGCAGTACGTGGTCGCGCAGCACGAGGACACGCTGCTCGATCTCGGCCGCACCTACGGTGTCGGTTACGAGGAGATCGTCTCCGCCAATCCCGGTGTCGATCCGTGGCTGCCGGGCGCGGGCACGCGAGTGCTCATTCCCTCGCGTTACATCCTGCCGGACCCGCCGCGCGAAGGGCTGGTGGTCAGCCTCGCCGAGCATCGCCTCTACTACTTCCCGCGTCCCAGGGCCGGCGAGGCGCCGGTCGTGATGACCTACCCGATCAGCATCGGCAAGATGGACTGGAAGACGCCGCTCGGCATGACTCGCATCGTCAACAAGCGCGAGAAGCCGATCTGGTATCCGCCGGAGTCGGTGCGTCGCGAGCACGAAGCGGACGGCCGGCCGCTGCCGAAGGCGGTGCCGGCAGGTCCTGACAATCCGCTCGGCGACTACGCGATGCGCCTGGGCATTCCCGGCGGCGCCTACCTGATCCATGGCACGAACCTGCCGGCCGGCGTCGGCATGCAGGTCACGCACGGCTGTATCCGCATGTATCCCGAAAACATCGCCGAGCTGTTCAAGCTGGTCGCGGTGAACACGCCGGTGCGGTTGATCGATCAGCCGTATCGCATGGGCTGGCACGGCGAGGAGCTGTACATCGAAGTGCACGCGCCGCTCGAGGGACAGCTGCCGGCGGAAACGCGCAGTCTCACGAACATCACGCGGCTGCTGGTCGCAGCGACGCAGAATCGCACGGTGGCGATCGACTGGGCGAAGGCGGAGCGGGCGTTCATTCTGGCGACCGGCGTGCCCGAGCCGGTGCTGTTGCGTCCCGCGACGGTGCAGGCTGCTGACGAAGCGCCCGGCGGCCGCTGAGCGACTCCGCTAGACTGCGGCTCGCGGGTCCCGCGGCTGAAGTCATCTTCTACCGAGTTAGTCCATGGCGGAGGCTGTGGGATCCGCCTGGATCGAGACCAAAAAAAACGCCGCGGTGAAAACCGCGGCGTTTTTCGTTCAACGAACCGAATCGATTACTTCGACACGGCCTTCTTGAAGGCGCGATCGATCTTCTCGTTGGTCGCGTCGCAGCAGGACTGGCTGGCCTGGGCGGCCTGCATCGCCTGGTTTGCGGCGCTCTGTGCGCTGTCCGCGGCGGAGCGTGCCGAAGAGGCGGCGCTGGCTGCAGAGTCCGCTGCCGCCTTCGCTGCTGCTGCGTCCTGGACCGCCTTGTCGGCAGTCGCCTTGACTTCGTCAAGGGACTTCTGCGACACGCAGCCACTGCCGGCGACGAGCACCAGGGCAGCAACGCCAGCCTTCAGCGTGGTGGAGATGGTTTTCTTCATGACTTCTTTCCCCTTCTTCTGGGTCGGATAAAAATGGACCGGAGCGACTAAATTTCACGCCTCTTAATCCGCGGGAGTTATGGCGGGTTCCCTCGGATTTCGCCTCAAAAGCTCATTTTTTGTAAAAGCTTCCGGCGCGAGCCGAGCGCGGAGGATACAAGATCGAAGCGGTGCGATAAAGCACAAAACTGCGAGCGTCGTTGAGACGCGACAGTGTCGGAGTGCGTGAATCAGCGCCAGCAGGTTGCCGTGTTTTCGGCATCCGCTTTGCTTTTCGCGATGCGAGCGCCCGCCTGGTCGATGGTGAAGGTCGCACAATCCGCGTCCCTGGCCTGCGGGCCGCCGTCCACCGGCGTGGCCGTCGCCACATAGTCCACGGTCAGATCGTCTTCCTTCGTGATCGCGACGCTGTAATAGCCGTGCTCGGTTCCACCGATGCCCAGCCCGTCCGGCGGAGCATCGTCGAGCTGATCGTTGCTGGCGTACGTGTTGTTCTGCAAATAGAACTTTTCCTGCGCGGCCGCTATGCGCAGCAGGGCAGTAGTAGCGTCGACGCGCTGTGCCCTGAGCAGATAGTTGCGATACGAGGGGATGGCGATGGCCGCCACGATGCCCAGGATTATCACCACCGTCAGCAGCTCCATCAGAGTGACGCCGCGTTCGCGAGATCTCGTCATGCCTTTAGGCTCCACAGAAAGAAGTCTCAGGTCCGGTGCCTGCGGGCCGCGACCGCATGACGCGATCGCGGCTCCGCCGATCAGTTGCTCGTGCCTTCCGTGTCGCGCTGATACCAGAAGGTGCGCACCGGATCGTTGGTGAAGCCGACGCCGCACGATTCGACGCCGACGATGCAGGCCGGCACCGAGGTCTCCGGGAACAGGATGACCGCTTCCGGCGCGATGCCGCTCTGGTTCAGGTCGCCCCAGCGATCCTCGACTTCGTCGCCGGTCGCGCTGACTTCGCCGTCGGGACCCGTGGAGTTGTCGCGGTTCACGACCGGGCTGCCGTCGAGCGCCGAGACGGCGTACAGGCGATTGCGACCCTGGCGTGCAATGCAAGAGTTGCTGCCTTCGATGACCGAGCCCGCCTGTGGCAGGTAAGTCGTGAAGATGATCGTGCCGGCGAAGGTGATTGATTCGGCCAGCGCTTTCTCGCCCTGCCACGACGGATTGCTCAGGTCCATCTTCCATCCCGCCGCATCGGCCGGAATCGTCGGCTTGATGTCCGTGGTGACGTCGACCAGCTTGGTGCTGCCGTCGGTGATGAGCGCGAATGTGTCGTAGTCGGCCTGGGTCGGGCGCACGAATGGGGTGCGGTCGCGCAGCGAGTAGAACCGGTCATGGATCTGCTCGTTGAGCGGGTGCCCGCGGTAGCCCGAGCCGATCGCGATGTTGATGAACACGTTGCCGTTGTCCTTCAGCATCGAGACGTCCGGCGCGTAGTAGAAGCGGCGCGCGTCGGTCGGGTCGCTGCCCGCACCGCCGGCGCGGCCGAGCGAGGCGAAGACGCCGCCGCGGACCAGGGTGTCCACCTTCTCGCCGTTGATGATGTCGAAGCGCCAGACTCGCGCGCCGGTGTCGGCGACGTACATGCGGTCCGCTAGCTGGTCGCCGTCCAGATCAATCACGCGCACGTCACCCGGGATCGAGTTGTTCATCTGGCGGTCGGCGGAGAGCGTCGTCTTGATCTGCAGCTGAGCGCCGCCGTCGCTGCTCGGACCCGCGCGCCACAGCAGATCGCCGCTGACAGCGTCGAGCATGTAGATGCGGTTGCCGATGTCATCCGTGCTGTACAGGACGTTGTCCTGCGTCGGGTCGTAGCCGCCGGCAAAGATCGCCACCAGGCGGACGGTGCCATCGATGTTCACGTTCGTGATCACCGGCGTCGACCAGGTCTGCGCCAGACCCGGCAGCTGATTCGCCGTTGCGAGCGGCGAGCCGTCGGCCAGCGTTTCGTTGGAGCTGCCCTTGCGCCACAGCAGTTTCGGATCGGTGCGGTCCGTCACGTCGAGCGCGTAGTAGCTCTCGCCGCCGCGGCCCATGCCGAAGAACAGGTAGACCTTGTCCTTGCCGTCGACGATGCCGTTGTCGTTGAGGTCCAGCTTGTACGCGCGGATGTTGCCATCCAGGCCGTAGCGCTTCGCCGGCTGCGCATCGTTCTCGTACAGGTCGTCCATGCGCTTCAACATCGAGCTCGGAATGTACGCCCACAGCTCGCTGCCATCCTTGGTGTCGATTGCGTGCAGATAGCCGTCGTTGGTGACCGCGAACAGCGTGAGATCCGGGCTGTCCTGGGTGCCGCCGTAGATCACGGTCGCCGGCCGGCCATGCAGCGGATCGCCCATCTGGAACCGCTGCTGCTTCTCGTCGGGGCCATCGATGTCGCCGCCGCGGACCCATTGGATGAGGTCCGCTCGGGTGACGGTCGAGCTCCCATCGATACCGAGCATGTCATCCTGGATGCTTGCGTTGTCGACGCTGATGGGGTTGTCCTTCAATATGTCGCTACTGATGTCGGTGTAGATCTTGCGATCGGCCGGGGCGGGCAGCTCGTGCGCGGCACCGCCCAGCGTCACGTCGGCCCCGTCCACCACTTCGGACCAGAAGCTCTGCGCCTTGGCGCTGAAGAAGCCGGTCGTCTTGTCGACCACTTCCTTCTCCCCCGGGCCCACGATCATGCCGTCGGTGTTGATCTCGTATTTCTTGATGTTGCCCGGCCAGTGGAACTTGTTGCCGGAGCTCGGCGGCTGCGGCGTGCCGAATACGGTGATGAACAGATCGTCCAGGTTCTGCGTGCGGTTGAACGCGTTCACCGCGACTGTCGGCGCAGTAAACGTCGTGTTGACCGAGAGAATCTCCTCGATGATGTTCGTGAACGCGTCAGTGAGCGTGGCGGTGTCGTCGGCCGTGAAGAACGAGCCGCCGCCGCGGGTGGCCGTGCTCTTCAGGTTGTCGATCGCCCAGGCGATGCTCTGGACGTCGGCGCCGAAGCCCACGGTGTACGTGGTGATGGTCTGGTCGCCGATCGCGCTGGTGCCGCTGACCATGTCCTTGGTATGCGCGAAGCCGGCCAGGTCGTCCAGGCACACGCCGTCGGTGTCGGTCGAGCCCGTATGCGGAGTGCACTTGCCGCCGCTGGTCACCTTGGCCTGCTCGTTGAGGTAGGTCTGGAATCCGGTCATCTCGCCGATGCGGGTCGAGCTGAGCTGGTCCGCGACCGGCTCGCCGTCCGTCAGCATCACCAGGAAGTTCTTCTGGCACGACGCGGCGACGGGGCTCTTGTAGTTTTCGCCTTCGAGCGAGGTCCCGATGCTCTTCTCCGGGCTGCTGCGGCTGCCGTAGTCCCACTTCATGCCGCGCCAGTAGCGGAGGGCTTCCGAATACGTCTCGGACAGCGGCGTGTTGCCGCTCGCGGTCATGCCGTCGATCGCCGCGATCATCTTGTCGCGCGAGGTGGAGACGTCTTCCATCTCCTTCACCACCATGCCGCCTTCGCCATCGGTGCTGAAGCGCATCAGGCCGACGTTCGCCGAGTCCAGCGTGCTGAGGATGCTCTTAAGGCTCTCCTGCACGATCTCCAGTCGCGTCTTCGTGACCGTCTGGGCGTTGTAGAACCAGTTCAGCCAGTTGCCCGAGTAGAACGTGTACTGGTCGTCCACGTCGGCCGTCGTCCAGCTGATCTGCTGCGCCGAATCGTCGGTGTACGGGCCGTTCGTGCCGTTGCCGGCATACGTCCTGGTGCCGTCGCCGTGCAGCGGATCGATCTTGTTCTTGTTGAAGTCGTCCGCGCAGTCGATCGGCTGGTTGTGCACGCTGCGCGCGAGCGTGCTCCAGACGCTCTTGGATTTCGTCTTGGTGTTGGGCTTCCACTGCGCCGCGGCCGTGACCGTTTGGAAACCGTTACCGTTGATGACCCGCTGCGCGGTCATGCACAGGAAATTCGCCGCGTCGACGTAGCCAGCTGTGTCGCCGCTGCCGCGCAGGCCGCAGGTGTTCGTGACTGGCAACCCGTTGCCGCTGAACGACGCCGAGGCGCTCTTCCAGTAGACCGTGTCGCTGGTGCAGCTGCCGGTGTACTTCTCATTCGGATCGTACGTGGTCTGCGTCGTCACTTTCGTGCCCATGCTGCCCGACGTATCCATGACGAACAGGATGTTGGGACGGGACGCCACCGACTGCGCGGTCGGCTCGCCGAGGTAGATCTCGACGTCGTCCGCCTGGACGGGCAACGCCGCACCTGCGGTGAGCGCCGCCGCGAAGAAGGCGTAGAGGAATGAGGAGCGGTTACGCATGCAAGGGTCCTCGATGGGCCTGTGCCGGCATCATTCAGGGAGTCACGACGATGCGCGTGACGGCTTTGGTCTTGAGGTCATAGAACACGACTGCATTGGCGCTCGAGCTCAGGGCGAGCGTGCGCAGGTCGGTGAAGCTGACGGGCTTCGTCCCGACGAAGAACTGTGAAGCGGTCGTGATCTCCAGCGTGACCGGCGGGCAGCTTTGCTCGCACGGGCTGATCGTCATCGAGCCCGGCGCGACGCGCGGCAGCGGCAGCCCCACGGTCGTGGTCTCGATGGGCCGCTCTGTGCTGTAAGTGCGGGGCCGCTCGCTCTCGTCGGCCGCGAACGCGTTGGCCAGCAGACCCGCGGAGAGCAGCAGCGCAAACGTGGCTTTCTTGAACATGACTTGCTCCGAACCAAATAGGTGATGTCTGAAGTTCATGGGGCCACCGCGGGAACGCAGCCGGCCTCCTGGGCGACGATGTAGAAGGCCTGCACGTGCGTCTGGGTCGCCGAGCGGGACGAGGTGCCCGTGCTGGTGATATCAAAGTGGTAGGCCTTGAAGCCTTTGCCCACGCCCATGCTGAAGCCGCCGGACGGTACCTTGGTGCAGCCGTTGTCGGGGTTGAAGAGAGTGCGGATCTTGTATTGGTCGGTGGTGCCGGGCACGTTCTCCGTCCTCTCCGGGTCGACGTTCGAGGTATTCGTGCCATTCACGCGCGCGTCGCGCAGCGCCTCTTCGACGCCGGTCTCAGAAGCCTGGAATGCGTTCTCCGAGTACTGCGCATTGCCGGCCATCTGCAGCTCGAGCGTGGCGCTGTTCATGCCGGAAATGGCGAGCAGCGTCAGCACCATCAGCAGGATCAGGCCGACGACCAGCGCCGCGCCGCCCTGGCGCCGCGAGCGTGCCGCGCGCAGCAGGGACATGTTGGGTTGCTGGCTCATGTTGCGGCGTTCCTGATCTGAATGGTCTTGGTCATGAGCACGCGGCGACGGTCGTCGTGGAACTCGTCGCCCGCTTGATCCGCGTTGGCGTATTCGTACTGGCGGTTGTCCTGGAAGCCGACTTCGCGTTCCTCTGCCACGACCAGCAGCCACAGCTGCACTGTCGCGATGCGCGCGTCGACGGGAATGGCGTCTTCCGGATTGACGTAGCGGTCGACGGTGCCGTCGGCGTCCACGTCGAGTCCGAACTGCACCTGCATGTCCTGCACGCCCGAAATCACTTCGTCGTCCTGGATCTGCGGGCCGGCGATGAGCGTCTGCCGGCGCAGCGAGTACTGGCGCACGCCGTTGATGGATGGCATCTCCGCCACGTAGTAGGCGCTGAACATCAGGTTGTGAGTTTCGGACTGGTCGCCGCCGGCGAACCCCGACGGGCGGTTGCCGTCGCTGAAGAGGGCGGCCATTTCGCGATTCGTCTGCACCTGCAGGCGGTCTTTCTCCAATATGGTTGCGTCGGCTGTCGCACGGCGCACGATGAGCACATCCGCCCAGTCGGGCGTGGCGACGACGTTGCCATTGAGCTTGCAGGCGAGGTTGTAGCCGCCGCCGCCGGTCGCTTTCGCGTCGCGGCCCTGGATGGGCTGAGCAACGTTGACGGTGAAGTTGCCGCCGCAGTCGTTCGCCACGGCGCCGGCGCCGTTCGAAAAAGAGTCCGGCCGGTTCGTCAGGCCCCAGAAGCCGGCCAGGCGCACGTCGGGCGAGATGACGTCGAGCGCGTAGCGTCCGACTTCCTGCATGCGCGACGCCGCGTCGTTGGTGCGATAGGTGTTGCGGCTCTGCATGTACACGGTGACGGCGCCTGCGAGCATGAGCGCACCGATGGTCAGAGCGACCATCAGCTCGATCAGGCTCAGGCCCCGTGCGGCGCGCGGTCCGGCGACGATGCGGTTGGCAGATGTGGTGCGCATGGACGTCATGCCTGGATCGTCAGGGTGTAGGTGCTGGGGTCCTGCGCACCGACCTCGGACCACGAAATGGTGATCGTGTAGGTGGCCGGGACCGCGGCGTCGTCGCAGTTGATGGTGCCGGTGCCGCCCGGCAGCGCAGCCTCGATTGCCCCGAGCCATGTCGCCTTGTCGTGGTGCGCGAGCTCGGCCGGGGTGCAGCCAGCGCCCTTGGGAGCGCACTTGGCGTCCGTGTCCGCGCTCGTCACGACCGTGTTGTATTCGGTCTTGGCATTGCGGTTCGCCCGAATGCGATCGGCAATGTCCGATGCCAGCGCGACAGCGGTCGTCCGCGTCAGCGCGGTGCGTGCCGAGCGCAGACCTTCGACGTGCAGGGCGGCGATGCCGAGCATGCCGATCGAGAGCACGACCAGCGCGACCAGCGCCTCGACCAGGGAGAAGCCCCGGGACCTGTTGTCCGCAGCTCGAATGTGCATCGCGTATCTCATGGGCAACCGCCCAGCTCGTCGTCGATCGTCTGCACCACGCGCGTCACCCTGGGGCGGCCGGTGGGAGAGATGGTTACGCCGCGCGCCGCCGAATAGTCGGCACTGGTCGTGGCCGTGTTGCCGCGCTGGTCGCACATCACAACACCGACCAGAGCCTGGCCGAGCACGATATTCCGGGCGAATCCGGCGTTATTGAAGGCCA
>JBIOUH010000067.1:0-30093 GCA_044866955.1 Steroidobacteraceae bacterium
GCCGTTGCCGGCCGCGATCATGCCCTTGTAGCGCTCCAGCATCGCTGGAACCTGCTCACTCTGGTCGGGATGGACCAGAAAAACGATCTCGTAATGGCGCATTGCTGCTCCTCGTGGAAATGCCTCCCGTCAGCGAGAATCTGCGGTGAGGCAAGGAGTTACCGCCGGGCACACGCTCAGCGGGGCGCGCATAGTAGCGGAAGCAGGAGACAGTGGCTAGGGACGGCCCCCTTCCTCGGAGGCACGCTGCCGGGCGGCCTCGAATAGCAGCACTCCAGCTGCCACCGACACGTTCAGGCTCTCCACGGCGCCGGCCATCGGAATGCCGACCAGCACGTCGCAATGCTCCCGCGTCAGCCGACGCAGCCCGCTCCCCTCAGCGCCCAGCACCAGTGCGAGGCCCCCGGTCAGCTTCGTCGCGAACAGCGATTGCGAAGCCTGGTCGTCGGCGCCGACGACCCAGATCTGCCGCTCCTTGAGCCAGCGCAAGGTGCGAGCGAGGTTCACCACCTGGATCAGCGGCATCGTCTCGGCAGCGCCCGATGCGACCTTGCGCACGGTCGGTGTCAGTCCGGCCGCCCGGTCCCGCGGCACGATGACTGCACTCGCGCCAGCAGCGTCGGCCGTCCGCAGGCAGGCACCAAGATTGTGCGGATCCTGCACGCCGTCGAGGACGAGAAGCAGGGGCGGCGCAGCCGCTCGATCGAGCAATTCGTCGAGCGCCCCTTCGCCCAGCGGGCCGAGCGCGCGAACCTGCAGGCACGCCCCCTGATGCCGCTCGTTGCCGGCGAGCCGATCGAGCTCGTGAGCGTCGCGCCACTCCGTCTTCACACCCGCCGCCTGCGCGAGGCGCTGCAATTCTGTCGAGCGTGCGTCCTCGCGGCCCTTCTGCAGGATCAGCAGCGAAGCACGCTCGGGACGCTGCTGTAGCAGCGTGCGAACTGCGTGCAAGCCGAAGACGACGGTCGTTTCGCTCACCGGCGGCGATCCTTGCGTCTCTGCCACGGCCCGCGGACCGCGCGCGCCCCGGCGGTATCGGCGAGCTCGAAGTCGATCTTGCGCTCGTCGATGATCACGTTGATGAGGCGCACGCGCAGGTGATCGCCGAGTCGGAACACCCGGCCGCTGCGCGCGCCCACCATGCGATACCCGGAGCTGTCGCGCGAGAAATAATCGGTGCCGAGCGCGCTGACGTGCACGAGTCCGTCGACTTGCACGCCTTTCACCTGCACGAACAGGCCGAAGTCGACGACACCGGTCACCAGCGCGTCGAACTCCTCGCCGAGCTTGTCGCGCATGTACTCGCACTTCAGCCACGACAGGGCATCGCGCGTCGCTTCGTCGGCGCGTCGCTCCTTGAACGAGCACTGTTGCCCGAGCGCAGCCATCGCGCCCTCGGACGACGGGAAGGTCTCGGCCGTCCCGCCGCGAAGAATGTGGCGGATACCGCGATGGACCATGAGGTCCGGGTAGCGGCGGATCGGCGAAGTGAAGTGCGCGTACTGCGGCAAGGCGAGACCGAAGTGACCGACGTTCTCAGGCTGATAGACCGCTTGCGGCATGGAGCGCACGACGACCGTCTGGATCAGATGCGCTTCCTCGCCGCCGTGGATCTGCTGCAGCACCGCGCTCAGGTCCTGCGGCGTGAGGTCGCGATCCGTCGGCAGCTGAATGCCGAAGCCGCGCAGGAAAGTCCGCAGCGTTTCGAGCCGTTCGTCTTCGGGCTTGCCGTGCACACGGTACAGCGTCGGCATGCGGTGTTTCTTGAGGAAGCCCGCCGCTTCGACGTTCGCGGCGATCATGCATTCTTCGATGAGCCGGTGCGCGTCGTTGCGCGTCGACTCGACGAAGGCTGCGATCTTGCCATGCGCGTCGAAGCGCACTTTCAGCTCCGGCGCGTCGAAGTCGAGCGCACCGCGCTGTGTGCGTGCCCGTAGCAGCGCCTTGAAGACCGCGTACAGCTGCATGAGCTGCGGGCCGACCGCGATGACTTCCGGCTCGTGCCCGACAGTCGGATTGGCGAGATACGCGGCAACTTTCGTGTAGGTCAGACGCGCTGCCGAGCACATCACGCCTTCGAAGAAGCGAGCGCGCGTCACCTTCCCCTGCGGGCTCACGCGCATCTCGCAGACCATGCACAGCCGATCGACTCTGGGATTCAGCGAGCACAGCCCGTTCGACAGCGCTTCGGGCAGCATCGGCAGGACGCGGTTCGGGAAGTAGACGGAAGTGCCGCGGTTCTGCGCTTCCTTGTCGAGCGCGGAATCCTGGCTGACATAGGTCGCCACGTCGGCGATCGCGACGAGCAGGCGCCAGCCGCCGCGCACTTCTTCGCAGTACACCGCGTCGTCGAAGTCGCGCGCATCCTCGCCGTCGATCGTGACCAGCGGCAGCTCGCGCAGATCTTCACGCCCGCGCTTCGCCGCAGCCGCCACGTTGCGGCCGAAGGCTTCGGCCTCGGCAACGGCTTCACGCGGAAACTCGAAGGGCAGGCCGTGCGAGTGAATCGCGATCTCGGTCTCCATGCCCGGCGCGGCATGCTCGCCGAGCACGCGGGTCACGTGACCGAGCGCCTGCGCAGTGCGCGTCGGCTGCTCGACGAGGCGCACGAGAACGACCTGTCCGGCACTCGCGCCGGCGAGATGTCCGCGAGGCACGAACACGCGATGGCCGATACGCGGATTGTCGGGCACCACGAAACTGATGCCGGATTCCTCGTACAGGCGTCCGACGATCTCGCGCGTGTTGCGCTCGATCACTTCGACGATCGAGCCTTGCGGCCGGCCGCGATTGTCCTGGCCGCTGATGCGCACCGCCACACGGTCGCCGTGCATCGTTTCCTGCATCTGCCGCGGCGCGAGGAACACCGGCGCCGAGCGATCGTCCGGCAACACGAAGCCGTGGCCGTCGCGATGCCCGCTGACTGTGCCGACGACGAGCGGCAGCCGCTCGCGCAGGCAGTACTCGTCGCGGCGGTTGCGAATGATCTCGGCTGCGTGCAGCAGCTCGTCGAGCTGTTCTTGCAGACGGCGGCGCGCTGCCTTGCCGTCGCGCCCCATCCGCGCCGCCAGCTCGTCGAAAGTGAGCGGCCGCCCGGCCTCGCGCAGCGTCGTCACGACGCGGGCCGCTGCCGGCGGCGACTGCGAGCGCGCTGCTGGCGCGCCGGGCGAATGCCCGGCGATTCGCTGTGATTTCTTGGATTTCTTGGTCGACTTCATCTCTCTCTGCCGTTTGTTGACACCCCGGAACACCACCGGTAGATTGCGCGCCTCGTCCGGGACCCCCGGTCCCAGATTCCCATCCTTGCCCAGGTGGCGGAATTGGTAGACGCGCTGGTTTCAGGTACCAGTGGAGCGATCCGTGGAGGTTCGAGTCCTCTCCTGGGCACCACTTCTTCTTCCTTCCTTCGATCCCCCTCGGGCGCGGCGCAGTATGCCCGTCCGCCCCGCCGGCACCAATCTAGGTAAGCTACCGCCATAAATTGGGTAGCCCTTCCCGATTCGGCGCGCCTGGCCGCGCTGGCACGATGGTCCCCGCTCGGAATGACCCGGGCGACTTTCCGGAGACACGGCAAATGCCTCGCTATCTCGTCGAACGCGAATTCCCCGACGGCCTCGACATTCCCATGAACGAGGTCGGCGCCGACGCGTGCCGCAAGGTGATCGAGCGCAATGCCGAGTACGGAGTCACCTGGGTCCATTCCTACGCGACACCCGATCGCAAGCGCACGTTCTGCGTTTACGACGCACCCAACCCCGAGGCGATTCGCCGCGCCGCAGCCTGCAACAAGCTGCCGGTTCAGCACATCACCGAGGTGCGGGTGCTCGATCCGTACTTCTTCTTCGTATGAAACGCGCGCGGCGGAAAAACTTATCGTGATCTTACGGAGATGAAGATGAAAACTTTGATTTCAATGCTGGCCACCCTGATTTGCGCCAATGCCTTCGCCGGCGACACGGCCAAGACGGCCGACGCCGCACAGCCGGCGCCGACGATCCATCGCTACCTGATCGAGCGCACTTTCCCCGCCGGCGCGCTGGAAGGCCTGGACGCCACGACCAAGGCGAAGGTCAACACCAACAACGCTTCGGTCGGCGTGCGCTGGGTGCAGTCGTATGCGAACGCGGCGAAGACCAAGACCTATTGCGTCTACGAAGGTCCGAGCGAGGCCGCGGTGCGCAAGGCGGCCGAGCTGAACGGCCTGCCGGTCGACAGCGTCATGGAAGTGCCGGTCACGCTGCTGCCGAAATAACGAATGAGTCAGGCTGAAGCCTGACCTGCAGGCTCTCTGCAGGTCGGGCTTCAGCCCGACAATCCTCATCCCTCCGCAGGCTTCTTGCTCGCCAGCGCGATCGCCTCGGCGCGCGAGGACACGCCGAGCTTGGTGAAGATCGCCGAGACGTGGTGATCGACCGTCTTGGTCGTAACGAACAGCCGCTTGGCGATCGCGGAATTGCGCAGGCCCTGCGCCAGCAGCTCGAAGATCTCCGCCTCGCGCTTGGTGAGACCGTGCAGGTTGGTGCGTGTCGAGCTGCGTGAGCCGCGCGGAATGCGACGCAGCCCCTGCTCGCGCATGCGCCGGCGCAGCGCATTCGCCGCGGCAGCCGCGCCGAGTCTCTCCAGGATCGTCAGCGCTTCGAGCTGCTCCGCTTCCCCGCCCGACGCCAGCGCGTTCGCTTCCTCGTAAGGACAGCCGAGCGCGTGCCAGGCCTTGGCAGCCCCGCGCCAATCTCCACGAATCTCCAGCGCATACGGCTCCGCGATGTCTTGCGGCGCGTCTGCGAGCGCACCCGCGCGCCACAGCCACAACGCGAGCTCGCCCTTCATCCACAAGTCGCGACGCGTACTCGCGAGCGCGTAGACCGGCTGCACTTCCTGCGCGATGAGGTCACGGTCGCCGGCGATCCACGCCGCATTCGCGCCGGCCAGCGCCACTCCGCAGAGCCGCTGCATTTCGCTGGTGCGCGCAGCCATCTCACGCGCTTCATTCAGCGGCGTCGCCACGTCCGGATCGCCACGCAGGATGCGCAGGTGCGCCAGGATCGTGAGCGCCGGGATACGCGCAATCGGCGCGGTGCCTGCCTCAGAGACGATGGCCTGCGCGTCTTCCGCGGCGGCGAGCCAGTCGCCCTGCTCGAGTCGCGCGCGGCCGCGCCACGCCATCATGTAGAAGCGCCACGAATCCAGATCGTGCCGCTCGCAATACGTCAGGCCCTGGCTCAGATAACGTGATGCAGCGTCGTATTGCTTGCGCTGCACGGCCATCGCCGCGAGGTTGGTGTACGCACGCGCGGCATGCTCCTGAAAGCCCTGCGCGAGCGCCAGCGTCAAACTGCGATTCAGATCGCCCCAGCCTGCGTCGATGCCGGCGATCAGCCGCGCCGTGCCGAGATTGTTGAGCGCGTGACAGCAGATCTCGTCGTAGCCGGCCGGCTCGGCGAGCTGCAGCGTGCGCTCTGCCCACAGCACCGCCGCATCTGCATCTGCGGCCAGCATGTCGAGCTGCGCGCGATTGCTGTATGCCATCGCCAGCTCCGGGCCGGGCGGCAACGATTCCAGCGCAGCGACTGCGGCCGCGGCGTACTCATCCGCTTCGGAACGCCGCCCTTCCAGCCAGTTGAGGCGCGACAGCCAGCGCAAGGCGTCGCCTTCCTGCTTGCGTGCTCCTTGCGCGCGCCAGATTTCGAGCGCGGCGCGACGCGTGTCGATCGCGCGCTCGATCTGATCGATCAGATAACACTCGTACGACAGACATTCGAGCAACTGCGCGCGCTCGGCCGGCGGCAGGTCGTCCGCATAGCGCAGCGCTGCCGAGTAGTGCGACACGGCCTCGCGATGGGCGCCGACGTTCGCGGCATGCGCCGCGGCCGCGGGTGCGAAACGGAGCACTTCGACCACATTCCTCGCGCCGTCGGCATGGTGTGCCAATCGCGCGGGCGCAATGCCCGGCCGCGCGCCGAGGATCGCCAGCACCTTGGCATGCAGGCCCTGTTGCTGGGCCTGCGAGAGCGAGTCCTCGAGCGCCCGCCGTGCCAGGTCGTGACGGAACGCGAGCGAGCCTGCTTCGTCGCGGACCATGCCGATGCTCAGGCAACTTTCGATGCCCGCCTCATCGTGCACCCCCGCTTGTTCGAGCAGCCACGCTTCCGCCTTGCCCGGCACGATGCTCACCAGTTCGGCAATGGCGCGCGCGCTCGGCAGCAGCTTCGCGAGACGCGCGAGCACGACGTCGCGCGCGTTCGATGGAATCGCCTCGGCGCCGGTCGCCAGCACTTCGGTGACGAAGAACGGATTGCCGCCGGTGGTGCTGTAGAGCCCGTGCGACGACCGCCCCGCCTGTTTGGCCAGCTTGGCAACGGCGACCTCGGAGAGCGGCTGCAGCGGCAGGCGCCGCACGATCGAGCACGGCAGATCACCGATCACGAACCGGCACGGATGACGCGAGCCGACCTCGTCGGTGCGATAGGTCATCACCAGCATCGAGCGCGTGCGCTGCATGCGCCGGCCCAGGAACTTGAGCAAGTCGAACGTCGCCTCGTCCGCCCAATGACAGTCCTCGAACACCAGCAACGCCGGCGGCCCTTGCTCGAGCTCGTCGAGCGCCGCGCTGAAAATCGCGTCGCGGCCGGTCTCGGCACTGAGAGCGGCGAGCAGCTTGCCCTGAGTCTGGCGCGCGATGTCGTGCAGCGGCGCGAGCGGACGCGGCGTGAACAGCGCGTCGCAAGCACCCCAGAGCACGCGGGGCGCCACCTTCTGCTGGCGTGAGAACTCCTGCAGTAAGGCTGTCTTGCCGATGCCGGCTTCGCCGTGCACGAGCGTCACACAGCCGCCCTGTTCGACGGAGCCCGACAGCCAATCGTGCAGATCGGCGAAGCACTGTTCGCGTTCGAGCAGTTCCACTGCAGGCACCGGCCAGAAAGATGGGATGAAATTGGGATGGAGTTGTAGACGATTACCCCGCGCGGCGGAAGAGCCTGTTCGGACACTGGACCCGGCTTGCCGGTCATCTCCGCAAGCGCCGCCAGAGCCGGGGCCGAGCTGAGCGGCGTGCTTGACATATCCCGCAATGGCATGGACGGAACCCCGGCGGTCGACCGTCGTTGAATTGTCATGATCGTCCGCAGCTACTGGTTTCGCGTGAGCGCGCTGGTCGCCTGGGTCGCATGGACGGGGACTGCCATCCTGTTGGCGGCCGCCGCGGATCAGCCGCCACAACAGCGCCCCTGTCGGGAGTTGACGGGCGAGGAGCGCACCAGGTGCGAGCAGCAGGCGCGCGAATCGGACCCGTCGCGGCGCCAGACGCCACCGCCGAAGGCCGACGAGAAGGAGCCGCCGCCGCCCGACACCACGAGCGAGAGCGACAAGCAGAGCGACACCGCCGATCCGCCGCAGGCGTAGAATCCGCCCCTCGATTTCGAAGGAGGGCCGCATGCCGTACGTGGATGGCTTTGTAGTGCCGGTGCCGAAGCGCAACCTGAAGGCGTACCGCCGGCTCTCGACCCAGGCCGGCAAGATCTGGCGCGAGCACGGCGCGATGGACTATTGGGAATGCGTGGCCGACGACGTGAAACCCGGCAAGGTCACCTCGTTTCCGCAGAGTGTGAAGCTGAAGTCCGGCGAGACCGTGCTGTTCTCGTGGATAGTGTTCAAGTCGCGCGCGCATCGCGACCGGGTGAACGCCAAGGTCATTGCCGATCCGCGCCTCGGGAAAATGATGGATGCCAAGTCGGCGCCGTTCGACGGCCGCCGGATGATCTACGGCGGCTTCAAGTCGCTGGTGCGGCTGCCGCGGGCCTGATGCCATGACCGATAGACGCCTGCAGATCACCGACGAGATCCATCGCTACCTGATCGCGCACTCGGTGCGGGAGCCGGAAGTCCTGGCGCGGTTGCGCGCAGCCACGGTGTCGCTGCCGCAGGCGCAGATGCAGATCGGGCCGGAGCAAGGGCAGCTGATGGGGCTGCTGGCGCGGCTCGTCGGCGCCAGGCGCTGCATCGAGATCGGCGTGTTCACCGGTTATTCGAGCCTGGCCGTCGCGCTCGCGCTGCCGGAGGACGGGCGCATCCTCGCTTGCGATGTGAGCGAGGAATGGACCGCGATCGCGCGCCGCTTCTGGCGCGAGGCGGGAGTCGAGCACAAGATCGAGCTGAAGCTGCAGCCGGCAACGCGCACGCTCGAGCAACTGCTCGCCGCGGGCGAGGCCGGGCGTTACGACTTCGCTTTCATCGATGCGGACAAGCCGTCGTACGACACGTATTACGAACTGCTGCTGAAGCTGCTGCGCCCCGGCGGACTGATCGCGCTCGATAACACGCTCTGGTCGGGTCACGTCGCCGACCCGAACAATCGCGATCCGAACACGGTCGCGCTGCGCGCGCTCAACGACAAGCTGCACCGGGACGAGCGTGTCGACCTGAGCCTGCTGCCGGTTGGCGATGGCCTGACGCTGGCCAGAAAGCGTTGACCGGAACGGGCTAATCGAAGGGATGGCGCAGGACGATCGTCTCGAGGCGCTCCGGCCCGGTCGAGATGATCGCGATCGGCGCGCCCACCAGCACTTCCAGACGCCGCAGATACGCCTGCGCGTTCTTCGGCAGATCCTCGAACGACTGCACGCCCTCGGTGCTCTCCTGCCAGCCCGGCAGCTCCTCGTAGACCGGCGCGCAGATCGACAGCGCATCGGCGCCGACCGGCAGGATGTCGCGCTGCTCGCCGCGCACTTTGTAGCCGATGGCGATGCGCACGGTGTCCAGGCCGTCGAGCACGTCGAGCTTCGTGATGCACAGTCCCGTGATACCGTTGATCTCGACCACGCGGCGCAGGCCTGCAGCGTCGAACCAACCGCAGCGACGCGGCCGGCCGGTAACTGAGCCGTACTCGTTGCCGCGCACGCGCAGCCGATCGCCGACTTCGTCATCCAGCTCCGTTGGAAACGGCCCGCTGCCGACACGCGTTGCGTACGCCTTCGCGACGCCGAGCACGTAATGCAGCTGTTGCGGACCGACGCCACTCCCCGCAGATGCCTGCCCCGCCACGCAGTTGCTCGAAGTGACGAACGGATAGGTGCCGTGATCGATGTCGAGCAGCGCGGCCTGCGCGCCTTCGAATAACAGCCGTTTGCCCGCGCGGATCAGCGCATTCAACTCCGCGGACACATCCGCGGTCATTGGCTGCAGACGCTCGCTGAGCGCGAGCGCTTCATCGAGCGTCTCCTGGAAGTCGATGGTCGGCGCTTTGAAATAGTGGCGCAGCACGAAGTTGTGATAGTCGAGCACTTCGCCCAGCTTGGCCGCGAACCGCTCGCGCGCGAACAGGTCCTGCACGCGGATCGCGCGTCGCGCAACCTTGTCCTCGTACGCCGGGCCGATGCCGCGGCCGGTCGTGCCGATCTTCGCCTCGCCCATCGCGGCTTCGCGCGCGCGGTCGAGCGCAATGTGATGCGGCAGGATCAGCGGGCACGCCTCCGAGATCCGCAAACGGCGCGGTACTTCGACGCCGGCGCGCTCCAGCTCCGCCATCTCTTCGAACAGCGCTTTCGGCGACAGCACCACGCCGTTGCCGATGAAGCAGGTGACGCTCTCGTGCAGGATCCCCGACGGGATCAGGCGCAGCACCGTCTTCTTGCCGTTGATGACCAGCGTGTGGCCGGCGTTGTGGCCGCCCTGGAAACGCACTACGCCGGCGACGCGGTCGGTCAGCAGATCGACGATCTTGCCCTTGCCCTCGTCGCCCCACTGGGCGCCGATCACGACCACGTTGCCCGCGACTTTGGAAGACATAGAGGTCACATCCGCACCAGTCACATACGCACCAGATAGAGGAGCAGCGCGCCGGCCAGCATGCTCGCCAGCCCCCACAGCCGCAGCTGCCGGTCGGAGAGAGTCGCCATCATCGTCAGCACACGCTTCATCGCCTGGGGATTGAGAAACGGCAGAACGCCTTCCAGCACCAGATAGAGCGCAAACGCCGCGAACAGATCCGCCCAGCGCACGCTCGAGCTCGCACCCGGCTCAGCGGCGCTCGGAGCGTTTCAGATACTTGAAGAACTCGCTGTCCGGCGAAATCACCAGCACGTCGTTCTCCGTGCCGATCGCTTTGTCGTAGGCCTGCAGGCTCCGATAGAACGAGTAGAACTCGGGATTGCGCGAGTACGCGCGCGCGTAGATCTCCGCCGACCTGGCGTCGCCTTCGCCGCGGATGATCTGCGACTCGCGATACCCCTGCGACAGGATCTCGGTGCGCTGGCGATCCGCTTCGGCCTTCAGCTTCTCGGCGTTCTCGTCGCCCTCGGCGCGCAGCTGCTTCGCCTGGCGGTCGAAATCCTGACGCATGCGCAGGAACACCGAGTCGCTCACTTCCTCCGGCAGATCGATCTTCTTGACGCGCACGTCGACCAGCTGCACGCCGAGCTCCGCGGTCTTCGATTCCGCGGACTTGAGGATCTCGCCGGTGAACTCGGTGCGCTCGGCGGCCACGACCTGCTGGATCGTGCGGCGGGCGATCACGCCCTTGATGCCGTCCTTCACGATGGAGCCGAGCAGCCCGGCCGCGTTGTCCTCGCTGCCGCCGGTCGCCGGGTAGTATTTCGAGACGTCCGAGATGCGCCACTTGACGTAAAAGTCGATGCGCAGAATCTTGCCCTCGCTGGTCAGGAACTGCTCGGAGGGATAGTTGCGCGTCGTGATGCGCCGCTCGAACTTGAGCACGTCGTGATAGAACGGCACCTTGAAGTGCAGCCCGGGCGTGTAGTCGTAGCGCACGATCTCGCCGAAGCGGAACTTCATGGCCAGCTCGGTCTCGCGCACGGTGAAGGTCGACATCGTGAGCAGCAGCAGCACGACGACCAGTCCGACGATCGACAAAAATCCACGGTTGGCCATTAGCGCGTCCCCCGCGAGCGCCGCTCGCTCGTGGTGTCCGGAGTCGTGGTCGTGCCCTCGATGGTCACGCTCGCCTCGGGCTCGACGCGTTGCGTGCGCCGGCCCTGCTCCAGCAGCTTGTCGATCGGCAGGTAGATGAGATTGCCACCGCCGGCGCCGTTGGTGTCGAGGATCACTTTGCGGCTGGACTTCAGCACATTCTCGATCGTTTCCAGGTACAGGCGCTCGCGGGTGACCGCCGGCGCGCGCTCGTATTCGGTCATGAGTTTCAGGAAGCGCTCGGCCTCGCCCTCGGCGTTGGCCACGATCTGCGACTTGTACGCCTGGGCATCCTGCACCTGGCGCACGGCGTTGCCGCGGGCGCGCGGGATGAGGTCGTTCGCATAGGCTTGCGCCGCCAGCGACAGGCGGTCGCGGTCCTCGCGTGCCTTGATCGCGTCCGCCTGCGCGGGCCCGACTTCGTTCGGCACGCGCACGTCCTGCAGGTTGACGGCGGTGACCTCGAGGCCGCTCTTGTAGGCGTCGAGCGTGCGCTGGATCAGCTCCTGCGTGCGTATCACGATGTCCTGGCGGCCCGATTCCAGCACGCTGTCGAGCTTGCTGCGGCCGATCACTTCGCGGATCGCGCTCTCGCTCACTTCCTTGAGCGTGTCCTCCGGCTTGAAGACGTTGAAGGCGTAGTCGAGCGCATTGGCGCGCCGGAACTGCACTTCCAGGTTGATGTCGACGAGGTTCTCGTCGGAGGTGAGCATGCGCGTCTGCTCGTTGAACCGGTCGACCGCGGCGGTGTTGACGATCTGCTTGGTCTCGATCGGCCAAGGCATGTGCCAGTGCAGGCCCGGCATCGTCGTGTCCACGTGCCGGCCGAAGCGCAGGATGATGCCGCGCTCCGCGCTGTCGACCTGGTACAGGCCGGTGAAGGCCCAGATCGTCGCGAGCGCGAGCAGGATCGTGCCGACGCCGAAGCTGCGGCCGGACGAGCCCCCGCCGCTGACACGGCCGCTGCCGCCGCCGCCGCCGAACAGCGCACTCAGCTTGCGCTGCAGGTTGCGGATGACTTCGTCCAGATCCGGCGGACCCTGCTCCGGCTTGTTACTGCCCCAGGGGTTGCGCTTGCCGGGACTACCGCCGGGTTCGTTCCACGCCATGTTCGATCGGATGCTCCAGCGAAGGGGATAGGGCCCGAGGCCCGCGGGGCTCAAGAAGCCAGCGACGCGGGGCCGCGCGATTTTAGGAATGGCTCCGGATGGGCACAAGTTTTCGCAGTGGGCGGCTCCAGATCCAGCGCCAGCCCCTCGGTCCGACAGAGGTCTTCGAGCGCCTGCCGCGGCATCGAGACCTCCAGATCGACGCTGCCGCCGGGCAGCGCCTGCTCTGCGAGTACCGCGCCTGCGGCGAAGAACCGCGCGCGTGCCCGGCCCTCTTCCGGCTTCAGGACGATGTGCCGGTGCACGATCTCCGGCCCGAGGAACTCGCCGATCGCCTCGATCAGCAGCTGTGCGCCCTGCCCGGTCTGCGCCGACAGCCATACGCGCCGCACGTTGCCGAGCTCACCGGTCTCGACGCGTGGCGCCTCGCCGACCAGATCGGTCTTGTTGAAGACCTCGATCTGCGGCAGGGAGCCTGCGCCGACTTCGCTGAGCACGCTGTTGACCTGCGCAATGCGCTCGCTGCGATTGGGATCTGCCGCGTCGATGACGTGCAGCAGCACACTCGCCTCGCGCGCCTCCTGCAGCGTCGAGCGGAACGCAGCAACCAGCTCGTGCGGCAGATCGCGCACGAACCCTACCGTATCGGCCAGCAGCGCGAAGCGGGCGTCCGGCAACGCTAGCCGGCGCACCGTCGGATCGAGCGTCGCGAACAGCTTGTCGGCGGCATACGCGCCCGCGCCGGTGAGACGATTGAACAGCGTCGACTTGCCGGCGTTGGTGTAGCCGACCAGCGCGACCGTGGGAATCTCGGCGCGCTTGCGCTCGCGACGCGTCGTTTCACGCTGCGTGACGACTTTGTCGAGGCGCGCATTGAGCGTCTTGATGCGATTGGCGAGCAGGCGGCGGTCCGTTTCCAGCTGCGTTTCGCCGGGACCGCGCAAGCCGATACCGCCCTTCTGGCGCTCGAGGTGCGTCCACCCTCGCACCAGCCGCGTGGCGAGGTGCTTGAGCTGCGCGAGCTCGACCTGCAGCTGGCCTTCGAAGCTGCGCGCGCGTTGCGCGAAGATGTCGAGAATGAGACCGGTGCGGTCGAGCACGCGGCACTTGAGCAGCGCTTCGAGATTGCGTTCCTGGCTCGGCGACAACGCGTGATCGAACAACACCAGGTCGGCGCCCGTCTGCGCGACCAGCGCGCGAATCTCGTCCGCTTTCCCGCTGCCGATGAACAACCGTGGATCCGGTGCGCGGCGCGTGCCGGTGACTACGCGCAGGACGTCCGCGCCTGCAGAGCGCGCAAGCGCCTCGAACTCGCTCAGTTCCTCCGTTGCGGGAGGACCTCCAAGTCCGATGCGTACCAGGAGCGCACGTTCGCCGCTGCGTGGACGTTCAAACAACGCGGGCCATTCCGTCGTTCACTGTGGCCGTCGTCATTCCGTAGTGACGGCCGACTCCGCGCCTTCTTCCTCGCCGGCCGGCAGGCGAATCGCGCGCGCCGGGACGACAGTAGAAATCGCGTGCTTGTAGACCATCTGGCTGACGCTGTTCTTCAGCAGGACCACGAACTGGTCGAACGAATCGATCTGGCCCTGCAGCTTGATGCCGTTCACCAGGTAAATGGAGACAGGTACACGCTCCTTGCGCAGGGTATTCAGGAACGGATCCTGTAATGATTGCCCTCTGGCCATCATTTATCTCCTTGTTATCACTTTGAATTCTTGGTTGAGCGCTGATTCAGCGCTGCCGGGTCGCTGCTTCCCTGCGGACCGGCCAGCGGGCGGCACCCGCTCCGGCGCCTCGTTGCAGTGCCGCAGTCTATCACAGCGATGGTCCGGTCGAAGCCGCCTTTCGTCTAATACGGAGTGCGTTAAATCTTCTACTGCAGTTGCGTTATCGCGTGCTCCATTTGGGCACCGGCACCGGATTCAAGTGCGTCGAGCCATTCTACTTCCGGCTCGGCGCGCAACCAGATCAGTTGCCGCCGGGCCAGATGGCGCGTCGCGAAAATTGCCCGTTGCGTTGCAGAGTCCAAAGTGTCACGGCCGCTCAAATGTTCCCACAGCTGGCGATACCCGACGGAGCGTATCGCGGGAAGATCGGCGTGCAAATCGCCGCGCGCGTGCAGCTTGCGGACTTCCTCGAGCAAGCCGGCCCGCATCATCGCGTGGAAGCGGCTCTCGATTGCCGCGTACAACCGATCGCGATCACCGGGCACCCACGCGTACGCAGCGAACTCGAGATCCGCGTTCGCAGGCTGCGCGGCATGCAGCTCGCTCAATGTTTTCCCCGTCAGCCGATGCACTTCAAGCGCACGCTGAATACGTTGCGCGTCGTTGGGTTGGATGCGGCGCCCGGCCGTCGGATCGAGCGCGGCGAGATCCGCGTGCAATGCCGGCCAGCCGCGCTGCGCCGCTTCCGCGTCGATCGCCGCTCGCACGGCCGGATCCGCCGCCGGCATATCCGCGAGTCCACGGCGCAATGCACGGAAATAGAGCATCGTGCCACCGACCAGCAGCGGCAGCTTGCCGCGGGTGCGGATGTCGTCGATTGCCGCCCGGGCGTCGCGCACGAACTGGCCTGCCGAATACGCCTGCAGCGGATCGAGGATATCGACCAGGTGGTGCGGACGCTGGCGCAACACCTCGGCGGACGGCTTGCCGGTGCCGATGTCCATCCCGCGGTACACCATTGCGGAGTCCACGCTGACGATCTCGAGGTTGTGTCGCTCCGCGAGGCGCAGCGCCAGATCCGTCTTACCGGCGCCGGTCGGCCCGAGGATCAGCGGGACCGCCGGAGTGCGGCGCGAGTTCGCCGGGCTCATCGTCCGCGCAGAAACATCCGGTCGAGGTCGCCAAGGCTCACGTACGTCCAGGTCGGACGGCCGTGATTGCATTGGTCGCTGCGCACGGTGCGCTCCATCTCGCGCAACAGCGCATTCATTTCCGGCACGGTGAGATTGCGATGCGCGCGCACGGCGCCGTGACAGGCCATCGTGCCGAGCACTTCGTTCATCGCTTCTTCGATGCCGCGCGTTGCGCCATCGGCGGACAGGTCCGCGCCTATCCTGCTGATGAGCTCATCGAGATCCATCGGCGCCAGGAACGCAGGCACTGCGCGCACCTGCACGCTCGCCGGACCTGAGCGTACGACTTCCAGCCCCGCGCGCAGCAGCGTGGCCGCATGCTCTTCGAACAGATCCGCTTCCGCGGGCGCCACGGAGATCGAAACGGGCACGAGCAACGGCTGGCTGGGCACCGGCCCCGCGCCCAGCGCTGCTTTCATGCGCTCATACGTCGTCCGTTCGTGCGCCGCGTGCATGTCGACCAGGATCAGTCCGTCCGGCGCTTGCGACAGGATATAGATGCCGTGCAACTGGGCGAGCGCGAACCCGAGCGGCGGCGCCTGCGTGTCGACGGGCGTCGATACTGATGCAGCAGCCTCGCGCGCGACCGCGACGTATGCAGGCGGCGGCGGTTCGGAGACGCGCAGCCCGAACGAGGTGTGACCCTTTGCGGGCCACATACTCATTGACGATTGCGTGGGCGGCAGCAGCGAGTTGGCATCGGTTGGCGGCGGCGCGCCACCCTGCGCGCCGGCATACGTGTCGCGCAATGCACGTTCGACGGAGCGAAACAGGAAATCGTGCACATGCCGCCCGTCGCGAAAGCGCACTTCGAGTTTCGCGGGATGCGCGTTCACGTCGACCTGCGATGGATCGATCTCCATGAACAGCACGAACGCGGGATGGCGGCCGTGGAACATCACGTCGCG
This sequence comes from Steroidobacteraceae bacterium, assembly GCA_044866955.1. GTDB lineage: Bacteria > Pseudomonadota > Gammaproteobacteria > Steroidobacterales > Steroidobacteraceae > Steroidobacter. Next base: position 15,801 of record JBIOUH010000067.1, read on the forward strand.
ATAGCCGAGACGGATCGCGCTCGCCACCAGCCGATCGCGCAGCATGCGGCCGTTGAGATAGAAATGCTGGAGATCCGGCTGCGCGCGCGCGTAGGTCGGTTGGCACAACCAGCCCGACAGGCGACAGCCCGCGGACTCGTGCTCGACGTACAGCGCGTTGGCGATGAACTCGTCGCCGACGACTTGCGCAACGCGTCGCTCGCGCTCGATGCGCGTAGCCGCAGCAGGATAATCGGCGAGCGAACGGCGAGCGGCACTGAGCGAGAAGGCGATCTCGAAGCGAGACAGGGCAAGCCGCTCGACCATGCGCGCGATGTGCTGCGTCTCGGTGCGCTCGGCGCGCAGGAATTTGCGGCGCGCCGGGACATTGAAGAATAGATCACGAACTTCGACGGTCGTGCCGACCGGATGCGCCGCCGGCTCGGGCTGGGTGACCTGGCCGTTATCGGCAGCGATCGCAAATGCATGCGCACCGCCCGCCTTGCGTGATGTGAGCCGCATGCGTGACACCGAAGCGATGCTGGGCAGCGCCTCGCCGCGAAAGCCGAGCGTGCCGACGCGCTCCAGGTCATCGATCGTGGTGATTTTGCTGGTGGCGTGCCGCGCCAGCGCCAGCAGGAGCTCGTCGCGATCGATGCCGCCGCCGTCATCGCGCACGCGACACAGTCGGACGCCGCCCTCTTCGATCTCCACTTCGACGCGGCGCGCGCCGGCGTCGATGCTGTTTTCGATCAGCTCCTTCAGCACGGAAGCCGGGCGCTCGATCACCTCGCCCGCAGCGATCTGGTGGATGAGTTGTTCCGGCAGAACTCGAATGGGCATGGCGCGCGGCGGATGAAAGCCGCGCGCAGAATACCAGAGCGGTACCGGCTTAGAACGCTATTGGCCTGCGCCCGAGGCGCTCGCGACGACAGTGGGATCGCGCGGTTGCGAGCGCACCTGGGAGATGAGCGTGCCCGGCGGCGGGTTCTCGTAGAAGTAGCCGCGCACGCCCTGGAAGATCGCTTCGGCGAGACGCTGCTGATGGCGCGAGCTGCCGAGCCGCGATTCTTCGGTCGGATTGGAGATGAACGCGGTCTCGACCAGGATCGAGGGGATGTCAGGCGACTTCAGCACCAGGAAGCCGGCGCTCTTGACGCCGCGGCGCGTGACGTTGCCGATGCGATCCAGCTCGTCCATGACTTTCTGCGCAGCGTCGAAGCTCGCGCTCATGCTCGCGCCCTGCGAAAGATCGAGCAGCACCGAGGCCAGAACGCTGTCCTTGTCGTCGAGCGAGACGCCGCCGATCAGGTCCGCCGCGTTCTCGCGGTCCGCCAGCCAGCGCGCGGATTCGTCGCTGGCGCCGCGAGCCGAGAGCACGTACACCGACGAGCCGACGACGGAACGGTTGCGATACGAATCGGCGTGCACCGACACGAACATGTCGGCCTTCTGCCGCCGGGCGCGCGCGATGCGCTCGCGGTGCTCGACGAAATGATCGGTGTCGCGCGTGAGCACCGCGCGCATGCCGGGCTCCTTGTCGATGCGCTCCTTCAGGCGCCGCGCGATTGCCAGCGTCACGTTCTTCTCGCGCGTGCCGGACTTGCCGATCGAGCCGGGATCGATACCGCCGTGACCGGCATCGATGGCGACGATCACGTCGCGGCCGTGCGCGTCGTCCGCGGACTTCACGACCACGGGCGGCGCGTTGGACGCGAGCGGGCTCAGATCGACGACGAGCCGATGGCCATAGCTCGCCGCGGGCGCGACCGAGAAACTGCGCGGCGATGCCGGCGACGAGAGATCGATTACGAAGCGCAGATCGCCTTTGCCCTGCGGACCGACGCGTAGCTGTTTCACGAAGCCCTGCCCTTCAGGCATCGTGCGCGCGTTGTCGATGCGTGCGCCGGAAATGTCGATGACGACGCGATCCGGATTCTGCAGCGTCATGACGTTGCTCTCGGCCGGCGCAGAAAGGTCGAACACCAGGCGCGTCGCGTCCGGACCGGCCCAGAGGCGGACATCTTTGATCGTGATGGCGGGAGCCGCGGCGGTCAGCGACGCGAGCAGCAGCGAGGCCCAACCAAGGACCAGGATGAGGGCTCGTGGCGGCGTCCGCTGCATGGTGGCCGGTAATCTACCGCGGCCGGCCCAAAGATTTCAATTAGAATTATGGAGATAGCGGTCTTTATTGGGAGGTCGCTGCAAGGATTTGCTCCAGCAGTTTGTCCCCCGTGGACGAATGAGCTTGCGCCGTGAGCAACCTGCGCTGCACTCCAGGTGCGATTTCGGGGCCCTGATACTCGATCGAGATCTTCAGATCTTCGGTCGGCAGCGCGCCGGTCGCGCGCGATGGCCACTCAATGAGCAGCACCGCGTGCTCGTCGAGCAGGTCGCGAATGCCGAGCGCTTCAACCTCGCGCGCGCCCGTGAGCCGATACAGATCGATGTGATAGAGCTGCAGACCTGCCGCTTCGTACGGCTCGATCAGCGTGTAGGTCGGACTGCGAATCGCGCCTTCGATGCCGACACCCGCAAGGACGCCGCCGACCAGTGTCGTCTTGCCTGCGCCGAGCTCACCTTCGAAGCCGATGACGAGGGCGCCGGCTCCGGCCGTGCGCAACGCGCCGCCGAGTGCACGTCCGAGCGCGCGCATGTCGTCGGCGGTCGCGACGTTCACGAGCGCTGAGATGGATTGACGCACGTCGGCAGATAAGTGAGCAGGTCGGTCGCGAGCAGCCCACGCTCGCCGCGGCGCGCGGCCATGTCGCCCGCCAGTGCATGAACGAGAACGCCGACGCGCGCGGCGGCGGGGAGATCCGCACTCTGCGCGAGGATCCCTGCGATGACGCCGGTCAGCACGTCTCCCATCCCCGCCGAAGCCATACCGGGGTTGCCGCGATCACAAATTGCCGGGCGCGCATTGTCGGTCACGACCAGAGTGCCCGCTCCCTTGAGCACCACAGTGCAGCCGTAGCGCAGTGCGATCGCGTGCGCCGCGCCGAGACGATCGCGCTGTATTTCGCCCGCTGTCTTGCCGAGCAAGCGTCCCGCCTCGCCCGGGTGCGGCGTCAGAATCCAGTGCCGGTTCGCGCGCGGCGAGTGTGCCAGCAGATTCAGGGCATCCGCGTCGATCACCGTGCGCTGGTTGCTGCCGAGCGCCGTGTCGAACATTGTCTTCGCCCAGGCGTCCTGTCCGAGTCCAGGACCGAGCGCGATGACATCGGCACGCCCGATCAGTGCCGTCAGCTCTTCGGCGCTCGCGACTCCGCGGCACATCAGCTCAGGTCGCGCGCCGACGATCGCGGGAACATTTTCGCTGCGCGTTGCGACGGTCACGAGCCCGGCACCCGCGCGCAAGGCAGCCTCGCCGGCCATGCGCGCGGCGCCCGCCATCCCGATATTGCCGCCGATGACCAGTACGCTACCCTGCTGTCCTTTGTGCGCCGTGCGTCGACGCGGCGGCAACAGCTCTGCGACAGAGGGCTCGTCGATGAGCGTCGCTGCAGCGTCGACCTGGGTCAGTGCCTGCGGCGGCAGTTCTAGCGGATCGAACATGACGACGCCGGTGCAGTTCGGACCTTCGCCGAGATAAAAGCCGAGCTTGAGCCCGATGAACGCGAGCGTGCGCGCGGCGCGTACCGCGCATCCGAGGACCTCGCCGGTGTCCGCGTGTAAGCCGCTCGGGATGTCGAGAGCGAGCACGTGCCGCTCGCTCTCATTGATCGCGGCGATCGCTTCCGCCGCGACCCCTGCGACCGGTCGCGACAAGCCGACGCCGAAGATCGCATCGACGATGACGTCAGCGCCGCGCAGGCAGTCAGCGTGCCAGGCGGTGACTGTCCCGCCGCCTGCGACGAAATCGTCGTGAGCACGGCGCGCGTCGCCTTGCAATCTTCCAGGTTCGTGCAGGCCGACCGCGACGACTTCCAGCCGCCGCGCCCGGGCGAGTCGCGCCAGTACGTAACCATCGCCGCCGTTGTTACCGGGTCCGCAAACGACGGCAACGCGCTGAGCAGACGGCCAGCAGCTGCGCAGGACGCCGAGCGCCGCTTCGCCGGCGCGAGTCATGAGCGTGTAGGAAGGAATGTGCAGGTCGTCGATCGCGTGCCGATCCAGCGCGCGCACCTGGTCCGCGGTGTGAACGGCAACGGGCAGACTGCTCATGCCCGCAGCCTACCAAAACGTATACTGCGGCGCGCATGACCGACGAACTCTCGCCCGCCGCGAACGCCCCGCTCGGGGAGCTGGCGAGCTCGATCCGCGAATGGGGTCACGAGCTCGGCTTCCAGCAAATCGGCATCGCGGGCATCGACATCGCCGCGGACGAGGAGCGGCTGATGCGCTGGCTGGAACAGGGCCGGCACGGCGCGATGGACTACATGCAGCGCCACGGACGCCGGCGCGCCCGCCCCCAGGAGGTGATTCCCGGCACGCTGCGCATCATCGCAGCGCGCATGGACTACCTGCCTCCGCAGGCGCGCGACGCGGACGAAGTCCTCGCCGATCCCGATCTCGCCTACGTGTCGCGCTACGCACTCGGTCGCGACTATCACAAAGTCATGCGCGCGCGGCTCGCTCAGCTCGCGGACAGGATTCGCGCGCACAGTGCATCGCAATCGCATCGCGTGTTCGTCGACAGCGGGCCGATTCTCGAAAAAGCCTTCGCGCGCGACGCGGGGCTGGGCTGGATTGGCAAGCACACGAACCTGCTGCACTCCAAAGCCGGCTCGTGGTTCTTCCTCGGCGAGATCCTCACCGACCTGCCGTTGCCGGTCGATGCGCCGGCGACGAATCACTGCGGCACGTGCCGCGCTTGCATCGATGTGTGCCCCACGCGCGCGATCGTCGCGCCCTACGAGCTGGACGCGACGCGTTGCATCTCCTATCTGACCATCGAGCTGCGCACTGCGATTCCCGAGCCGTTCCGCAAAGCCATCGGCAATCGCGTCTACGGCTGCGACGATTGCCAGCTCGTCTGCCCCTGGAACAAGTTCGCGCGCTTCTCCGAGGAGAGCGACTTCACGCCGCGGCACGCGCTCGACGAAGCGCGACTGGTGGAGCTGTTCGCGTGGAGCGAGGAAGAATTTCTCTCACGCACCGCGGGCAGCGCGATCCGCCGCATCGGTTACGAGTGCTGGCTACGCAATATCGCTGTCGCGCTGGGCAACGCGCCGACGAGCGATGAGATCGTACAGTCCTTGCTTTTGCGACGGAATCACGAGTCCACACTGGTGCGGGAGCATGTGGAGTGGGCGCTCGATCAACATAGTATGTCGGGCTTCAGCCCGACGGAACAGTTGGGCTAAGCCCAACCTACGAGGACCTCGTGGCTCTCACATTATCGATGAGTCGCGCGCGCCCGATACGCGCCGCGGTCAGCACCACCAGATCGCGCGACTGCGGCCCCGGCTCTGCCAACGTCGCGGCGTCGCGAATCTCGAAATAATCAGGACGGAATCCGGCCTGCCGCAGCGCTTCGCTGCCGCTTTGCGCGATCGCCGCGAGATCGGTTGCCCCGGACTGGATCGCGGCCCGCGCTCGCTCGAGCTGCGCGTAAATCGCCGGCGCGGCGGCCCGCTGTTCGGCCGAGAGGTAGCGATTGCGCGAGCTCATCGCGAGACCGTCCGGCTCGCGCGTCGTCGGCACGCCGACGATCTCGATCGGCATGCACAGGTCCAGCGTCGCGCGACGAATGATGAGCAGCTGCTGGTAGTCCTTCTCGCCGAATACCGCGACATCCGGCTGCACGATGTTCAGCAGCTTCGTGACGACCGTGGCGACGCCCATGAAGTGACCCGGCCGGAACGCGCCGCACAGGATGTCTTCGATCACCGGCACGTGCACGCGCGCAGTGGATTCCTGCCCGCGCGGATAAATGTCGGCAACTTCCGGCGCGAACAGCAGATCGACGTCCAGCGACTCCAGGATGCGCCGGTCTTCCTCGGGTGTGCGCGGATACGCGGCGAAATCCTCGTTCGGACCGAACTGCAACGGATTCACGAAGATGCTGACGATCACGCGATCGGCAAGCTCGGAGGCGCGGCCCACGAGACTGCCATGCCCGGCGTGCAGGTTGCCCATCGTCGGCACGAACGCGACGCGCTCGCCGGCGCGCCGCCAGGCGGACACGATGGCACGCAACTCACTCGGCCGCGCGACGTCTTTCATGCGTCAGAAACAATGCTCGGGAGCCGGATACTCCCGCGTCTTCACGGCCTGCGCATAGGCCTTCACCGCTTCGAGCGCGCTGTCGTGCCCGGCGAGGAAGTTCTTCGAGAATTTCGGCTTGCGCCCGGCGGTGATGTCGAGCACGTCGTACAGCACGAGGATCTGACCGTCGGTGTCCGGTCCGGCCCCGATGCCGATGACCGGCACGCGCAGCTCGCGCGTGATGGACGCGCCGAGCGAGGCCGGAATGCATTCGAGCAGCACGATGTCGGCGCCCGCATCCTGGAGCGCGATGGCGTCGCGCGTCATTTGCTCCGCCGCCGCTTCCTCCCGTCCTTGCACGCGGAAGCCCCCAACCTTGTGCACCGACTGCGGCTTCAGGCCGAGGTGCGCGCACACCGCGATGTCGTGGCCCGCAAGGAATTCGACGATCTCGACCTGGCTGCCGCCGCCTTCGAGCTTGACCATCTTCGCGCCGCCTTCCTGCATCAGCCGCACGGCGTTTTCGAGCGCCTGCTCGCGCGAGGCGTACGTCATGAACGGCATGTCTGCCATCAGGAACGGGCGATACAACCCCTTCGCCACCGCACGGCAGTGATAGATGATGTCCTGGAGCGTGACCGGCACCGTCGTGTCGTGGCCCTGGATCACCATGCCGAGCGAGTCGCCGACCAGCACCAGGTCGATGCCCGCGTCGTCGACGAGCGTGGCGAAGCTGGAATCGTAGGCGGTGATGGCGGCGATCTTCTCGCCGTCCGCCTTCATCTTCATCAGGCTGGAGACGTTGACCGGCGGGCGCGGCGCGTAACGCTCTTGCAGGTGCTTGTACATTGACTTGGCAAGTCAGCCGCAGGGGGCGCTGAGAATATCAGACTGTGCTCTTGAGCGGGTTGTAGTACTGGCGGCCGCGGCGGATGCGCCGGATCTGTTCCAGCAGCTGGGTGTAGTCGCCCTCGTTGCTCACGAAATCCGCCTGCGCGGCGTTGACGATGAGCAGCGGCGCGGCGTGATAGTCGTGGAAGAACCGCGCGTATGCTTCCTGCAGCTTCTCCAGGTAACCGCGCTCGATCTGCTGCTCGTACTTGATGCCACGACGCTCGATTCGCTCCAGCAGCACGTCCACCGGCGCCTGCAGATAGATCACCAGGTCCGGCGCGGGCGCGTCGACCGCGAGCCGCGCGTACACCTGCTCGTACAGCCCAAGCTCCTCTTCGTCGAGGGTGAGCTGCGCGAACAGGCGGTCCTTGTCCAGCAGGTAATCCGCGACGCGCACGGTCTCGAACAGATCGTGCTGGCGGATATCTTCGAGCTGGCGCGTGCGCTGGAACAGGAAGAACAGCTGCGTCTGCAACGCCGCCGCGCGCGGGTTGCGATAGAAGCGCTCGAGGAACGGATTCTCGTCCGCCTGCTCGAGGATCAGCTCGCTGCCGAAGCTGCGCGCGAGCCGCCGGGCGAGGCTGGTCTTGCCGACGCCGATCGGCCCTTCGACGACGATGAAACGATGCGCAGCAGTGGCGACTTTGTCTGTCACGTTGTAATCGGCGTCTTCAGCAGTGAGTCATTCAAGAGGTGCGAGGCCCGCGGACCCCGCGCGCGCCGCGAGGACGCTGACCCTTCCCTCTCCGGGGACGAGCAGCTCGGGCGCGATATCCCGCAAAGGATACAGGACGAAATTGCGTCGAGTCAGACCGGGATGCGGAATCGCGAGATCCGGCTCCGCCATGCGCACGTCGTCGAGCAGCAGCAGGTCGAGATCGATCCGCCGCGGTCCCCAGCGCACCACCGGTTGCGCGCGGCCGAGCTCGGCCTCGATGCGCTTCAACGCCCGCAGCAGCTCGTGCGGACCGAGCACCGTGAGCAAACCGGCCACGGCATTGACGAACTCAGGTTGATCCTGAGGACCGAGCGGCGCAGTCCGATACAACCGCGAGCGTGCGATGAGCCGGCAGCCATCGAGCGCCGCGAGCCGCTCGAACGCGGCTGCGATCTGTCGCGGAGGATCATCGAGATTGCTGCCGAGCGCGACGTACGCCGGCATCCACGCCGGCGCGCTCACGAGGCAGCGGGAGGTCTGCGGCGTCGGCGACGACGACGGCGGCGCGGACCATCGGACGCGGCGCGCTCGCCCGGCGCCGCATTCTCGACGCGCGCGATTCGCTCATCGGCAGAAGCGGACTGAATGTCGGTCCACCACTGTGCCAGCTCTGGATCCGCTTCGCCGGCAGCGGCGCGCAGCACCAGGAAATCGTAGGCGGCGCGGAAGCGCGGATGATTCAGCAGTCGCAGCGCGCGGCGACCTTCGCGTCGCTCGAAGCGAGGCTGCAACCCGACCAGCTCGCGCAGCGGCAAGGTGAAGCGCTTGGGAATTGCGACGCGTTGCTGCTGGCGCGCCGTCACCTGGTCGCAGGCCTCGAGCAGATGCTGCGGATCGCCGTCGGTCGCGTGCCCGTCCTTCGCGAAGGCTCGCAGCACGGCAGGCCACATCAGGATCGCAAACAGGAAAGTGGGCGTGACGGACTTTTCGCTGCGCACCCGTTCGTCTGTCCCTTGCAGCCCGAGCCGCACCAGCTGGCGCGCCGGGCTTTCCGGCGGCGCATCCTGCAACGCGCTTGCGAGATCCGGAAACAAGTGCTCGAGCAGCTGCAACCGTTCGAGCAGCTCGAACGCCGGCTGCGCGCTGCCGGCCAGGAAGATCTTGTTCACTTCGTCGAACAGTCGCGCCGGCGGCACGCCGTCGAGCATCCAGGCGAGCTTCGGGATCGGCGCCGCGGTGGCGTCGTGGATCGTGAAGCCGAGCTTGGCTGCGAAACGCACGGCACGCAGCATGCGGACCGGATCCTCGCGATAGCGCGTCTCGGGATCGCCGATCATGCGCAGGATGCGGTTGCGCGCGTCCTCGACGCCGCCGACGTAATCCCACACCGAGAAGTCCTCGATGTTGTAGTAGAGCGCGTTGGCCGTGAAGTCGCGGCGCCAGACGTCTTCTTCGATCGTGCCGTACAGGTTGTCGCGCAGGATGCGACCGCGCTCGTCGAGCACGCGCCCGCCTTCGTCGACGCTGTTGTCCTCATCGATCGACGTATGCGCGGCGCGGAAGGTCGCAACTTCGATGATCTCGTAGCCGAAGCGCACGTGCGCCAGGTGAAAGCGGCGGCCGATCAGCCGGCAGTTGCGGAACAGCTGCTTCACCTGGTCGGGATGCGCGTTGGTGGCGATGTCGAAATCCTTCGGATGCAGGTCCAGCAACAGGTCGCGCACGGCACCGCCGACCAGAAAGGCCTGAAAGCCGGAGTCCCGCAGCCGGTAGAGCACCTTCAGCGCGTTCGAGGAGATGTTCGCGCGTGAAATCGGGTGGTCATTGCGCGCGACCACCCGCGGACCGCCGGCCGGCTGGGTGGAAGCCTGATTCGTATCGTTCAATTACGCTGCCGCTTGAGCCAGAAAGGGCGGTCCGTATAATACCGCGTCCCTCAACCGGCCCACTCTCAATCGCCTCGGGCTGGCCGTGCGCTCCCATCGTCTAGAGGCCTAGGACGGAGCCCTCTCAAGGCTTAAACCGGGGTTCGAATCCCCGTGGGAGCGCCATCTCTTTCTCGCCCTTGGTTCTCACCATCCGCAGAACTCGTACGCGCCGCCGTCGAGCCCGGCGACTCGCTGGCGCGCGCGTCCGGACGCCGGGTGCACGTATTCGAACTGCGGCCAGAGTGCGAACTCCCTGGCAGCGCCCGGATCCTGGCCCGCATCGATCAGCGGCGAGTCGGGCGTGGGCCGGAAATCGTAGGCGCCCGGATCGACCATCGCCGTGCGGGCCTGGCGAAAGTTGCTGCGATCCTCGCCGGGGCCATCGAGCAGCACCGCCGGAAAGCCCGCCAGCACGTTGTTGATGACGACCGAGGGGATCTTGCTGCGGTTCGCGACGAAGGTCCCATCGACGCGGCGATTGTAGAAGCTGTTGTTGACCACCCAAAGGCCGCCTTCCTGCACGTCGCGCAACTCCGCGGCGAATGAGATCGCATTCGGGTTCTCGGCCCGCTCGCCCTTCTCCAGCACGTTGCCGAGCACGTAGCCGTAACCGCCCTCCGGCAGATCGATCAGATAGCTCGAATTGCCGTTGTCCTCGTCGGTGAGGCGGTTGTACTCGATGCGGTTGGTGCGCGCGCGGCTCTTCACTTCGTGACCGCTCACGGAGTCGTGCGAAAAGCTGAAGCGCAGCGTAAAGCTGCGCACGCGGCCGATGTAGATGTTGTGCGACAGCCCGTCGCCGGCGCCGTTGTGCGCGAACACCGAGCGCTCGATCAGGATGTCGCCGTCCGGCGCGGTCCACGTCAGCACCCCGTCTTCGTTGTGATGGAAGTAGCTGTCGCGCACGGTGAGGTTGCGGCCGAAGAAGCGAATGCCTGAGCCGTTGCGGGTGCGGGCTTTGGCGCCGGAGAACTCCATGTTCTCGACCACGATGTCGTTGCCGCGGAAGACCCAGATGCCCTGCTCCTGCGCAGTGCGGCCCTGCGAATCCAGATGCGGTCGACCGTTCACGCCCCGCAGCAGCAGTCCGCTCTGCTTCCAGAACGCGACGTCGCCGACGTAGCGGCCGCCTTCGATCTCGATGATGTCGTTGTCCTGCGCGACGCGCGCCGCATCGCTGGGACGCTTCAGCGGCTGATCGGGCCCGACCTTCAGAACGCGGCGACCGCCCGGCGTGCTGCTCGGTGCGGGCGCAAGCGCGGCCGGCTCGCGCTCGCATGCGAAGTGCTGATAGCCGCCTTCGACGACAGGATTCTTGGCGCGCAGGTCGGCGAGATGACGATCGAGCCAGGGCATGTCGGCAATCGCGCCGTCGGCCTGCGCGCTCGATCGCAGCCGGAACACGCTCAGGAAACCCCTGGTGACATCGCGCGACTCGTAGCCCGGCAACGCCAGTGCTGCTTCGGCCTTGCTCAGTGCCAGCAGCAGTCGTCGCGGTTGCGGCCATTGGCCGACGTCGCCGACCAGATCGACTACGCGCTGTTGCTCGCCTTCCGCCAGCAACGCGCGTGCGAGGTCGCCTGCGACTTCCTCTTTCGAGGCGCCGAGCTTCATCGCCCGCTCGAGCGAGCCCTCGGCCGCCGCAGGATTGCCCGTCGCCAGCTCGGCGCGGGCGAGCACGATGCGCAAACGGGGATCGTCGGGAGCGTCAGTCAGCGCTTCGCGCAGCAGCTGCTCGGCACCCGCGGGATCGTTGGCGGCGAGCCGCGCTTCGGCCTGTTCGAGGAGAGCCTGCGGCGTCTGCTTGCCGCTGCACGCGCCGATCAGCGCAGCGGCGAGCGATGCCAAACAAACGAGAGCGCGCCGCCGCAGCAATCACTGCCCGCCCTTGTTCTTTTTCTCCGGAATCGGCGTGCCGAAGATGCCGGGCCCCTGCGTCGGCTTGATGCCCTGTGCTTCCTGGTTGCGCGCGCCGCGCAGGATGCCTTCCATCGCGTAGTTACCCTCGTGGCACGCGTACTCGTACATGTTCTCCTTGCGCGCATTGAAGCTCATCTCCGCGCGCCACGGCTGCGAGTAGTACGCCGGGTCCTCGACGGTGAACTCGTAGTTGAGCTGGTCGGGCGAGGCGCGGCTGAAGCGCTCGATCACCTTGCCCTGCTCGGACAGGTAGATCGGGCCCTGTTGCGCCTGCTGGCGATTCACGTGAGTGGTCTCAACGACCAGCGTGTCGCCCTCCCACCAGGCGACCGGATCGCCGAACCACAGCGCGAGGCTGGCAGCCCGATGCGAAGCCTGCGCCGTCGCCTTGTCCTTCGAGATCGGAATGATGCGCGCGTCGTGCACCATCTCGACCAGGATCATCATGGAGTCCGGCGTCTGCACGATCTGGTAGTTGTTGTTGTACATCAGATTGAGCATGCCGGGCCCGCTCGCGCCGCTGAACGCAATGAGGCAGCGCTCGGGAAGCGGCAGCGCCTCGGGGCCCGCGTACAGGTTGGCGTCGCGCGCAGCGCGCGCCGCCTGAATCAGCTTCTTGCCGTCATCCGAAATCGGCATCTGCCCGCTGGCGGGCTCGACGATCCACGACGTGCGGTACTCGCCGTTGACGCTGGCGAGGAAATTACCCGGGTCGACCCAGAACGCGTTGTATCCGCGGTCGGCGTTCTTGTCCTCGAGCAGGTTGTCGCTGAGATCGGAGGGACCGTTGTCGGCTTCGATCAGGCGCTGGAACGGATTGGCTTTGACGAGCGCCTCGGCCTCTTCGCGGCTCACCACCAGCTTCGTCACGCCCGGTGGGCGCTGCAGGTTCGTCACCGAAGCGTTGGTCCAGACGCCGGCCAGCACCGGTTTCCCATCAGGGGTCCGCGGCGGCGACCAGTTGCCCGGCGCAGCCTCCACGCCCGAGCACACAGCCAGCGCGCCAGCCAACAGACACGTCCGCACGGCCTTCGACACTTTCGCGTTCATGACCGGTTCTCCCTGCTGCCGGCGCGCAGCGGCGCCGTCCGGCAGCAGAGGTTAGCAGATCGCACCCGACCTTCAGCGGCGCTGCGGATTCTTGACGCTGCGAACCAGGACGATTCGCGGCCCGGCCGGCGTGTGCATAATGCGGCACCGGAAAGGGGGCCCGCCTGGCATGACACCTGCCGATCGACGCATCACCGAGCTGATCGATAAATGGCTCGCGAGCATCGACCTACACCTGAAGTACGTCGAGCTCAGCGATGCCGCGTACGCACGGGCGCAGGCGTGGCCGAAGCACGACCGCCCCACGCGCTGGGTGCTGGAGGTCGCGCGCCAGAAGATCCTCGAGCTGAAAGCGCAATGCGAAACACGCCAGGCGATGGGCGACGGCAAGTTCTCCGAGGCGCTGGAGCTGATGGCGTTTCTCGCCAACCTGGTCGGCATCCAGCACATCCAGCGCTTCGTGCCGCTCGCCGATCCTTCGCGGACCGAGCCTGTGGTCACGTCGACGACCGCAACGGTGGAAGTCGTGCAGCCGCCGCGCGCTGCTCCCGCGCCAAAGCCGCGGCCCGCCGGCGACGACACGACGCGGGAGATGCCGCGAATCAAAGCGACGATCCCAGCGCCGCCTCGCCCGGCACCGACACCCGTACGCGCAGCGCCCGCCCCAGCACCAACACCAACATCATCGCCCGCGAAACGCGCGGACGGCGCCAAAGCCCCCGTGCGACCGGCGGCTGCGGCGCCGGCTCGTCCTGCGGCCGCGGCCGCGGCAAAGAGCACGACAGTGTCGCCGGAACTGCGCGGCAAGATCATTGCGGACGCGATCCGGCTGCTGAAGTGGGGCAAGTCATGGCACGAGCTGGCGGAGCTCATCGAGCGCATCGCCGAGCGCCCGTCGGCCGCCGAGATCCGCAAGGTGCTGCGCGCGAACCGCGCCGATATCGAAGCGAAGGCCTCGGGTGAGGGTTGAGGCACGAAACAAAAAAAGAGGCCGGGGACTTTTGGTCGCCCGGCCAGTCAGGGGGATCGAGGATTCGCCACGCTAAGAGCGTGAAGAGTGGCATTCGGTTCAAACCCGCACGGCGTCCTTTGCCTGCGCCGGCGTCACCGATTTTGCGCTGCCAAACATACCGCATGCTGCCCTGCAAAACCATTACAAGAGAGTTGCAAATCGCGGATTTTTGCGAAGAAATTGTAATGAGCTCATTGCCTGCAGCGATGACGATCCGGCCGTGCGGCGAGCGCCGCGCCGGCGCGGACGTACGCACTGTCGGGCGATTAAAACTTGTTCACCTGGACGCATCCGCAGGCGCCGCGGCTTGAAAAGGAAAAGTTCGCTGACCGAGAATCGCGGCCCTTTAGTGCCGGTCTGAGCCGGGACTGCGCGGATTTCCTTCACAAAACGAATCGGAACCGCGCTTGCACGCCGCAGTCTCAAGCACCGCTTTTGTTCGGACGATCAACATGCCGGGAACACCATGATCGAGATCAACCATTTTGGCCACGATCCGCACGATGCAGGACGAGGCCACCGTCGAGCGGGCCAGTGAGCTCGGCGAGCTGCTGCTGCCGATGGTGCGGATCACGCTGGCCGAGCTGCTGGGCTCACACGTGCGCGACATCCGCGGCCAGGGCCTGTTGATCGGTATCGAGTGTGCCAGCGACGACCTGGCAGGCGAGCTCGTGCTCGAGCTGTTGCACCGCAGGGTCA
>JBIOUH010000068.1:0-3348 GCA_044866955.1 Steroidobacteraceae bacterium
CCGCAAGGTGCCGGCGCTGAAAGTCTTCGAGCGCGGCGCACACTCGCCGCTTGCTGAGTTTGCATCGGGTGTGAGCCCGGAGCGCGGCGAAACGGTCATCACGAAGCAGTACGCGAGCGCGTTCTTCAGCACGACGCTCGCGGCCACGCTGACCGCGCTGCGTGTCGACACGCTGCTCATTGCCGGAATGTCGACCAGCGGCTGCGTGCGCGCGACCGCCGTCGACTGCGTCCAGCACGGATTCATTCCGCTCGTCGTGCGCGATGCCGTCGGCGACCGCGCCGCTGGCCCGCACGAAGCGAACCTGTTCGATCTGCAGACCAAGTATGCCGAGGTCGTCACGCTCGAGCGCGTGCGCACCTATCTCGCCGGGCTCAACAAAACCTGAAGGGGACACACATGAAGCGCCGTGCACTGCTGACGTTATCCGTGGCGACTACTCTGGGATGGAGCCACGCCCAGGCGCAGGAAGCGGCCAACCAGAACGTGCTGGAGGAAATCGTGGTCACAGCACGCCAGCGCGCGGAGAAGATCGAGGACGTGCCCGCGACGATCCAGGCGTTCACCGCCCGCGACATCCAGATCGCAGGCATCGAGCGGCCGACCGACTTCATCGCGTTGACGCCCGGATTGTCGCAAGTGCAGACCGCCGAGGTCGGCGACCTGCAGTTGAGCATCCGCGGTCTGAACACAGGCCGCGATGCCGAGACGAACTTCGCGCTCGTCGTAGACGGCGTGTTACAGACGAATCCGACCGCGTTCAACCAGGAGCTGGCCAACGTCCAGCAGATCGAAGTGCTGAAAGGCCCGCAAGGCGCCATCTACGGCCGCAACGCCGTCGCCGGCGCGATCATCGTCACCACGCGCAAGCCGGGACAGGCTTTCGAAGGCGACGTGGATGTCGGGGTCGGCAACAACAACGCGCGCAAGGCGCATCTGTATCTCGGCGGCGGCAGCGAGGCCGTGCAAGCGGGCGTCGGTGCGTTCTATCGCGAGACCGACGGCTTCTTCGAGAACTCGTTCCTCGGCTGCGACGATTGCGTCGACTACTACAAGGAGTACGGCGTGACGCCGCGGCTGGTCATGCCGATGGGCGACAACGGCGAGCTCGACGTGAAGGCGAAGTACTCGAAGCTCGAGGCCGGCGCGATCAACTTCAACGCAACTTTCGCGCTGCCGTTCTTCGCGCAGTTCACGGGCAATCCGGATTTCTTCCAGGACGTGAACGATCACCAGTTCAAGTACATCAGCAACATCGTTCCGACGAACGAGCAGGAGAACAAGCAGATCTCCGTGAAGGGCGAGTGGACGCTCGACGCCGGCACGCTGACCGCCTGGGTCGCGTACAACGATCAGACGAATTTCTTTTTGACGGACGGTACCAGCGCGGCGTTCGGCCTGTATACGCGGACGGCGGAATGTCAGGCAGACATTGCGAATCAGGTCGGCGGGCCGCTGCCGTCGCCGACGTTCTACGCCGGCCCGAACTCGGTGCTGCCTCCGTACAGTCCGTCGCGCTGTGACGGCTATCAATATCAGCAGCGCGATCAGGAAGACGCGTCGGTGGAGGTGCGCCTCGCATCGCCGGCGAATCAGGCGTTCCGCTGGCTTGCAGGCGTGTACTACGCAGACATCGATCGGCGGGTTGTCGTTTCACAAGGCGGCGATCGCGGCACGGGTTTTCTCAAGCAGGCGTTCGTACCCGGCACGGGACCGAATCCGACTGACTTGCTCTACGACGATGATCTGAACAGCAAGGTCTCGGCGGTGTTCGGCCAGATCGCGTACGACCTGACGCCCGGGATGGAGCTCGCGCTGGCGTTGCGCTACGACTCGGAGAAGCGCTCCGTCGACAACAATGTGCCGACGGGTGCGAATGCGTTCGCGCAGACGCCGCTGTTCGGGCCTGGACCGACCGCGCCGTTCATCAATCCTGCGTACACCGTCGATCCTTCGCTCGCGACGACCGGTATTCCGGATCGCGACAAGACGTTCAGTCAGCTGCAACCGAAAGTGTCGTTGAACTGGAAGTTCGCTGAAGACTGGGCTGCGTTCGCGTCGTACGGGTATGGATTCCGCAGCGGCGGCTTCAACTCCACCGGCAGCAACGCGACGATTCAAACGTTCCTCGGTGGGTTGCGCTATGTCGATCCGGAAGGAAACATCACGACGACACCTTCGCTCGTGACGGATGGCATCAGCTACGACGACTACAAGAAGGAAGTCGCGAAGGCGGCGGAAATCGGTCTGAAGGCGGAGCTGCTCGATCGCACGCTGTCGCTGAACCTCGCTGCGTATCACACGAAAGTCGAGGACATGCAGATCTTCAACTTCCTCGCGGGTCCATTCGGTCTGCTGCGCGTCGTGACGAATGTGGATGAAGCCACGCTGCAAGGCGTGGAAGCGGATGTGCGTTGGCGCGCGAATCAGTACATGAATGTCTTCGCGGGCTTCGGTCTGCTCGACAGTGAGATCGATAGCTACGCAGGACGTCCGTACACGAAGGGCAACGAAGTGCCGTACGCGCCGGAGTACACGGCGACTGCGGGCGTCGACTTCGTCGTGCCGATGGGCAACTCAGGCATCTCGCTCATCGCGCGTCTGGATGCGAGCTTCACGGGCGAGACTTGGTTCAGCGCCGTGCAGGATGATTCCGTCACGACAGAGTTCGGCGTGCCGGGCGATTACTCGAAGACGAGTCGCGATCCGTTCACGGTGTTGAATGCGCGCCTGGGAATTTCCGCGGAGAAGTGGGAAGTGACGGCGTGGGCGCGCAACCTGACCGACGAGGAATACCTGGCCGAGGTGATTCCCGCGCCGGAGTTCGGCGGCACGTTCTCGCACGAGGCGCCGGGCATGGCGATCGGCCTGGACCTGAAGTACTCCTTCGGCAAGTGAGATTTTCGCGGCCGGCGGGCGGGCGAAGAAAGTCGCCCGCCGCTGGCTTGACTCCCGCCTCGATGTGATAGGATGCGCGCCCCGTAAGGGGTGATTCGAGGGGCGGCCGTAAAGTAACCCCTTGATTTCAGGGCAGTTCGCCGCCGTCGGCGCGAGGCCCTACATATATATATGTGCCTCTCTGCACGCGCCCGTAGCTCAGTTGGATAGAGCGCATGGCTACGAACCATGAGGTCGGGAGTTCGAATCTCTCCGGGCGCGCCAGATTCAAATACTTAGAGCTCCATTCGCTGATCGACGTCTTCTCTATGTAGCTTGTCACAAATGCGTTGCCGGCCTGCCCGACTCTGGGCTGTAGAACAAAGCACGCAAGCAGCATGCACCATGCGCGTCGATTCACGGGATACTCCTTTTCTTCTTTAAGAGATCAGCTATTTTTTGGCGGCCTCG
>JBIOUH010000069.1:0-14559 GCA_044866955.1 Steroidobacteraceae bacterium
CTCAGCACCGCAGCATGATGCTGCACTGCTGAGTTTCCACCGAAATTCTCTCCCGGCACCTGAACTACGCCGCGTCCTGCAACAGCCGCACTTCGCGCTGCGGGAAGGGGATCTCGATGCCGTGCTCGCGGAACGCTTCGAGCAAAATCTTGTTGACCTCACCGCACGCGGGGCCGTAGTCGGTCACGTTGACCCACGGCTTCACGGCAATGTTGATCGAAGAGTCGGCGAGCTGGCGCACGCCGATGACCGGCGGCAGGTCCTGCAGCACTCGCTTGTTCTCGCGCAGCACTTCCTGGATCAACGTGAGCGCCTGGTTCAGATCCGTGTCATAGGCGACGCCGACCGTGACGTCGACCTGCCGGATCTTGCCGTAGTTGTGCAGGATCTCGCCGACGATCTTGCGATTCGGGATCACCACGCGTGAGCGGTCCGGATGACTGAGCACCGTCTGGAACAGCGTGATGGTCTCGACCGTGCCTTCCTCGCCGACGATGCCGATGTATTCCCCGACGCGAAACGGCTTCGTCAGGATGATCGTCATCCCGGCGAACAGATTGCTGAGCAGCCCTTGCATGGCCAGTGCGATGCCAGCACCGGCGACACCGAGACCGGCGACCAGCGGCAACAGCTCAACCCCCAGGTTCTGCATCGCCATGATCACGAACAGCAGCGAGATCACGATCCTCGCGATGCGAACGATCAGAGTGCGGACCGGCGGTTCCATCTCCAGGTGCAGGAGCGCGCGCTCGAGCCAGCGCGCGACCTGGCGGCCGATGAGGTAGCCGATCACCAGGATGACCATTGCGGCCAGCAGTTTCGGGCCGAACTTCAATGCAAGGTCGATGACGGTGCTGCGGATCTGCTCGATGGTTTCGACGGGCGCGACGGCCATGGGAGTACTCCGGCGGGGAAAAAAGCAATTGTGACCGAGGATAGCCCCGCTCGTGCATTGATGATCGTGCAAGGAGTGCCGGGGATGTTTTAGGGAGTACCAAGATGACGAGACCCAGATCATCGATATCAGGGCGACCGGTCGGGATTCTGCTCGCGGCGCTGGGGACAGCCTGCACGCTGGCAAGCACTGCCGCCGGGGCCCAGGGCAGCCTGGACGACCGGCTGCCCAATAACTTTCCATTCTTCAACGCAGCGGGAACGGCGGCGACTTTCAGCACGGCGGGCTTCGTGGACCTCGCGAATGAGTTCCACGCACCGCAGGGGTCGAACGGGCGCTCCTGCGGGACGTGTCACCTGCCGGAGGTCGGCTGGAGCATCCGACCGATCGATGTCGAGCTGAGGTTCTTCCTGTCGCGCGGCACGGATCCGATCTTCAACGCGCTCGACGCCGACAATCCGAACCCGGACGTGTCCTCACTCCAGGCCAAGCGCGCGGCGTACAGCATGTTGCGCAAAGGCCTGTTCCGTCGCGGCGGCAACGTTCCTGCGAACGCCGAATACGAGATCGTCGCCTTCGACGACCCGCTCGGTGCAGGCGGCAGCCTCACGACCTTCCGCGCGTTCCGGCGTCCGCTGGCGACGGCAAATTTCCACATCGCGAGCAACGTCGGCTGGCATGACCAGGACACAAACGGCAGCGGCGACGTGCATGCCGGTCTGCTCAGCCAGGCGCTGGGCAACATCAACGGCGCACAGCAGAGTCCGACGCCGCCGTCGCCCGCTACGCTCGAATCGATCGCGACGTACGAGCTCGGGCTGTCATTCGCCCAGCAGTTCTCGTTCGAGGCCGGCTTGCTGACGGCCTGCGGCGCGAGGGGCGGCCCCGAGAATCTCTCGGCTCAGCAGCCGGTGTCCGGTCGATTCGATCTGTTCGATGCGTGGAAGGGCCTGAAGCCGGGCTCGTGCGGACCGAACTCCGTGGACCGCAAGCGCGCACAGATCGCACGCGGCCAGGAGGTCTTCAACGGCGTGAATCCGAAGAACGGCAGGAGTTGCAACGGCTGTCACAACGCGTCGAATAACGGTAGCAATATCAATGGGACCTTGTTCGACATCCGCGCGTCGCAGGCGAAATTCCGTCAACCCGGCATGCCGCTGTACACGGTGAAGAACAAGACCACGCTCGTCGAGCGGCAGACGACCGATCCCGGCCGTGCGCTGCGCAGCGGTCTGTGGAACGACATGGACAAGTTCAAGGTGCCGTCGCTGCGCGGCCTCAGCGCCCGGGCACCGTACTTCCACAACGGCATCGCGGCCACGCTGCGCGACGTCGTTCACCACTACGAGACCGAGCTCAACTTTGAATTCTCGGACGCGGAGGAGGAAGATCTCGTGACATTCCTGGAGGCACTCTGATGGGATGACGAGCTCGATCTGGCAGCGCGCCGCGCTGGGCGGCGTCGAGCTCGAATACCGGACCGTCGGTGAGGGCGAACCCATCGTGCTGGTGCACGCTGGCGTCTTCGCCGACTGGTTCGCACCGCTTCTACGCGAGCCGGCGCTCGTCGATCGCTACAGGCTCGTGACCTACCATCGCGTCGGATACGCAGGCAGCGCCGATGTTGCGGGCCCGGTGAGCATTGCCGAACAAGCTGCGCACTTGCGCTTGTTGATGGCGAAGTTGGAGATCGAGCGTGCGCACCTGGTGGGGCACTCGTCGGGCGGCAACATCGCTCTGCAACTGGCTCTCAACGCGCCGGAGAACGTGCAGTCACTCGCGCTGCTCGAGATGGCATTGCCCGTGCCGGCCGGCTCCCCAGGCCGTGCTGGCATACCGCACGCTATCGAGCTTTATCGCGCCGGCGACAAGGCCGCGGCGGTCGACACGTTCATGCGCGCCGTTGCCGGGCCGGACTATCGCGCGATCGCGGATCGAACATTGCCGGGTGCATTCGATCAGGCAGTGGCGGATGCCGATACCTTCTTCACCCAGGAATTGCCCGCGATCCAGCAGTGGCGCTTCGGCGCTGCCGAGGGCGCTCGCATCAAGCAGCCGGTGCTGCTCGTGATGGGCGGCAAGAGTCATGAAGTCTCACCGGTGTGGCAACAGCGGCAGAGTCTGCTGACTGCCTGGTTGGGCAACGCTGAGCCGTTCGTGCTCGACGGCGCGACGCACATGCTTCATCTTCAAAACACGCGCGGCATGGCCGAACGCCTGGCCCGGTTCGTCGCGGACCATCCTCTCGACCGCTAGGCCGTCGTGCGACGGACTTCCGGCGCCCATGACCCCGGAGGTTATTGCTGGCATGCCCGGCCGTGCGTCAATCTCATGTCGGGATGGCGACGCCTCGCACGTCCTTGAGAAGAATTCGCACATCGTCATTCGCAGGAGTTGCTCATGTTCAAGCGTTCGACCCTGGCCAACGGGCTGGTTACGTTGACGGCCGCCTGCGCGGCTATGATCGCCGCTTTCGCCTTCCCAACCCACGCGCGCGCCGCGGAGACTCCCACGATGACCCAGCCGAAACCTGTGAAGAGCGGACACATCCCCGTCAACGGCGTGAACTACTACTACGCCGTCTACGGCAAGGGTGAGCCCTTGCTGCTGCTCCACGGCGGCCTGGGCCAGATCGAAATGTTCGGTCCGAACCTCGAGGCCCTGGCGAAGAACCGCGAAGTCATCGGGATCGACCTGCACGGTCACGGCCGCACGGATCTCGGCAATCGCGACATCAGCCTGATCGACCAGGGCGCCGATCTCGGCGTGCTGGTGAAGAAGCTCGGCTACCAGAAAGTTGACGTCCTCGGCTATTCGCTGGGCGGCGGCGTCGCGTTCCAGTTCGCGGCCCAGAATCCCTCGCTGGTTCGCCGGCTGGTGCTGGTGTCCACGATCTACGGCACCGACGGTTTCTTTCCGGAAATGCTGCCGCAGCAGGCCGCAGTCAGCTCCAAGATGATGGACATGATGAAGGGAACGCCGATGTACCAGTCGTACGTGGCGATTGCGCCGCATCCGGATGAGTTTCCGAAGCTGCTCGACAAAATGGGCGAGTACATGCGCAAGTCGTACGACTGGTCCGCGGACGTCAAGAAGCTGACCATGCCGACGCTGCTGGTCTACGGAGACAGCGACATGATCCGCCCCGAGCACATCGTCAAGTTCTACCAGATGCTCGGCGGCGGGCAGAAAGATGCCGGCTGGCAACGCGAGCACATGGCGAGCAATCGCCTGGCGATCCTGCCGAACGTGACCCACTACGAAATGGGCGTGGCGCCGCAGCTGGTCGAGACGGCGCTGCCGTTCCTCAACGGCTATGCGCGCGCTGGGACGTGGGCGGAGCAGGTCGGTGGGACTAAGTAAGATCTAACTCGCGCGAGGCATAATGCACGCATGAAGCCAACATTTGCCTTGATCGGTCTGCCGACCGATCGACATTCCTCGTATCTGCGCGGGCCCGCCAAGGGGCCCGCGTTCATTCGTACGGCCCTCGCCTGCGATGGCACCACGGTTGCGGCCGAGGACGGCCGGGAACTGCACCTCGATTTGAACATCGTCGATTGCGGCGATGCGCCGCTGCGCGAAGCAGACGGCGACGACGACGTCATCGAGCGCACCATCCGCTCGCCGTTGCGCGAAGGCCAGTGCCCTATCTCGCTCGGCGGCGATCATTCGGTGACGTATCCGATCCTGCGTGCGATCCACGCCGAGCGCGGTCCGGTCGACATCCTGCATTTCGATGCGCACCCGGACCTGTACGACGATTACCAGGGCAACAAGCGTTCGCACGCTTCGCCGTTCGCGCGGATCATGGAGCAGGGGCTCGCGCGTCGGCTGGTGCAGGTCGGCATCCGCACGCTCGAGCGGCGACAGCGCGCGCAGGTCGAGCGCTTCGGAGTCGAGATCGTTCCGATGCGGACGTTCTCGGCGTATTCCGTGCCGATCCTGCAGGGACCGATGTACGTGAGCATCGACCTCGACGGGCTCGATCCGTCCGTCGCGCCCGGTGTGTCGCATCACGAGCCCGGCGGTCTGACGGTCCGCGAGCTCCTGAGCGTGCTGCACGCTCAGCGTGCACCCCTCGTGGGGGCGGACATCGTCGAGCTGAACCCAGATCGCGATATCAATGGAATGACTGCGACGGTTGCCGCGAAGCTCGTCCGCGAGTTGTGCGCTTACGCGTGCAGCCGGCTGTAGGTCAGGCTTCAGCCCGACTCTTCATTTCAAAATGAACGGCTTGTGCTTCATGTCCTTCACGCACGACACGTCCAGGGAGCGCTGATCCGCGGTTTCCAGGAAACGCGCCGCGATCTTCTTCACGCACTCCTCGCCGATGAGTCCTTCCTGCGAGTGGCCGCCGTAGGGAACGACGATCATGCGTGCGTTCGTGAGACGTGACATCGCTGCCTTGCCGGCGCCGGGCGGCGTCGCGGGATCGTTGGCGCCGTTGACGATCAGCACCGGGACATCGGATTTCACTTCGTCGCCGAATCCCGGCGGCAGCTTGCCGCGCGGCCAGCCTTTGCAGCCCTCGATGTGCGGGCGCGAGCGGTGGTCGGAGAGGAACGTGCCGCGATTGTTCTCGCGCAGTTGATCCGGATCAGTGCGGTCGACGTCCTCGGTGCACGTAATGGAGAAGTACAAACCGTCCGCGATTGCGCTGTTCAGATCGACGTTGCGGGTGAGCTGGAATTCCGCAAATACTTTGTAGTCGCCGCCCGCGGCCTTGTGCAGCAGCAGCGGAATACTGCGCATCGCTTCGGGCTTGTAGAGCATCGCGCGCAGCGCTTCGGCGAACGCTTCCGCATCGAGCGACACCTGTGCGGGCTTCTTGTTGCGCGGATCCGTGACGGTCACCTGCACAGGACCGCTTTCGATTTTCGCGACCGCGCGTCTGTAGTCGTCTTCGAGCGTCGGGAAGGCGACCTTGCATGCCGCCTCGGCGTAGCAATCGCGGAAGACGTTGTGAATTGCGACTTCGGCGTCCTTCGCGAAGTACTCCGGCATCGGCTGAGTGAGCGCAGTCGCCGACCACAAGGTCGCGGAGCGGACGTGCTCGCCGTGCTGGCGGATGTAGACGAGCACAGCTCCGGTGCCATAGGAGCCGCCGTCGAGATTGATCTTGTCGTAGCCGAGCGCGGCGCGGACGTCGTCGAGATCGTCCATTGCATACGTCGTCAGGTAGTACCGCAGATCTGCGTGCTTCTCCAGTTCCACTCGACACGCTTTGATCGCCGGGACATTCAGCGTCGGCATGAACTCCTGGAGCGGGCCGTCTTTCGGAATGAGGCAATGCAACCCGTTCGACTTGCCCGTGCCGCGTGCGTCGACGAACACGAGGTCGCGGTCCACCCGCAACGGATCGTCTGCTGACCACTCCGGACCGCTGCTCGCGGCTCCTTCGCCCGGGCCTCCGAGCAGGATGAACAGCGGATCCGGCTTGCGATCCTTGCCCGTGGCGCCCAGCACGACGATGTTCAAATCGATCGTGCGTCCCGACTTCGCCGCGCGGTTCTCCCACACGGTGTACGTTCCGCACTTCGCAGGCTGCTTCAGTTTCGGATCCTTGCACGGCTCGAGCCGCAGGTCTCCCGCGCCCGCCCACGCATGGCCGGCAAACAGAAGGGCGAGGGCAACGATCAAGGGCTTCATCATTCCTGGCTCCCTTGCAGGACGAACAGTCCTGCGAAGATCTCGATGGCGTCCCACAGATTCTGCAGACGCAGGTTCTCGTTCGCGGCGTGCTGGTTGTTGTCGTAGTTCGCGATCGGCACGCCGACCACAGGCGTATTCGACGGCCCTTGCAACAGATACTCCGGTGCGCTGCCGCCGAGGGTGGGCGCTACGACTATTGGAGCACCAGCCATCTGCTCGACGACGCGAACCACCTGTTGTCCCAGCGGGTTGTCGATTGGTGTGCGTTGCGCGGGATACGAGCCCTCGTTGTCCCACGCGAGCATCGCGATCTGCTTGTGGGAAAGCCGCGTCGCCTGGTCGGGCGGCTTGCGGACGATGAAATAGCCCTGCTTCTCGACGTGCTGCTCGACGCGGCGGCGCACGCCTTCGGGCGTCTGATCCGGCACGAGGCGAAAATCTATCGAGGCCGTCGCTTCCGAAACGATCGTATTCGATGCCGCGTCGCCGACGTTGCCGCCCGCGATGCCGCGGACGTTCAGCGCCGGTAGCAGGAGCTGCGTTTGCAGCGATGCCGGTTCGTTTTCGGTCCGCGACAGGCCGAGCTCGCGTTTGATCTGCGCATCGTAGTCCGGCATCGCGCGTGCGGCCTGCAGCTCCGTCTGCGTCGGCGCGCGCACATCGTCATAGAAGCCAGGAATCAGAATGCGCGCCTGCGTGTCGCGCATGCTGTCGAGCAGATGCGTGAGCATCACGATGGGATTCGGCGCCCAGTTGCCATAGTGTCCGCTGTGCAAGCCGCGATTCGGGCCGTACACGGTGAGCTCGACGGAAGTGGTGCCGCGCACGCCGAAGTCGACCAGCTTCTTGCCGTCCTGGTGGACCGGGCCGTCGCACACGATCCACAGGTCGGTCTTCAGGTCCTTTTCGTACGCCTTCAGCAGCGCGGCGAGGTGCGGCGAGCCGGCTTCCTCTTCGCCTTCGAAGAAGAAGCGCAGATTGACGGTGGGCTTCCAGCCCGAAGCGCGCAGGGCATCGAGCGCCGTGAGGATGCCGATCACCGGCGCCTTGTCATCGCTGGCGGAGCGTGCGAACAGGCGGGACTCGGGATCGAGACGCTTCGGCAGGGCCCGCAGGTCGATGGTCGAGCCATCGGGCTTCCGCAGCGTCGGCTCGAACGGTCCCACGGTCCAGCCGCTTTGCCGGGTCGGCTGGCCGTCGTAGTGCACGTAATAGGTGACCGTTTTCGTCGCGCCCGGTACGTCGATCTTGCCGAAGATCACCGGCGGTGCGCCTTCGTGCTCCAGCAGGCGCGTTTCGACCTGGCGAGCGCGCAGCAGGCCAGCGATATGCTCAGCGTTCTTGCGGATGTTGACGCTGTCTGCGGCGTGATTCGGGATCGCCAGGAGCTGGGCGAACTCGCCGACGATGGCGGGCTCGTGCTGTTCGCGATAGCTGCGCACGGCGTCGCGGATCTCCTTGGCCGTCGGCGCTGCCATCGCAGGCCCCGCGCCGAGTGCGACAGACGCTAGAATCATGCAGGCTTTGTTGAATCGCATGGTGGCAGCCTAGCGGGCCGCCGGTCCCCCGGCCAATCGTTTTAAAAGATACGAGAGCATCAATGCCGTGAATCTCGATCGCTTCGACCTGAATCTGCTGGTCGCCTTCGAGGCGCTGATGACCGACGGGCAGGTGACGCGAGCGGCGCGACGCCTGCACATCACTCAGCCTGCGCTCAGCAGTGCGCTTGCACGGCTGCGCACTGCGTTCAACGACCAGTTGTTCGTCAAAGACGGCAAGAGCATGCGGCCGACGCTGCGGGCCCGCGAGCTCGATCCGCTGATTCGCG
Organism: Steroidobacteraceae bacterium; assembly: GCA_044866955.1. Lineage (GTDB taxonomy): Bacteria > Pseudomonadota > Gammaproteobacteria > Steroidobacterales > Steroidobacteraceae > Steroidobacter. The sequence continues at coordinate 8,379 of JBIOUH010000069.1, forward strand.
AGGCGCTGGAGAAGGTCAGGCACGCCATTGGCCGGCCCTCTTTCCGGCCCGAGACCGCAGCGGTGACGGTGAGAATCGCGACCAGCGACGACCTGGAGCTGACGCTGATCTCGAAAGTCCTGAAGCGCCTTCGCACTTCGGCGCCGGGCATCAACCTGGCGATTCGTCGCGTGAGCGGTGTGTTCGAGCTGCCGTCGGCGGAGCTGGCGTCCGGCGCACTGGACATGGCCATCGGGCCATTCCCGCAGAGTCCGCATCATTCCACCGGTGTGATCGTCGCTGCGCCGTTGTATACAGATCGCCTCGTGTGCGTCGTGCGCGAGAAGCATCCGAAGATCAAGCGAGCGCTTTCGCCCGCGCAGTTCCTGGAGGCTTCGCATGTCGTCGTGTACTACCCGCCGGGCGGCGTGGGCATCGTCGATCAGTTGCTGATCCAGCGCGGCGGGCAGCGACGCAAGGTGGCGATGGAAGTCCCGCACTTCATCACGGCGGTGTTCGCGGCGGGGCAGACCGATCTGATTGCAACGGTGAACTCGAGAATCGGCAATCATCTGCGTCGCGCGGCTGGCGTGCGCGTGCTGCCGTTTCCGTTCGAGTCACCGAAGATGAATTACAGCCTGTATTGGCACGGTCGGCAGACGGCCGATCCCGCACACACGTGGCTGAGGGAAATGATCGTCGAAGCGGGTCAATGAGTCTTCAACGCCGCCTGACGTTTCTGCAGAAACGTCCGCACGGCTGGCTCGTGCTCGAGGCCGATCGCCATGTCGTAGGCCTCGCGTGCTTCGTCATTCGCGCCGGTCTTCGATAGCAACTCGGCGCGTGCTGCCCAGTAGGGCTGATACTGCATGAGGCGCTCGTCCGCTGCGATGTCTCTCAGTGCTTCGACGGCAGACTGCGGACCGTAGAGCTCGGCGATCGCCAGCGCACGATTGATCAGAACCACCGGCGAGTCCGTGATCGAAGCGAGCGCGTCGTAGAGCTGCACGACTTCCGCCCAGTTGTTGCGACCCGTGAGCCGCCGATGCACGTGCGCCGATTGCAGCGCCGCTTCGAGCTGATAGCGACCGATCGTTTCCAGCTTGCTCGCGCGCAAGAGAATGGACTCGGCTTCCTCCACCATCTGTGCGTTCCACAGATTCGGGTCCTGCTCCGCGAACGGCACGTATTCGCCGTCGGCGTTGCGCCGCGCGCCGCGACGCGCTTCGGCATGAAGCATCAACGCGAGCAGCCCGAGGCCTTCCGCTTCCTGAGGCAGCAGCTCGACCACGAGACGTGCGAGGAAGATTGCTTCTTCCGTGAGATCGCGGCGAATCGCATCCGCGCCGCTCGGATCAGTCCAGCCTTCCGCGAAGCCGGCGTAGATCGCCGCGAGAACCGTGTCGAGACGCTCCGGCAACTCTTCGCGCTCGGGGACCGAAAACGGAATGCCGGCCTCCTGAATCTTCTCCTTCGCGCGCGAAAGACGCTTGCGCATCGCCGCGGGGGAGACGAGGAACGCCGAGGCGATCTTCTCGCCATCCAGTCCGAGCACGACCTGCAGCATCAGCGGCGCGCGGATGCCCACTTCGATTGCCGGATGGGCGCACGCGAACAGCAGTGCAAGGCGCTTGTCGGGGAGTTCCATGTCTTTCTCCGCTTGCGCGGCGGCGTCCTCCAATCCTTCGGCGAGGATCTGCAGCTGTGTGCCGACGGCTTCGCCGGTCTGCTGACGACGAACGCCATCGATGAGCTTGCGGCGCGCGACGGTGAGCAACCACCCTTCGGGATTGCGCGGGCAGCCGTTGACCGGCCAGTCGGCGAGGGCCGAAGCGAAAGCTTCCGAGAGCGCATCTTCGGCTGCCGTCACGTCGCGCGTGCGGGCAGCGAGGAAGGCGACGAGCTTGCCGTAGCTGCGACGCGCGACCGCGTCGGCAGTTTTGCGTGCTGCGTCGCCTTCGAGGGAGGCCATGACCTTTCGCTCAGCCTTGCATCTGCCACACCGGGCGAACTTCGACCGCGCCGTGGCTCGCCGTCGGACAGCGCGCGGCCCACGACAGCGCAGCGTCCAGGTCGGGAACGTCGATCAGAACGTAACCGCCGCACTGCTCCTTGGTATCCGCGTACGGCCCGTCGAGCACCTGCGTCCTGCCGTTCGTCGTGCGCACGATGCGTCCGTTCGTGACGGGGAGCAGGCGATTCGAGCCGAGGTAAGCGCCGGCCTTTTTCAGTGCCTCCATGTAGGACTGGTAGGGAGCGCTGCGTTCGCGCTGCTGGTCGGCAGTCAGGTTGGACCAGTCGGATTCTTTCGTATGAAGCATCAACAGATATTGCATGGTCCGTTCTCCGTCATCCCGGTCCCGGCATCTGCCACACGGGGCGCACTTCGACGACGCCATGGCTCGCGCCCGGGCAGCGCGCAGCCCAGGACAGGGCGGAGTCCAGATCCGGTACGTCGATGAGGTAATACCCGCCGCACTGTTCCTTCGTGTCTGCGTACGGGCCGTCGAGCACCTGAGTCTTGCCATTGGCGATGCGCACGGTCGTCGCATTCGCGATGGGTTTCAGGCGGTTCGAGCCGACGAAGGCGCCCGCTTTCCGCAGGGCTTCGCCGTACGCCATGTACGCGGCCTTGCCCTGTTCCTGTTGTTCCGGGGTCAGCTGATTCCAGCCGGCTTCGTTCGCGTACAGCAGCAGAAGGTATTGCATCGAAGTTCTCCGTCAGATCGTCGGCGGGCACCATGCTTCGCCTGTATCAAAGACGGGCGACGGGGCGTCCGTTGGACATGGCGCATTTCTCGGCAGGTCGCCTAAAAACAGGCCGGATTGTGACGCGCCGACCGGCCGACAATCCATGGGTTGTCGTGTGTCGCTGCCATGTGTAGGATGATGTGTAAGGAGCTACACATGGCAACAAACTTGTCGGTGGACCCGGATCTCATCGAGGAGGCACTCAAAGTGAGCGGTGAGAGGACGAAAGCAGCAGCCGTGACCAAGGCCTTGCAGGAGTTCATTGCGCGCCGGAAGCAGAAGCGTGTTCTGGATCTGTTCGGCAAGCTGGAGTGGGATCCGCAGTACGACTACAAGAAAGAACGGTCGCGGCGTTGACCCTGTTCGTCGACACGAGTGTCTGGTCGCTGGCCCTGCGGCGCGATCAACCCTCTGATGCTGCGACCGTGCGTACCCTGATGCGCGCGCTGGAAACAGGCGAGCGGGTCATGACCACCGGGCTCGTCCTTCAGGAGTTATTGCAAGGGTTCAGCGGTCCGAAAGCGCAGGAACAGATCGTCGATAGGTTTGCCGAGCTGGCCCTGATCGTACCGGACCGCGACGACCATATTGCCGCTGCAGCGCTCCGCAATCAGTGCCGCAGAAAAGGTGTGCAGGTCGAAACGATCGATGCGCTAGTGGCGCAACTCTGCATCCGTCATGAGTTGGTGCTACTCACGACCGACGAAGACTTCGGCCACATCGCGCGACATTCTGATCTGCGCTTGTGGGAAGGCACGGCTCTCAACGGCTGACTGTCCCGATCCAGCGAACCGCAACCTCCGGATACCCCTGCGCGAGCTGCGGGATTGCCGTGTCGCTGACCGTGAAGCTGTGGCCGGCCTTCGGCAGCACGATGATCTCGGGTTTGGGCTGCGACGCGGCTCTGCGAATCGCCGCGATCGAGTCGCGCACCGGAATGATCGTATCGGCGTCGCCGTAGATCCACAGCGACGGGATCCGGATCGCATCGATGTCGGACACTGGGTCGTAGGCGAGCGCGTGCCGGTCGAATGTACGGATCGGGTCCGTCAGCGGCGTCGGCTCGTAGCCGAGTGACTTGAACCATTCGCGATCGTGGAAGCGATTGATCGCCTGTTGCAGCTCGGTCCAAGATGCCTTGCCGAGGCTCACTCGCTGGTCGGTCGTGACGAGCTCGAACGCTTCCTTGATCTCTGGCTCGCCGAAGCCCTGCGAGCGCAAAGTCACGCGGTAGTAGTCCAGGTCTTCCGCGGCGACCGATACGCCGGGACCGGATTGCGCGATGAGGAAATGCGCCGGCGCTCCGCGACGCAGTGCAATCGGCGCGACCCAGCAGCCCTGGCTCTGGCACACGAATCCTGTTCGGTCGACGTCGATGTCGCGGCGACTTTGCAGCAAGCGCAGTGCCGCGATTGCGTCGTTGGCGAGCTCGTCGAACCCGCCCTGGTGCCAGTCGCCGCTCGACTGCCCGGTGCCGCGCTTGTCGTAGGCGAGGGCAGCGATGCCGGAGCGGGCAAGGCGATCGGCAAGGAAGGAGCCATCGCCGCGCGTCGTGTCGCCGGAGCCGGCGATGTAGACGATCGCGGGATGCTTGCTGCCGCTCGATGGCAGAAACAGCGTGCCCGCGAGCGTCACGTCAGCGTTCGCGAATCGCACCTCTTCAGTTCTGTATGGCAGCGACGGCTCGTGTCCGCGTCGCAGCTCGAACGTGCCGCCTGCACCGAGGCTCTGCCATTCGCCCTTGACGAGGCCGATCGGGTCGAGCGTGCCATGGATCCGATCGCCGTCGACGATACCCATGAGCTTGATCGATCCCAACGGCAGCGGGACGCCGAAACGAACGTCCCGGCCTTCGACCTTGACGCCGAGGAGATCGGTGCGGAGGTAGCCCATCGAGGGCCAGTCGAAGGTCCCGGCCAGTTCTCCGTCGCGGGAGGCGAGGCGAACCGCGATCTGATGCTTGATGCCGTCGCGCTCTGCGAACCCGCTCCAATAGCCCTCAGCGGTGTCCGCGAGACAGAGCGCAGAGCAGAGCAGGGTAATTGCGCCGCAGATCCAGGTTCTCATTGCCGGCTCCTTCTAGTTGTATCTGCCTGAGATGCCGGCGGGCGCGCAGCCGTTTAAGGCATGATGCAGACCATGAAACCCGCAATCGAGACAGCCCGGCTGACCTTTCGCGACCTGACTGTCGATGACTTCGACGCCGTGCACGAGTATGCGAGCGACCCTGTCGTGACGCGCTACACGGCGTTCGGTCCGAACACCGTCGAGCAGACAGAGGGCTTCTTGCAGCTCGTCGCCGGCGAGTCCTCCCAGGAGGACCGCGCGAACTACACGTTTGGGCTCGTAGACAAACAGTCGAACCGATTGATCGGCAGCTGCGGTCTCATGCGCAGCAGTACCAGCGGGCCGCAGTACGGCTTCGGCTACGTGCTGCACAAAGATTGGTGGCGGCAGGGGCTGGCATCCGAGGCGACGGCGGCGCTGATCAGGTTCGGATTCGACGAGCTACGCGCCCACCGATTGTGGGCGCATGTATTCCTCGGCAACACCGCCTCGGAAAGAGTGCTGCAGAAGTTGGGCTTCCGCTACGAAGGGTGCGCGCTGAAGTCGTTCTTCGTTCGCGACGCCTGGCACGACTTGCAGACGTTCGCGATGCTCGGCAGCGAGTGGCAGAAGCGCGTCGTGTGACGCGGTCACTCGCCGTAGACGCCTTCCTCGATCAATTCCGCGAGCTGCTTGGCGAGGCCGTCGAACAGCTCCAAAACGTTGAGCTCTTCACCGTCCTCGACGCGCTTCGAGATCATCGTCATCGGGAAGACGAGCAGGCTCGTCTCCTTGTAGCGGATGGCCGGATCGCGACCATACTCATCCTCGACCATCCACCAGTCGTAGTCGGGAAACTCGTTTAGGAACGCGCGACCGAACGCGAGGCCGAGTGCCTGCAGCGTGTACGTTGCTTCGCGCTCAACGACGCCCTGGTCCAGCACGCGCTGGATCAGCGACAGGTCGTTGCGCGAGCCATCGATATCTTCGCCGAGCGCCTGCTCGATCACCTGGCCGGCGTGCACCACGCCCATGGCGATGTTCTCGATGTCTTTCTCGTTCGGGGCTTCGATTTTCTGCTCGGGCACGCAGTCACCGTGGGGCGTTGAGGGCGGCGGCAAATGGTACCGCTTTTGTGTGCGAACACGCAGGGAGTAACGACGCGGATCACCCGGTCAAGTAGTTAGCATCGAATGCTCAAGGAGCGAGCCACCTTCGCCAGGGACTGGCAATGGCCTCGACGAAATATGCTGCGGCAGGCATGGAATCTGAGTTTCAACCGGGATCGCGCGGGCGGTGCTGCGGAATTTTCTGGGCATCACGCGGGTGCGCGAGATGGAGGGTTCGGGACGGTAACGGACGCTTGGCGCGCCTCGTGAGCCTGCTGATGGCACGGCAGGCTGGA